>CATWQA010000030.1 GCA_958352815.1 uncultured Eubacteriales bacterium
AAAGTCGTCAATTCTCGCAGCCTCGTCAAGCTTGTTTGGCAGCAGATTCATGGGACAGGCATAAACACACTTGCCGCATCTCAAGCAAGGACTTTCCTCAAGTCCGTACGCCAAATCTGCGCCGTACGCCAAAAGTCCCGACGTACCCTTTATGGCAGGCACGTCCAAAGTGGGAATAGCCATACCCATCATAGGCCCGCCCATAATCACCTTTGAGGGATCCTGCACAAATCCACCTGTCTGCTCAACAACAGACCTGAGGGACGTGCCTATTCTAACCTTATAGTTTCCGGGGTTCTTAATGCAGTCTCCGCCTGTTGTAACAATTCTTGTCATAACGGGAAGCCCACGCTTTACCGCCTGATAAATAGCGCGGCTTGTGTCAACATTGCACACAATCGCCCCAACCTGATATGGGAGCTGACCGGGGCCGACCTTTCTGCCGGTAATAGCGTTAATCAGCTGCTTCTCACCGCCCTGAGGGTACTTGGTCTTTAAAACCTCAACATGTATATTAACATCTTTAATCTTAGCGGCAAGAGCTGACATTGTCTCTATGGCAAGCTCCTTGTTATTCTCAATTCCTATGTATCCGTCCTTCAGACCGAAAATGTGCATAATAATCTTAAGTCCGCCGATAATCTGCTCAGGAATTTCAAGCATGGTGCGATAGTCTGATGTTAAATACGGTTCACACTCAGCAGCGTTAATGATTACATAATCAATCTTCGCGTCAGGCGGCGGGGATAACTTAACATGGGTGGGGAACGTAGCGCCTCCCAGACCCACAATGCCTGCCTCCTTAATAATTTCAATTATCTCCTTGGGGGAGAGCTTAGTATAATCACCGCACCCCTTTAAATCGGGATATACAGTGTCCTGCTCATCATCCTCAATGACAATTGATTGAACCATCAAGCCGTTGGGATGCATACGCTTTTCAATCGCCTTGACGGTTCCGGAAACCGTAGAATGAATTGCAGCCGACACAAAACCTCCTGCTTCGGCAATCTTTTGCCCCGCATAAACCTGTTCCCCAACCTCAACAATAGGCTTTGCAGGGGATCCGATATGCTGAGTCATGGGATAAACCATCTCCGGCGAGGGGTCAAGTTCCACAATTGACTTTCCGGCTGTCGGCGCTTTCATATCGTTTGGATGAACACCGCCGCGGAACGTTTTCAACATTTCAACTACCTCCTAATATATCAAATCTTTAATTTAAAACAAAATCAATGTGTCCCGCCCCTCGTCGCACTACGCCTTTTCAGCTCGCCCGTGCCTATTCGGCAAGGCTTCGCTTTTACAGGCATGTGCTCCTCTTCCCAAAAAATCTTTGATTTTTCGGGAGCCCTACGCCTGCTGCGCAAAAGGGTAAGGAACACCCACGTATAGATTATAACATTTGTGCATTAATGATGTCAATATGTTATACATCTTTTTTAATCAAACCTTAATATTTGGTAGTAATACACAGGGGCATAATACCAAATACGGTATCATGCCCCGTTGGGTTTACCATTATTCAAATTCGCTTCCGTTTATTGTATTAAAGGTAAATGCAGGCAGGCCGCTGTCGTCTGTCAGGTTGGGCATTTCGGGATATGCGCCCCAGGCATACATAACATCCTTGGGCGAAACAACATTCTCACTCCAGACCACGACCTTATCATCCACTATCTCCGCGTTTGCGGGATAGAACTTGTCATTTTCATCGGAAATCCAAAATTCATGTAGAACATCCGTATCGGTCATTGTCTCGGAAATATGACGTTCACAGACAGAGTCCGCATACTGCTTCTTATCCATTATTCTGAGGGAGCCCGTATGCTTAAAGGTCAAAACAACCGTGTCGTCAACAATCTCTTTTGATTGATAAACGGGGCCTGTTGTTTGTGCTTCGCCGTCTCCGTAAATATTATTCCCGACTATATTTAAAAACCTTTCCGCCACAGTTTTTTTCTGCCATGGGTGAATATCAGTCCTCGCGCTGCCCGTTCCCTCCTCATAAGTTCCTATTATATCAAGGAGGCTGAACATTCCCAGATTTTTGTTGCTTCTCACCTTTTGCAGCGCAATACGCTGCCCCTCGCGGATTTCACTTTCATCCTTAACAGAATATCTTGCAAGCTGAACATAATAAAACGGCAAGTCAGGGTCGTTCCATTTATCGCGGTATGAATTTATAAGCCCTGCCATAGCGTCGCTGTACTCAACGGCGTTCATGTTTGTTCTGTATTGATCAGCCTCGCCCTGATACCAAAGAATACCTTTTATATTCATCTTGGTAAAAGGATAAATTCTGTTGTTATACAGCTTTCCGCTGTCTCCCGTGAACGAACCGTTGCTCTCCCCTCTCGGATACCACTGGTTAATTTCCGTATCGCCTACGGCGACGCTGACTATACCCACGTTCCTGTCATACCTCTCATTAAGACCCGTGGCAAAGTAAAAGCCTATTGCCGACAGATACGAAGCCCTGTCAGGGGTAAGCTCCGCCCAATAGTCATTCCAGTCGTTGAGAGGCAGATTTTCAATCTCTCCCGTCGCTCCCATAATACCGATATTATAAAGATTAATCAATCTGATTTGAGAATTTGTGGCGAGCTTCTTTCCCGCAGAGGTTTTGAGCAGCTCCGCTCCCTCATCCTCGCCGCAGAGATAAAAATCCATATTGGACTGTCCGGCTAAAATCCAAATATCTCCAAAAGTTATATTCTCAAACTCCAGCTTTTCATCCTCGGAAGTAACGGTTAGCTTATAATTCCCTCCGTTTTCAAAGCTGCCGAAGTTTATTTCCCAGTCCGAAATATCCTTTGCAATATCACTGCCGCCGTAAATCTCTCCCGTATCAAGATTTTCAATTTTCGCTTCAACAGTTGAGCCGCAGCTCGCCTTGCCCGAAATTATCAAATCCTTATCAGCCTGAAACATGGCGTTGTCGCTGTATATATTTGCCATAGCGAGCTTTGAAGAAGCCTCGGTAAATCTGTAATTAAGAGGAGCGCTGACCGCAGACGTCATAGTTCCTTTATCATAGGTTGTTATTCTGACATAGTCCCCAAGCTCCATCTTCACATCAGAGAAATCCACGCCCGCATATTCTCCGATTTTGAAGTCCGATTCGACAGTCATAACCGTCTTTAACATATTATGCCTGTTATACACGGCAAGGGTGGTGTACCCTGTAAAGTTCCGCACCGCATCAAAGGCGGTAAAATTAAATTCGGTTACATCATTTTCGTCCGCCTTAATACCCTCGTCGCAGACCCATTCAATCTCGCCAAAGGACGCATAGGGTGACAGCTCCACCTTAAAGTATCTATACTCACCGTAACCGCTGAACTCGATTAAGTGCCAATCCATGTTTAAATCCCCGTTTACGTCGGGATAAACCGTCCCCAGCTCTACAAAATACTCATTGTCCTTTGAAGCCAGAAATCTTGTTCCTACGCAAGTGTTTGCCATAAACTGAGAGGAGGTGTTGGGGATATATCTGATATATGTAAGGGTTTTGAGCTCCCCCGCGTCAAGGGTTGCCCAGGTATTGGCGCTGCCTGAGCAGGTAGAAACGTCCCCGTCATAAAGGGTGTTGGCTCCGCCCTCGCTGTTATATGTACCGTCTGCGCTTTTCAGGTTTGCAGGGGTTATTTCCTCCGGCTTTACGGCAACAGACTGTTCCGAATACAGCTTTATTTCAGGGTCTGTTATTTCCCCGGCAAAGTCGTCCTCCGGCTGAACCTGTTCTATTCCCAGGATCGTCGCCACATTATGGTATATATTATAAAATCCGACCTCAAGCTCCGCAAACATAACCAAAGCCGCCAGAATTAATACAATTCCCGCCGTCAGAAAAATCCTTTTGAGGCCGCCTTTCTTATCTGTGTCATTATTCTTCATATGCAAATCCCATTTACTTTCATAAAACTAAATAGATTATACCAAATTTTCAGAAAAACTGCAAGCACATTTTAAAATTTTAAGCAAAAAGGCTGTAATGCAAAACGCAAAACAGCCTTTGGTATTTAATCATTTTTCAGTTTGCTGATACACTCGTAAATATCCGGATGCTTTTTCAAGAGGTTTAAGGGCACGAAACTCTTATCGGTAAATCCGTGGGTAGTATAGCCCGTTGCTAAAAGCTCGTCGTTCTCACATCTTATAATCTTGTATTCAAAGATACATTTTGCCACTCCCAGCTTCTTCAGGCTTACCTCAACCCAAATATCGTCTTGGTATCTTGCCCCCTTTATAAACTTAGCATAGCAGTCAAGGAGGGGCAGCAGGACGCCTTTCTCCTCAACCTCTCTGTAGGACATGCCCGAGGTTTTGAAAAACTCGGTTCTTCCCACCTCAAACCAAGGGAAGTACCTTGAATGGTGCACAACCCCCATGCTGTCCGTTTCACAATAGCGTACCGTCAGTTTAGTTCTAAACACAAAATCGCCTCGTAAAAATTAAATAATCTTGGCAACGCCTGAATATACCTTGCCTCTTGTTCCGTCAATAGTCACCGTTGTTCCGTTCTTTAATATCTTGGTTGCGTTCTCAACCCCGACCAAAACAGGAATATCAAGGGTCATACCGACTATCGCCGCATGAGATGTTGTTCCCGCCGTCTCTGTTATGATTGCCGAAGCCTTTCTCAGCAGTGAAATAATAGCGTTTGAGGTCTCGTGAATAACAAGAATGTCGCCGTCCTCAAAGTTCTTGAGAGCCTCGTTGTTGCTGGTTGCAACGCAAACCTTTCCGCTGATAGACTGATGTGTCAGGCTCTGGCCCGAAGCCAGAATATCTCCGACAAGCTGAACCTTAAGCACGTTTGTTGTTCCGCTGATACCCACGGGAGAACCGCCTGTCAAAACAACAACGTCTCCCTTCTTTACAATATCAGTCTCCTCAACGGCACATTCTACGGCGTGGGTGAACAACTCGTCACTGGTGTTCTTCATCTCGGTCATTATAGGCGTAACGCCCCACGCAAGGTTAAGCTGCCGCCAAGTCTTTTTATTCATTGAGCCCGCTATAATAGGACATTTGGGGCGGTATGCGGAAATCTGCCTGGGAGTATATCCCGATTTTGAAACCGTTACAATGGCGGTCGCGCCCAAATCATGAGCCGTTGTACAGGAGGAGTGACTTATTGCATTGGAAACGCTTGTTGCCTGATTAATATGGAGGTTTTCAAAACGCTTGATATAGTCAATATTCTCCTCTGTCTTGTTACAAATTTGCGCCATCGTCTTTAGAGCGCGGACGGGATACTCGCCGACAGCCGTCTCTCCCGACAACATTACCGCCGAAGTTCCGTCATAAACAGCATTGGCAACGTCGGAAATCTCCGCACGTGTAGGGCGGGGATTATGGGTTATGCTCTCAAGCATCTGGGTGGCGGTGATGACCATTTTGCCCGCGCTGTAGCAGCGCTTAATCAGCTTCTTCTGTATAGCGGGAAGCTCGTCAAAAGAGATTTCAACGCCCATGTCGCCTCTGGCAACCATTATTCCCTCGCTGACCTTTAATATGGACTCAATATTATCAACGCCCTGCTTGTTCTCAATTTTTGAAATGATGTGGATATTTTCACCGCCGTTTTGCTCAAGAACTCTCCTGATTTCAAGAACGTCAAAGGCGGAGCGTACAAAGGAAGCTGCAATAAAATCAAAGTCCTGCTCCACGCCGAATTTTATATCCTCGACATCTTTCTCGCTCATATACTCCATGCTAAGCTCAATACCCGGCACGTTTATGCTCTTATGATTGCTGACAGGACCGCCGTTTATTACCTCGCAAACAACATCATCGCCCTTGATGTTGGAAACCTTCATCTCGATAAGTCCGTCGTCAATCAGAACCCTGTCGCCTACATGAACATCATTTGCCAAGTCCTTATAGGTAATGGACGTACGGGTTTTGTCACCCACAATATTCCGTGGGGTCAAGGTAAAGGTCTGACCTGCCTCAAGCTCAATCTTTCCGTCCTTAAAATCCCCGGTTCTGACCTCCGGTCCCTTTGTGTCAAGCAAAAGGGCAACGGGAAGATTAAGTTCATCCCGAAGCTTCTTAACCGCGTTAATCCTCACCAGATGGTCTTTATGAGTTCCGTGAGAAAAATTGACTCTCGCGCAATTCATCCCGTTAAGCATAAGCTGCTTTAAAACCTCAGGGTCATCGGTTGCAGGTCCCAAAGTACAAATAATTTTAGTTTTTCTTGTCATAAGTTATTTCTCCTCGCCTATATTTATTGTTCCCATTTTCGTATATAATTTTGCCTTGCCTCTTATTTTAATTGCAGAAGTATTTTCAGTAAACTGGGCTATATAAGCCTCTCCGCAATCCAGCTTTTCCGTGTGATGAAACTTGGTATCCTTGCCGCGGGTCAGACCGATAATCGTAACCCCGTCCTCCTCGGCAACTATTGTTACGTATTCACCAAAAGCGTTTACATCCATAACCGAACCTCCAATCAATATCATATCGGAAATCTTAAATCTCCGCCCAAATATATCTAATTGGTATTATATAATAACCGAATGGAAATTGCAAGAAAAAATCAGCTTATTTGCAAATTTATTTTAAATTTTACTGAAAATTTAAATATGTACTCGGTACATCTCCCACAATAATAGTTTCCGCTATGGGTATATCGGTGACGATGTCGTCTCCTCTGCCTCTGACAGGCACGTTTACGCTCACCTCTGTTACGACCCTGACGTAAATTCTGTGTCTGGTTTGGTTAACTCCCGCTGAGGTAAACTCATCAAAAAACTGTATATCAATATTTTCATCTGTCAAAACCCTCAGCTTCACGGGAAATCCAACCGCCGAATAAAACCTGTCGGAAATCAGGGACATAAAGGGGATAGTTATATCCACGCTGTTTATATTGTCAATCCGCCGCTGAACGTCAACAGCCAACTTTGACTTAAACAAGTTCAGATTCTTATAGTTCACGGACAGACTTTTAAGCTTTCCCTCCTTATCTATATTTTCATCTACAATTTCAGCATAATCCACATTTTCGCTCTCTATCAGCTCGCTTACAGCCGTGTTGCACTCCCGAATAACCATACTGCTTAAATTTGAAATTGACATATCATAAATCAGCGGGTTAATCCTGTTTTCGATGGTAATAATCAGATACATACAAGCGAGAACGGCAAGCCCAATAAAAACAACCTTCTTAACAGCCGCTCCGTATCTGTAATAATACATATGTTTTCTGCGTTTCCTGCCTCTTGTATTCATTATGCCCAGCCTGTATTTAATTTTATTTACCCAAATTAACATAACAATCACCCAATTTATATTACGTTTATAACTCAATTGTGTTACAATTAAGCAGTTTTCCTAAAATTTTAAAAATTATTTCGTGACAAAATCGCTGTGTTATGATACAATCAAAGCAGAATCAATTCAGAAAGCGAGGAAAGATTATGTGGTATGATGAAAGTGTGTTCTATCAAATTTATCCTATAGGCTTCTGCGGAGCGCCGAGGGAAAACGACGGTGTTTATGAAAACCGTATTAAAAAGGTTATTGACTGGATACCTCATATTAAGGAGGTGGGCTGCAACGCAATATATTTCTCCCCGATTTTTCAGTCGGACGCCCACGGCTACGACACAAGAGATTACAAAACTATAGACTGCCGCCTGGGAAACAACGAGGACTTTAAAATAGTTTGCGAAAAGCTTCATGAAAACGGCATTAAGGTTATCCTTGACGGTGTTTTCAACCATGTGGGCAGAGGCTTTTGGGCGTTTAGAGATGTAATAGAAAAGAAGTGGGACTCCCCTTATACAGACTGGTTCCATATAAGCTTTGACGGCAACAGCGGCTACAACGACGGCTTTTGGTATGAAGGCTGGGAGGGGCATTATGAGCTGGTAAAGCTCAATCTGCGCAATCCCGCCGTCGTAAGCTATATTCTTGAATGTGTGGACTTTTGGGTAAAGGAATTTGATATTGACGGGCTCCGACTTGACGTTGCCTACTGTCTGGAGCAGGATTTCCTGAGAACGCTGCGCTGGCACTGCAACTCGGTTAAAGAGGATTTTGTGCTGGTGGGCGAGCTGCTCCACGGGGACTATAACCTGTTTGTGTCCGAGGACAAGCTCCACAGCTGCACCAACTATGAATGCTATAAAGGGCTGCACTCCAGCTTTAACTCCGAAAATATGTTCGAGATTATCCACTCCCTTATCAGGCAGTTCGGCCCCGACAACTGGTGCCTGTACAGAGGCAAGCATCTCTTATCATTCGTGGATAACCATGACGTAACGAGAATTGCGGACATGCTCCAAAAAAAGGAGCATCTGCCGCTTATATACGGACTGTTGTTCGGTATGCCCGGGGTTCCCTGTATTTACTACGGAAGCGAGTGGGGAGCAAGGGGCAAAAAGCAGGACGGAGACCCCGCCCTCAGACCCTGCTTTGATAATCCCGAAAGCAACGAGCTAACAGAGTTTATTTCAAAGCTTGCAGAGGCGCACAAAGGATCAAAAGCTCTGTGCTACGGCGACTTTAAGTCCGTTGTTCTGACAAATAAGCAGGCGATTTTCCAGCGTCAAGCGGAGAACGAACGCGTTCTCGTTGCGATCAACATAGACTCCGAGCCCTACACCGCCCATTTTGACGCAGGCTGCGGCTTGGCAGAAGATTTAATCACAGGAAAAACTCACGACTTCGGCGGCGGCAGTGAGCTCCCGCCCTACAGCGTTCAATACTGGAAAATGGAAAAATAACTTGAACACAACGGGGCTGGCCTTAACGCGACAGCCCCGTTTTAATTATTACAGATTATGACATTCTTCGGGAATACCAATGTCTATACACTTGATTTTCCCACAGTTTTCAAGAGCGGATATGTGAGCGTTTTTCAGACTGTCTATGGCAATAGTATGGTCAGCCTTAAAGGCTCCCTCGGCGACCGTGCCGTCATCACTGACGCCGCTGGGAATATCAACGGCATATTTAACGGCGTCCGCCTCGTTTGCTATCTTAAAAAGCTCTTTTATTTCGGGTTTCAGTTCCCCATGAAAGCCCGTTCCGTAAACACAGTCCGCAATAACCTCGCAACCGTAAATAATCGGCAGACTTTTATCAGGGTCAAAGCTTAAAATCTCAATCCCCATATCCTTGGCGATTTCAAAATTCTTTTCGGCGTCCGGAGTCTTTGGCTCTCCGTCCGCAAGCACTATCAGCGGACTTCCGCCCAGTTCCTTTATTTTTCTCGCCGCAACATAACCGTCTCCACCGTTGTTTCCTGTGCCCACACATATTAAAATCAGCTTTGTTTCAAACTTTTCTGTTGTCTCTTTTATGTAATCGGCAACGCCCTTTCCCGCATTTTCCATCATATCGTAATATGAAAGACCTTGCTTGTTGGCGTTTTCTTCGATTTTCTTCATCTGGGCTGAACTTACAACTCTCATAGCGCACCTCCCGAAATCATTCTTCAACAACCTCTCCCGACAGCTTCAGTATTCCCCGCGGAACCGCATCCTCCGAGTTCTTCCAGGGCTCATCCTTAAATCTGTAGTCAAACTTCTGAATAAACCAATCAACATCCTCTTGAAGAATATCCAAATTTTTAAGCTCTAAGGGCGCAATCTCCCTCAAAAACTCGTTAAACTTATCATGCCCGAGCTTTTTCTCACCCTCTCTAAGCAGCATATTAAAGTGCTCCAGGCAGAAGCCCTTTGACTTTGTGACCTTGTCCCGAAAGTCCCTATCTCTCTTCCACATGTAAAAGAAGGTGTCTATGTAGCTGTTCATTCTTGACTCCATTCTTTTGCAGGCGTAGCAAGAGCCTTCCAGCTTTGAAAGGTACTCAGCAGCCTTCAAATGGTTTTCACTCTTTTTAAACAAGCTCTTTTTGCCTGAACCCTCCTTCATATCATCTTCAAGGAGGCCCTTAAGGTTTTCACGGACGTTTTTAAGATGAGTGTCTATCATGAGAGCGACACCCAGTCTGTTTTGAGCGCCGAACATTTGGGCATAGTGCTTCTTGCAAAAGCCCAGCTTATCGGTCTCCCCCCGAATATCCTCCTCCATGTACGACGGACCCAGAATATAATCCAAAATATCATTCTCAAGCTTTTTATTCAGCGTACAGAACAGACACTCACCATCCTGCTCCAGAGCCTCGTTTACCGGTATGGTGTACAATTCTTCTTTCACGGAAACATCCCCTTAATTAAATTTAAAACGTCATCATTCCTATACCCTCAAGCAGGATTTTTAAGCCTATTAAAATCAAAATAACTCCGCCCGCAATTTCAGCCTTAGACTTAAACTTCACGCCAAACCTGTTACCGACCATAACCCCCACAACCGAAAGGGCAAATGTTATAATTCCAATCAACGCAACTGAGGAAAAAATTTCAACCTGCAAAAACGCAAAGGATATTCCCACAGCAAGAGCGTCAATACTGGTGGCTATGGCAAGCATGGTTATCTCCTTAAAGTCATATTGAATAGAATTATCTCCGCCGTCACACTCGGTAACAGCCTCGTATATCATCTTGCCGCCAATAAACACCAGCAGCACAAATGCTATCCAGTGGTCAATACTGGTGATATAAGCTTCAAACTGCTTGCCTGCAAACCAGCCGATAAGCGGCATTAGAGCCTGAAAACCGCCGAAGAACAGAGCGATTATAAAAGTGTATCTATAATCAATTTTCCGCATCTTGAGCCCCTTACAGACAGACACTGCGAAAGCATCCATTGCAAGCCCTACGGCGATTAAAATAACCTCAACAATTGACATAAAACTCCGCGCCCTCGGGCGCAATCCCCCCTCAGATATAACTTAACAAGTTAAATTATACCACTACCTAATAAGTTATTCAACCTTTTTTACATAAGTTTTCAATAATTTTAAATTATCATTTAAAAACTGCTCCCATTTTTGGGTCAGCTTCTTGTCCATAGGCGGAAGTCCGTCCAGCCTGTACTTAATTCCCAGCTCATTATACTTATTTACCCCCAAGGTGTGATACGGAAGGATTTCATATTTTTCCACTCCGGGTATTGATTTTGTAAAAGTGAAAAGCTGCTTTATATACTCAAAATTGTCGTTTATCCCCGGTACAATAACCGCCCTAATCCACACCTTTACGCCCTGTTCCTTAACCATTTCCAAAAATTCATTAAAAATATCCATCTCCCTGCAGGTTATGTTTTTATATATTGCAGGGTCAACATGCTTTATATCAAGCAAAATTAAATCTGTATAGGTTAAAATATTCCTATATTTAGGTCTGTATTCCGCCGCTCCGCAATGCCCGACGCCGGATGTATCTATTGCCGTATGGATATTATAATATTTGCATTTTTTGAGCATATCAAGCAAAAACTCCGGCTGCAGCAAAGGTTCTCCGCCGGAAAAGGTCACGCCCCCGCCTGAAGAAATATAATAAGGCTTAAACTTGAGAATTTTATCAATCATATCCTTTGAGCTGACAACCTTATTGGGCGAAGTTGACCAAGTATCAGGATTATGACAATAAGCACACCTTAAATTGCAACCCTGCATAAAAATAACCGACCGAACTCCCGGTCCGTCAACGCTGCCCATGCTCTCAAAGGAGTGAATATTGCCGATTGTCTCTGTTTCAAGAATAGATTTATCTGTAAAGCTATTAACCTTTTCGCATTCGCAAATTTTCACTAATTTCACCACTTCATTATAGTATAATATGTAAAGTTATTTACCTTGCCGTTTTGAATACTCGTTCGGTTGTGCTCCGAACACTGTACCCAAACACAATTATGTAATTATGTTATTATCGCAACAGCAAATCAATATTCGTAGTATCGTGTAACAGCTAAAACTTTATATTTAAATTATAATCCCTGTTATTTTATATACTCACATTAATGTGTCTGTCGCCCGCCCTATTGCGCTCGCCCGACCTCCCCGAGCGCAGGGCGGGCAAACAAAAGTCAAATCCTTTATCAAAATACGATTATACAGGTTTAAAGGACGAACTGCCCGTTCGTCCTTATAGTTATACTGTCTACATAGATTCATGAAATGTTCTTGAAATCACTTCAAGCTGCTGTTCTCTGGTCAATCTGTTGAAGTTTACCGCGTATCCCGACACTCTCACGGTCAGCGTAGGATACATTTCAGGGTGTTCCATTGCATCCTCCAGGGTTGCTCTGTTTAACACATTCACATTGAGATGAAACCCGCCCTTTTCAAAATATCCGTCAAGAAGCCCGGTCAGGTTATTAATTCTGTCCTTTTCGGATTTTCCCAGGGCGTCGGGAACAATCGAAAATGTGTTTGAAATTCCGTCCTGGCAGCAATCCGCAAACCTTAGCTTGGCAACAGAGTTTAGGGACGCCAGTGCCCCGTTAATATCTCTGCCGTGCATAGGGTTTGCTCCGGGAGCAAAGGCTTCCCCCGCCTTTCTTCCGTCGGGGGTTGCTCCCGTTTTCTTTCCGTACACAACGTTTGAGGTTATTGTCAGCACAGACAATGTCGGCTCAGAGTCTCTGTATGTGGGGTGTTTTTTCAGCTCTTCAAAAAACTTTTCCAGCACCTCTGAGGCTATGCTGTCAACCCTGTCGTCATCGTTGCCGTACTTTGGGTAGTCGCCTACAGTTTCAAAATCATAGGCATAGCCGTCTTTATCCCTAATCGGTTTTACCTTGGCATATTTTATGGCAGACAACGAGTCAGCCACGACAGACAGCCCTGCCACGCCAAACGCCATAAATCTCTTAACGTCCGTGTCATGAAGCGCCATTTGCCCTGCTTCATATGCATACTTATCATGCATATAATGTATGGTATTCATAGTGTTCACATACAGCTCCGCAACCTCCTCAAGACACTTGCAGTATGATTTCATCACAGCATCATAGTCAAGATATTCACCGTCAGACATGGGCTCCGCACTGTCTAAAACCTTTTTATGGTTAATCGCATCAACGCCATCGTTTATTGCCATAAGCATTGTTTTAGCTAAATTTACTCTCGCCCCGAAGAACTGCATACGCTTCCCCACCTCCATCGAGGACACGCAGCAGGCAATGCCGTAATCATCGCCGTACATGGGGCGCATTAGGTCGTCATTCTCATACTGTATGGCGTCTGTCTCAATGCTCATTTTCGCACAGTATCTTTTAAACGCCTCGGGCATTTGCTTGCTCCACAGAACCGTCATATTAGGCTCGGGAGCCGGGTCAAGATTAGTTAAGGTGTGCAGCATTCTGTATGCGGTTTTGGTGACCATAGTTTTCCCGTTACAGCCCATGCCCCCTATAGATTCGGTCACCCAGGTGGGGTCTCCGGAAAAAAGCTCGTTATATTCCGGGGTTCTCAGATGTCTCACAAGCCTGAGCTTTATGACAAGCTGGTCTATAAGCTCCTGCGCCTCCACCTCGGTCAGTTCCCCTTTCTCCATATCACGGCTGATGTATATATCAAAAAAGGCCGTATTTCTGCCAAAGGACATAGCCGCTCCGTTGTTTTCCTTAACGCTTGCAAGATAACCGAAATAGGTAAACTGCACGGCTTCCTTTGCGTTGCGAGCGGGTTTTGAAATGTCAAATCCATACCTTGAAGCCATGCTCTTAATTTGTTCAAGAGCTCTAATCTGCATTCGGATTTCTTCCCTGAGCCTGATTACATCATCAGAAGCAGGAATACTTTCCCTTTGGACAAAATCGACCTGCTTATGTTTTATGAGCGCGTCAATTCCGTAAAGAGCAACCCGTCTGTAGTCTCCTATAATTCTGCCTCTCCCGTATGCGTCCGGAAGCCCCGTCATCAATCCTGCCGACCTTGCCGCCCTCATCTTTGAGGTGTACGCGTCAAAAACACCATCGTTATGGGTTTTTCTGTACTCCTTAAAATGCTTTTTTATATCCTTGTTCAGTTCAAAGCCGTACTCCTTTAAGGACTGCTCCACCATTCTCATGCCGCCGTATGGGTTTACGATACGCTTCAAAGGTGCGTCTGTCTGCAAGCCGACTATTACCTCGTTTTCCTTATCGATGTATCCTGGCTCAAAATTGTCAATTCCCGAGACAACATTTGTCTCAACATCAATAACGCCTTTTTTAATTTCTTCGATTGTAAGCTCGCGGACGATTTTATATATCTTATCCGTCTTGCGGCTTCGTCCCGCCAAAAAGCTTTCGTCCCCCTCATATGGTGTGTAATTATTTCTTATAAAATCCTCAACGTCTATTGAACTCTGCCAAACACCGTGTTTGAACCCTTGCCACGCCGTACTTTCCATATATATCCTCCTTAGCTGCTTTTAATCATTGTTTAGTCATATTTTTCGTAACACGGCAAGAAAATATACGCAGTACGGCTTAGATATGTCTTTTGAAAAAATTATGTAATATTTTAAACATTGACTTAGGAATAAAAATAGTGTAGAATATACTTAGAATTTTACAGAGGTAAACCATATGAAAAGAAAAATAACAGAAGTATCGGTATTTGAATTCTTTCTTTGTATGTTCGTAATACTGATTCATTTATTATCAGAGGGCGTGAACACATTTCCCAAGTGGAGCGTGCTTTCCATAGTTTTCTATACCATTACCAGGCTCACCACCTTTGCAGTGCCCGCCTTTATATTTACCAGCGCTCTTAAGCTGTTTTACAAGTTTGGCGAGAGGAAGTTTTCATACATGCCCTTCCTCCTTGACAGAATCAGAAAAATATATCTGCCCTACATAGTGATGGTTATAATCTACTATGTTGTTTTCGTGTACGCATTTCACATTTATGAATTTAACCCGGTTTCGCTTATAAAATATATTTTAAACGGCGACCTTTCGGCACAGTTTTACTTCATAGTTCTCATTATGCAGTTCTATCTGCTCATGCCCCTTTGGATATTAATGAGCAAGCATAAATCCAAAAAGTTTCACATGGTTATAATCCTTATTGCCATACTGTGCTCGATTATTTTCAGAATGATAGTCGTTTCAAACGAATATACCCACAAAATATTCCCGTCCTATCTGGTATTCTGGATTTTGGGAATGTATGCCGGAATGTACTACAACGAATTTTTAAAGATGCTGAGCAGGTCACGGCTGCTTATTTACGCCGGCTGGCTAATTTTCGCAATACTCCATTGCGTTACGTCCTACATGGAATATGCGGGAATTATTAATAATACCTTTTCGGCAGTGTTTGTTGTGTTCTTCTGCCTTTTCTCAACCTTCGGCTTTTACCAGTACGCCTACGGCCTGACCGAATCCCTGGAAAGCCGAGGCAAGGGATTTTTCATCAGTATTTCAGGGGCATCATACAACATATATCTTATCCACTGCCTGATTATCACCTCAGCCTATGAAATATTAAACGGGCTGAAAATAACAGACACAATCCCTCGGCTGATTATAACGGGAGCCGTTACATATCTGCTGTCGATAATCTTCTGCGTTATTACAGCAACCCTGTACAGAAACTTTAAGGCAGGGTTCCAGCGGGGCTCAACAAGACGAGCCCGCAAGAAAGCCGCTCGAAAACGCTATCTGTAAATTAAATCCGCCTGTGTAGGCGTCAACATCAATTATTTCACCTGCAAAGCCGAGCCCGTCCACCAGCTTTGACTTCATGGTTGACGGGTCTATTTCTTTTGTGCTTATTCCCCCGGAGGTTATTATTGCCTGCTCTATGGGGCAAAAATCCTCCACGGTTAAGGGAATGCATTTAAGCATATCAACAAGACCGAGGCGCTCCTCCCGCGTTATTGAATTGACCTTTTTCTCCGGAGCAATCCCCGAAAGCTCAATAACAACGCCTATCATTCTCTTTGGGAGCAGTCTGTTTAAGCTGTTTTTAAAATCTCTGTTTAGGTTTTCTTCAAAATCCCGCCGTATTCTGTTATCGAGCTCCTTGTGAGTTAAGGCGGGCTTTAGATCCAGCTCAATCTTATAGCTGTCCCTTTTCATATCCCTCATGTGCGCGCTGGCGCTGAGGATTATGGGCCCCGTAATTCCGAAATGGGCAAACATCATCTCTCCAAAATCCTTATAAATTGCCTTGCCCTTTGCGTTCTTCACGGTAATCGCCACGTTTTTCAGCGTCAGCCCCATAAGCTCCTTAGCCCAACTCTCATAGACCCTAAGAGGAACCAACGAGGGTCTGATTTCAGTAACAGTGTGCCCCAGTTCCTCCGCCCAGTAATACCCGTCTCCGGTTGAACCTGTTCCCTGGTACGACAAGCCTCCCGTGGCGATAATAACAAAGTCCGCACGAATAAAGCCCCGCTCCTTTGTTACAACGCCTTTAACGACCCTTTTACCGCTGTCTAAGTCTCGTTCCGCCGCCACTTCGTCAACCCTGTCTCTTATAATCTCAACGTTATTTTGGACGATAAACTTTCTCATGGCTGCGGCAACATCCGCACTTTTATCACTGACGGGGAAAACCCTGTTTCCCCGCTCCACCTTTGTAGGAACGCACAGCTCGTTAAAAAACTCTATAACCGATGTGTTGGGAAAGGTATAGAACGCACTGTATAAAAAGCTGGGATTGGTGGGGACGTTTTGGATTAAGGTCTCCACATCATCGCAGGCGTTTGTTATATTACAGCGCCCTTTTCCCGTCAGCAACAGTTTTTTGCCGAGAATTTTGTTTTGTTCAATCAGTTTAACATTATGTCCCCGAGACGCCGCCGTTCCCGCAGCCATCATACCCGCAGGACCTCCGCCGATTACAATAACATATTTCTTAATAAAATCGCTCATACTTATCTCCGTTTTAATTAATCAGTTAAGGGCTGTTTCAAGAACGCCCACGTTTTCCCCCATAAGACTTAGGTAGGTTACCCCGCCTTCAAACTCCTCCGCCGTAACATTATGGCAGGAATTAAGCTGCATGGGAACTGCGCTTGTGGACTCGCAAATAGTACTTGCGACCTTCATGTTTGACATTTCCGGATAGAACACCACGGTGATCTCCTCCTCGTTGACCTTATCAATCAGAAATGATATTGTCCTTGCGCTCGCTTCGGTTTCAGATGAGCAGCCGGGAAAGGCCGCGTAGTATTTAAGGCCGTATTCATCGGCGAAATACCTGAACGGAAATCTGTCCCCGAAGACTATGGTTTGTCTGGCACCCTTTGCCACAACATCTCTAAAGCTCTCGTCAAGCTCTGTCAGCTCGTTTCTAAACGCCTCCGTGTTTTGAGCGCATATACTTTTATCATTTTCATCAGTCAGCCGAGCCTTGACTGCCTCGCTGATTTTCTCGCTTATCTTTATTGTGTTTACGGGAGAAGTCCACACATGCTCGTCATACTCGGGCTCAAAGCCGTGCTCCTCATCTTCCTCCCCTATTTCCTCCATGCCCTCAACAATTTCCTCTTCAACAAGGTCAACACAGTCCATCATAGGCAGCAAAGCAATACCTGACGCGTCCACGGACTCTAAAATATTCTTAATCCATTCGTCCGACTCCCCGCCTACGTAAATGAAAATATCGCAGTTTTTGATTGCAATTATATCCTGAGGTGTGGGCTCATAGGAATGAGTTTCCGAACCGGGCTTGAGCAGCATTTTAAGCTGAACTCCCTCAATACCGTCAACAATCGTCCGCGCAAAATCATAACCCGGGAACACCGTGGCGACTATACTCAATTTTTCGCCCTCTCCCTCGCCTGCTGAACCGCCGCACGAGCTGAGCGGAACCACCGCCAATAAAATCCCGATAAGCACGCAAGCTATCCTGCTAATCCTCTTCATTATTTTTCTCCTTTTCCTCAGATGTTCTCTTTTCCAATCTGGCATTTTTAATCATCGTTATATTTTTCTCAAGAGCGCTCAAATCCGGAAACGCCGCAAAAATACGCCTTGCCGTCAAAGGCTTTCTGCTTTTAAGCTCGTTGAACTTTGCCTGCACGGCGGCCCGCTGCTCTTCCAACTCATGCTTTGTTTTCTCATATCTTTCATCAAGGTTTTCTTTAATTGCATCGCTCTTTTGAACTATGTTAATGGTGTTGTTAAACAAATTCTCTCCCAACGTGTCGGATAGCTTTCTCAGCCGTATACCCGTAGAGGACAACAGCTTCAGATATTTATTGGTGTTGCTGATACCGATTGCCGTAATAATAGCATCGGCAAGCATGGCAAAGGTTAAAACGCACAGCAGCACAACCGTAAGCCGCACGGGCAAATGCAAAACCAAATTTTCTATTGCGGGATGAACAATGTCAACCACAATCAAGCAGGCAAGACCCCATAGAATAGAAAACTTCAGGCACACATAGCCCTTAATATTGAAGTGCTCGCTGCTGTAATCCCACCAGCGCATATGAAAAAACTTTTCCAGTATGTACCCCGTAACATATTCCAGAACCGACGTCAGCAAAACCGACCCGAAGAACAGCAGCACGAAATTATCCTTAACGCCCCATAAAATCATAAGGACAGTGATAACTCCAAACCCGTAAATCGGGCAGACGGGCCCGTTGAGAAATCCTCTGTTTACGAACCGTCCTTCCTTTACCGCCGCAAAAATAACCTCGCAGCACCAGCCCAAAAACGCATATATAAAAAAATAACTGATTATTTCATAAACCGTTCCGACTTCCCCCATATTATATCACATCCTTTTCCGTTGGTCAAAAGGGAACCTTGCTATAGTTATAACACAAATTCGACAAACTTTCAATCATTTTAATTATAAATTTAACAGACTGTTAAAACCCAAAACAAAATTGGGGCGTTGCACAAAATAAATCAAAGTTTTATGATTATTTTATACATAGAATTTAACATAACCACTTGATATTTGAAATCATTAATAGTATAATTGATTATATTTGAATATTTTTATTCATGTAAAATTCAGAAAGCTAAGGTATAATATATGACGGAGAATAAATATATACTTCCACTGGTTCCCTTAAGGGGAATAACTATCTTCCCGGGAATGATTTTGCACTTTGATGTTGGGCGGCCAAAATCCATTGACGCTATTGAAGCCGCAATGCAGAACAGCAAGCTGGTTTTCCTTTGTTACCAAAACGATATATTGACCGAATCTCCCCGGAGAGTTGATCTGGCGGAGGTCGGAACAATTTGCGAAATTCGCCAGACTCTCAGGCTGCCCGACGGCTCGGTTCGCGTTCTGGTCGAGGGCAGGGACAGAGGCGCAATTCGTGAATTTGTCGACATGGACAGGTTTGTTCAGGTTGAGGTTGAGCGGCTGGACGATATTATAGGCTCCGACGTTACATACACTCAGCTTCTCATGAGAAAAATTCAGCACCTGACCGAGGAATACTTAGAGCTCTATGACAGACTGTCCCCCGAAACCATAACAGCCCTTTTGTCTGTTGAAGACCCGGGAGAAATGGCTGACGTTATAATCTCAAATATTCCGGTTAAGCCATCCGTGAAGCAGTCTATCTTGGATTGTGTTGACGTAACGGAAAGAATGGAGCTGCTCATCTCTATTATGGCTGAGGAGATTGACCTGCTCGATATCGAAAAGAGCGTTATGGATCAGGTTCAGGAAAATCTGGACAGCAATCAGCGAGACTACGTTCTCAGGGAAAAACTTAAGGTTATACGGGACGAGCTTGGCGAGAGCGATGATTTTAACTCAGACGAAATCAAGTTCCGCGAAGAAATTGAGAACAGAAACCTGCCCGCTGAGGTTAAAGCTAAACTTGAGGAGGATCTTATAAAGCTCTCCAAAACTCCTCTCCACACTCAGGAATATGCGGTTATTCAGGGCTATATTGAAACCGTCCTGGAGCTGCCTTGGGAGATTTCGGGAGAAGAAAATCTGGATATCGCCAAAGCAAAAGCGCAGCTTGACAAGGATCACTACGGTCTTGACAAGGTTAAGGAGCGCATTTTGGAATACATCGCCGTCAGAAAACTGACCGACGAAGTGAGCGGAAATATTCTCTGTCTTGTGGGTCCTCCGGGAACGGGTAAGACGTCGGTGGTAAGCTCTCTTGCCAAATCTATCGGCAGAAAATATATCAGGCTCAGTCTGGGCGGGGTTCACAACGAGTCTGAAATACGCGGACACAGAAAGACCTACGTGGGAGCAATGCCAGGCAGAATAATTGACGCATTAAAGCGCGCGGCTGTGAACAATCCTGTTATTCTCTTAGACGAAATAGACAAGATGACAAAGGACATAAGCGGCGACCCTACCTCCGCCATGCTGGAGGTGCTTGATCCCGAACAGAACAAGAGCTTCAGGGATAATTATATTGAGCTGCCAATTGATCTGTCAAACGTTATGTTTATCGCCTCCGCCAATAATGCGGAAAACATTCCCCGTCCCCTTCTTGACAGAATGGATGTTATTGAAGTTTCGGGGTATTCCGATGACGAAAAGCTGAGCATCGCAAAACGATACCTTGTTCCCAAGCAGCGGAAAAAGGCGGGTCTCAGCGGGCGGAACATCAGCTTTACCGAGGGCGGCCTTAAGGAGATAATCGACGGCTACACTCGAGAATCGGGAGTCCGCAACCTTGAACGGACGATTGCAAAAATTTGCAGGAAGACTGCGGTTAAAACCGTTGAAAATTCAGAGTACCACGTTTCGGTTACAAAGAAGAATGTTACAGACTTCTTAGGCAAGCGCATATTTAATTTAAGCGCCTCCGAGAAAACCGATATGACGGGAATGGCAAACGGCCTCGCATGGACGGAGGTCGGCGGCGAAACCCTGCTTATTGAAGTAAACGTTATGGAGGGCAGCGGAAAGCTTGAGCTTACGGGAAACCTGGGAGACGTTATGAAAGAGTCCGCCAAGGCGGCATACAGCTATATCAGAGCTAACTGTTATAAATTAGGAATCAAATCCGACTTTTACAAGGAGTTTGATATACATATTCATATTCCCGAGGGTGCGGTTCCCAAGGACGGCCCCTCCGCAGGCATCACAATGGCGACAGCCATGATTTCAGCCCTAAACGGCAGAAAGGTTAGGCACGACGTTGCCATGACCGGTGAGATAACCCTGAGAGGAAATGTTCTACCCATAGGCGGTTTGAAAGAAAAGACCCTTGCCGCTCTCAGGCAAGGCATGAAGAGGGTTATAATCCCCTTTGAAAACAAGGGAGACTACCACGAGCTGCCCGAGATTGTTAAGAACAACATGGAATTTGTTTTCGCAAAGACTATGGACGATGTTTTAAGCAACGCTTTAAGCGCTCAGGCTATGCCTCTTCTGCCTCTGCGCGGTTCAAAGGAAAAGGGCGTTGTCGGTATTGAGCATATGGAAAACGACATTTCCAAAATGGACAGCGGCATAAATATCAGAAAGTCAAATTAATAGGAGGAAGCCATGGAATACATTCAAGCAGAGCTGCTGCGGACTGCCGTGCAGCCCGACCAGTACCCGGACACATTGGTTCCGGAAATCGCCTTTGCCGGCCGTTCTAACGTGGGAAAATCCTCTTTGATAAATTGCCTGACCAACAGGAACAAGCTGGCAAGAACCAGCAGCACCCCCGGCAAAACCGCCACAATTAATTTTTATACCATAGATAACGACAGATACAGACTTGTGGATCTTCCGGGCTACGGCTACGCAAAGGTTTCAAAGTCGGAGATGGACAAGTGGGCAAAGATGATTGACACATATCTGTCGGGCAGGTATAATCTTGTTCAGGTAATTCAGCTTGTGGACGCGAGACATGCGCCTTCAAAGGACGACATTATGATGTCCGACTGGATGAGGCATTATAATTTTCAGCAAATCGTTGTCGCCACAAAGATTGATAAGCTGAAAAAATCTCAAATAGATAAGAATTTAAGTGTTATATACAACGATCTTAATATGGACGATAACAGCATATTAATACCGTTTTCTGCCGAAAAACGCATTGGTCGCTCAGAGGTTACAGAACTGATTGACGGGCTTCTGTCCGCATATTCGGCTGGCAAGGAATAAATTGGAGATGAAAATATGAAGTTTGCGCAATTTGAATACGAAAACGAAATATACTACGGCATTGTAAACGGCGATGACACGCTGACATTTCTTGAGGGGGATATTTTCGATTATTTCTCTCAAACAGACAAAAAGGTTGATTTAAAGGACGTAAGACTTCTGCCGCCGTGCAATCCCACAAAGATTGCGGCGGTTGGGCTTAACTACGCAGACCATGCAAAAGAGCTGAATTTAAAAATCCCGAGCTTCCCCGCCCTGTTTTTAAAGCCTTGCACGACTGTTATCGGGTGCGGCGATGATATAATTTATCCGAAGATGTCAAAGCAGGTGGATTACGAGGCAGAGCTCGCCATTGTCATAGGACGTGAGGCGCATAACGTCAGTGAGGAGGACGCACAGGACTATATTTTCGGATATACCTGCCTTAACGACGTTACTGCCAGAGATCTGCAGAGGGTTGATTCTCAGTGGGCCCGCGCAAAGGGCTTTGACACCTTTGCCCCGATAGGTCCCTTTATCGAAACCGAAGTTGACCCCGAGAATTTGGAAATCACCTTAGAGCTAAACGGAGAGGTTAAGCAGAGGTCGAACACTTCAAACTTCATATTTAAAATTCCCTACTTGGTATCTGCCATTTCGCAGATAATGACCCTGTACCCCGGAGACGTGATTACAACAGGAACTCCGTCGGGAATAGGCCCCATGGAGCCCGGCGATGTTGTGGAGGTTACCGTTGAGGGCATTGGTACTTTAAAAAACACTGTAAAGGAGAGCGAATAATGATTAAAAAACCAAGAGGCACCGAGGACATTCTTCCGAGCGACATTGATTTATGGCGGTTGATTGAGGACACCGCACGGGAGGTTTGTAATCTGTACGGTTACAAGGAAATAAGAACCCCCGTATTCGAAGATACCTCCCTGTTCAGCCGCGGTGTCGGCGATACTACAGACGTGGTGCAAAAGGAGATGTACACCTTTAACGACAAGGGCGGACGCAGCATTACTCTGCGCCCCGAGGGCACCGCTTCCCTTGCCAGAAGCTATATTGAAAACTCAATGTACGCCAATCCCCAGCCTACAAAGCTGTACTACTTGATTTCCTGCTATAGATACGAAAAGCCTCAATCGGGCAGACTGCGGGAATTTCACCAGTTCGGGCTTGAATGCTTCGGAAGCCAATCCCCGGCAACAGACGCTGAAATTATAGAGCTGGCTCTGGATTTCTTTGACAAGCTGGGCGTTAAAAACCTACAGCTCAACCTAAACAGTATTGGCTGTGAAAACTGCAAGCCCAAGTATAACCAGGAGCTGAAAAAGTATTTCACCGCCCACTATGACGAGCTGTGCGACACATGTAAGGACAGGCTCGAAAAAAATCCCATGCGGATTATTGACTGTAAGTCCCCCGTTTGCCAAAAGCTCTGCGAGGGCGCTCCCAAAATGATTGACTATCTTTGCGGCGACTGCAAGGAGCACTTTTCCAAGCTGACAAGCTATCTGGACAGGCTGGGCATTGAGTATAAAATCGACCCGAACATTGTCAGAGGTCTTGACTACTACACAAAAACCGTGTTTGAAATCACTTCCGATGCACTGGGAGCGCAATCAACGGTTTGCGGCGGCGGCAGGTACAACGGTCTGGTTGAGGAGCTGGGAGGGAAACCCACTCCGGGAATAGGCTTTGCCCTGGGTATTGAAAGGCTTATACTGATTCTGAAAAATCAGGGAGCTGTTTTGCCACAAGTCTCTGTTCCCGACATTTTCATTGCCGCAATCGGCGAGAGTGCGGAATTTGAAGCCCAGAAAATTGTGTATGAATTAAGGCACAAAGGCTTGTGGGCTGAGCGGGATTTATGCGGCAGAAGCGTTAAGGCGCAGATGAAGTACGCCAACAAGTTGGGCGCACGGTTCAGCATTGTTATGGGAGATGATGAAATCCAAAACGGCAGCATTGAAATTAAAAATATGGCAGAGGGCGACTCAGCCAAATGTGAGTTGTCAAGCGAAGCAATTTATGATATGATTAACAAAGATTAAGTTAAGGAGAAGTAATAATGGAATTTGAAAATCTCACCGGTTTAAAGCGCACGAATATGTGCGGAGAGCTAAATGTGACCCATGAAAACAAGGAAGTTACGCTTATGGGCTGGGTGGCAAAGAACAGGCGTTTGGGCGGAGTTAACTTCGTAACTCTCCGCGACAGAACAGGCATAGTTCAGCTTGCTTTTAACGATGCCACCGACAAGGACGTTTTCGAGAAGTCCGAGCACTTAAAGAGCGAATATGTTATTGCGGTTAAAGGCAAAGTTATAAAGAGAACTCCCGAAAACGTCAACAAAGACATGGCAACAGGTGAAATTGAGGTCTTTGTAACAGAGCTTAGAGTTTTAAACATCTCTGAAACTCCGCCCTTCTATATTGAGGAGAACATAGATACAAACGACGCTCTGCGCCTTAAATACAGATACCTGGATTTGAGACGTCCCGACATGCAGAGAAACATGATACTTCGCCATAAGGTGGCAAAAATCGCTCGGGACTATTTTGACGAAAACGGATTTTTGGAAATAGAAACGCCTATGCTCACCAAGAGCACTCCCGAGGGAGCCAGGGACTACCTTGTTCCCAGCCGAGTGCAGCCGGGCAAGTTTTACGCTCTGCCCCAGTCCCCTCAGCAGTACAAGCAGCTCCTTATGCTTGCGGGATATGACAGATATTTTCAAGTGGTGCGCTGCTTCCGCGACGAGGACTTGAGAGCCGACCGCCAGCCTGAGTTTACTCAGCTTGATATGGAGCTATCCTTTGTTGATATTGATACCGTTATTGAAATAAACGAGGGCTTTTTAAAGCGTGTATTTAAGGAAGCTCTCGACATAGATGTTCAAACTCCGTTTTTGAGAATGCCCTATAAAGAGGCTATGGACAGATACGGTTCGGATAAGCCCGATACCAGGTTCGGAATGGAGTTCGTTGATATTTCCGATGCTGTTAAGGACTGCGGCTTTAAAGTGTTTAGCGGAGCCATTGAAAACGGCGGAAGCGTTCGCTGTATCAACGCAAAGGGTCTGGGAGACAAGCTCACAAGAAAGACCCTGGACAGCCTGGGCGAATATGTTAAGACCTATAGGGCAAAGGGAATGGCATGGATTGTTGTTGAGGACGGAAAGCTTCGCTCTCAGATAACAAAATTCTTGACTGATGATGAGGTCAACGCCATTCTTAAGGCGACCGACGCAGAGGTTGGAGACGCAATTTTGATTATAGCCGACAAGAACGAGGTTGTTTATGACGCACTCGGCAATTTAAGACTGGAGGTTGCCCGCAGGTTTGACCTAATAGACAATTCAAAGCTGAACTTCCTGTGGGTTACCGACTTCCCTCTGTTTGAGTACTCCGAGGAAGAGGACAGATACGTTGCAAAGCACCATCCCTTCACTCACCCTGTGGATGAGGACATTGACAAGCTGGAAACCGAGCCTCAAAACGTAAGAGCTAAGGCATATGATATAATACTAAACGGCAACGAAATCGGCGGCGGAAGCCTCAGAATATACAATTCCGATTTGCAGGAGAAGATGTTTAAGGCTCTGGGCTTCACCCACGAGGAGGCATGGAACCTCTTTGGACATTTGATAGAGGCGTTTAAGTACGGAACTCCCCCTCACGGCGGACTTGCCTACGGTCTTGACCGCCTGGTTATGATTATGGCAGGCTGCGATTCTATACGCGACGTTATTGCGTTCCCCAAGGTGCAGACCGCCTCTGAGTTGATGATGAAGTCTCCGAGCTGCGTTGATAAAAAGCAGCTTGACGAGCTGGGAATTGAAGTTGTTGCGGAAGTTGATACAGAAAATGACGAGAACGAAAAGGAGATAAACGAAAATGAATAATGAAAATGTTTTTGACACCCTGAAAGCCCGCGGTCTTATAGCCCAGACCACTCACGAGAAAGAAATCAGGGAGCTGCTGGGAAGCGAGAAGATTACGTTCTATATAGGCTTTGACCCCACAGCAGACAGCCTCCATATCGGTCACTTTATGCAGCTTATTGTCATGAAGCATATGCAGAACGCAGGGCACAGACCGATTGTTCTTCTGGGCGGCGGCACCACAATGGTAGGCGACCCCACCGGCAAGGCTGACATGCGTCCTATGATTTCTCAGGAGGAAATTCAGCACAATGCGGACAACTTTAAAAAGCAAATGTCTAAGTTCATCGACTTTGACGGGGAAAAGGCTATTATGGTAAACAATGCAGACTGGCTTCTGGATCTGAACTATATTGAATTCCTCCGCGAGGTTGGTGTGCACTTCTCGGTAAACAGAATGTTGACTGCTGAATGCTTCAAGACCCGTCTCGAAAAGGGTCTATCTTTCCTAGAGTTTAACTATATGCTCATGCAGGGCTATGATTTTTATAAGCTCCATAAGGACTATGGCGCAATTATGGAGTTCGGCGGTGACGACCAGTGGTCGAACATCATCGGCGGTATTGAGCTTATCAGACGTAAGGACGGTGCTCAGGCGTACGGCATGACCTTTACGCTTCTGACGACCAGCGAGGGCAAGAAGATGGGCAAGACCGAAAAGGGCGCTCTCTGGCTCGATCCGGAAAAGGTTTCTCCCTATGAGTTCTATCAATATTGGAGAAACGTGGACGATGCAGACGTAATCCGCCTTTTGAAGCTGGTTACTTTCCTGCCTCTGGAACAGATTGCCGAATACGAAAAGTGCGAAGGCGCTGAGCTCAACAAGGTTAAATGCATTCTTGCCTACGAGGTCACCAAAATGGTTCACGGCGAGGAAGAAGCCAAAAAGGCAAACGACGCGGCAATGGCAATCTTCAGCGGAAATGGAAATACGGAGAATATGCCCTCCGCCTCTGTTGCAGCCGATAAGATTGAGCAGGGCGTAAATATTCTCGACTTGCTCCTTGAGGTTAATCTCATCCCCTCAAAGGGAGAGGGCAGACGCTTAATTCAGCAGAACGGCTTGTCCGTCAACAACGAAAAGGTTAAGGATATTGCCACAACCATTGACGGCAGCTATTTTGAAAACGGCGAAATGATTGTTAAAAAGGGAAAGAAAACATTTCTTAAAATTACAATTGATTAATAAAGGGAGGCCCCGTGCTTGCAATTGCAAATACGGGGTCTCCCTATTATGTGAAACACACCTAAGCGAAGTTAAATATAAACTACTTGTTCGCGCCCTGCATATATTCGTCCATTGCATCGGCAACCAGCTTTGAGTACTTTACCGCCTCAACAACTGTCTTTGCTCCCTTAACAATGTCACCCGAGGCGAAGATACCCTCTCTCGTGGTCTCTCCGTACTCGTTGGTAACAAGCAGTCCCTTTTTGTTCGTATCAATGCCCTTTGTTCTGGACAAAATCTGATCCTGAGCGCCCTGGCTGATTGAAACTATAACAGATGTGCAGGGATACTTCTTCTCGGTTCCCGGGATTTCTTCAATGCTTCCGTCCTCATTGACCTTGGAATCTCTGAAAATAACGCCGTCCGTCATAATCTCAACAGGAACCTTGCAATGCTCAAAATCTACCCCGTCAAACCTTGCATACTCATATTCCAAATCACTTGCGGCAACCTTATCGGTTCTGTTAAACACCGTGACGTATCTGACGCCTTTACGTATTGCCGTTCTCGCAACGTCCATCGCCGCATTTCCCGCGCCGATAATAATCAAATTATCACCCAGGTCATATTCATCGGGGTTAATCAGATACGCAATTGCATAGTGAACATTGCCCAGACTCTCACCCTTGATTTTAAGGCTGTTAGGCTTCCAGACACCTGTGCCGATAAACAATGCATCGTATCCGTCTCTGAATATATCCTCAATGGATATAGCTCCGCCGATTGTGGCGTTCGGTCTGATTTTTATGCCAAGCTCAAGCATGAGCTTCTTGTATTGCTCAAGAATAGCCTTAGGCAATCTGAACTCGGGAATACCGTATCTCAGCACGCCGCCGATTTTATCCTTTGCCTCAAAAACAGTAACGGCGTATCCGCGCTTTGCCAGCTCAATAGCAATAGTGATACCCGCAGGGCCTGAGCCGACAATACCTACCATTTTTCCGTTTGGCTCCGGCTTTTCAAATTTTAAACGATCAAGGTAGGCGGTAGAAATATAGTTTTCAATACTGCTGATATGTACAGGATTACCCTTTCTGCCGAGAACACAGTGCCCCTGACACTGGGTCTCGTGGGAACACACG
>CATWQA010000031.1 GCA_958352815.1 uncultured Eubacteriales bacterium
GAACAATGAGCTTCAGCAGCTGAATATTTGGACAGAATAAATTGTCGCCCACCCATCGTCACACTATGCCCTCATAGCTCGGCTTGCCTGTTCGTCAAGCCTACGCTTTTACGGGCATGTGCTCCTCTATCCCAAAAAATCTTCGATTTTTTAGGAGCCCTGTATCCGATTTGCCGCCTCCGCCCCGAGCGCACAGGGCGGGCGGAAGGTATATTTAAAAAAGGGCTGTCGCACAGACAGCCCTTTATATTATGCCAAATTATTTAAGTATAGCTCCTGTTGCGCCGGAGGTAACGCTTCTTGCGTACCGAGCCAGATAGCCTGTTTTAATCTTGGGCTCATGGGGCGTAAAGTTCTTACGTCTCTCCTCAAGCTCCTCGTCGGAAACCTCAAGGCTAATTGAGTAATTGGGAATATCAATATTTATTATATCCCCCTCCTGCACAAGACCGATAACTCCGCCCTCGGCCGCCTCAGGCGAAACGTGACCGATTGCCGCACCGCGGGTTGCTCCGGAAAATCTGCCGTCTGTTATAAGAGCAACGCTGTCGCCCAGACCGCTGCCCACAATTGCAGCAGTGGGGTAGAGCATCTCTCTCATACCCGGGCCGCCCTTGGGGCCCTCGTAACGGATTACCACAACATCGCCGGGGTTAATCTTTCCGCCGTAGATTGCTTCAACGGCGTCCTCCTCGTTGTCAAACACCCTTGCCTTGCCCGAGTGCTTCATCATCTTCTCATCAACGGCAGACCGCTTAACAACGCAGCCGTCCGCCGCAATGTTGCCCTTGAGCACGGCAAGACCGCCTGTTTTGCTGTAGGGATTATCCTTTGTTCTGATAACCTCAGGGTTGGTAATCTCGCAGCCCTCTATGTTCTCGCCCATTGTCTTGCCTGTTACGGTCATAACCGACTTATCAATCAAGCCCAGCTTATCAAGCTCATGGATAACCGCATACACGCCGCCCGCCTTGTTAAGGTCGAGCATAAAATGGTTGCCTGCGGGAGCCAGATGACAGAGATTGGGCGTCTTTTCGGAAACAACGTTTATCGTGTCAAAGGGCAGGTCGATGCCGCACTCGTGTGCGATCGCCGGCAGGTGCAGCGCGCTGTTTGTGCTGCAGCCCAGCGCCATGTCAACGGTGAGAGCGTTGATAAATGCTTCCTTTGTCATAATATCTCTGGGCTTTATGTCCTTCTTAATCAGCTCCATAATCTGCATTCCCACCTTTTTACCCAGGCGCAGCCTTTCAGAGAACACAGCGGGAATTGAACCGTTGCCCTTAAGACCCATACCCAGAGCCTCAGTCAGGCAGTTCATACTGTTTGCGGTGAACATACCGGAGCATGAGCCGCAGGTGGGGCAGCAGTTCTCCTCACAGGTTTTGAGCTCCTGCTCGTCAATCTCCCCTACGTTTACTCTGCCGACCGCCTCAATTACCGTGGAATAGCTTGCCGAGTCTCCGTTCCAGTCTGAACCTGCAAGCATGGGACCGCCGCTGACAAAGATTGACGGAATGTTAAGCCTTGCCGCCGCCATAAGCAGACCGGGAACGTTCTTATCACAGTTGGGAACCATAACCAATCCGTCAAATGGGTGGGCTGTTGCCATTGCCTCGGTTGAGTCCGCAATAAGCTCACGGGTAACGAGGGAATACTTCATGCCCTCATGCCCCATAGCGATACCGTCGCACACGGCGATCGCCGGGAACACAATAGGCACTCCGCCCGCAAGAGAAATTCCCTGCTTTACGGCTTCAACCACCTTATCAATATTCATATGTCCGGGAACAATATCGTTCTTGGAGCTGACAACGCCGATTAAGGGCTTGCCTATCTCCTCCTCCGAAAGTCCCAATGCGTAGAGCAGCGAACGCTGCGGCGCCGCGCTTACGCCCTTTGTAATTCTATCACTTCTCATTTAAATCACCTTCCTAATTACTATATCTCAAAGTATACATCACTTTTGGAAATATGTCAATACGGCACAATTATTTCCTTTTTATCTCCCCGGAGGCTTTCAGGGGAACCATCCCTTCATAGTCGCTCCAAATAAACGCCCGAATTACCGCCGTCTCTGTGTCAGGGGTGATTGTTACGGAGCTGCTGTTTTCTGCGTCATGGGTGTTTATCAGGGCGTCGTCCGCTCCGTACTCCGCAACTGTCATAACATAGTCTCCCGTAACAGCGTCCGTCATTTCGCAGGTGAGCTCGCCGCCGTCAAAGGTCTGAACCGCGCTGCCGCCCTGGCTGAACACAAAGCCTTGGGGCGTGGGTTCGGGGGTGGGATCTATCGTTGAAACCGTGTTTTCCACTCCTATGGAAATGTTATCTATTCCCAGAGAGACCGGTCCGCTTCCGGGGGTCATAAGCTCTGCCTTGGTGGGTGTCAGGTTTATATCGTCAACATTTGCTCCCGACTTCTGTATTCCCGAGCCCAGGATTACCGAGTCTCTGTAGGTGTACTTAGAGCTGCTCTCCGTCTTGGTGTAAAGAGCAACCTCGTTCTTGCCGTTTTCATTCTTGAACAGCTCAAGACGTATGCCGTACCAGGTGTCCTTAGAATATGTGAAGTTTGAGAAGCCGAAGTCCACGCCCTTTTCAGAGTCGCCGGTGGAGCCGGTTCCCTGAGAGAAGTAATCGGTTAAAACAAGCTCGCTGGAGGTTGAGTTTTTCTCTCCTTTATTGCTGCTGGTGTTAAGGGCGAATATAATGCTGCCGCCGGAATATGTGTTAGCGCAGCTTGCATTGACCTCGTCATATACCCTGATTAAGGTTGTATCCTTTTCAATATCGCCCTTGTTGTACTCAAACTGGAACACCACCTTGTCGCCGCTGAGAGCTGCCTCGGGTGTATATGTCCACTTAGCTCTGTTTGATGCTTTATCCTCAAATTGCAGACTGTTATCAGAGCCGCTTCTGTTTGCAACCGTAATTGAGTCGCCGTCTCTCACGTCAAGCACCAGGCTTGCACCGTTTGAGTTGGTAATCTTATCATCTCTGGCAAAGGTTGTTCCTACGGCAAGGTCGTCAAAGTCCCAGGTCTCCATATCCGTCTCGGTCTTGGTGGTAGACTGGGTTGCGGTCTTTTTCACAAACTTCATTCCCAAAACCTTGCCCTTGGTTCCCGCAGGGAATATATAATAGGTGGTTCCTGCGGTTACCTTGGCGGAAACCGTTGTGAGGGTGCTGCCTCCCACCTTCATTCCCGCATACTCCGTTTTGTAGTCTTTGACGCCCTCAGGCACAATATAGAAAGTTTTCGTGTCCGCCAGCTCTGCCGCATAGCCATACAGAGTTCCGTCATAGGGAGCCGTGTACTTAAGGCAGATACCCGTTCCCGCTCCGTTGCTATAGCTTCCGTTTTCCGTATAGGTCATATATGTGGTTCTGGATGAACCGTCCACAGTAATTCCGGAGCTTAATGTTCCCGTGACTATATCGGAAACTGTATACAATCCCTCGGCAAGCTTTGTTCCCGCCGCTTTGCCGTTGTCCGACTCTGAGGGGTACCAGCTGAATGTTGATGTCAGCACTGTCGGCGTGAAGTATTTTGTCAGGGTGCAGCCCCCGTAGGAAACCTCCGCCTTTAGATATGCTGTTTCGTTGCTTGTTCCCGTGGGCTGGGTCACGCTTGTTACTTGGTTGTTCTCAATAGTAATATTATCGGAGGATGAGCTCCAGCTAATATCAGAGCCGTTTTTGAAGCCTGTGGTTGCCAAAGTCAAATCGCTTGCATCAGAGATTTTGCTCTTTGACAGCTTGAGGGCGTTCAGGTCCGCTATAGCCTTAGAGTAGTCATCTCCCAGCTCTTCAAGTGTGGGGGACAGGGTTACAACCCCATCGGGGAATGAGTCAACCGTCAGGTCGTTGCAGTAATGCTCAATATTGGTGTACGCCCCGCCTAAGTAGCAGCCGCTTGCGTCAGAGGGGTCGTTGGGGTTAAGACCTCTGGCAGTCTCCCAATCGTCAGGCATACCGTCGTTATCACTGTCGGTTATCTCCTTCGTGAGAATTGCCTCGGGATAGTATTCGTCATAGTTGACCTGCTTTATGCTGTACTTGCTGATAACATCAGAGCTCACGTTAGAGGTGCTGCCGCCTCCCGAAAGAGAGCCTGTGCCGTTAATAGCGTCGTTTAAAACCTCATCGTCAATCCTTGTTCTGGACTCCTTGTTAATCGCCGCCCCTGCATAGGAGGTAACGTGTTCAAATGCCTGATCCGCAGTTTCGTAATCCTGCGCCACAGAGACGTCAACTCCATTGACCAAAATCGGGAAGTGCTGAGACGCACGGTAATGGGACTCGTAATAATTCAAGTTTCTGTTAAGGCTCAGGCCGCCGTTCCAGTTGTTGTTGCTCATTGTGCTATTTGCCGAGCCCTTTCTGTCGGTCATCTTATTGCCCTCCAGGAAGAACTTTGTAACGTTGTAATTTGAGCCGCTGTCAAGAGCCCCGAAGTTATCGCCGCCTCTTGTGGATATGCCTTTTTTGAAGTAGTTGCCTACGTAGTTTTCGTGACCGAATGTGCCGTATGCGGTCTGGCCGCCCCAGTCATATATAACATTGTTTACATAGTCCATAGCGTTAGAGCCGTCTACCTTGCCTCTGAAGTTTCTGGACATGTTATGGCATATCAAATTATGGTGCCATGAATTGTTAGCGGCGCCGAACATGGGTCCGAAGCCGTGAGTTCCCTTTGAATGGGTAGAAAGACAGTTGGCGGGACCGATAATCGTATACTGCAAGGTCATGTTCTTGCCGGAATACAGACCGTACTGCTCATCGTTTGCCCAGCCTATTGAGCAGTGGTCGATTATGGAGTTGGAGCCCTTTGAGCCTCCCCAAGCGTCATAGTCGCCGCTTCCCTTTTCACCGGGTCTTGAGGAGACATAGCGCACGATAATATTATCCCCCGCCATGGCAAGCTTTCCGTTGCGCACGGTTATTCCCGCCCCTCCGGGAGCCGTCTGACCCATCACGCTTATATTTCCGCTTATGCTTATATCGGATTTGAGATTTATGGTGCCGCCCACGTCAAAAACAACAATACGCCGACCTGAGGACACAGCGTCTCTGAGGGAGCCCGTTCCGCTGTCGTTCAGATTGGTTACGTGGTATATTTCTCCGCCCCGTCCGCCGGTGGCAAACTTGCCTGCGCCCTCTGCGCCGGGGAAAGCAATTGCCCGCTCGGGCTCCGGGGATATGTAGCCGTTTCCCGCTGCGGTTACGTTCACCGCACCAAACGCCGATGCCGACATAACAGCCGCCATTGACAGCGCGGCTAATTTTTTCATTATTTTAAGTGGTTTCATAGTGTCACATCCCTTTTATTTTTATTTGAATAATCACACAAAAAATCAAATTAATTCAGGGTAATTATACAATAGTTTAGAAAATTTTCCAACACTAATAAAAGGTTAGGACAATATTCCTGTATAACAGCGTAAAATTAAAATGGTCCTTTGCCGCCAAATACATAGGCGGACTAACATATTTGTAAACGGATTAGAATATTTGTAAATCGTCACGCTGTAGGGGGCGGTCTCCTGAACGCCCCGATGCACACCTCCGATTGAACAACAAACAACTGAATCCTGCTCTATGTCAGTTTTGCTCCCGCTCCTGTTTAATTTAATGTGTACACATAACATGTTGCGGGGCGTCTGAGAAGCCGCCCCCTACGACTGTAACTTACATACGTATTTTAAAATCTTTTGCCATATATCGCTATATTCATCAAATTCCCAACGTATCGGATTATTTTCAATATATTCATATGTCTCTCTATATTCACGTTCGTCCCTAACAATATGTTCGTAGTATCCGCGTTGCCAAATATTATTTCCGCACAATTTATTTGTATATCTTTTCAAAGACGAAACTATTTTAGGAATTGTTTCATTGCTGCGCGCTGCTTTATTGATGTCTCGATATGTGTCATTAATTCTGCTTTCCGAGCCTTTTATTATAATAATTAAGTGTATATGATTTGGCATTATCACATAGTTATCTATTACTATTCCTTCTTTATTATTCAGAAACATTAATGCCTTTTCAACTATATTTCCGTACCTCGTCAATTTTATTTTCACATCAATCGGACATTTTAAGTCGCAGCCCTCTCCTACAACCTCTGACAGGAAGCATTTCTTGTCAGAGGTACACACCGTTATGAAATAATATCCATTTTGCGAATAATCGTAATACTTTAGTCGTACATCCTTTCGCTTGGGTAATTTCTCACTCATATTAATTCTCTTCCTTCAGCAGCTTATCCAGCGTAGGGCTAAAGTTAAACTCCTTTATCAGTTCATCCGCCTTTTGTCTTGCGGCATTTCTCTTACTCTCCGAGGTTTTGCCCTTTACCGCCCGTATGAGCAAATTCTTCGGTGAATGCTCAAAGTCCACAAACTCCAGCATCTGTACCTTATACCCCTGCCATTCAAGGAGCTTGCCTCGTATAGCGTCGGTTGCAAGGGCGGAAAACCGCTCCTTAATCAGTCCGTAATCCGTCAATGCCGAAAACCTATCGGTCTTTATCTGCCCGTTAAGCTCGTGCTGGCAGCAGGGCACCGACACAATAGTCTCCGCTCCCCACGCCACCGCGTTATACAAGGCGTAATCCGTCGCCGTGTCGCAGGCGTGGAGGGTTATCACCATATGGGGCTTAAAGTCGGGCTTATACCCGTTTATATCCCCCACCTTGAAGCTGAGGCCGCTGTAGCCGTACTTCTCCGCAAGGGCGTTACACTTTTCGATAACATCCTTCTTTAAATCAAGTCCCACAATTTGGGGGTTAATCCCCTTAATCTCTGTCAGGTAATAATACAAAATAAAAGTTAGATAGGACTTGCCGCAGCCAAAGTCCAAAATCCGTATTTCCTCCCCGGGACTTTTGGCAATCACATCATCGATTATCTCAACAAACCGATTTATCTGCTTATACTTATCGTACATTGCGCTGACAACGTGACCGTCCTTGGTGAAAACGCCCAAATCCACAAGGGGCGGGATTGAGGTGTTCTGCCGCAGCAGGTACTTTTTGTCTCTGTTATTGCCCGCAGCTTTTTTGTACTTGCCCTCGGCGATTTTCTTTTTAACAAGGCTCGCCTTTCCCTTTTTTGAAATTTTAATTAGGTAGTAGCTGTCACCGCTCCACCCGTCAAACTGCCTGAAACCGCCGCTTTCGATTATATTTTCAACGACGGCGCAAATCTGCTCCGTCTCAACATTTTCATGAAACGCCTGCTTTTCGGTGAACCTCTCAATTTGGTATACCTCTCTGCCGCCTATATCGGTCAGGCGAATTTCAACTTTTTTGCATTCCGCCGATTTCAATCTCGGATTGCTTATAACAGCCCTTAAAATCCTGTCGCCGAACACTGCGCCTATATATTCCACAATATGCCTCCTAAATCACAAATCCGCCGTTTACGCCGATAACCTGCCCGGTGATAAAGCTGCTGCTCTCCTCTGCCAAAAAGCGGGCAAGCCCGCCTACGTCCTCCGGAGTGCCTATCCGCATAAGAGGGGTCTCCTCCACCAGAACGGTTATTGTCTCCTCGTCATGCTCCTGGTTCATAGGAGTATCAATAAGCCCGGGGGTTATGCAGTTCACTCGTATTCCCGAGGGCCCCAGTTCCTTTGCAAGAGCCTTTGTCAAGCCTATAACCCCCGCCTTTGCCGCAGAGTACGCCGCCTCGCAGGAAGCGCCAACCTCTCCCCACATTGAGGAAATGTTTATAATGCTTCCGCTGTGATTTCTTATCATGTGGGGCAGGGCGTGTTTCGTCACTCGGTACACCCCGCTTAAATTAACATCTATAATCTCGTTCCATATCTCCTCGGTGCAGTCGGTAAACAGCTGGGATTTAGATACTCCCGCGTTGTTTATGAGAACGTCTACACCGCCGAAGCGTTCCTCAATCTCCTTAAACATGGCGGCGACCTCCTCGGGGGAGCTCACGTCCGCCTTTACGGGGAAGCCACCGACAGCCCTTGCAACTGCCTGAGCCCTTTCCTCAGAGCGGTTATAATTTATCACCACGTTATAATCGCCGCCGAATTTTTCGGCAATTTCAGAGCCTATCCCGCCGGACGCCCCTGTTATCAAAACCGTTTTCATAGTTTAAACCCCTTTAAATCGGAAAGAACGGCGTGCTGCCGTTCTTTCAGTTATATATTAAACTTCTCGTGGATAACCCTTACTGCCTTTTCGGCCTTATCCAGCTTAATCAAAACAGACACCTTGATTTCAGAGGTTGAAATCATATGGATGTTTATATCATTGTCATAGAGCGCCTCGAACATCTTTGCGGCAACACCGGGGTTGTTGACCATTCCCGCACCGACGATTGACACCTTTGACAGATCGTCTCTTGAGCTGACTTCCTCGTAGTTCAGCACATCCTTAAGACCCTCCAGAACCTCCAGAGTTTTTTCCTCGTTCTCACGGGTTACGGTGAAGGCGATATCCTTTGTTCCGTGTCTGCCCACAGACTGCAAAATCATATCAACGTTCACGTTCTCTCTTGCCAGCTCCGAGAATACTCTGAAAGCAATTCCCGGCGTGTCCTCAAGACCCACTATTGCAATACGCGCCACGTCGTTATCACGGGTCACGCCTCTGATTAACATTTTTTCCACATTAACTACCTCCTTAACAAGAGTGCCGGGCACTCGCTCAAAACTTGATTTAACTTCCAACTTAACATTATACTTCTTCGCCATCTCAACGCTTCTGTTGTGAAGCACATTTGCGCCCAGGCTCGCCAGCTCCAGCATCTCATCGTATGTGATTTCGTCCAGCTTCTTGGCGTCCTTGCAAATGCGGGGGTCTGCTGTATACACGCCGTCAACGTCTGTGTAAATCTCGCACTTATCCGCATGAAGCGCCGCCGCAATGGCAACGGCGGATGTGTCGCTTCCGCCTCTGCCCAAAGTTGTTATATCGTCATACTTGTCTATTCCCTGGAAGCCGGCAACAACAACAATCTTCTTTCTGTCAAGCTCAGACTGCATACGCTCGGTATCAATCTGCCTGATACGCGCGTTGCCCGATACTGCGTTTGTGTTAAATCCCGCCTGCCAGCCGGTCAGTGATACAACCGGATAGCCCAGCTTTTCGATTGCCATGGCAAGAAGAGCTATGGAAATCTGTTCGCCGCTTGAAAGCAGCATATCCATCTCACGCTTAGAGGCGTTCGGATTAATCTCATTTGCTTTTTCAATCAGGTCGTCCGTTGTGTCGCCCTGCGCCGATACAACAACTACTACCTGATTTCCTGCCTTGTAGGTCTCGGTTACGCGCTGCGCCACGTTTTCCACCTTTGCCGCGTCCGCAACCGAACTACCGCCGAATTTTTGAACGATAAGTCCCAAAAAAATCCCTCCTGTATTTTCTGTGTCTATTATTTACGATTTAAGACGTCCTGCGCCTTTCTTCATCAACTGCTTTCCAGAATGCACGCGCCCACGTTGTCGGGCTTGAGCATGTGCAGCTTCCAGTCCTTCATCTTATCCAGAAGAACCCTGCTTAAACCGCAGGCAAAGCCCTTGTTATCCGCCTTGACTATGGCGATAATCGTCGGCCCCGCACCGCTCAGATATACGCCCAGAGCGCCGTTATCATAACACAGCCGAAACAGGCTGTCCATATTCGGTATAAGCCGCTTTCTGTAGTTCTGATGAAGCTTATCCCCCACCGCCGTGCGTATGTTTTCATACTTTCCCGACATAAGGCTTGCGGTGAGCAGGGCGCTGTGCCCTGTGTTATACACTGCGTCGTGATGGGGAACAGACTTTGGCAGAACCCCCCGCGACTTTTTGGTCTGCAAATAGAAGTCCGGCACAAGGGCGGCAAAGCTCAAATCCTCAGGATTAAGCTCTGTCTTAACGTACCTTATTGCGTACTTAGTGGCAACGTTGACCGTAAATCCTCCGAGGAGAGCGGGGGTTACGTTGTCCGGGTGCCCTTCTATGTCCGCAGCCAACTTCAGCATTTCGTTTACCGAGAGCTTGCCGCCGCTCAGCTTGTTTGCGGCAACCACGCCGCCCACAATGCCTGCGCTGCTGCTGCCAAGGCCTCTGGTAACCATTATATTATTTTCAAGAGTGAGCTTTAATCCGCTTGGCTTATAGTCCACTGCGTCAAAAACCCTCTTCATTGACTTATATATTAAATTGTTCTCGTTCTCGGGCAAGAACCGTCTGGAGTCATCTAAAATATTTATTTCAAGCCTGCCCGAATTGTTCTCCTCCGCCGTAACATAATTATACAGCCCAAGGGCGATACCCATGCTGTCAAACCCCGGGCCTATGTTGGCGGAGGTAGCGGGAACTCTTACTTTAACCATTTATTCCGCCACCAGCCTCATTTTGCCCAGCACCTCGTACTCGCTAAGCTCACTGCCCTGCAGCAGCTTCTCAAAGTCATACTCGGACATCTCGGGGGTTATAACGGCAAATTCGTCCTTATATTTATCCCCCTCCAGAGTGATTATATCGTAGCCCTTGTTTGCAAGCTTCTGCCTTGCCGAGCTGTTGGCGTTTTCGCCATGGAGCCTTGCGTAAAACCTTGCGGGCAGGGTCTTTGAGTCAAGAAGATATCCCTCCTCGCCCTCGCTCCAGCCCAGGCGAATGTGCTTATCCTTGTGCTTCACCGTGTCGATTATATCAGAGAGCACTGCGCTTGCCGTGGGCAGGGCTCCTGCGCCTCTGCCGTAGAACATAACGTCGCCCAAGCCGTCACCCCTGACCATAATGCCGTTAAACACATCGTCAATGCCGCCCAAGGGATTTGTTTCGCTTATCATAGCGGGGCACACCATGGCGTAAACTCCGTTCTCCGCCTTTGAGGTCATGCCCAGCAGCTTTATAACCGAACCGAACTTTGCTGCATACGCCACGTCCTCAAGCGTCACCTTTGTTATACCCTCACAAGGGATTTTATCGCTGTCAACCGCCTTTCCGAAGGCAAGAGATGCCAAAATAGCGGTTTTGCGGCAGGTATCGTGCCCCTCAATATCGGCTGTGGGGTCCTTCTCCGCATATCCGTTTTCCTGAGCGCCCTTTAAAGCGTCCTCAAAGGTGGCGCCCTCCTTAATCATCTGCGTCAGAATATAGTTTGTGGTTCCGTTAAGGATACCGTATATATCTGTCAGCTCATTGGCGGCAAGGCTGGTGTAAAGAGGTCTTATAATAGGTATTCCGCCGCCTACGCTGGCTTCAAACAGGTAGTTCACGTTGTGCTCCTCGGCAATGCGCAGCAGCTCGGTGCCATGCTTTGCCACAAGCTCCTTGTTGGAGGTTACAACGCTTTTGCCCGCCTCAAGCAGCTGCTTTGTGAACTCATAGGCAGGCTTTGTTCCGCCCATAACCTCTGCCACAACGCCGATTTCCGGGTCGTTTAATATATCGCTGAAATCCTTTGTGAAGCACTTATACTGACTGTCCGGAAAATCCCTTAAATCAAGAATCCTTGCAACGGTGATCTCCTCGCCGCTGCGCCGTTTGATTGATTCCGCATTTGTTGCGATAAGCTCGCCGACGCCGCCGCCCACAACGCCGAAGCCCATTATTCCTATTTTCATTGGTATTACCTCCCGATTACTTATTAGTCCTCAAATTTGTACATTACTATTCCTGTCACAAGCTTAGGCCAGAAGTAGGTTGACTTCTGCGGCATCTTATCATTTGCCAGAGATATGTCCTTAATATCCGAAACCCTGGTGCCGTTCATCAAAAACGCGCACTGAAACTCGCCGCTTCTCACCTTTTCCACAGCCTCCGAGGACCTTCTCGTAAATACCAGCTTCTCCCGGTCTGCCTGGGATAAATCATTTATATCAAAATACTTCTCCAAAATCAGCTTGTGGAGAACAGTAACATCCAAGTGCTTATAAGCATCGCTCTTATCAATTATCAAATCGTCCATAACATGAACGTCTTTAAGCCTCAGTAAGTAGTAATAATTCTCGCCGGTATAAAAAGCAAAACGCTTTTCGTCAACGGTGTTTCTCAGCTTTGTCATGATTATTTCCGCATAGCTGCCCTCCGTGAAATAGATCTTGGAGACATTAAAATCATCCGTCATCATGCTGACCGTCATCTGTTCCGAAAAGCCGTTAATATTTTTCAGCATTCTATGGGTAGGGAACACGAACAAGCCGCTGTCGTCCATTGAAACCAGCATCATCATGGTGTAGTCATAAGGCTGGGTTCCTACCTCGGTGCCGTCTTCTTCGTGGCGTTCCGCCCTGTAAGCAAGAGCCGTTTCATATCTATGGTGGCCGTCCGCAATAAACAGCTGCTTCGTCTCAAACTTCTTTGAGATAACATTCTGCGTGGCGGGATCCTTGATTATCCAGATATTCTGGATAACATTTTCCTTTGTCGTGAAGCTTACATCGGGAGTCCTGTCGGAGCACTCCGAAATAATGTCCGCTATGGCCTGGTCAGAATCCATATAGAGGGAATATATCTGGCTCATGGAAGCCTCCGTCTCCCTCATAAGACCCATGCGGTCGCGCTTTGCGCTCTTTAATGTCTCCTCATTGGGGAGAATAACCTTTTTGGAGAACTCCTCCAGCTGCACAAGAGAAATTATTCCCTTAAGCGAATGGGTGGGAGACTCCTCATCCCCAAGCTGGAAAACCTGCTCATAAATATAAAACGCCGGTTCGTCCTCATACACCAAAACCTGCTCCTCTAACCACTTATCCAAGTATGCTGCGCTTCTGGTATATTTGTTGTTCTCATCGTCGTCGCTTTCAAAGTCCATTCCGTAATCAAGACGGATAACGTTATATTCATCTTTATTGTAAAGCTCCTGCTGCTCCTCCGCCGTAACAACGTCGTAGGGCGGAGCCGTAACCATGTCCAAATCCTTAAATTTATCTGTATTATATCTAATCCCTTTAAAGGGAATTACTTTTGCCATTATTATCATCCTTCCGGAATTGAAATTTAACGCACTGTTATATGTACAGTACGGACACTCTATCATAAATATTCTATGGTATCATTTAAAATGATACAACATATTTGGAAATACGTCAAGTTACATTTGCGTTACCGATGTAAATATTTTCCCATAAATTTATGGAATTTTTAGATTTAATCTACAAATAATAGTATTGTTAAATTAAAGAAAATAATACAAAAACCAAATAACGAGAGGAGAAAATATTATGGGAAAATTCAGTACGGGAATGATGCTGGGAACAATGCTCGGTATAGGGCTTGCAATGATGGATAAAAAGAGCATGAAAAAAGCAAAAAGAATGATGCACAATATGCACCTGTAAACTCAAAAATAATAGTTGACTTTAAGGAGAAATTGGTGTATAATAAAGGCAGATAAAAGGTAAACCGAATTCTCGGTTAGCCAAGAGGATTAATATTTGTATTGTAACCGCTCTTAGCCGAGGGCGGTTACATCACTTTCATGGTAAAAACCATGAGAAATATAATTACGAGTAAAAATACTCGCAATACAAATTTCATAAGCAATCACCTCCTTATGTATCATAATGGAGATGAACACCCCCTTTCATTATAAAGTGGGGTGGCTAACCGTCCTTCAATTACCTTTTTATCTGCTTGTATAATTATATACAGAACAGCAAACAATGTCAAATTAAATAAGTGTTACATCATCGGAGCAAGCCTTGCTTGCTCCGGCTTTCTTTTTGCAAATGGATTTTACGCCTGCGGCGCCTTTCCCGCCTTTTGCCAAAGGCGGCAGAAAACTTGCCCTTTGAGCAAATAGAGTCAAAGGGCAAGTTTTCCAAAATCCTTTTACAGATTAATATCCTTAATAACCTCATGCAAAGTTTTTGCCGATTTGAGCAGGTGAGTGCACTCGCTTTCGCTTACCGTTATTGGAACCTTTGTCTCGACCCCGTCCTTGCCTATGATTGCAGGCATACTTAAAACCACGTCCTCAATGCCGTACTCCCCGTGCATCATAGAGGACACGGGAAGGATAGACTTTTCATCCCTTAAAATAGTTTCGCAAATACGCTTTACCGCCATTGCTATGCCGTAATACGTTGCCTTTTTCTTCTCGATTATTTCATACGCCATGTTCTTCACGTTTTCGGCAATCTCAATCATTGCCTCCTCATGGTCAAAATAACCGCGCATTTCACAAAAGGTATTCATAGGTATTCCGGACACATTGGAGCTGCTCCAGGCAGCGATCTCACTGTCGCCGTGTTCCCCTACAATGAAGGCGTGAACGCTTCTGCTGTCAACCCCCAAATGCTCGCTTAGCCTGTGCTTAAGCCTGGCAGTGTCAAGAACTGTTCCCGAACCGATAATTCTGTTCTCAGGAAGACTGCTCAGCTTTATTGCGGCATAGGTCAGAACGTCCACCGGGTTGGACACCACCAGCAGAATTCCCTTAAAACCGCAGCTGTTTATTTTGGGAATAACAGACTTGAATATTTCCACGTTTTTGTGCACCAGATCCAGTCTGGTTTCTCCCGGCTTCTGCCCTGCTCCCGCAGTCAGAATAACTATGGCGGCGTCTGCCATATCGCCGTAGTCTCCGGCGTAAATCCTCATGGGGCGGTTAAGGGGAACTCCGTTACTGATGTCCAGAGCCTCTCCCTCCGCCCTGCCCTTATCTGCGTCCAGCAGTACCATTTCCGAAAACATTCCGGTCTGCATAAGCGCGAAGGCACAGGTTGAGCCCACAAAGCCGCAGCCTATAACCGCTACCTTTCTTAAATTAACCTCGCAGTTTGTTGCTTTATCCATTGCATATACCACCTTTTTGCTGTTTTGGTCTTAGTATACACAATTCTCAGAGATTTATCCCAAAGCAATATCCAAAACCATCATCAGCGCAAAGCCCAAGGCCGCGCCTATGGTTCCCAGGTTGCTGTGGCTTCCCTCCTGGGACTCGGGAATAAGCTCCTCTACCACCACATATATCATGGCTCCCGCAGCAAACGCCAAAATATACGGGAGCACCGGCACAATAATCGGCGTGAGCAATATAGTCACAATTGCTCCCAAGGGCTCCACCGCTCCCGACAGAAATCCGTACAGGAACGACTTGCCCTTTGACACGCCGTTTCCGATTAGAGGCATGGAAATTACCGCGCCCTCAGGAAAGTTCTGTATAGCTATGCCCAGCGCAAGAGCGAAGGCTCCGGCAAAGGTTATTGTTGTACTGCCGCTGAGCACGCCTGCGAACACTACGCCGACCGCCATGCCCTCAGGGATGTTATGCAGAGTCACCGCAAGGACAAGCATGGTAGACTTGCGCAGCTTTGCCGACCGCCCCTCAGGTTCATCTGAATTTAAGTGCATATGGGGAATGAGACTGTCCAGCAGAAGCAAGAAGCCTATTCCCAGCAGGAAACCAACCGCGGCAGGGAGCCAACCCGTGCCGCCGCTCTCCTCGCTCATCTCGATTGCGGGAATGAGCAGAGACCATACCGACGCCGCAATCATTACTCCCGACGCAAAACCCAGCATTGTTTTGCGCAGAGCGGACTTCATCTCGCCTTTCATAAAGAACACAGTCGCCGCGCCCAAGGTTGTTCCCAGCAGAGGGAAGATTACGCCCATAGCTACGTTAGTGTATATATTCATAAAAATTTCTCCTTTCTTCGCTCCGCTGCGGAGTATGTTCATCGCCCGTGCGGGCATTTTCACGAGTGCCTTATTCCACATGATTTATATAATTACATCGGTGTACCTGTCGCCCGCCCTGTTGCGCTCGCCGCCTCCGCCCCGAGCGCAGTCAGAGTTTTCGGTACACCGTTAAAATCATGGTCGTGAACGCCGCCGCGCCGCCCACAAGGTTTGAGACAGGCTCCGCCCAGAACACTCCGTCAATGGGCGGCTGCCAAATCATAGGCAGAAGCAGCGTCAGCGGAACCACTATTATTATCTTCCTGAAAAGGGAAAAGAACACTGCCTGCTTCGGTCGGTCAAGGGCGGTAAACACCGTCTGGCCGCAGAATTGCAAAGCCATAAACACAAACCCGAAAAAGTATATATGGAGCGCCTTCGTGCCCACAGACATCAGCTCGCCGCTGTCGGTGAATATCCTTATGAAAATCTCGGGGACAACCGAAACCAAAATCCACGCCCCGGCAGTATACCCTATAAGTATGGCGGACATAGCCCGTATTCCGGTCTTTACTCTAGAATTCTTTTCCGCACCGTAGTTATAACCCAAAACCGGCTGGGCTCCCTGAGTAAACCCCATAACCGGCAGGGTCAGTATATCCCGCACCGATGTTATTATCGTCATAACGCCGATGTATATATCGCTGCCGTACAGCTTTAGGGTCATGTTGCAGACAGACTGGACAACGGCATTGGTAGCAAGCATGGTAAACCCCGCAAGTCCCAGTGACAGTATTTTCTTCACGCGCCCTGCCTTTAACCTTAGCATATGCCTAAGTCTTATGGTATATACGGCTTTGGGGCTGAGCAGGAACAAAACCGTCCACAACGCCGAAACCACTTGGGAAATCACCGTTGCGACAGCCGCTCCGGCAACCCCCATATCAAGCCCAAAAATCAAAATCGGATCCAGAATTATATTCACAACCGCTCCCAGGGCGATTGTCATCATTCCCGTTTTGCCAAAGCCCTGAGCATTTATTATGCTGTTCAGCCCCAGAGTTACAATCGGGAAAATTGAACCCCACAGGTATATGGTTATGTAGGCGCTTGCATAGGGCATTGTCGCCTCGCTTGCCCCCAAGAGAGTTAATATATTATCCTTAAAGCAAAGACCTGCCGCTGTTACCGCCGCACCTATAATAATAAGCAGGCTGACTGCGTTACCCAGTATTCTCTCTGCTTCTTCACCGTTGTTTCTGCCGCGCTCAATAGAAATCAGGGGCGCCGCTCCTGCTCCCACCAAATTGGAGAACGCCATTACAATTGTCACAATAGGCAGGCACACGCCGACGCCGGTCAGAGCGTCAGTCCCCCCGCTTCCGCCTATTCTGCCTATGTACGCCCTATCGACCACGTTATAGAGTATGGTTATAAGCTGGGCAACCGTCATAGGAACGGCAAGGCGGAGTATATGCCTTAAAATATTTCCCGTTGAAAAGTCGTTTGCCCTCTGCCTAACCTCTTTCATACAAATCTCCTCCTTTTATCTCTGTGCCCTAAATAGATAAAAAGAGGTTGGTTCACAACCTCATTATCTGTATTCAAATTTAGAAATCGTTAAACCTCTGCTCAAGCTTCGGATATATCTTTTCCTCCACATATACATACCACTGCATCAGCTTTTTGGTTTCGTTGTAGTAGCTCTCCACGTCCTCGTCAATATAATAGTCGTTTGAATCGGACTTCTTGTTCCTTATATCCGCAATCTCCTGATTAACGCGGATAAGCTCCATTCGCACATCGTTGTATTCATCCCACACCGACGCAATCTGGGGATAGGTAAACCCGCTGAGCCGCTCGTTAATCTTCTTCCGCAGGAGGATTGACAGAAAATCGGCCGTGTCAAAAAACGCTTTGCACTCGTTGCCCAGAGCTGCTCTCAAGTTATCCATAACATAACTGCTGTTGGAGGGAGAGTTGCCCGTTCTTGCCATGTAGTCATTGGCGCATATATGAATAATATTCTCGTACGCGTCCTTAAGGCTGTTTATAGGCAGATAAAAGGTCTTTAACTCCGAGCCGTACTCCTCCGCCAGAATATATAGTTCCTTTGTCTTTAGGTGAACGTAAAAGATACGCTCCCAGTACTGATCGGGCGTCATGGTCTCTTTCCTATAAGAGCTGATGCTCTCAAACAGCGCTTGATTTTCCGCTGTTACCGCGTTTGTCTCTTCTCTTTCTATGGCGCTGTCGGGAGACCTTCTGCGCCTTTTGCTCTGCTCGCCGCCTTCCGCAACAGGCATAACCCGCGTTGTAGCATCCTTTTCGTTTTTATTATTCTTATTTTTCATTTACTTATACCTACCCTTCGGAAATTTTTGAGGAGAAGCCTTTCTTCTAAGCTGCTCTACTCTCTCTTCTGTATACATACTGCCCATGGCAATCCTGGCGTCTGACGTCGGTCTGAAATATGCCTCCGCGTTTTTCGCAAAGTTCTTCTTATCAAAATATCCCGCTGTTTCCGGAAACTTGGCGTCCATCAGCGTGGTCTTGCGAAAAGACTCGGAGACTTTGTACGAAATGTATACTATACAAATCAAGAAGCTCAAGCCCGACAAAATCCCTGCTGCCAAAATAAATGAAAACGCAGTGTTCATATTCGCTCAGCTCCTTCGCGCAGTCTGAAATTAACAGTAACCAAAAGTACAACCGCAAGAATTGCCGAAACGACAACAAAGCCCACGTTTACGGCAACAACATTGTTTCCAAACAGCAAAGGGTCGCCCTCCAGCATAAGATATCCCATCATCGCCAAAAACAGAGCAATTACCTCAATCACCGCAATAAAGTACACAAATACGGAGTTTCTTTTTCCCATGAGTATCGCCATTCCCACCGCAGTAACCGTGACGGCCACCACCAGATACAGCACATCGTTATCACTGAAAACCATAAGCCAGTAGCTTCCGTCAAAGGTTGAGGCGACCTTTGTAAACATCGGTCTTAAAATAAGCGGGAAAAACGAAAATAAAGCGCATACAACCCACACGGCAAACATACCGAAAAACCTTCGGTAATCGAAATACAACTGACTTCCGCTTTGCTTGCTTAACATTTCCTCCTGAATATTTGCCAAACCTAACCCTCCTAAATCAATTGTCGAAGACAATTTTCAACATATATAAACACATATATTAAAAAGATAACATAAAAGTACGTCAAAGTCAATAGAGAAACGTTTTTGAAATTTAATCGTAACATAAAAAGAGCCGGATAAACCGGCTCAATGTTAAATAGCAAAGTAATATCCGACTCCCCGCTTGGTCATAATGTGCTTAGGCTGGGAGGGATCATCCTCAATCTTTTCTCTGACGCGTCTGACCGTAACATCAACGGTTCTCACGTCGCCGTAATACTCATAGTCCCAAACATATTCAAGCAGGCTCTTTCTGGAATAAATCTTGTTGGGCTGCGCCGACAGGAATTTTATCAGCTCAAATTCCCTAACCGTAAGGTCAATCAGCTTGCCGTTCTTATACAGCTCATACCTGTTGCAATCGAGAGTAAAATCCCCTATCTCAACTATATCGTTCTCGGCCTCATTCTGCTTTGGAACAGCGTCAACCCGTCTCATATTCGCCTTAACTCTTGCCAAAAGCTCGCGAACGCTGAACGGCTTCGTAATGTAGTCATCGGCTCCCAATTCCAGACCCAGAACCTTGTCTACCTCCTCCTCACGGGCGGTAATCATCAAAATCGGAACATTCGAGGTTTCTCTGATCTTTCTGCAAACAGAAAAACCGTCCATATTGGGAAGCATAACGTCCAGAAGAATCAGGTCGGGCTTTTCGCTTTCCGCCTTTTTTACCGCCTCCTCGCCGTCATATGCCTCGCAAACCGTATAACCTTCATTTTTCAAGTTGAGCGTTAAAATCTCAACGATACTTCTTTCATCATCGACAACCATAACCTTTTTGCCCATACAGTGTAGCACCCCCATGAATTTGTTAAAATCTCTATGTAATCTGTTAAGCTGCAGTGATTGTTGATTTAATTAATTGATCACTATTCAAATCATCTTTTTTAATTTTATACTACTTCTCTAAAAAAATCAAGGTTTTTATTAAAATATTTTTAAAGCTTTTTTAACTTTACATTTCTTAATAACATTTTTGTAATCAAGATCTATTGAAAAGCCCCAAACTCCATGGTATAATTTAATCAAAGCATAAGTTAAACAAGTTAGGAGCCGCTATGGATAAGAATTATAAAACTGTTAAATATACCGCGTCGGCGGAATTTGTGGAGAAGCGTTCCCGTTTTATCGCCACGGTTAAGCCCGTCGCCACTGAGGCGGAGGCATTGGAGTTTATAAACGAGCTTCGTCAAAACTATTGGGACGCAACCCATAATGTATACGCATATATTATTAAGGAAAATAATATAATGCGGTACAGCGACGATAATGAGCCCTCGGGAACGGCGGGAATGCCGGTTCTTGATATGCTTAAAAAGCAGGGGCTGACAAACGTTGCCGTTGTGGTAACCCGATACTTCGGAGGTATTCTTCTGGGCACGGGCGGCCTGGTGCACGCCTATTCCAAAAGCGCAAGTCAAGGCATACTCGCCGGTGAAGTGATTGAAATGGCGCTGTGCAGAAGTCTCACTTTAAAGTGCGGCTACACATTACTTGGCAAAATACAAAATGAGCTCCACAGCCGAGATCTTATTATGGGCGAAATTATTTATACCGACTGCGTTGAAATTCCTCTATATGTTCCAGTGGATGATTACGAAAGCGTTAAAGCGGCAATAATAGAAGTCACAAACGCCGACTGCCAATTCACGGAAGGCGGCACGGCGTACAGGGAACGCCCCCGCCCGGCAGACTCGGTGAGCGGGGTTTAAATTCGGGAAGGTTACGACATAATAAAAGGGGTGATATTATGACGGTTAAAAAATTCAAACTGGTTTCGGATTTTGATTCGCTGATTTTGGGGGTTATGATGTATATTCCCAAAAACAGGGCAAACCTAAAAGGGATTTTACAATTCACTCACGGCATGACCGAGCGAAAGGAACGATACACCAAAACGATGGAGTTCTTTGCAAGCCGAGGGTATGTGTGTATTATCCACGACCACCGAGGCCACGGCGAGAGCGTTAAAAGTACAGACGATTTAGGGTATTTTTACAACGACGGCGACATAGGCATTGTGGAGGATTTGCGCCGCGTTTCGGAATACGTCAAGGAGCAGTACCCGGGTCTGCCCCTTTATATTATAGCCCACAGTATGGGAACCCTGGTAACCAGAGTATATCTGCGCAGTTATGACAATCTGCCGAACGGCGTGTTCCTTTGCGGTTCGCCGAGCTCAAACAATTCCACCGTAGCAGTGACGCCTATTCTGGAAAACTATTCAAAGATAAGCGGCGACAGATTCAGAGGCCAGCTTATCAACGACCTGTTCGTGGGTATTTTTGATTTTAATTTTAAAAACGAAAATCAGAGATATGCCTGGATGTGCAGCGACAAAAGCGTGGTAACCGATTTCCTGAATGACCCTCTCTGCGCCTTTTCCTTTACGATTAACGGATACAAGTGCCTGCTGTCCCTCCTTAACCAAACCTACGTGGGCAACACCAAAACGGCGAAAAATCCCGACCTGCCTATTATGTTCCTGTCGGGAACCGAGGACTCCTGTATGCTTGGGTATAAAAAGTTTACAGAGGCGGTGGGCAAGCAGCACGAGGCGGGGTATTCCTACGTGGGATATAAGCTCTATGAAGGAATGCGCCATGAAATCCTCAACGAACCCGGCAGAGAAACGGTCTATAATGATATACTGAAACACATAAAGCTGTTTGAAAGCATGAAGAAAATTTTGTAAAGAAAGTCGGTTCATTCGCTTGAACCGACTTTCTTTAAGACTTTTGAATTTTGCACCTGCGCCTTCGGCGCCTTTTGTGAAAATTCAACTATATCGTAACCGTTTGCGTTGTAGGGGGCGGCTTCCCAGACGCCCCGAGATTTATTAACGGATCTTATCTATGTAATCGGAATAATCACTATAGCAAATCAATTTTCCGTAGAGGCGCCGCTTTTATCGGCAACAAACCTCGTATCATTATTGACATTGCATACCTTGTATAAATTGGAATAATAAGTGCCAATCAACTTCAAAGAAGTAGGGTCACAGCTGCGCCCGTTAGTTATACTAACAGTCAATGCCATATTATATGTATATGGTATTTAATTTTAAACATATCCCCTGTAAATTTATATAATCACACTGGCGTGTCTGTCGCCCGCCCCGTTGCGTTTGCCCGACCTCCCCAAACGCCGGGGCGGGCGAAATCAGGCTATGCAATAGTTTCTAAAGGCAAAGCCTTTATCAAAGCTAATCCAATATATCTCCCTCTGTGGATATGGTAACCACCTGCCACGGAATAAACTTACCGCTGTTTTGCAGGGCTGTTTTTACTGCGTTCTCCAAGCCTCCGCAGCAGGGAACCTCCATGCGCACAACCTTAACGCTTTGAATATTATTTTCCCGTATGATCTCCGTAAGCTTGTCCGAATAATCCACGCTGTCCAGCTTGGGGCAGCCCACCAGGGTTATGTGCCCCTTAATGAAATCCTCGTGAAAGGCGGCGTAGGCATAGGCTGTGCAGTCAGCAGCGACTAAAAGCCTTGCCCCGTCAAAATAAGGGGCGTTTATCGGAACAAGCTTTATCTGCACAGGCCATTGCCTCAGCTGACTGACACTAATATTCGATGAATTATTGTTTTCAACTTTGCTGTTTTTACGAGCGATAGCTTTAGACTGTGACCCGGGGCAACCGCAGGGCAGCGGCGCTTGCGCACTCTTATTTTTCATTACCGCCTCTTCATCGTAAGCCGCAGCTTCACGCTCTACAAAGGTAATCGCTCCCGTGGGACATACAGGCAGGCAGTCGCCGAGACCGTCACAGTAATCATCTCTCAGCAGCCGAGCTTTTCCGTCTATCATACCGATTGCTCCCTCATGGCAGGCATCGGCGCACAAGCCGCAGCCATTACATTTATTCTCGTCAATATTAATTATTTTTCTAATCATAATAACCTCCGATTTCTTGACTTTACGTGGATATAATAATATAATAATCTTAGTTAATCTGTTGTTATAACAACAAAATCGGAGAAATATTATGGATTTGGAATTTTTCTTGAACACGGAGCTTTTCCACGGAATGGATAAAAACCAATTAGAGAAGCTGTTTGAGTGTATAGAAGCGCATACAAGAAAATACAAAAAGGGCGAGATTATTTTTCACATGGGTGAGGCTGTACGCAGCATAGGCATGGTTATCTGCGGAAGCGTTATAATTGAAAATGACGACCTTTGGGGAAATAAAAGCATACTGAGCCGTATTGACGGAGGGAATATATTCGGGGAAACATATGCCTGCACAGACGGCGAGCCCATGATGGTAAACGCCGTAGCGGACGAGAATACGGAAATAGTATTTTTTGATATTGACAAGATACTTGAGTTGCAGGGCTGTCACAGCAAAATCATAAAAAACCTGCTGCGTATAACAGCGAACAAAAACTTGCAGCTTTCAAGAAGAATACTGCATACGTCGGCGAAGTCCATAAGAGGCAGGCTGATGTCATATTTTTCCGAGTGCTCCAAGCAGGCGGGAAGCCGCACTATTAAAATCGCCTTTAACAGGCAGCAGCTTGCGGACTATTTGAGCGTTGACAGAAGCGCCATGTGCAGCGAACTATCTAAAATGAAAAAGGACGGTCTGATTGAATACAATAAAAATAAATTCCGATTACTGCAGACAGGATACGACCTTATATTTTATTGATATTCCCTATAAATTATGCCTTGTCGGAACAACAAAAAGAGACTGCCTTTAAATTCAATAAGGGGCTTTGCCCCGTCATTCAACGTTTCAGTGGGAGATTGTAGCTCCCACTGAAAAAAGTAAGTGGATCCGCCGCCTTGAGAGGCGGGGGACATCTTGCTTTTAGTTATAAAAATCCTCAAGTATAGGAGTTGAAGATATGTCATACCAAAGCGAAGCTGCCCTTGAGCAGCAGCTCATAGATCAATTGAATAAACAAGGGTACAGCGCCGTATCTATTCCCGATTATGATGCTTTAACAGAAAATTTTAAAGTCCAGTTCACGGCTTTCAACTCAGCGAAGCTCGACCGACCTTTAAGCGATAAGGAATGGGAACGGGTATTTAACATTATGCTCGGGAAATCAATTTTTCAGAGCGCAAAAATCCTCAGAGATAAATTTGTATTGGAACGGGAGGATGGAACAAAAGTATATCTCTCTTTCTTTGACACAGATCACACAAAGAATATCTTTCAGGTCACAAACCAGACAACTGTTGTGGGGAAGTACGTCAATCGCTACGATGTGACGCTCCTTGTCAACGGGCTTCCTCTTATTCAAATCGAACTGAAACGGCGCGGCATTGACATTCGTGAAGCCGTCAATCAGGTTATGCGCTACAAAAAGCATTCCTACAACGGGCTATACCGTTTCATTCAAATATTTGCAGTATCCAACGGCGTAGATACGAAGTATTTCGCCAATTCCGACAGGGAAATGCTCCACAGCCTTGCTTTCTTCTGGACGGACTTCAACAATGTGCGTATCACTAACCTGAAAGAGTTTTCTATCTCTTTCCTTGCAAGAGATCACATTATTAAGATGCTGACGAGATATACGATTTTAAATGATACGGACAAACTGCTCATGGTGATGCGCCCCTACCAGGTCTATGCCGTGGAGGCTCTTGTCCGTCAGGCAACGCTTACAAACCGCAACGCTTATGTTTGGCATACTACCGGTGCGGGAAAAACACTGACGTCTTTTAAGACAGCTCAAATTCTCGCTTCCAATCCTAACATTAAAAAAGTTATCTTCCTTGTTGACCGAAAGGATCTGGACTCTCAAACCACCGAAGAATTCAACAAGTTTGAGAAAGGCTCTGTTGACGCCACCGACCGCACAGACGTCCTTGTAAAACAAATGCAGGACAAAAACCGCCAACTTATTGTGACAACAATGCAGAAAATGGCAAACGCCGTGAAACGTCCTCAATATGCAAGTATTATGGCCGCCTACAAAAACGAAAAGGTTGTCTTTATCATTGATGAGTGCCATCGCAGCCAGTTCGGGGATATGCACAAAGACATTGTTCGGCACTTCCGGAAAGCGCAGTTCTTTGGCTTTACCGGCACACCCCGTTTCGAGGTAAACGGCAAGACAGAAGGAAAAATTACGCAAACTACGGAAATGTTGTTTGGAGAATGCGTACATAACTATCTCATTAAAGATGCTATCTTTGACAACAATGTTCTCGGCTTCCATATCGAATATATCAAAACAATGGAGGGCGATTTTGACCGAGACGATCCCACAATGGCTGATGCGATTGATGTGGGCGAGCTCTATATGTCAAAGGAACGAATGTCTCTGATTGCAAACCACATCGTCCAAAACCACAAAGCCAAGACCGGGAACGGGCGGTATACGGCAATCTTTGCCGTTTCCTCAATTGACGCATTGGTAAAATATTATGACATCTTTAAGAAGATTAAGCACGACCTGAATATCAGCGGTATCTTCTCTTACGGGCAAAACGAAGAGGCCGAGGGAAAAGATGAGCACAGTCGGGATGCTCTGGAACGGATAATTAAAGATTATAATAAGATGTACAGTACCAATTTTTCAACCGATACGTTCGCCGCATATCACAAGGATATTTCAGACCGTGTAAAGGGCAAGAAAACAAAATCACTTGACATACTTCTGGTAGTAAATATGTTTCTGACGGGTTTTGACAGCAAAACTCTCGCCGTTCTCTATGTGGACAAGGATTTGCAGTATCACGACCTGCTGCAAGCCTATTCACGAACCAATCGGGTTGAGAAAGAAACAAAACCCTTCGGTATCATCATCTGCTACCGTAATTTGAAAAAACGAACAGATGACGCTCTCACGCTGTTCTCACAAAGCCATGATACTTCCGGCATCGTCGTTCCCGACTATCCTTATTTCGTTGATAAGTTCAACGAAATGGTAATTCGCCTAAAGGATATTGCCCCTACGCCGGAGGCAATCGACACCATGCAGAACGAGGACGCTCAAAAGCTATTTGTTATTACCTTCCGAGAGCTGACAAAATATCTGCAATCGCTTCAAACCTTTATTGAGTTCAGCTTTGATCAAGGCTCGCTCATCATGTCCGAGCAGGAGTATCAGGATTATAAAAGCAAATATCTGATGCTGTATTCAAGGCAAAAGTCAAACAGAGAGGTCGTCTCTGTTCTTGATGATGTAGACTTCTGTATTGAATTGATGGAGAGCGACAGAATTAATGTTGCCTATATCATGAACCTTATCCGCAATATCCATTTCGATGACGCCGAGCAGAAGGATTATGATATTAGGCATATCAAAGAGGAACTGGCAAGAACAGATAATCCGCAGCTGCTCCGAAAAGTTGAGCTCCTGCAAGCTTTCTTAGACCGTGTTGTTGTAGGTCTGGAAAGCGCAGATGAAATCGATGCAGCCTACAACGACTTTGAAAACGAAACAAAGCGTGAAGAAATTATTGCCTTTGCGCAGACAGAAGAAATTGACCCGTCTATGCTGACTGATTTTATCTCGGAATATGAGTTTTCCGGCACGATGGATGCAGGAAACATCCGCGATCGTATCGAAAAGCCGATGCCGCTGCTAAAAAAACGTTCTCTCGTCAACAGAATTGTAGACTTTATTCGGCAGCATGTCGAGAAATATCAATAAGGAGAGTAGAAAATGGACAACACAATTCAAGCACATCAAAAAGAGCTTTGCAACAAGCTTTGGGCAATGGCAAACGCCCTCAGAGGTAATATGGAAGCATACGAGTTCAAGAATTATATATTGGGCATGATTTTCTATTACTACCTCTCAGACAGAACAGAGAAGTACATGGCAAATCTTTTGAAAGATGACGAAATCGGATATGAAGAAGCATGGGCTGACCCCGAGTACAAGGAAGCCGTCACCGAAGAAGCTCTGCGCGACTTGGGCTTTATCATTGAGCCCCAATTTCTTTTTCGCAAAATGGTGGAGATGGTAAAGAACCGTTCTTTCGATATTGAATTTTTGCAGAAGGCAATCAATGCCCTTATGGAATCTACTATTAACAATGATTCGCAAGAGGATTTCGACGGACTGTTTTCCGATATGCAGCTCGATTCTACAAAGCTGGGGCACACCGTCAAAGACAGAAGCGCTGTTATGGCAAAGATTATTGCCTCTCTGGATGAGATCAACTTCGGCGTGGAGGACACGAAAATTGATGTCCTCGGTAATGCTTATGAGTATCTGATAGGGCAATTCGCCGCCACGGCAGGTAAAAAGGCAGGAGAATTCTATACGCCGTCGGGGCCTGCCGAGTTGCTGTGCCGTCTGGCTTGCCTGGGATTGACTGATGTAAAAGACGCAGCCGATCCGACCTGCGGTTCCGGCTCTCTTTTGCTGCGCCTTAAAAATTACGCCAACGTGCGTAATTACTACGGTCAGGAGCTTACCTCCACTACATATAACCTCGCCCGAATGAATATGATTTTGCGCGGCATTCCGTACCGTAACTTTAATATTTATAACGGTGACACCTTGGAACATGATTACTTCGATGATATGAAGTTCCGTGTTCAGGTCGCAAATCCTCCATACTCCGCAAAATGGTCAGGCGATATACACTTTATGGAGGATCCGCGTTTTAATGAATACGGGAAACTTGCACCAAAGAGCAAAGCGGACTTCGCTTTTGTGCAGCACATGGTCTATCACATGGATGAGGACGGCCGAGCTGTGGTTCTTCTGCCGCACGGAGTCCTGTTCCGCGGCGCAGCCGAAGAAGTAATCCGCAAACATCTTATTCAAAAACTGAATGTGCTGGACGCTGTTATCGGACTTCCGGCAAACCTGTTCTTCGGCACCGGTATTCCCGTCTGTGTTCTCGTCCTCAAACGGGAGCGGCGCAGTAATGCCGATAACATTCTGTTTATTGACGCTTCCAATGACTTTGAAGCCGGAAAGAACCAGAATATTCTCCGTGAGTGCGACATCGAAAAAATCGTGGAGACCTACGAACATCGCGAGGACGTGGACAAGTACGCTCATGTGGCGACAATGCAGGAAATTGAGGAAAACGGTTTTAACCTTAATATTCCCCGCTATGTTGACACCTTTGAGCCGGAAGAAGAAATTGATTTGAACGAAGTGGCTGCGGAAATCCGAAAACTCCAAAGCGAAATTAAGAGCATCGATGCGGAATTGAAACCGTATTTTGATGAACTGGGTCTGGATTTCCCCTTTGATGTGGAGGGCAAATAATTATGGCAAATGTATCTTCAAGTATTGGTATCTCAAAGTATCCCAAACTGCGTTTTCCGGGCTTTGATGACCCG
>CATWQA010000032.1 GCA_958352815.1 uncultured Eubacteriales bacterium
ATAATAATAAATATAATATTAATAATAACAGTGGGGATTTAAGTTGATGGATTTATGTTCAGTGATTTGGTTTTTCTTTAATCATAATCCCCGTAACTCTATATTCTCACATCGGTGTGTCTGTCGCCCGCCCCGTTGCGCTTCACCGGCAACAACTAAGGTTTATTATTGACATTGCCTACTTTGTGCAAATCGGAATACTGGGAGCCGTCCCACTTCAAAGAAGTGGGGTCACAGCCGCCTCCGCCCCGAGCGCAGTCGGTTTCCCCAGAGGGGAAAACCGACACCGCCCGGGTCCGGCGGGCGGAATAGGGCTAGGCGCCGAATATGCCAATGTGATTATATGAATTATGTGGGATAATTGGTAACACACCCACGCCTGCGCACCTCACGTGCGGTCTTACGACCGCCTGCCGTGCTTGCAATCCGCCTTTATCAAATTTTACTTCAACTGCCACCATAAAAATAATTCAAATCTGCTACTTGAAAGTGGTGATTATCCGTGTTAGTATTAGTTATAGATTTACATACGGAGGTATGAAAAATGAGAAACAAGATTGTAAGTCTTTTGGCGGCATTGACTGTTATGAGCACATATCTTTATTCTGTCTGCGTCTTTGCGGAGGAGCCTGTTGTCATAACAGAGCAGGCAGGTTGGTTTGAGAGCGCATATGTTAAGTGGCAGCCTGTTTCAAGCTGTGACGGTTATAATGTGTACTACAGAAAAGCCGACGCAGGCGATTACATCAAAATCGATGATGAGCTCATTCGTGAGTACCCGAGCTATATGCGGGCGGACGTTATCGGCTTGGCGAAAGGGGAGTACGTAATAAAGGTGGTTCCCAAAAGCGGCGGCGGAGAGCTTGAAAGCCTTGCCGCCGAGACGGAAGTGCTGACGGTTGACAATTATGCAAGGGAGGGCTTTGCCTTTTCCGAAAGCTCCCCTTATAAGACTACCACCGGTGGATACAACGAGGACGGCACGGTTGCCCCGGGCTGCGAAATAATCTATGTCACAAATAAGAATAAGGACACTCTGACTGTCGGCGGCGACGAGGCTAAGGGCGTGGGGCTTTACAACATAATGGCGTACAGGCAGAAGAATAAGATTGAAACGCCTATGATTATCAGGTTTATCGGTAAGGTGGAAATGCCCGCAGGCGTTGAAAATTATATGCTGGACGTTAAGGAGACCAAGAATGTTACCATTGAGGGCGTGGGCGATGACGGAACCGTTCACGGCTGGGGCTTTACCATGAAGCGCGCCTGCAACATTGAGGTGCGGAACATAGGCATAATGTGGTATGGCGGTGTGGGCGGCGACGGAGACAGTCTGTCTCTTGATACTGAAAACAAAAATATTTGGATGCACAACGTGGACTTTTTCTACGGCGCACCGGGCAAGGATGCAGATCAGGTCAAGGGCGATGGCTCTATTGATATTAAGTCCAGATCGGATTACATAACCTCGTCCTATAACCACTTTTGGGATTCGGGAAAGGCGTGCGTGGCAGGAGGAGTTTGGGAGTCAAAAAATCCCGACGACCCGGAGGCAAAGGTGAACATAACCTATCATCATAACTGGTTTGACCATTCGGACTCCAGGCACCCGAGATGTGTTGCGGGAAACACACATGTATACAATAACTACTATGACGGCGTTGCAAAATACGGCATCGGCGCCGCTGTAAAGTCATCGGTGTTTGTGGAGAAAAACTATTTCAGGAACTGTCCGAGACCTATGATTATCGCTACCCAAGGCAGTGACGTATGGGACGGAACTCAATATACGAACAAGGGAACCCTGTCCGGACAGGACGGAGGAATGATAAAGGAATTTGATAATGTGATTATCGGCGCAAAAAGGTTTTACACCTATCAGACAACCCCCGATGAGGGAGAGTTTGACGCATACACCGCAAGCAGCAGAGAGGAGCAGGTTCCCGAAAGCGTTGCGGCAAAGGTGGGAGGCTCCACGTATAATAACTTTGATACAACAGAGGGAATGCTCTATGATTACGCTCCCGACACTGCCGAGGAGGCAAGAGACAAGGTTATCAAGTACGCCGGACGTATGAACGGCGGCGATTTTAAGTGGGTATTCGGAGAGGGAGAGGACTCAAACTCAGAGGTTATCCCGGAGCTGCAGCAGGCTATAATCAACTATGAGTCACAGCTTGTTTTGGTTCCCTCAATGGAGGGGGACGAGCCTGTTGTTACGGAAAACCCCGACGCGACCCCAACGCCGACGCCTACCGCAACACCCTATATCGACCCGTCCGACACCATAAGCCATAACTTTACGGCTGACGGCTTGACAAGCAGCTTCTTCACTTTTTCCGACACCTGCTCCATGAGCACAAGCTACGGCACGGTGGAATATAAGGGGCTTAGCCTTACCCGCTGCCTGAAGGTGGGTACGGGAACGGCAATCTTGTTCACAGCTCCCGCAGACGGAACCGCTACATTGGTGTTCTCTGTTGAAAAGGGAAAGAGGAATATAAAGGTGAACGGCGTCAAAACCTTTGGAGACGACCTGACGGGTTTGCTCACCCTTGAGGTTAAGGCGGGGGAGGAATACCTCCTTGAAAAGCAGGATTCATCCTATCTGTTCTATATTGAAATTGTGCCTTTGGGCGGAGGAACTCCCACGGCGGAACCGTCCTTGTATGACTATGAAATTAAGTCCGCCGCAGTCTCCGACTCGGGAGCAGATGTTGATGTGGTATTTGGCGGTGAGGAGGCAAAGAGCGATGTTGTGCTGATAGCGGCAGAATATGCCGAGGATAGCCAAATTTTGACAAATATGCAAATCGTAAGTATAGACGGCAGCGGCACGTATCATATTGACGGGCTTTCGCCCTCCGAGAGCACAGAGTTAAAGCTGTTTATCTGGGACGGTGACCAAATGCCGCAGGCTGAGCCATATACTTTGCAATAAAGATTTCTTCCCAAAGCGAAAAGACGGGGCTTACCCGTCTTTTCGTGCTATTCAGATATTTAGTTATGAGGCGGCAAGCAAGCGCGGTAGGTCGCCGCAGGCGACGCGTGAGGCGCGCAGGCGTGGATGTTGGTATATTGCAAATTATCCCGTATAATTTATATTCTCACATTGGTATATCTATCGCCGAACCCTGTTCCGTCCGCCAGACCCGGGCGGGGTCGTCTTGCCCTTCGGGCAAACCGATTGGGGCGTTGCCCCAAACCCCTGTATATATAATAATGGGGAGTTGCTTTTACACCCTCTTAAAAATATTCTGTTTTATGCTTCAATTTCGTTAATGAGGTTCACCATCTCGATTGCGCCCAGTGCACAGTCGTAGCCCTTATTGCCCGCCTTTGTGCCTGCCCGCTCTATTGCCTGCTCTATGTTGTCGGTTGTGAGAATGCCGAACATAACGGGAACGTCGCTGCTTAGAGATACGCTTGCAATTCCCTTTGAAACCTCATTGCATACGTAGTCATAGTGGCTTGTGCTTCCTCTGATTACCGCTCCCAGGCAGATAACGGCGTCATACTTGCCGCTCTTTGCCATTTTTGAAGCAATAAGCGGAATTTCAAATGCTCCCGGAACCCACGCAAGGTCAATATTTTCCTCGCTGACGTTGTGACGTTTCAGTCCGTCCAGCGCGCCGCTGATGAGCTTTGAAACGATAAACTCGTTAAATCTTGCCGCAACGATACCGATTTTGATTTTGTCCGAAACAAGTTTTCCTTCATAAATGTTCATGTCTGTCCTCCTATATAATTAGTAATTTAATATATGTCCCATTTTTTCCTGCTTGGTTTTCAGATAGAACAGGTCGTGAGCCGTGGCGTCCATCTGGATTGGTATACGCTCCACGATTTCCATTCCGTAATCCGAAAGCTGATACACCTTGTCGGGGTTGTTTGTGAGAAGCCTCAGGGATTTAACTCCGATATCTCTTAATATCTGCGCACCGATATAGTATTCCCGCAGGTCTCCCGCAAAGCCTAAGGCAATGTTGGCTTCAAGGGTGTCCATTCCCTTATCCTGCAGCTCGTAGGCGCGCAGCTTGTTAATAAGCCCTATGCCTCTGCCCTCCTGCCTCATGTACAGGAGAATACCTCTGCCCTCCTTTTCGATTGCCGTCATTGCCGCCGCAAGCTGCTGCCCGCAGTCGCATCTCATGGAGCCGAAAGCGTCCCCTGTCAGGCACTCGGAGTGCACACGGCAGAGAACATTTTTCCCGTCGCTGATGTCGCCTTTAATCAGGGCAACATGGTGCTCTCCGTTCAGCTTGTTAATATACCCGTATGCGGTGAAATCGCCGTACTTGGTGGGCATTTTCGTTACCGCCACCCGCTCGACCAGCTTGTCGTTCTGCCGTCTGTAATCCTGGAGCGCCTTAACCGTAATAAACTTCAAGTTCCACCTTTGGGCAAGGTCGATAAGCTCCGATTTGTGCATCATGGTGCCGTCGTCGCTCATTATTTCGCAGCACAGTCCGCACTCCTTAAGCCCTGCCAGGCGCATAAGGTCAACTGTTGCCTCAGTATGTCCGTTCCGTTCGAGAACACCGTTTTTCTTGGCGAGGAGGGGGAACATATGCCCCGGTCTGCGGAAGTCCTCGGGCTTTGAGCTGTCGTCCACGCACTTTAAGGCGGTAATGCTGCGCTCTGCGGCAGAAATTCCTGTCTTGGTGCTGACGTGGTCGATTGAAACCGTGAACGCCGTTTCGTGGTTGTCGGTGTTTTCGGTTACCATTTGGGGGATTTGCAGCTTTTTAACAAATTCCTCGCTCATAGGCATACAAATCAAGCCCTTTGCGTGGGTCGCCATAAAGTTGATGTTGTCTGTTGTGGCAAACTCCGCCGCACAAATAAAGTCGCCCTCGTTTTCGCGGTCCTCGTCGTCTGTCACCATGATTATCTCGCCGTTTCTGAGAGCCTCCAATGCCTCCGGAATTGAATTATATTCAAACATACAGATACCTCCTAAAATCCATATTTTGCTAAAAATTCTTGAGTAATGCCTTCTGATTTATTATCCCCGCCGCACAGCTTTTCAACATACTTGGCAATAACATCGTTTTCTATATTGACAATGTCGCCCACCCTTCTTTGGGAAAGTGTGGTTTCCCCGGCGGTGTGAGGAATGAGGGAAACGCTGAAATCCCGCTCTGTAACCCCTGCTACCGTCAGGCTTATTCCGTCAATAGCCACAGAGCCCTTTTCTACAATATATTTAAGCACCTCGGGCTCCGCCTTTATGAAATACCAGATGGCGTTGTCGTCCTTCTTGATTGAGGAGATTGTCCCCGTGCCGTCTATGTGCCCGGAAACGATGTGCCCGCCGAAACGTCCGTTTGCCGCCATTGCCCGCTCTAAGTTCACCATGCCGCCCTGCCGGAGCCTGCCCAGAGAGGAGCGGTCAAGAGTTTCGTGCATAACGTCCGCCTTAAAAAAGCCGTCGCCGATTTGGGTTGCGGTGAGACAAACTCCGTTTACCGCCACGCTGTCGCCGATTTTAAGGTCGTCAAAAATCAGTGAGCCTCCGACAGTGAGCTTTGACGACTTAGCCCCTCGCTGCACCGATTTTATTTTGCCGATTTCCTCGATTATTCCTGTGAACATTCGTAATCCACCTCGCCCTCCAGTAAGAAGTCTCCGTCAAGCTCTGTTATTTCCGTGTCTTTCAGGCGGAACGCCTCGCCCGGGATGTCAACTCCCATGCCGCCCACCGGGGATTTGGCGTTTATGCCGCCGAAAATCTTGGGGGCAATATAGCATTGAACATGGTTGACAATCCCTGCCTTTAAGGCTGACCAATTAAGCTCTCCGCCGCCCTCGATGAAAACGCTGTCAATCTTCATCTCTCCCAGCTTTAGCATGAGCGCCTTTAGGTCAACGTGCTTATCCTTAACGGGAACCGTTAAAAGCTCAAACCCTAAGTCGGTGTATGCTTTGCGCTTTTCTTTATCCTCGCAGGCGGTGGCAATAACGGTTCTGATTTCGGCCGCCGTCTTTGCCAGCTCTGAATTTAAGGGGGTTCTGAGACCAGTGTCGCACACTATGCGTATGGGATTTTTCCCGCCATCAATTCTGCATGTGAGCTGCGGGTCGTCATTTATAACAGTGTTGACTCCCACCATAACGGCGGAGTATCTGTTTCTGTCAAGATGAACGCGCCTGCGGGCATTCTCTCCGGTAATCCATTTTGAGGCTCCTGTGTAGGTTGCAATCTTTCCGTCCATGGTCATGGCGTATTTTAATACAACATAGGGCGTACCGCAGCTTATATAATGGAAGAAAACACGGTTCAGCCTGTCGCACTCATCCTTGAGTATGCCGCTCTCAACGGCTATGCCGTGCTCCCGCAGGATTTTAATTCCCTTGCCGCCCACAAGGGGGTTGGGGTCAACAGAGCCGATAACGACCCTTGCGATTTTGTTTTCCAGTATAGCTTCGGTGCAGGGAGGGGTTTTTCCGTAGTGGCAGCAGGGCTCGAGGGTGACATATATGGTTGCGCCCTCAGGGCTCGCCGTGCAGTCGGCAAAAGCGTTCCGCTCTGCGTGAAGCTCGCCGTACTTTTCATGGTAGCCCTTGCCGATAATTTCCCCGTTCTTAACGATAACCGCGCCCACCATAGGGTTGGGAGAGGTCTTACCGCAGCCCTTTTTAGCAAGCTCAAGGGCGATTTTCATATATTCGGTATCCGTCATGTGAAGTCAAGCCTCCTAAAAATAAAACCCGAAAAGATAATCTTCTCGGGCAAGCTTCAATTATAACTTAAAATGAAAACCGTTTCTTCTCTCATCCAGACTATACTGTCGGCTTAGGAATTTCACCTAATCATACCTTGCGGTTCGTGGGCTTTACCACCGGTAGGGACTTTCACCCTGCCCTGAAGAATTACTCTATTTAGTTCTGACACAATTCTATCACACAGAAAAACCTTTGTCAATAGCTATGAAAAATTTTTTAAGGAAAGTTGAGCTATTGTGAACCTGCACAATTTTTTTAGCGGATATTGAAAGTTTATGCTTGATATATTGATATTCTTATGGTATAATTAACTGATAATAAATTGTATATTGCTTTTAGTTATATAAATTTTAAAGAATATTAGATATGGGAGGTTTCACAAATGGCGGTACCATTTAAGGGAACAAAGGAACAGGAAGAAAAATTGATGGCTGTAATCGAGGCTCATAAGAACGAAAAGGGCGCGACAATCCCGGTTCTGCACGAGGCTCAGGAGATTTACGGCTACCTGCCCATTGAGGTGCAGAAAATGATTTCAGAGGGTCTGGACGTGCCTCTGGCTGAGATTTACGGTATAGTTACGTTTTATGCCCAGTTTTCTCTTAATCCGAAGGGCGTTTATCCCATAGGAGTCTGTCTGGGAACCGCTTGCTACGTTAAGGGCAGCGGCGATATTTTGGAGAAGATTAAAGAGCTTTTGGGCATTGACGTGGGCGAGTGTACTGCTGACGGCAAGTTCTCTCTGGATGCCACAAGATGTATAGGCGCCTGCGGTCTTGCGCCCGTGCTGACCATCGGTGATGATGTTCACGGCCGCCTCACTGTTGACCAGATTGAGGGGATTTTGAACCAATATAAGTAAAAGGAGTAGCCTATGTTATTATCCGATATTAAAGAAGTTATAAAAGCCGAGGTTTTAACAGGTGAAAGCGATGAGCAGCTTAAAGCTATGGACATACATAACGCCTGCGGAAGCGATATGATGAGTGATGTTCTCGCCTTTGTCAAGGATCAATCGCTGCTGCTGACCGGTCTGGTTAATCTGCAAGTGATCAGAACAGCGGAGATGATGGATATTCTGGCGGTCTGCTTTGTTCGGGGAAAGACTCCGCCCGAGAACCTGATTGAGCTTGCGAAGGAGCTGGGTATCGTGGTTCTCAAAACCCGATATCCCATGTACACTGCTTGCGGACGGCTTTACGGCAAAGGCTTGGAGGGACGAAAAGATGCTGAAGCGTTATGATATAGACGGGCATGATTTCTCTATTGCGGGAGAGGCGTCCAGTGATTTTAAAAGACGCCTTAAAAAGCTTGGTATTGCTCCCGATGTTATCAGGCGGGTTGCGATCGCTATGTACGAGGCGGAGATTAATACGATTATCCACGGCGGCGGCGGAACCTGCGACGCTGAAATAGAAAAGAACAGAATTGTTATAACCTTTAAGGATGACGGACCCGGAATAAAGGATATAGAGCTTGCTATGCAGGAGGGATATTCCACCGCCACGGAGCAAATCAGAGAACTGGGCTTCGGTGCGGGAATGGGGCTTCCCAATATAAAGAATTATACCGACGATATGGAGATTGAAACCGAAGTGGGCAAGGGCACAACGGTTAGGCTTATAATAAATGTGTGAGGTGAGAGGATGTCATACTTTCATTCCGTGACGCTTGACGAGAGCAAGTGCCGCGGCTGTACCAATTGTATAAAGCGATGTCCCACCGAGGCAATCAGAGTCAGAGACGGAAAGGCTAAGATAATAAAGGTTCGCTGTATCGACTGCGGCGAGTGTATCAGGGTCTGTCCGTACCATGCAAAAAGAGCGGTTACGGACTCCTTTGATGAGCTTGAAAAGTATAAGTATAATGTGGCTTTGCCCGCCCCTGCCCTTTACGGTCAGTTCGCCGAGGTGAACGACATAAACGTTATCCTGACCGGGCTGAAGAAGATAGGTTTTGACGATGTTTTTGAGGTTGCCCGAGGCGCCGAATACATAAGCGAGGCAACAAAGAAGATTTGCAAAAACGGCGACCGTCCCGTAATAAGCAGCGCCTGCCCGGCTGTTATACGGCTTATCAGAGTGAGGTTCCCCAACCTAATCGATAAGATTATAGATCTGATTTCGCCCATGGAGGCGGCGGGACAGCTGGCGAGGAAAGAAGCGGCAAAAAAGACCGGGCTTTCCGATGAGGAAATAGGAGTGTTTTTCATAACCCCTTGCCCGGCGAAGATGACAAGTATAAGGTCGCCTTTATCCCTTGAAAAGTCCTCAATTAGCGGGGCGATTTCGGTCAACGATGTATTCGCTAAGATTTATCCGATTTTGGGTGAGATTAAGCCTGAGCCTCTTATGAAGGCGTCTATGAACGGTGTCTATTGGTCAAGGAGCGGCGGCGAGGCGGACGGCACGGGAATTGAGAATTACATAGCCGTTGACGGAATTGAAAACGTTATAAAAATTCTTGAGGAAATTGAGGATGATAAGGTCTCGGATATAGATTTTATCGAGCTTTCGGCCTGCCTGGGCGGCTGCGTGGGCGGCGTGCTCAACGTGGTAAACGGGTTTGTTGCCAAAAATAAAATAAAGAGCATTTCAAAGAACATAAATAAGGTTCCTCATGAATGCGGGGAGGATATATCCTTAAATTGTTCAAAAAAGCTGGAGTACGCGCCTGTAATGGAGCTTGACGACGACTTTGACAAGGCTATGGAAATGATGGATAAGCTGGAGGATATATGCGATTCCCTTCCGGGGCTTGACTGCGGCTCCTGCGGTGCGCCCTCGTGCAGAGCTCTGGCGGAGGATATTGTGCGGGGCTTTGCGGATGAGAGCTTCTGCATAATTAATATGAAGGCAATGCTGCAAAATATGCCCTCCGAAACTTCGAATGATACAAAGGCGGAAAATTCAGATAAGGAGTAGAGTATGAATTTATCAGAGTTTATTGAAAAGGGAAAGTACGAGCTTGTGACAAAGGCTGACTATGAGGACAGACAGATAACAGGCTGTTACGTAGGAGATTTGCTCAGCTGGGTAATGGGCAGAGCTGACAGCGGCGACGTTTGGATAACAGTTATGAGCAATATTAATATAGTTGCAGTGGCTTCCCTGGTGGACGCCGCATGTATTCTGCTGGCTGAAGGCGTCTCTGTGGACGAGGATATTATAAGCAAGGCAAACGCCCAGGATATAGTTATTCTCAAGTCCGAAAAGACGGGATATGAGCTGTGCGCGGACTACTATAAGTTCAGCCAAAATGATTAGCTACGATTTCCATATCCATTCCGCCCTGTCACCCTGTGGGGATATGGATATGACTCCCAATAATATTGTAAACATGGCTGCCCTGCTGGGGCTTAACGCTATTGCTGTTTCCGACCATAACAGCATCGGTAACGCCGAGGCGGCAATAAAGGTGGGGGAGCGCATCGGCGTCCGTGTTTTGCCGGGCATGGAGGTTGAGACTGCTGAGGCGGTTCACGTGCTCACTCTCTATCCTGATATTGAGCGGGCAAGACCTGTGGCGGAGGCGGTGTATTCGGCTCTGCCGAACATAAAAAATAAGCCCGAGCTGTTCGGGCAGCAGGCGTTCATGGATGAGTGGGACAACATAATCGGCTATGAGGAGCGGCTGTTGATTTCCTCAACCTCTATAGACCTTGACGAGCTCATGTATATGGTTAAGGATGTGGGCGGAATATTTGTTCCGGCTCATGTTGACCGCCATTCGTACAGCATACTTATGAACCTGGGATTTATTCCCGAGAACTTAGAGGTTGACGGAATAGAGCTTTCAAAGGGCGTTCGTGACGCCGATGAGTACCTAAACAACAGACCTGATTTAAAGGGCTACAAGATTTTCAGAAATTCCGACGCACACTATTTGGAGGATATTTCGGATCCTATTAATTTTCTTGATATAGACAATCCGACTGACTTGTTCAAAACTATTTAATAGGTGGTGGTAGAATGAAAGAGCTTTCCTTAAATATTCTTGATATTGCGAAAAATTCTGTCAAGGCGGATTCTACCTTGATTGAGATAACCGTTGATGAGAATATTAATAAAAATCTGCTTACGATTACCATAAGGGATAACGGCTGCGGTATGAGCAGGGAGTTTTTAAACAGGGTCAAGGACCCCTTTACAACAACGAGAACCACAAGAAAGGTGGGGATGGGTATTCCCCTGTTTGAGCTTGCGGCAAACCAGGCGGGAGGCACGCTTGACATAGAGTCCGAGCTGGGCAAGGGAACCTGCGTCACCGCCACTTTTGTTTATGACAGCATAGACAGAGCTCCTGTGGGTGATATTACGGGAACAATGATAACTCTCATTTCCGGAAGCCCGGAAATAGATTTTAAATATATTCATAGGGTAAACAACGCCGAATTTGTGTTTGACACAAAAGAGGTTAAAGCTATACTGGGGGATGTGCCCCTTAATTCAACCGACGTGCTTTCTTGGATTATGGATTATATAACCGAAGGCCTGGCGGAAATACGAGGGCAGAACCCCGTGTTTTAATATAGTAAATAATTAATTGATACATAAAGTAAGTTTGGAGGTCAAAGAATGAAAAGTTTGGCAGAGTTAAAGGCAATTCGCGATAGGGTTCAAAGCCAAATGAACCTTAGGGATGACGACAGCGGCAAAACGCGTATAGTAGTGGGAATGGCAACTTGCGGTATTGCGGCGGGGGCGCGTCCCGTGCTGAACGAGTTTTTGCAGGAGGTTGACAAGAGGGGCTTATCCGGCGTCAGCGTATCTCAGACCGGTTGTATCGGTATGTGCAGGCTCGAGCCTATTGTTGAGGTTTATAAGCCCGGAGAGGAAAAGGTGACATATATTAAGATGTCGCCCGAAAAGGTTGCAAAAATTGTTACGGAGCATATTGTAAACGGCAGACCTGTAACAGAATACACTATCGGAGCAACTCAGACTGGAGGTAAATAACCAATGAATATTTACAGATCGCAGGTGCTTGTCTGCGGAGGTACGGGTTGTACTTCCTCAGGCAGCATGGCGCTTATTGATGAATTTGAAAAGCAGCTTGAAGCCAGCAAGCTTGCCGATGAGGTTAAAATTGTAAAGACCGGATGCTTTGGTCTCTGTGCTTTGGGTCCTGTTGTAATAGTGTACCCCGAGGGCGCTTTTTACAGCATGGTAAAGGTTGAGGACGTAAAGGAAATTGTTGAGGAGCACCTGCTCAAGGGCAGAATTGTTCAGAGACTTCTCTATGACGAGTCCGTCCATGAGGGAACAGATGAGATTAAGTCTCTGAATGAGGTTGACTTCTATAAGAAGCAATACCGTATCGCTCTCAGAAACTGCGGCGTTATCAACCCCGAGAATATTGACGAGTACATTGCAAGAGACGGTTATCAGGCGCTGGGCAAGGCGCTGACCGAGATGAAGCCTCAGGAGGTAATCGACCTGATTAAGGATTCGGGGCTCCGCGGCAGAGGCGGCGGCGGATTTCCCACAGGTCTTAAGTGGCAGTTTGCCGCAAACTCGGTTGACGACGTAAAGTACGTATGCTGTAACGCCGACGAGGGCGACCCGGGCGCATTTATGGACAGAAGCGTTTTGGAGGGCGACCCCCATGCTGTTTTGGAGGCAATGGCAATCGCAGGATACGCAATCGGCTCAAACCAGGGATATATTTATATCAGAGCCGAGTACCCCATTGCTGTTCAGAGACTGAATATTGCTATTTCTCAAGCACGTGAGTACGGACTGCTGGGCAAGAATATTTTTGACACAGGCTTTGATTTTGATATTGAGCTCCGTTTGGGAGCGGGCGCATTTGTGTGCGGTGAGGAAACCGCTCTGATGACATCTATTGAGGGTCACAGAGGCGAGCCTCGTCCCCGTCCGCCCTTCCCGGCTGTCAAGGGTCTGTTTGAAAAGCCCACAATACTTAACAATGTTGAGACCTATGCCAATATTCCCAGAATTATTTTAAAGGGTGCGGAGTGGTTCTCTTCAATCGGAACCGAAAAGAGCAAGGGTACAAAGGTTTTTGCTCTGGGAGGTAAGATTAACAACACAGGTCTGGTGGAGGTTCCCATGGGAACAACTCTCCGCGAGATTATTGAGGACATTGGCGGCGGAATACCCGGCGGCAAGAAGTTTAAGGCGGCGCAGACAGGCGGCCCCTCGGGCGGCTGTATTCCCGCTGAACTGATTGATACTCCTATTGATTATGACTCATTGATTTCAATCGGCTCGATGATGGGTTCCGGCGGTCTTATAGTTATGGACGAAGATAACTGTATGGTTGATATTGCCAAGTTCTTCCTTGAGTTCACTGTTGACGAGTCCTGCGGTAAGTGTACGCCCTGCCGTGTGGGAACAAAGCGTCTCCTTGAGATACTCACCAAGATTACAGACGGAAACGGAACGATGGAGGATTTGGATCGTCTGGAGGAACTGGCTAACGCCATTAAGGCAGGCTCTCTCTGCGGTCTGGGTCAGACGGCTCCCAACCCCGTTCTGTCCACGCTGAAATACTTCAGAGATGAGTATGAGGCTCATATAGTCGATAAGGTATGTTCGGCGCATGTCTGTAAGGGTCTTGCAAAGTATGTGATTGACCCCGATAAGTGCAGAGGCTGCAGCCTGTGTGCTAAGCAATGTCCCGTCGGCGCAATTTCGGGCGAGGTTAAGAGCCCGTTTACTATTGACACGGAAAAATGTATAAAGTGCGGCGCATGTATCGAGAAGTGTCCGTTCAAAGCCATAAGTAAGTAGGGAGGGGATAGAAATGAGTATGGTTAATATTAAGATTAACGGCATGGAGCTGTCCGTTCCCGCCGAATATACTGTCCTTGAGGCAGCCCGTGAAAACGGTATTGAAATTCCCACTTTGTGCTATCTTAAAGATGTGAGCAAGACAGGCTCCTGCAGAATGTGCATAGTGGAGGTCAAGGGAGCAAGAGCTCTCCAGGCGGCCTGCGTGTACCCCGTTTCCGAGGGATTGGAGGTTTTCACAAACACGCCTAAGGTAAGACAGCAGAGAAAGGTGACTCTGGAGCTTCTGCTTTCAAATCATGACAGACAGTGTCTCAGCTGCGCGAGAAACCAAAGCTGTGAGCTTCAGGCTCTGGCAGATGAGCTGGGCGTTACGGAAATCTCATATGAGGGCGAGATGAACACTTATGATGTGGATGACGTTTCCCCGTCGCTGATAAGAGATAACAATAAGTGTATTCTCTGCCGCAGATGCGTGAACATGTGTAAGGACGTGCAGACCGTGGCGGTTATAGACACAATGGAGCGAGGTTTTAAGACGAAGATTGCATCGGCGTTTGAGATGCCTCTTGCCGATACCTCCTGCGTAAACTGCGGTCAGTGTATAATATCATGCCCCACAGGAGCCCTTAAAGAAAAGGATAATACGAAAGAGGTTTGGGACGCAATCGCAGACCCGGATAAGGTCGTTGTGGTTCAGACCGCACCTGCGGTTAGAGCAGGTCTGGGCGAGGAGTTCGGTTATCCCATGGGAACTCCCGTAACGGGAAAAATGGCGGCGGCGCTTAGACGCATGGGCTTTGACAAGGTGTTTGACACCGACACGGGCGCAGACCTGACAATAATGGAGGAGGCAAACGAGCTTATAGAGCGTGTTCAAAACGGTGGCAAGCTCCCGATGATTACCTCCTGCAGCCCCGGCTGGATAAAGTTCTGCGAGCATAACTTCCCTGACTTTATTGATAATCTGTCAAGCTGTAAATCTCCCCACGAGATGTTCGGCGCAGTGATTAAGTCTTATTACGCGAAGAAGAATAATCTTGACCCCAAGAGCATTTATGTTGTTTCGGTTATGCCTTGTGTTGCCAAGAAGTTTGAGGCAGGTCGCCCCGAAATGGAGTGTGACGGCTTGCGTGATGTAGACGCGGTAATCTCAACCCGCGAGCTTGCGAAAATGATTAAGGAAGCCGGAATTATGTTCACCAAGCTCCCCGACGAGGAGTTTGATATGCCCTTTGAGCGCGCCAGCGGAGCCGGAGTTATATTCGGTGCAACAGGCGGCGTTATGGAGGCTGCATTGAGAACTGCGGCAGACGTTTTAAACGGCAAGTCAGTTGAAGAAATTGAGTACACCGCAGTGAGAGGCGTTGAGGGCATTAAGGAGGCCACCGTCAATATGGGCGGCATGGACGTTAAGGTTGCCGTTGCCAACGGCTTGGGCAATGCGAGAAAGCTGCTCAACAGTATTCGCGAAGGTAAGGCTGATTATCACTTTATTGAGATTATGGCATGTCCCGGCGGCTGCGTAAACGGCGGCGGACAGCCCATAGTTCCCTCAAGAGAGAAGATGGATATCGACGTTCGCGCAGAGCGTGCAAAGGCTCTCTATGCCGAGGATAACAGCAGCGCAATAAGAAAGAGCCATGAGAACCCGGATATGGATACGCTTTATAATGACTTCTTCGGAAAACCCGGTTCACATCTGGCGCACGAGCTGCTTCACACAACCTATACAAATCGCGGCAGATTTTAAATTGATTTGAGATGGCAGTATCGCAGTAAAGCGGTACTGCTATTTTTTAATGTAAATAAATAATTTTTATCATAACATATGAAATTATTGTCATAGTTGTATATATAATATTGATATAGGTTCTTTAATATGGTAAAATAAGACTAACTTTTAAACAAATTGAGGGGTGAAGTACAATGAAGAGAGTTTTATCTCTGTTACTGACTTTTTGTCTGCTGAGCACATGCTTTGGTTTCAGTGCGGCTTTTGCCGTTGAGGATGCAGGGCAGACAGAAAACGGGGAAGCGGTAGGCGCGCTTCTCGCTTTTCCGGGAGCCGAGGGCGGCGGAAGGTACACAAAGGGAGCCAGAGGCGCCCTTGACGTTGGCGGAAGTATTGAAGTTTATCATGTTACAAATTTAAATTCGGACGGACCGGGGTCTTTCACAGAGGCTGTCAAAGCCGATGTGCAGGAGGTTGATGGCGAGGGTAACGTTATTGAAAAGCCTCCGGTGGGAAGAATTGTTGTTTTTGACGTTGGCGGAATTATTAACTATCCCACAGGTCAGAAGATTGACAGAGACTACATAACAATATTAGGTCAGACCGCGCCGGGAGACGGTATTACTTTAACCGGCGGCGATTTGCAGATTGGAAACGCAAGACAGAACGTTATTATCAGATACCTGAGAGTTCGCCCGACCAACAATACGGGCGCAGAGGTTGACGGTATCGGCGGACAGTGGAATAAAGACGTTATTATCGACCACTGCTCAACAAGCTGGAGTGTTGATGAGAGCCTTACTCTTTATGCAGGCAGCGTTGAAAATTCAAGCGGATATGAGCAGGGAAGCAGATTGACGGTTCAGAACACAATCTCATCAGAGAGCCTCAGAATGTCAGGGCACTTTAAGGGAGCCCACGGCTACGGCGGAATATTGGGCGGCACCAATGCTACATACTACAGAAATCTGTTTGCCCATCATGACAGCCGCTCTCCCAGACTGGACAGAGTACTGCAGAAGACGGATTTCAGAAATAATGTTGTATACAACTGGGGCGTTACAAATTCGGCATACGGAGCCGAGCCCACATCTCCTCACCCGGGCAGCTCAAACGGCTTGGTGCGTCCTTCTCTGGTTAATTACTCGAATAACTATTACAGCTACGGTCCCAGCACCGTTTCAGGCAAGAGATTTAGGATTTTTGACTTTTCATCAATCGCTAAAGAGGTAGGCAAGACCTATAAGGATGTAGAGGTAACACCAAGTCAGTTCTATATGGCGGATAATTATGTTGACGGAAGCTCAACGGTTACCAATAACAACTGGGCTTCTGACGGCATAAATCTGAGTGATATAACCGATAATGTTATAAAGATGGAGGAACCCTTCCTCTTGGGAGATGAGACTTATTCGGATCTAAATATACCGGAGGATAAGCTCCTTGCAGGTAAAGAGGTCAAGGCAGACGTTCTCACAGACGTGGGAGCGACCCTGCCTAAGCGTGACTCTATTGACGCCCGTGTGGTTGCCGATGCTGAAAACAGAACCGGCAGAATTATAAACATGGAAGAGGAAGTAGGCGGATTTACGGGAATTGAGAACTCCGAGAGAGTTTGGGAAATCCCTGAGGAGTGGAAAACTGCCAACGGAATGGGAAGCAGCTCGGACAGCGATATAGTTGAAAGCGGAACATGGGCAGGCTATACCTGGATGGAAGCCTATGTAAATGAGTGGACTTTGGAGCAGAGCGAAACACCTCCCACAAATCCCAAGGTTACCGTAACGAGCCCCGCAATTGCGGCGGTAGGCAGCACGGTCAACGGTCAGACCGTCAACAACGGCAACTGGAGTGTTATTAAGGATACCGACACACTTAGCTATAAGGCAAACGCAAAGGCTGTGGGCGATACAGAGATTACAAAGATGGAGCTTTACGACAGAGAGGAGCTTATTAAGACCTACGACGGCGTTGCAGAGATTAACGATGCGCTAAAACTGTCCATCGGAACCCACTATCTGTCCTGCTTGGCATATAACAACAAGGGTGAAAGCACCAGAAGCACCACGTCTATCGTGTATGTAAACGGAACAACTCCGCCTGAGGGCTGGACATATAAGCAGATTGGTTCGCCCGCATATTCGGGCAAGGGGGCAATCTCGGTTGACGAAAACGGAATATACACTATAGGCGGCAGCGGTAAAATCGGCGGAAAGGCTGACAAGTGTGACTTTGTATATAAGAAGATGTCAGGCGAGTTTGACATATCTCTTAAAATCGAGGATATGATGGCAAATGAGAACGGCGCTGTTATGGGTCTAATGGTCCGTGAGAGTCTTGACGCAAATTCCAGAATGGCAGCTCTGGTTGACGGTTGGATTAAGTACGGCCGCAATGACAGAATAGTTGCTCGCTTAACAAAGGGCGGCAGCATTGCCGTAGATAAAAATCAAGATAACAAAACCGATAATAAAATGGGTATATTTATGAGCGGCGAGGACGGAGAAATAGTTTCCGGTAACGTTTTGGGAGAGCATCCCTATGATACGGAGCCCATGGGAAAATATCATCTTCCAAACTATCTCAGAATACAAAGAGTTGGCGACATGCTTATTTTCTCGGTTTCGGACAGCGGAACGGACTGGACGGATAATGCAAGACAACCGTATATTTTAAAGATTTCAGGCCTTGCAAACGATGTGTACGTGGGCGTTGCAATCGACTCCCAGCAGGGTCAGTCGGACGCTTCGCCAAAGGCGTACTATTCACAGGCACAGTTCAGCGAGCTCACCATTTCAAACGAGTCGGGATATGAACCCCCCACAACTCCGGAGCCTACACCGACGGTAAATCCTGCCAACGCGGAGCGTTACAAGGTATGGCTGCCCGGCGCTTCAACTGAGGGCGGAGACCTTGCGACAAAATCCGTAATCAATTATTACGGCAAGGATGCTCTGTATGTGGAAACCTTTAACGTATACAGAATTTTGGATGAGCCTATTTCCTCAGGCAAGGTGAACTTTAACTTTGACGTGTTTGTGGATACCGGCGTTGACAGAAGCTTCAGAGTGTATTTTGAGAATGCGACCGGAAATTGGCAAAACACAGATAACGTTTTTGCAGAGATTATCAATAACCGCAATAAGCAGGTGAACAAGGGTCCGGGAATAGATGTTAAGGACGATCCTTTGTTTACCTATGAACAGCTTGGCGAGAGCGGTTGGGTGCATTTTGACACTGTGCTTGACTACAGTCTTGCGGATACGGATCAGTTTATAACAATTACGGCAACAAACAGCAAGGGCGAAGTTTTAGGCACGACAACAATGGGCGCGATTGCCGGCAGAGATACAACATTAAAGTCAATCCGTCTTGTAAAGACTGCCAGCCCCACATATTTTGCCGATATGCAGTTAATGAAGCAAATTATCCGCGATGATATTTATTATGTGGAAGCCCCCGCAAGAGATGGCGCGGCAGTTTCCGCAACAGTGAAGAATACTGCTGATGAGAGCGGTGCGCTGTTCATTGCGGCGGCTTATGAGGACGGAATATTGGCTGACGCTAAATCTGTGCTGATACCAATGTCGGAGGAAGATACGCCCGTGAGCGTTACGTTCGATAAGGAGTACAGTGAGGTTAAGTGTTATCTCTGGTCAAGCGAGAGTATAGAGCCTTATGCCGACCTTACGATAGTAAAATAAAATATAACTAAAAGCCCGAGTCAACTCGCCTCGGGCTTTATAAATTAATTTTTACTTTGACATATTATCTGCCTTTTGAATACAAGCGTCTATTGCGCTTTGGATTGACGCTCTAAATCCGCTGCCTTCAAGATCGCACACCGCGGCGATTGTCGTTCCGCCGGGAGAGCACACGTTATCCTTAAGCTTCATTGGGTGTTCATCGCTTTCAAGAACCATTTTTGCGCTTCCCTCAACAGCCTTAGCCGCCAGCTTCAAGGCAACATTCTTTGGCAATCCGTACTTTACGCCGCTGTCTGCCATTGCGTCAATCAGCATATAGATATATGCGGGACTGCTGCTGTGGAGCGCGATTGCAGCATTCATATACTTTTCGTCAAGGCGAACGGTGTCGCCGATGCCTGATAACAGATCCTCAACCATATCAACCTCGCTCGGTGATACGTTTGCATTAGGGGTTATAACCGTCATGCCGCAGCCCACAAGGGCGGGAGTGTTGGGCATAGTTCTGATAATCCTTTTGTCGGCTCCGATTCCCTTTGCCAGAGCTTCAAGAGTAATTCCGGCGGCAATTGAAATATACAGCTTGCTGTCTATTCCTTCAAGCTCGCTGAAAATGACGGGCATAATATTGGGCTTAACCGAAAGAACTACAATTTCAACTGTCTGCTCAAGCTCGGAGACAGAAGAAGAGGAGTTGATTTTAAGCTCAGCCTTCATTGCCTCAAGCTTTTCGGCGTCCACATCATAAACGTATATTTCCTCGGACTTAACCTTTTGGGAGGAAATCAAGCCTGAAATAAGAGCAGTCGCCATATTTCCGCCGCCTATAAATCCGATAGTCATTCTCTTATCTCCAATCTGTTCTAAACTGTAAGCTCAACCTCGTCGGCAAGGTCGCTGCCTGTCAGAACGGGGTCAACATACTCGTCAATAAATTCCTGAACCTGACTTTCGCATCTGCCGATAAAGTTTTCGGGCTTTAGTATTCCGTCAATATCCTCATGGGTCAGATTAAACGCCGGGTCGGCAACTATTCTGTCAATCAAGTCGTTCTCGCCGCCCTGTTCTTTTACCACGCGCCCTGCGTCCATGGAATGCTCACGGATAAGCTCGTGGAGCTCCTGGCGGTCGCCGCCGTTTTTAACAGCGTCCATAAGAATGTTCTCTGTTGCCATAAAGGGCAGCTCGGACATAATGCGCTTGTTGATTACCTTGGGATATACTACAAGACCCGAGGCAACGTTCATATAAATATTCAGTATAGCGTCAACTGTAAGGAAGGCTTCCGCTACGCTTATTCTCTTGTTTGCCGAGTCGTCCAGAGTTCTCTCAAACCACTGGGTTGAGGAGGTGATGGCAGGGTTCACTGCGTCAACAATGACGTATCTTGCCAGTGAACAAATACGCTCGCTGCGCATGGGATTGCGCTTGTACGCCATAGCGGAGGAACCGATCTGACTCTTTTCAAAGGGTTCCTCAATCTCCTTAAGGTGCTGAAGCAGTCTGATGTCGTTGGCGAACTTATATGCGCTCTGCGCCACATCGCTGAGGACAGACAGCATGTGATAATCAACCTTTCTGGAGTAGGTCTGACCTGAAACGGGATAGAACTTTGAGTAGCCCATTTTTTCACATATCTTCTTATCAAGAGCCTTAACCTTTTCAATATCGTTGTCAAAAAGCTCCATAAAGCTTGCCTGGGTTCCGGTGGTACCCTTGCAGCCTAAGAGAGACTTACGGCTCAGCTGAAAATCAATATTTTCCAAATCCATAAGCAGCTCCCAAATCCAAAGGGTTGCTCTCTTGCCAACGGTGGTGAGCTGCGCCGCCTGAAAGTGGGTGAAGCCCAGGGTGGGCAGAGCCTTATACTTAACCGCAAAATCTCTCAGCAGAGAGATAACCTTAATAACCTTGGTTCTGATAAGCTCCAGAGCCTCGTTCATAATAATAAGGTCGGTATTGTCTCCCACATAGCAGGAGGTGGCGCCCAGGTGGATTATGCCCTTTGCTTTGGGGCACTGGCAGCCGTAGGCGTAAACGTGAGACATAACGTCATGCCTAACCTCTTTTTCCCGTGCCTCGGCAACGTCATAGTTAATGTTGTCCATATTGGCTTTGAGCTCGTCAATCTGCTCCTGAGTTACATTGAGCCCCAGCTCCATTTCAGCCTCCGCCAACGCTACCCACAGCTTTCTCCAGGTCTTAAACTTTTTGTCAGGAGAAAAGATGTATTTCATTTCCTTGCTGGCGTAGCGTGAATTTAATGGGCTCTCGTATACGTCTTTATTCATAGTTCATGTTCCTTTCAGGATTTATTGTTAGGCGCACTCGCCTTTAAGATACTTTTCAATTCTGTCAAGACCGGTAACGATGTTCTCCATTGAGGTAGCGTAGGACAGTCTCACATAGCCGTCAATGCCAAAGCCCTCGCTGGGAACCATTGCCACAAGCGCCTTGTCCAGTATATCGGAGCACAGCTCGTTTGCCGTGTTGATCATCTTGCCGTAGTGCTCCTTGCCCAGGCATTCCCTAACGTTCATAAAGATATAAAACGCACCGTGGGGATTAAGGCAGCTGAGGCCGTCAATTGAGTTAATGCGCTCAACCATGTAGTCGCGGCGCTTGATGTACTCCGCCCTCATTTTGTCAATACCGGACTGGTCGCCGTTTAAGGCTTCAACCGACGCCGCCTGTGCAATTGAACAGGGGTTAGAGGTCATATGGCTCTGGATATTGGAGACAGCCTTTATGATTTCGGGCTCCGCCGCAATATAGCCTATTCTCCAACCGGTCATGCAATATGCCTTTGCCATTCCGTTTACAATAATTGTGAGCTTTTTAATGTCCTCGCCCAATGTGGCTATATTAACGTGCTCTCCCTCGTAAACCAGCTTTTCGTAAATCTCGTCAAACACTACATAGATATTATTCTCAACGCACACCTTTGCAATCTCTTCCAGATCATGCTTATTGTAAACCATGCCCGTAGGGTTGCTGGGGGTGTTCAGTATAAGCGCTCTTGTCTTTGGAGTTATGGCAGCCTTGAACTGCTCAATTGTAAATTTAAAATCATTTTCTTCGGTTGTGTCGATAGAAACCGGTACTGCCTCTGCCATCTTAACCATTTCGGGATAGCTTACCCAGTACGGAGCGGGGATAATAACCTCGTCCCCCGGGTCGCATATGCACAGAAACGCATTTGTGAGAGAGTGCTTTCCGCCGTTGCTGACTGCTATATTTGCGGGAGTGTATTCAAGACCTGTGTCACGCTTTATCTTTTCGCAAACGGCCTTTTTCAGCTCAACTGTTCCTGATGCCGGGGTGTACCTGGTAAAGTTATTGTTAATCGCTTCAATACCGGCTTCTTTAATATTTTCAGGTGTATCAAAGTCTGGCTCACCGGCTCCGAAGCCCACAACGGGAATACCGTTCTGCTTCATTTCCTTGTATCTGGCATCAATCGACAGTGTCGGTGATGGTGAAACTCTTTTTGCTCTTTCCGAAATAAATAGTGACATAAACTACCTCCATTGTTCAAATAATACTCATATTTATTTTAATATAAGCCCGCTCAAATTGCAATGTCATAATGTACAAAAATTTTACACAAAATCGCCTGTTTTATTACCAATTGAGATATTACAGACGCTATAGGTAGAGACCTACGTCAAAAAAGGCGTTTTCAATATGGTTTAACTCAATTTCCTCCCCATTTCGGTAGACCTCGATAACGTCAAAGCGATAGTCTGCGTCCGACGGGTTTTCCAGTGCATACTGCTGCGCCGAACCGATTATGCTTTGGATTTTGGAGCGGGATATACTCATGGCAGCGTCGCCGTATTTTTTGCTTCGCCTTGTTTTGACCTCGGCAAAGACGATGGTTTTCCCGTCGGGCGCGGAGGCAATAATGTCAAGCTCACCGAAGCTTGTGTAGTATTTTCTCGCAAGTATGCCGTAGCCCTTGCCTGTGAGATAGGCAGCGGCGGTTTCTTCGCCCCAGTCGCCAAAGTCCTTTTTATATCTGCTCATGGCTTTATTCCCAAAACCTTGTCGGTCATAAAGGTTTTTCTGTGGACAGGCAAAACTCCGTGCTTGCGAATGGCTTCCATATGCGCCTTTGTGCCGTAGCCCTTGTGCTTTTCAAAGCCGTACTCGGGATATTTTTCTCCAAGCTCCGCCATGTATCTGTCACGGGTTACCTTTGCGAGAATTGAAGCGGCGGCTATGGTTTGAGAGTTTGCGTCCCCTTTTATAATATATCGGCTTTCGCAATCCGTGAAGGGGATGTTGTCATTTCCGTCTATTATAAGAATGTCAGGCTTGAGTTCAAGATTTTTCACCGCGTTTTCCATGGCAAGATGGGTTGCCTGTCTGATGTTTATACTGTCAATAACGTCTTGAAAAACAAATTCCACCGAATAGGCAAGGGCGGAGCCTATAATCTCATCATAGAGCTTTTCTCTTTTCTTTTCGGAAATCTTTTTGGAGTCGTTCACTCCGTCTATAACAAGTCCCGCAGGCAAAATAACGGCTGCGGCGCATACAGGCCCCGCAAGAGGACCTCTGCCCGCCTCGTCTATGCCGCAGATATGCTTATAGCCATTTTGGGAAAGCTCTGTTTCGTATTCTAACATATGGTTCATGGTGTTTTCCTTTCTACTTAGGAGGGAGCTCAAGGGTTATTCTGCCGATTTTTGCAGCCCTGAAATCGCTCATAATAATATTGGCGGCTCTGAACGTGTCAATTTCCCCTCCGGAAACCATACAGCCTCGCTTCCTGCCTATAGCCTCTAAAAGCTCATATTTTGTAAGCTCCTCGCAGTCACTCAATCCGTATTTTTCGCACAGCTGAGGGAAGTACGCCTCTTTGAGATAACCTAAAAGCTCGTACGCCAAATCCTCTATGTCCAGAATTTCATCTTTAATTCCGCCTGTAAAGGCAATCTTCCTGCCCACGTCCTCGTTCTCAAATTTAGGCCACAAAATGCCCGGCGTGTCCAAAAGCTCGTACTGCCCCGCAATTCTAATCCACTGCTTTGTCTGGGTAATGCCCGGGCGGTCGCCCGTTTTGGCGGCGGCGCGTCCTGAAAGCCTGTTAATAAATGAGGACTTGCCCACGTTGGGGATTCCCACAACCATCATTTTAACAGCGTGCCTCTGAATACCTCTCGCCTCGTCTCGTTTGAACTTATCCGCAAGAACAATGTCGATTGCGTTGTCCAGCGTCTTTTTCAGACCCTTTCCCGATTGGCTGTTGACCGCTATGGCGGTTATATTTTTTTTCTCGAAGTATGAAAGCCACTTTTGAGTGGAGCTTTGGTCGGCAATATCCGCCTTGTTCAAAACCAAAATCCCGGGCTTGCCGCTGAGAATTTTGTCAACGTCGGGATTGCGGGAGGAGAGGGGCAGACGCGCGTCCGTAAGCTCTATAACAACGTCCACTAATTTGAGATTGTCCCTGATCATTCGCTTGGTCTTAGCCATATGACCCGGGTACCATTGAAGCTGAAACTGATTATTCATATTACCTCCTATATATTTGTATATAGCAAACGGTATTGCCCAGGGCAATACCGCGCTAAAGTCTTGTTATGCAACAATCTTAAAATTCATGTTTTCGTCCTCAATCAAATAGGACGTGGTTGCCTCATAGTCAACCGAGCCGAACTTGGCTAAAGGCCAAAATCTGAATACGGCGCCGCCAATCAGCTCACTTTCGGGAATTTGACCGATTTCACGGCTGTCCTTGCTGTTGTTTCTGTTATCTCCCATAACAAAGATTTTTCCCTTTTCAACAACGATAGGGTTATCCTTGCTGTAGTTCCCGCTTGCAATCAGCTCGCGTATATAAGCGCCTGTCCGTGATGTTTTCTCACTGATGTAAGGCTCGTTCAGCAGCTCATCATTTACGTATACGTCACCTGTTTCAAAATCAATAAACACGGTGTCGCCCTCTGTTGCGATTACCCTCTTGACGTAGGGTCTTTCGGGGTCTGACGCGGGCTTAAAGATTACAACGTCACCCTTGTTGGGAGAGTAGAAAAATCTGTTGACATACAGTCTGTCATTCTCCTGAAGCGTAGGCTGCATAGAGGAGCCCTGAACCTTTACGAGTGTAAATACAAAATTTCTGATGAGCAGAGCCATAACAACAGCAATTGCAATGGCAACAACCCATTCTCTGATTTCTTTCATTACATTAACTTCCTTATTTTTCTTATTTGGTTTTCCCTTAGGGGCGCTGCTTACCTTTTTGGGAGCAGCAGATCTCCCGCTGTCTGCCTGTGAATTGGCGCGAACAGAATTGCTTCTCTCGGGTGCCCGACGAGGGGTCTTTGATGAAGCAGAGCTTTTCTGCTTTGCGGGGGGCTTCTGCGGCACCGCCTCGGTTATTTTGGGAAGAACCTGAGTTTCACCTGCGGAAACAACACGTCTTGAACGTCTCTCGCCTGAAGTAGCCGTTGTTTTCGTCTTAGGCTGCTCGCTCGAAGAGGGGCGGCGGTCAAACCTTGCGCCTGTCGGAAAGTTCTCCGATGAGGATATTTCCGACTTAACCGCATTGTTGTTTATAACGCCGTCCGACGAAGAAACTGTGGGCACATTTTTAGGATAAACTCCCGTTAAATTTGCTTCCTCCTGAGCCTTGCGGCGCGCCATACGCCTTGCCTTTGCCTCTTCTTCAGCTTGGATTTGCTGCTCAATCTCGCGCTGTCTCGCAGTTCGTCTCTGCCGTCTCTCCTCAATTTCACGGAGCATGGCGTCAGTCTGGGCGTTTATTTCAGATTTAGCTTTTTCAATTGTGGGATCCGCAGAGGATTTCTCGGCCTTGCCCGAATTTACGTATGCGGACTTTTTGTTATTGTTATTTTCCATAATTACATCCCCTGAAATAACTGCAATAATGCCAAATAGTGGTGATTAATATTAACCACCACTGCATTATTATGACTATTAAAGTTTTTCCTTAACCTTTGCTGCCTTACCGACTCTGTCTCTGAGGTAGTAGAGCTTAGCGCGTCTAACTTTACCGTGTCTGACAACTTCAATACGCTCAATCTTGGGTGAGTTAACAGGGAAAGTTCTCTCAACGCCAACGCCGTATGAAAGACGTCTAACGGTAAATGTCTCCTGAATACCGCCGTGGTTCTTCTTAATAACGGTACCCTCAAACATCTGTACTCTCTCTCTGTTACCCTCTTTAACCTTCACATACACCTTAACAGTGTCACCGATTTCCATCTTGGGAAGGTCTGTTCTGATTTGTTCTTGTGTGATTTGTTGTAAAATGTCCATTTTTTACATCCTTTCCTTTCTTAGGTATTCTTGCCACACAAAAGGCAGAGGACTACCCGATATTAACTCAATGATAATAACACAAAACAATTTATTTTGCAAGCAATTTTTTTCATTTTGGAAATTTCGATATTATTTACCAAAATAATTAAGTTATTCAGATAATTATTTATATAAAATATACATTACTTTATAAGGGCTTTGGTAATGTACCGTTATAAAAAGCTGCGACAAAACCTATACTTTTTGTCACAACTTATTTTATAATAATTATTCATAAACTGTTGTTGTGATTTTATCATTAAATTAATGAAAAGTCAACAAAAAATTAAAGAATATATGGTTTTTCTTGTTTGTGACAAAAAGTATAGGTTTTGTCACAATCCGTAAAACTTACGTAATTACGGGATTTTTGCGATAATATAATTAAAATTTAATTAAAAAACGGAGGAAGAAAATGAGAAGACGAATTGTAAGTTTATTGGTGTCGGTTGCAATGCTGGTTACGCTGATGCCGGCGGTGTTTGCGGAGAATACTGACGGCTCTTTTGACGGAGCTTATACGGCGGCAAGCGGCGTTACAAGAGCCGAGTGGATTTCAAGCATAGTGGAGACCTTCCAAATGACGGTCGAGAGCGATGCAGCTATGCCAGACAACTATTTTTCCGATGTTACGCCGAGTGACGAGTATTATTATGACTTGCTGCTCGCGGTGGAGTTCGGAGTTATTGATATTGAGGCAGGAGAAGCCTTTGAGCCGAACAAGGCCGTGATCCGTGAGTTTGCGGCGCAAACTCTGAATTTCGCACTGGGATTTCGGCTTGATGAAAATGCAGTATATACCTATGCCGAAAGTGCTGAGGTGGCATATCCCGACGATATTCAGATAGCCGTTAATCGGGGCTGGTTTGCTCTGTCGGGCGGCAATTTTCTGCCTGAGCAGGAGATAACCGCCGCAGAGGCTGCGGCTATGCTTGCTGATGCGAAAAATGTTCTCAGCGAAGAAGCAGTAGATGAAAATTACAACAGTACATATGAGTTTGCCGAGGGCGTAATCGTTGTGCCTGAAGCTGTTGAGACAGCGATAGATAGCGATAATTCGGTTATAATCTACGACAACGCAACGGGGATTAATAAGGGAGACGTTTTTGCGGTTTATACAAGCGGTTTTCCCGTCGCGTTTACGGCTCTTGAGGTTGAGGTGTCGGAAACAAAGACGGTAATCCAAACCACTCGTGAGGGGACAGATAATGCCATTGACTATGTGGACTGTGAGGGAGCCATTGAGGTTGATGTTGAGGACTTTCAGTTTGAAGATTACGCAACCTATTCAATCACAGACACTTCCAAAGCAAACGCCGAGAGCGAGGAGATGACCGTTGAGCTTAGCGGGGTTAGCTACGATG
>CATWQA010000033.1 GCA_958352815.1 uncultured Eubacteriales bacterium
TTTTCTGAGACACGGTCACGGTTTTGGATTTCTCATCGTAGCTAACCCCGCTAAGTTCAACGGTCATCTCCTCGCTCTCGGCGTTTGCCTTGGAGGTGTCTGTGATTGAATAGGTTGCGTAATCTTCAAATTGAAAGTCCTCAACATCAACCTCAATGGCTCCCTCGCAGTCCACATAATCAATGGCTTCCTCTGCGCCCTCACGAGTGGTTTGGATTACCGTCTTTGTTTCGGACACCTCAACCTCAAGAGCCGTAAACGCAACGGGAAAACCGCTTGTGTAAACTGCGAAAACGTCTCCCTTATTAATCCCCGTTGCGTTGTCGTAGATTATAACCGAATTATCGCTATCTATCGCTGTCTCAACAGCTTCAGGCACAACGATTACGCCCTCGGCAAACTCATATGTACTGTTGTAATTTTCATCTACCGCTTCTTCGCTGAGAACATTTTTCGCATCGGCAAGCATAGCGGCAGCCTCGGCGGCGGTTATCTCCCGCTCAGGCAGAAAATTGCCGCCCGACAAAGCGAACCAACCCCGATTAACGGCTATCTGAATATCATCGGGATATGCCACGTCAGAGCTTTCATTATAGGTATACTCCTGCGTCTCGTCCAATCTAAATCCCAGTGCGAAATTCAGAGTTTGCGCCGCAAACTCACGGGTTACAGCCTTGTTCGGCTCAAAGGCTTCTCCTGCCTCAATATCAATAACTCCAAACTCCACCGCAAGCAGCAAGTCATAATAACAGGGGTCGTCCGATGTAATATCGGAAAAATAGTTGTCTGGCATAGCTGCATCGCTCTCAACCGTCATTTGGAATGTCTCCACTATGCTTGAAATCCACTCCGCCCTTGTAACGCCGCTTGCCGCCGTATAAGCCCCGTCATAAGAACCGTCAGTATTCTCCGCAAACACCGCCGGCATCAGCGTAACCAGCATTGCAACCGACACCAATAAACTTACAATTCGTCTTCTCATTTTCTTCCTCCGTTTTTTAATTAAATTTTAATTATATTATCGCAAAAATCCCGTAATTACGTAAGTTTTACGGATTGTGACAAAACCTATACTTTTTGTCACAAACAAGAAAAACCATATATTCTTTAATTTTTTGTTGACTTTTCATTAATTTAATGATAGAATTATGGTAATGATTTATGAATAATTATTATTAAAAAAGCTGTGACAAAAAGTATAGGTTTTGTCACAGCTTTTTGTGGCGGCATATTACCATAGAACTTTTTCAAAATTGGGTTTGGGTACAAAAAAAGAACCGCCGAGATTGGCGGTTCCCTCAGACTTTAGCATACTCCGGCGATAATCAAGATTGTGCTTGTTTCCTCCTCCCAGATAACCGCTGCTCCGAATGCCTCAACAACGGCTCTCACGGGCATGCAGGTTCTGCCGTTAATAATTTGCGGCTCGGCTTCGAGGGTTATTTCCTCTGTTTTCACACTTCCGTCAAGAGGGTTTTTTGTTTCCTTTACCATTATGCCGCTGTCAGCCTTTAGCTTCACGGTTGTAATGTCGTCACTGATTATTACCTGTTCCTGCGCCTCGTCCCACTCGACTGTTTTTTCCAGCGTTTCCATAAGCACCCGTATGGGCACCAACGTCCGCCCGTTTACAATAACCGGCTGCTGGTCGGGGAATGTCAGCTCATAATTGCCGTCAATATTGATTTTTATTTCTGACGCATCTGAAAATACAGGTTCGTCCGCCCTTTGTTCCGCTCCCGACGTGTCAACGCCCAATTTTTTAAAGCCGTAGTTAAACATTTTTATCGTATCTGTAAACCGCGCCTCGTTAGACTCTGACGGAAGCGACACGGTTATCACCCGCTTTCCGTCAAGCTCCGCCGTACCGCACATACAGTAGCCGGACGCATCGGTCATGCCGTTTTTAAAGCCGTCCGCACCCTCGTAATAATAATCGGTAAACAGCTTGTTCAGATTGTAATATGTGTTCCCGTGAAACTCCACAGATGCACGTTTTGTGCGTTCGAGTATTTCGGGGTAATCCTCAATCATACGCCTTGTCATTATTGCCACTTCACGGGCTGACATTAGATTTTCCTCATCGTCTGTATCAGGATTAATACACACTCCGGTTCCGTTATGGAATTCGCTTTCAATGCCTATTTCCTCCGCCTTCGCATTCATACGCTTCACAAATTCACGCTCGTTTCCGCACAAGAGCTCTGCGCAGGCAGTAACGCACGCAGCAGCGGAATCTATGACTATCATATCAATCATTTCGTCAAGGGTGTATTCTTCGTCATATTCAAGATTTACCATCATTTTATAATCTTCATTTCGCGAAAGACTGTAAACATTCTCGCTTATAGGAACAATATCATCCAAATTCAGCTCGCCGTTTTTGACCGCGTCTAAAAGCACATACACGGACATCATCTTCGCTATGGACGCCACGGTTTTTTGCGTATCCGCATCAAAAGCATACAGCTCATCGCCCGTTTCAAAATCCATTACATAGGCGCTCTTTGAGGTAAGGGCTTCCCCGTCAAGGATTGGGTAATCAGGCTGCTTTGAATAGGCTGTAATGTATGCCGCACCGTCCGTATCGCTCCATTGAAAATCATATACATTTTTAAACTCATCCACAGACATACACATGTAGCCGCCGATGCAGTACACATCGGCTATTGTGTGCTGCTGTGCGCCGTCATCCAGAATAACCGTAACATCGCTGTTATTAACGACGGAGTATGCCTTTTGTCCGTTTTTGTTTTTATAAAATTCAAGGGGTATGGGAGTGACTGTCTTGCCTTCGTTGTATTTTATATACAAGGTCTTTGTGTCCTCAAAATAGTTAATATCAAAGCCATAATCATTTAAATCCTCCGCTATTATAACCGCATGAGGAGACGAACCTCTGTACGAGAAGGTGGGAACCTCTGCTCCGTTAATGAAAGTGCGCATATCGGTGTAATATATGCTGTCGTATTTATTGCTTGCAACAGAAAAGCCGTAGTCCAGCAGCCTCGCCGTATCTATAAAACGCTGCCCTGTTGATGATGAGTTCATTGTAACGGAGATCATACGTCTGCCGTTTCTTACTGCGGTACCGCAAAAGCAATATCCCGCCGCAGGAGTGGTTCCCGTCTTTAGCCCGTCCGCACCGCTGTAATAATAGGTATCGAGCAAGTGATTTGTGGTGTTATATGTATTGCCGTGAAAATACACGGATTTTTTAGCGGTGCGCTTGAGAATATCCGGATAATCCCTTATAATATTCCGTGCTAAAATCGCCATGGAAATAGGCGATATCTCATTATCCGCAATGCCGCAGCTATCGCGGTAATACGCCTCAAGACCCATCTCCCCCGCCTTTTTATTCATTCTTTCAACAAACGCCGCCTCGCTGCCGTTGCCCAAAAGCTCAGCCAACGCAATCGCCGCGCCGCTTGCGGAATAGGTAACCACAACCCCTATCATCTCGTCAACCGTGTATGTGGTGTTATAGTAAAGGGGCAAAACGCTTTGATAAACGGAGTTGCGCGACTTGTTATATACGTTCTCGCTTATAGGCACAACGGTATCAAGAGTAATCTCCCCGTTTGCCAAAGCCTCATATACACAGTATAAATTCATAATCTTAGTCATGCTGGCAGGCACGCGCGGCGTGTTTCCGTTGTACTCGTACAGTATTTCCCCTGTGTCATAATCCATAACGCAGGCGCCGGAAGACGAAATATAATTGCCGCCGACCTCAGCAGCGCTCACTCCCGGTACGATTAATACCTGCCCGCACATAATTATTGCAAATGCTAAAACCAAACTTAAAATCCTTTTTTTCATCATCCTACCTCCGTTAAATCCACAATTGAATTATCTCCGTACTGCGCCCTTGTAACGCTTGACGTCATTGTTATCGCCGTAACCGGACATAATTTTTTTGAAGTAATACGCTTCACCTTCATAGGCTTTCCCTCCGATTTTAGTATTCTGTTAGTTAAATTATAAAGTAGTAATGCTTTTATGTCAACTGTTAAAACATTTAATAAAATATTTGCAATATATGATTGAATTCTAATTTTAAATACATACGCTTCGGGTAGATGGCAACACTATAAGCTCAGTTTATTGCATGTTATCCGATTTTTAACACCGTACTCACGGGTCTCGTATACGGCATTACGCAACTGTGTGTTTACGGTTCGCTGCCCTTGCGGCAAGCACCCTATATTGGACTTTCACCAATCAGATATGTGCCATGCCCAACACACATTAAAAGGGAACCGCCACACCGAGCGGTTCCCTTAATTATTAAATTCTTCTGTCAAGGACTCCTACCTTGCTTTTTTTGTACTCCTCAAATCTTCCCTCATCCAATGCGTCTCGGATTTCGGACATCATATTATTATAGAAATACAGATTATGGATTACCGCAAGGCGCATGGCAAGCATTTCGTTTGCCTTAAACAGGTGGCGCAGGTATGCCTTTGAGAAGTTCCTGCAGGTGTGACAGCTGCATTCGGGGTCAAGGGGACTTTCGTCTCTCTCGTACTTTGCGTTTCTGATATTGATTATTCCCTGTGATGTGAAGATAGTGCCGTGTCTTGCGTTGCGGCTGGGCATTACGCAGTCAAAAAAGTCCACACCCCTTGCCACAGCCTCCAATATATTAACAGGAGTGCCCACGCCCATAAGGTACCTGGGCTTGTCCTTTGGCATGAACGGCTCCACCGCCTCAATTATGGAGTACATCACCTCTGTGGGTTCTCCTACTGCGAGGCCGCCTATGGCGTATCCGTCAAGGTCAAGCTCTCTGATTTGCTTCATATGCTCTGTGCGCAAATCCTCAAAGGTGCTGCCCTGATTTATTCCAAACAGCAATTGTTTTTTGTTAATCGTATCCTCAAGGCTGTTCAGGCGGTTCATCTCGTCCTTGCAGCGTTTAAGCCAACGGGCGGTCATGTCCGCAGACTCCTTTGCATACCTCTTTTCGCAGGGGTTTTCCACGCACTCGTCAAACGCCATGGCAATTGTTGAGCCCAAGTTGGACTGGATTTGCATACTCTCCTCGGGACCCATAAATATCTTTCTGCCGTCTATATGGGAGGAAAAATAAACTCCCTCCTCCTTTATATTCCGCAGCTTTGCCAGGGAGAACACCTGAAAGCCGCCGCTGTCCGTCAATATAGGTCTGTCCCAATTCATAAACTTATGAATGCCGCCCATGTCACGGATAACCGTATCTCCCGGGCGCAGGTGCAGATGATATGTGTTGGACAGTTCCACCTGACAGCCTATCTCCTTTAAATCAAAGGCGTCCAAAGCCCCCTTTATGGCTGCCGCCGTTCCCACGTTCATAAAGACCGGAGTCTCGATTGTTCCGTGAACTGTTTCAAATCTTCCCCGTCTTGCTCTGTTTTCTGTTTTAAGTAATGTATACATATTTTCTCCCTATTAACTAATATAACAGCATAGCGTCACCGAAGCTGAAAAATCTGTATTTTTCACGCACCGCCTCACCGTATGCCTTAAAGATATTTTCCTTTCCCGCAAACGCCGAAACCAGCATAAGCAATGTGGATTCGGGCAGGTGGAAGTTGGTTATTATTGCGTCTGTCGCCTTGAACCTATACCCGGGATAGATGAAAATGCTTGTATCTCCCATGCAGGCGGAGATTTTTCCGTCCTCCGCCGCCACGGTTTCAAGAGTTCTCACCGAGGTTGTTCCCACGGCGATAATCCTGCCGCCTCTCTCGCGGGTTTTGTTTATTATATCCGCCGCCTCCTCGGTGACCTCATAATGCTCGGTGTGCATAACGTGCTCCTCCACGTTTTCAACTGAAACAGGTCTAAACGTTCCCAGACCCACATGGAGGGTTAGGTACGCTGTTTCAACGCCCTTTGCCCTAATCTGGTCAATGAGCTCGTTGGTAAAGTGAAGCCCCGCTGTGGGTGCCGCCGCAGAACCGTCAATCTTTGAATACACGGTCTGGTACCGCTCCCTATCCTCCAGCTTTTCCTTTATATAGGGCGGCAGGGGCATTTCTCCCAGCCTGTCCAAAAGCTCCTCCCAAACGCCCTCGTACTCAAATCTGACAATTCTGTTTCCGTCAGGCTTAACCTCTATAATCTCTCCCCGAAGCAGACCGTCTCCGAACACAAATCTCGCTCCGACTCTGCCACGTTTCCCCGGCTTTAGTATAACGTTCCAGGTGTTTATATCAATTCGCTTTAGCAGCAAAAACTCAATTTTCCCGCCTGTGTCTTCCTTAACGCCGTACAGCCTTGCGGGAATAACTCTGGTGTTGTTCATCACAAGGCAGTCCCCGGGATTTAGGTAGTCGATTATGTCCCGAAAATGCCCATGGCTTATCTCTCCGCTCTCCCTGTTCATCGCCAGCAGCCGAGAGCTTGTCCTGTCCTCAAGAGGACGCTGGGCAATAAGCTCGGGAGGCAGGTCGTAATAAAAATCCTTTGTTGTCATATATTCTCCTTAAATTAGTAAACTGTTTCAATATATGCGCCGCTGAAATAGTGGGTCAGTATGGCGTCATAGGTATAGCCGTTTTCCGCCATTCCCTTTGCTCCGTACTGGCTCATGCCGACCCCGTGCCCCCAGCCCGTGCCCTTAAATATAAATGATTTATTGGGAACAGAGGCTTCGTCCGCATCGGCGTAGGTCTGCTGATACCGCCCGTTGGTGGCATACAGGGTGTCCCCTGAAAATTCTGCTCTGCCCATGCCTGTCAGCAGCTCAATCTGCGTAGGGCGCTTTCTGATAAGGCTTGACCCATCGGTCACCGCTATGTACGCCTGAGCCTGAGCGTCCCCATCACCCACAACAGTGAACATCTGGCTCTTGGTTACGGTTCCGAAAACCGTTCTGCACTCCTCAAGGAGCAGGGTCTTTATAGCCGTGTTTCCCGTGACGCGCAGCTTGGTAACTCTGCCCTCGGGAGAATACTCCAGCGCCTCTATTTTCTGCACGTCGCCCACGTCGTACCCCTTATTCCTCATAAGGGTTGAGGCTTCCTCCACGGTGAGCACTCCCGACCAAACGCCGTTGGGAATATTTTCCGTATCCTCATAGGAATTATCCACGCTTACCAGATATGGAACTTCATTGCCCCAGACATACTTAACGTCCTCAGTGGTGGAGCCCATGGATGAGGAATAATAAAGCTGGCACAGCTCACCGTCATAAGCCATAACCTGACCTCTGGTGGCGTCAACAGCGTCGTAAATCGACTGCGCCTCTCTTGACATTCCTGTATACATCTGGCAATGGGTATTGGCACAGATGTCAAAGCCGTAGCTTGAATGCTTGCCTATATTTTGCGCCGCATAGTTTCTGGAACATATTGCCTGAGCCTTTAGAGCCTCAAGAGGCCATGACTCGCTCATCTCGCGGGAAACCACGCCGTACAGATACTGGTCTATGTCAACCATATTGATTGCGGCAAAGCCGGAGCCGTCCTTAATAAAGTTAATGCTGCCCCGATAGCCTGACCCCTCAATTGTGAACCGTTCCTCCCAGTAATCAGTATAAAAGGGGCGCAGACCAATTCCGTTATTTCCGCTCTCCACGTATAGAGTGTTGCCGTTTTCATCGTCAACAGAAATCTGACCGTTGTCGGATATGCGCACAATTAAAGTCTTATTCTCTATAATCCTGTCCTCCACAAAGGAGCGGTCGTCATACCTTCCCGCATAAAATCCCCGCTCAGAGGTCAGGGTTACGACCGACTTGGCGGAGGAGCCGTAGTACAGCCCTACCTTAAGAATTTGGGGCAGGTATATCTCTCCGTATCCCACAGTCGTCATGCCCATCAGAACAGCCAAAGCCGCCAATAAAGCAACACAGTGCCTAAGTAAATTCTTTAATGTCATAGTTACCACCTCGATGTAAAATTTACTCACTCCCTACACTCATCTCCCATTGTAACATATATTTTCAAAAAAATCTATATTTAAATTAAATAATTTGCCCATAATATAAAAAATCATTTGACATAATGGAGATATTGTCATATAATTATATATACCAATGAATTCAAGGAGGAATTAGAACATTGAAACAGTTTGACATAGGAATTATCGGAGCAACGGGTATGGTTGGCCAGCGTTTTATTACGCTTCTTCACGATCACCCCTGGTTTAAAATAAAGCTGCTTGCCGCTTCGCCCAGAAGCGCAGGCAAGAAATATATTGAAGCTGTGGGCAGCCGCTGGGCTATGAGCGAGAACATTCCCCAGTCGGTTAGGGACATGGTTCTCTACGACGCAACGGCGGACGTTGAGAAAATCGCCGAGCAGGTTGACTTTGTGTTCTGCGCGGTTGACATGAAAAAGGACGAGATTAAGGCGCTGGAGGAGCGTTATGCAAAAGCTGAATGCCCTGTTGTTTCTAACAACTCGGCTCACAGGCACACACCTGACGTTCCCATGATTATCCCTGAGATTAATCCCCAGCACCTGGAGATTATCCCGGCGCAGCGCGAGAGACTGGGCACAAAGAGAGGCTTTGTTGCCGTTAAGTCCAACTGCTCTTTGCAGTCGTACCTCCCGGCTCTTGCGGTTATAAACAGCAAGTATCCCATTGACCGTGCCATTGTTACAACATATCAGGCAATCTCCGGCGCAGGCAAAACCTTTGAGACATGGCCGGAAATGGTTGACAACCTTATTCCGTACATCGGCGGAGAAGAAATGAAGTCCGAGGTTGAGCCCAACAAGATTTTGGGCAAGATTGAGGGCGGCGAAATCGTTCCCTCAGACGAGCTTCAAATCGAGTGCCAGACATACAGGGTGCCCGTTTCCGACGGTCACACGGCTGCCATATTCTTCTCGTTTAAGGACGGGGTCAGCAAGCCCTCCGTTCAGGAAATTGAGGATATGTGGAAAGAGTTTAAAGGCGAGCCTCAGACCCTTGAATTGCCCCATGCACCCAAGCAGTTTATACATGTATATACTGAGGATGAAAACCCCGATATGCCCCAGATTAAGTCTGCCCGTGAGATTGACGGCGGAATGGCAATATCCTGCGGCCGCCTGAGAGAGTCCACACAGTACGACTACAAAATGGTTTCCATGAGCCACAACACCCTGAGAGGTGCGGCAGGCGGAGCGGTTCTGCTTGCAGAGCTCCTTGCGGCAAAGGGCTATCTTGATTAGTGAGGTGTTTGTCATGAAAAAGTTATTTATCTTGTTTATAGCGGCTTTCGCCATTATCACGATAAACGCATACGCCGCCGAGGATATAACCGGAACGTATGAGGGCTGGTATTACGCGGATCAAGGACAGACGGGACTTACTCTCACTGTCAACAAGGACGGCAGCGGAGTGTTTGAATTTTATAACATGCCCGGCAAGTCAAATGCGGCAAGCGGCTCCTACACCGTTACGGTATCAGAGGAAAACGGGCAGTATATTGTCACAGGCGATGAATGGATTGACCGCCCGTCCACCTACATTTTTGTGTCTCTCGAGGGAACCCTTAAGGACGGTGTTTTTTCGGGAAGCGTGAACAATTCAAGCTGGGAGTTCGTATTAATGAAGAATACCGACGCCTATGCTGAGGTCAGCGGCAAGGTCTTTGGCAGCCACAGATATGAGGTTTTTACGGATTCAAAAACATGGTATGACGCAGAGGCGTACTGCGAGTCCTTGGGCGGACATCTTGTTACCATAAACAGCGCCGAGGAGCAAGAATTTATAGAACAGCTCCTCTCGGACTATCCCGACGCCGACTACATGATAGGAACCCATCGAGACCTTAACGAGTTTTCGTCATGGGTAACAGGGGAGGCAATGACCTATACCAACTGGGGCACGCCCCAGCCCGACAACACGGGCGGAAGCCAGAACACAGGCGTTATATGCAACGGCAGACGTAACGGCGGCTCCTCCTATAACATAGAAAAGGGGCAGTGGGATGACAACGGCGACCGTTATTACGCTTTCATTTGCGAATGGGACGGCTGGTCAGACGCTGCCGAGTGGTCAACCCCCGAGCTTCAGGAGGCGGCTGACAAGGGTCTTATTCCGGACGTTCTTGTAGGCAAGGATATGACTGAGCCTATAACCAGAGGCGAGTTTGCCGCCGTGTCCGTAAACCTCTACGAGGCTATGACGGGAGGCAGGGCGGTTATGTCCTCAAGCGCGGAATTTAAAGATATTTCCGATAACGAGAACAGAAACTATATTTTAAAGGCGTATAACATCGGCGCCGTAAGGGGATATTCCAGCACGGAATACGCTCCAGATGCACTGCTCCAGCGTGAGGAGCTGGCGGCAATGCTTACAAGAGTTTATAAAAAGAGCGAATGGCCTGACTGGACAATCGAGAACGACGACAATTACACAATCAACTATTCGGGCGTTCAGAAATTTGCGGATGACGACCAGATTTCAGAATATGCAAAGCCAAGCGTATACTTCCTTGTAAAGTACGGTGTTTTGAGCGGCGTGGGAAACAATATGTTCGCTCCCAAAAACTCAACTCCGGCTCAGGAAGCGGCAGGCTATGCAAATGCCACAAGGGAGCAGGCGGTTGTCATGTCTCTGAGAAGCTTCCAAAATTTAAATGATTAAGAAAGGACATGTAAATATGGCTAAGACGTTACCATTTACCGGCTCGGGCGTAGCAATTGTAACCCCCTTTGACGGACTAAAGACTAATTACGAAACACTCGGCGACTTAATCGAATATCATATTGAAAACAAAACAGACGCGATTATAATATGCGGCACAACAGGCGAGGCTTCAACAATGCCTGACGAGGAGCACCTTGCGGCTATAAAATATACCGTTGACAAGACTGCGGGTAGGATCCCCGTAATAGCGGGCACAGGTTCCAACGACACCGGTCACGCCGTTCAGCTTTCCAAAAAGGCTGAGGAGCTGGGAGCAGACGGCATTCTGTCCGTTACTCCCTACTACAACAAGGCGACCCAGAAGGGCTTGGTTCAGCACTTTACGGCTATTGCAAACGCCGTAACAATCCCTGTTATACTCTACAATGTCCCGTCAAGAACGGGCACGGCTATGAGCATTGCCACTCTTAAGGAGCTTGCCAAGGTTGATAATATTGTTGCCGTAAAGGAAGCCAGCGGAAACATCAGCTTTGCTTCAAAGGTTGCGGCTGAGGTTCCGGAGCTCTATATTTATTCGGGCAATGACGACATGATTTTGCCCCTGCTCTCAATAGGAGCCAAGGGTGTTATCTCGGTTGTGGCAAACATTTGCCCTAAGGAAACCCACGATATTTGCCAATACTTCTTTGACGGTGAAGTTGAAAAATCAAGAGAGCTACAGCTTAACATGCTTGATTTGATTGACGCCTTGTTTATTGAGGTCAACCCCATTCCCGTTAAGACAGCCATGAGACTTATGGGCTGGAATGTGGGAAACTTAAGGCTTCCCCTGTGCGACATGGATGAGGGCAACCTTGAAATTCTGAAAAAGTCCCTTGCGGATTTTGGCGTTAAGGGCGAATAAAATACAGAGAAAGACAGTGATACAAATGACAAATATACTATTAAGCGGCGCCAACGGATACATGGGTCGCACCGTAACCCGGGTATGCCAAGAGAACGACAAGGTTAAAATCGTTGCGGGCTACGATATTAACACAGCTCAAAACGGCGGCTTTCCCGTTTATTCGGACTTATCCGAACTTGACGGCTTAGGCGAGGAAATTCATGCTATTATTGACTTTTCACATCCCGCCCTGTTTGACTCCCTTTTGGACTACGCGGTAAGAACAAAAACCCCTGCTGTTTTCTGCACGACCGGTCTGTCCGAGGAGCAGGTTTCGGCAATGAAAAAGGCAGCCGAAACAAGCCCCATATTCTTTTCCGCCAACATGTCTCTGGGCATCAATCTTTTGATTGACCTTGCCTGCAAGGCGGCAAAGCTCTTAGAAGGCAGCTTTGATATTGAAATCGTGGAGAAGCACCACAACAAAAAGCTGGACGCTCCCAGCGGAACGGCTCTTGCCATTGCGGACGCTATTTCCGACACTGTTGACTTTAACGCCGAGTATGTCTATGACAGACACTCGGTGAGAAAGCGCAGAGACAAGTCCGAAATAGGTATCCATGCGGTTAGGGGCGGCACAATTGTCGGCGAGCACGACGTTATATTTGCCGGAACCGATGAGGTTATTGAAATTAAGCACAGCGCCGCTTCCAAAGAGGTTTTTGCGGCAGGCGCTGTTAAGGCGGCGATATTTATGAACGGCAAGCCTGCCGGAATGTACAGCATGACAGACCTTATTGCCGAATATTAATTAAACAAATATTTTGTAACGGAGGTTATCTTATGATTAAGACTATTACCGACATTGAATTTTTCCCGGAGATAGCGATTGTTACTCTCAATAACATTCCCAATACTCCCGACAGTATCGCAAGCATACTGGGGATTATCTCTGAAAACGAAATCAGCATTGATATGATAAGCCAGACAGCGCCATACAAGGATAAGATTAATCTTTCATTCACTCTGGCACAGGAGGACTTGGGGAAGGTTATCGGGCTCACGGGAAAGTTTAAGTCCTTAGCTCCCTCAATATCGGCGGACATAAACGGCAACAACACAAAAATTCTCCTCTCCGGAGAGGGCATGAGAACCGAGTGGGGAGTTGCGGCGGAGCTGTTTGCCGCTTTTGCAAAGGAGAACATACGGGTTAAGCTGATAACCACAGCTGAAACCGAAATTTCATGCCTGATCGACATTAAGGATGTTGAGACGGCTAAGAATATTTTGCTGTAAACACTGTGTGCTGCGCCGCATTGCGGGGCGGCACATTGTATTTTTAAACCGCAGCATAAAAGTACAAGGAGAACTGTTATGATAAAACCACAGCTGAGGGCGGCATTTTTTATATGCGTCTTTCTGACGCTTTTTTCTATGACCGCCTTTGCCGAGCCGAGCCATGACGGATATATAGTAAAATTTAAGGACGGAGCAAATATTCCCTCTTTAAACGAGCAGGTCAACACCCTCACTCCCGCCATACCCTCCGAAAATATATACGGGCTTACAAATGAAACAGAGGACTATATAGAGCTTCTGAAAAACAGCGGCGACGTTGAATACATAGAGCCAAACCATATTATGACAATTCCCGATGAGGAAATGGAGTTCGGTATGAACACGGCAAACAGTCTTGAGCAGTTTGCCACCCTGTCGGACTTAGGCTTTTCGGAGCCAAACGACCCGCTGTACAGCAGGCAATGGCAGCTATCCGCCGTTAACGCAGGAGCAGGTTGGGCAGCAGGAGCCTCGGATAAGAAAATCAGAATTGCGGTTATTGACAGCGGAGACCCGTCAAGGCATCCGGACATAACCCTGAACGTCGGCGAGAGCAAGGACTATACAGGCACCTCAGTGTACGACACCTATGGGCACTCAACCTTTATCTCCGGTTTAATCGGGGCAAACACCAACAATAACCTCGGCATAGCGGGCATACTTGAAAACGTGGAAATTATCCCCTTAAAGGTATGCGTTGAAAAGAACACCACCTTTCTCACTATTGCCACTGCCATGAATGACGCCATTGACCTGTACGACTGCGACGTAATTAACCTGAGCCTTTGCTCCGACGTAATTACCAACGGTATGCTTGCGGCAATTCAAAAAGCAGTGGACAACAACATAATAGTGGTTGCCGCCGTGGGAAATTCGGGAGCAAGCAAGCTGTTGTATCCCGCCGCGTGCGACGGAGTTATTGGGGTTGGCTCGGTTACGAGAACTCTAACCTGGGCTTCCCACAGCCAGCACAACGCCTCTGTTGACGTTGCCGCTCCGGGCTTTGGAGTGTATTCAACTTATCTGTCCAACTCCTCGGGGAAGATTACCTATTCGTATACAACAGGCACGGGCACTTCCTATGCTGCGCCTCATGTTGCCGCCGCCGCGGCGGTTGCAAAATACTTTAAGCCCGACATTAACCATGACGAGTTTATGGAGGTTCTGGAAAACACCTGCGTGCAGAATGGAGCCTATACGAAAAAGAATGACTATTACGGTTACGGACTGGTAAACATTGAGGGGATAATTAACTATCTCACCGCTGAACCATTGCCTTCTTCCTCTCCCTCCGAAGGCTTTGCCGATGAGGAGAGCATATTTATCAGCTCATTTACACCTACTGTTAATGTAGATGATTTTTCAAGCCTGACCACCACTTTGGAAATCACAAATAACTCAGACGAGTCCGTAACGGGAAATCTGTATTTGGTCTCATACACAGAGTTTGAGGATCATGAGGGAAACGTGTTTAATATACCAATCGACACAACTGTTGTAAACAATATAACGGTGAGTGCAAACTCCGTCAACTCCTCAGCAAGTTTGAGAAACCTAACCTGTTCGTTGGATAGCTCAGGGCTCCGCTCATACGTTAAGGTCTATTTCTGGGATGAAAATATGCAGCCCCTAACAGAGCCCTTTGAATATGAGATAAAGTATTAGAATAAAATCAAATCACCTCTAATATTATGATATTACGAGGTGATTTTTCATGTTTGTAATCAAGCTTAAAACTCTGCTGCTGTATGCGGCTGTGCTTATAATATCACTTATTGTGGGGGTAGCATCCTTTTATTGCCTAAAGGGACAGACGCCCCATATTGTGGAGAGCTTTAAAGAAAATGAGTCCGTTGAGCTGCCCATAATTATGTATCACGGGCTTACCGAAAACCCGTCCAAGGTCAACACCTATGTTATCCCCGTTTCGGACTTTGAAAGCGACCTGAAATATCTGAAAGAAAACGGGTACACCGCCGTGTTTATGCAGCAAGTTATAGACTATGTTGAAGGGAACGGAGAGCTTCCTGAAAAGCCTGTTGTCCTGACCTTTGACGACGGCTTTGAAAATAATTACGAGTACGGTCTGCCCCTCTTTGAGAAGTACGACATGCGGGGCGTTGTCTCGATTGTAGGGAAGTACACAGAGGATTACTCTAAAATATCGGACGAAAATCCCGAGTATGCATACCTGAATTTTGAGACCATCAGCAAAATGGTTGACAGCGGCAGGTTTGAAATGGCAAATCACAGCTATAATATGCACAGCCTGCCCAAGGACAAAGGGAACGCCGACAACAGAAAAGGAGCGGCACAGACCGCAGGGGAAAGCGACGAGGTGTATCGTGAAAAGCTGACGACTGACACCGAAAAGAACCAAAAACTTCTTACAGATAACTGCGGCATTACCCCCAACGTCTACACCTACCCCTATGGGGAGCTCACCAAAACCTCCGAAGCTATTCTGCGGGATTTAGGCTTTAAAGCCACCCTGTCCTGCATGGAGAATATGAATTATGTCACCAAAGGCAGCAGCGAAAGCCTGTTCTGTCTGTGCAGATATTTAAGAGATAATAAAAGGTCGGTTCAACAAATTTTGAATTAAAAAAGGGAGCTTGCGCTCCCTTTTGCTAAAGCCTACGTTTAAGTATATATGTATATTTTGATAAAGGCTTTGCCTTTGAAACCATTGCCGAGCCCATATTCCGCCCTCATCGGCAACAACTTAGTTTTATTATTGACATTGCATACTTTGTGCGAACCGGAATAATATGAGCCGTCCCACTTCAAAGAAGTGGGGTCACACCCAAACCGCGGCGGCAATGTTGCCAAAGCCTTTATCAAAATACTGTTGCCTACCCGCCGCGGCGCTTGGGGAGGTCGGGCAAGCGCAACGGGGCGGGCGCTAGACATACCAATGTAAGGATACAAATCAGCCGATATTATGATTAAAATAAAATTTAAAATCCACAATATTCAAATATCAAAACATCATCTTTAAAACAATCGGGTTTAAAAAAGGGAGCATGCGCTCCCTTTTAGTTGGTAGAAATACCCAAAACCACCCGTTCTATTCCTGCAAGGTCGGGAACAATCTCAATTCCCTTATAGCCCTTGCCGTGCAAGAGATCGGCAACCCTCTCCGCTTGGTCATACCCCACCTCAAAGGCGAGTAGCCCTCCCTTTTTCGGAGAGACCGTTTCGATAATCAACCTATAGAAATCCAGCCCGTCCTCTCCGCCGTCCAGCGCCACAACAGGCTCAAACTCTACTACCTCGGGCTGTAGCTCAAGCAGGTCGTCAGTCGGTATATAGGGCGGATTTGACACGATTACATCAAAGGGAACTCCTGAATTTAAGTCCTCAATTCCCTCTTTTATGTCGCGGCACACAAAGCTCATCCGCCTTGAAACCATGTTTTTTTCAGCGTTTCGCTCCGCCGTTTTAAGCGCCTTTTCCGATATATCAAGTTCGGTCACAAAGACGTTTGGCAGGTATTTGGCAAGGCTGATTCCAACACAGCCGCTTCCCGCACCTATGTCCAGAATTTTCACGGGCTCACTTATATTTTTTAATCGGTCTATGACAGCCTCAACCAAAGTCTCCGTGTCCTGTCTGGGAATAAGCGTATTTTTGTTCACCTCAAAATCAAGAGACATAAACTCCGTCTTGCCCACAATATATTGGACGGGCATACCGCCCAGCCGCCTGTTAATATACGCGTTTACCTCGATAGCCAGCGCATCGGGAACGGACATGTCCTTAGTGAGGAGTTCCTCCTTTGTCAGGTCAAGAACATACATTATTATCAAGTCGGCGTCAAGCTCGGGAGAAGAAATCCTCGGCTGCGCCTGCAGTTTACTGTGCGCATTTCTGCGCAGCTCTTTCAAAGTCATCTCATCACCTAATTAAAAATTCTTACCATATATCCGCAGTTTTATCCTCGGGGATTACAGCCTTAAGTGAAGCAATGGCTACTTCAATCTGGTCGTCCTCCGGCTCCCTTGTGGTTATGTACTGGAACCACATTCCCGGGGCGCTGATTGCATGGGTAAACCAATTGTCATGACGACCCGCAAACTTAATTATCTCATAAGACAGACCCGCCACAACAGGCAAAAGCAGCAGTCTTAAAATAAGCCTCCAGATTGCCCAAGGCATTGCGGCAAACATTCCGCCGATATAGGGGATTGAGGCAAAAGCCTCTTGCTGCCAGGGGATAATCGAGAATACCAGAATACTTATTACCATTACTATAAGCAGAAAGCTTGTTCCGCAGCGGGGATGAAGCCTTGACTGCACCCGCACATTCTCAACAGTTAAGGGCAAGCCCTTTTCATAGCAGAAAATCGACTTATGCTCCGCCCCGTGGTACATGAACACCCGCTTTATATCCCTCATTTGGGAAACCAGAACCAGGTACACCAAAAATATGGCTATTCTCACAACGCCCTCAATAAGGGTGAGCAGCGTATTATTGTCAACCTTTAAGAAGTCGGTCAAAAAGCCCGCCGCCAAAGTGGGCAGCAGTATAAACAGCCCTATAGACAGCAGCATTGACACAACAACGGAGCAGTATATCACAACATTCATAGCCTTTTCCGAATCCAGCTTTTTTTCAAGCCATGCTTCAAACTTGCTCGGCTCCTGCTCTATCTCGTTGCCGTCCTCGTCCACGTCAAAGAACTTTGCCGAAAACATAAGCGCTTTAACGCCCACAATCATCGAGTCAAAAAAATTGACGCAGCCTCTTATAATAGGCAGCTTCACAAACTTGCTCTTTCTGCCGCTGCCAAGGGGTTGCTCGTCAACAACTATCTCCTTGTCCGGCTTGCGGACGGCAGTGGCAATCTTTTCCGGGCCCCTCATCATGACCCCCTCTATAACAGCCTGCCCGCCTATCGAGGTCTTTTTCATGGGGCAAGCCTCAAGCTCATTATCCTTGCTCATACACACATCTCCTATCGTTTAATCCACATAATATCACAAAATATTTCAAAATTCAATGAACATAATGTGAACATTTCAAATCTAAATTTTAACGCCTCTCTCGCTCACTAAATCCGCATACAGCAAATCGGCAAATACTACAGCCAGAAGAACCGAAGCCCCCCAGATTGCCTTTCCTGCCACCAAGCCGCAGAGAACAGCCGAGATAATCCCGAACAGCACAAACACGCCGATCATACTGAGGTGCATCAGGCTGCGGGTCAGCTCAATTTTATGCCGCTTCCTGCGCCACGCGTCAAAGTGAGCTCCCGCCTGACGCACGTGGTTGGTGCAAAAGGTTGTCGCCATAGGCGTTCCCTCCGCCTGCCTGAATGTATTATATTGCATTGAGCATATAAAGTTCACCGCTACCTGAGTTATTTGATAAGGGGCGGTTTCGGGAAGCAAACCCAGGGCAAAGGTGACAATAACTTCAATTCCCACAAGAACCGTATCCCACCGCAAAGGGCCTACGGTTTTCACGCTTATCCGCAGCCGCTCCGAAATAACCGTGCCTATAAAATACGACGAAATCGGAATTAGCAAGTATGCCGCCGCCTTTAAATCCAAGCGCCCTATCGCCATGGCGAAAAGCACAAAATTAGCGGTTTGGGCATTGCAGAACACCCCGCCTCTTATACAATATGTAAAGGCTCCCAGGTACCCGGCAACCCCCATAAGAGCCCAAAACACCAGCAAACGCTGGCTCTCTCTGAACTTATGATGACTTCCTCTTACTATCATTGATGTCTGTCTTTCATCCTCTCATTGGTTTTTCTCTGTTCAATTCCTGCTTTTCGGGGCAACCCACTGACAAAGGCGCTCCGCCTCTCGTCAGGCAGGGGCTCCTCCCGTCTTTCCCCGTTCTCGGAGGTTCTGATTTGAAACCTGCGCATACGGCTCAGGGCATTAATCTGTTCCCCCTGCTTTTTAAGGGCAAAAATCGCCTTGTTTAAATTCACCTCGGCGCGCTTAAGCTTCTCTTTCTGAGACAACACGGCAAGCATAAATATAAAGCACAGCACCGTCAGAACGATAATTGCCAAAATCAAAATCTTGTTCTCGTTCTCAATTGTTTCAAGAATTTTGGTGTATTGGTTCCTGAGATTGGTTGAGTATTGCTCATAGGACTCCGTGGGCTCACCTGTTATTTCCGAGCTGCCGACAACGACGCTGCCTACGTTTTCAAGCCCGGCTTCTCCCGCACCCGCCATATACACGTCTACCCCTGAGGCACGCAAAAATTCAATAACCGTGCTCATGGGTATGGCAAGGGAAATCCTGTCCGCATCCTGAACCTTCATGTTATTAACGCCGATAACCTGCCCCGCCTGATTGAGCAAGGGGCCTCCGCTGTTGCCCGGGTTTATGGCGGCGTCGGTCTGGATATAGTGAACCCCATTGACCTCTCTGTCCTCCGTGGACAAAACACCTTGGCTCACGCTGAAACCGAGTCCTTGAGGCGCACCCACTGCGTACACATCGGAGCCTAAAGGCGGCAGGTCTGCCGTCATCGGTATGGCGGGAAGCTCTCCTCCCATAACCTCAATCAGGCTCAGGTCATGGGTCTCGTCCGAGCTGATAAGCCTGCCCCGATACAGCCCTCCGTCTCTGGTCTCGATTGTGTACGTTGTGGTCGTGTCCACAACATGGTGATTGGTTATAATTTTATTATTAGAGATTGCAAAGCCCGTACCCACCGAACCGGAGGAATGGACAACCACCACCGACCTACAGGTCTGCTCCATATCAAAGTCTATGGCAAAGCCCGAGACAGGCATAATTACAATCATAAACAGCAAAGAAACCGCCGCACTGATTTTCTTAAAATATCTCACTTAATTCAATCACTCCGTAACTCTGATGCTTATTTCTCCGCTCCCCAGAACTTTTGTCGTTCCGTCTGATAACCTTACCACAAGACCGCCGCTTTTGTCAATATCCTCAGCCAGTACAACTTCATTTGTATTTAATATTTTTATTCTTTTGCCTATAACCATAGAACGCTTTTTGTACTCGTCTATGTAATCTCCTATTACCAACCTGCCGTTTTCGGTTCGGCAAAGACCGGTCATAAAATTTATTATCTCCGCAGTGAGCCTGTTTCTGTCGGCCTCCCCCATTGCAGTTAAGGAGCCCGCAATGTCCGCAATCTCCTCGGGGAAGTCCTCGGTGAACACGTTGACCCCTATACCTATGACAACGCTGTCCACCATGCCCGTCTCAAAGTCGGTAACCGCTTCGGTTAGTATTCCGCAAATCTTCCTGTCGCCTAAGTAAACGTCGTTCACCCATTTAATCACGGGGTTTATTCCGAAAACCTTTTCAATCGCCATGCACACCGCAACAGAGGACGCGGTGGTTATACGCACCGCCTCCGCCGAATTCATCCCGGGATTTATAAGAAAGCTCATGTATATACCCGTGCCCTCAGGGGAGTAAAAGCTCCTCCCCTGTCTGCCCCTGCCTGCCGTCTGCTCGTTGGCAACGAAGATTTTTTCAACAGGCTCGGTGCAGCCGTGCTCCGCTGCGTACTGCTTAGCGAGAGTGTTGGTTGAACCAACTGTCTTAAACACCTCCAGCTTCTCGCAGAGCCGCGGGTCGCTTAGGTATTCGCCTATTTCCTCTTTTGACAAAACGTTGCTCGGCATCAGGGCATAGCCCAAGTTTCTCTTTGCATTTATGTTATAACCTGCCTCACGCAGGGTATTCACGGCTTTCCAAACGGCATTCCCGGAAACCCCTGCATATTCCGCCAGTTCCTTTCCCGAAACAGCCGTTCCCTCTCGGCTTTTCAAAAATGCCAAAACCTTTTCCTTTGTGCTTAATTCGTTCATCACAACCACCTTACTTTATAACTGTTTTAACGTTGTCATCTCCAAACAGAAGCTTTAGCGTATTAACTCTGTCATCATCAGGGTCAATTGTGGTCTGCGCCTTTGAGGTTTTTCCCGTGTCTTCAAAATAAATATATATTCCTGCGCTTCCCTTTGCGCCCCTTAAAACCTGTTGAATTTGGCTGAGCGCCTCTCCGCTTCTCTCTTTCAGTCTGATGAACAACTTTGCGTTCTGTCTGAGGGGCTCTACGCTGCGTATTCTCACCTTGGTTGGACTGTCGTCGCTCATGTCAAGCTCTCCCTTAATCAGCAGCCGCTTATCCTTTTCAAGAAGACTGTCGTACATGGAAACCTGTGATGGAAATGCGATACATTCAATTGTGCCCGTTAAATCCTCAATCTGGACATACTTCATTATTTCGTTCCGTTTCGTCCGCCTCTGGCGCACATCGGTGACAATACCTATCATTTCCACATAGTCGTCCGCCTTATACCTGTCCTCCTCATTTTCCGTCACGCTCAGAATTGTTGTTATTCCCGGGCTGAACTGCATACTCCTGAACCCGTCCAGAGGATGCCCTGAAACATACATGCCTATGCTGCCTTTTTCCATGGCTAAAAGTCTGTCCTTGGGCAGCTCCGGTCTGTCGGGAAAACTGTCCTCAACCGACATATCCATTCCGCTGTCCTCCATGTCAAACAGGCTCATCTGCCCGGGCAGCTCGTTCTTTTGAGAGGCGGCAATGCTGTCCATCAAGCTCTCGAACTCTTGGAGCAGAACGCTGCGCTTTAGTTTCAGACTGTCAAAGGCTCCGCTTCTGATGAGGTTTTCAACCACACGCTTATTAATCTTTTTCCCTGTCATTCTTCGGCAGAAATCGGTAAACGAGACAAAACTGCCGTTTTGAGTTCTTTCCGCTTCTATCTCCTCGACAACGCCCTCACCCACATTCTTAATGGCTCCCAGACCGAAAATTATTTCCCCGTCCACAACGGTAAATCCGCTGCCGCTTCGGTTAATATCCGGGGGAACCACAACTATTCCGTCCTTTTGAGCTATGAATATATACTGGGGGACTTTGGTTCCGCTGTCTATAAAGGAATTGAGCAGAGCTGCGTAAAACTCGGCGGGATAGTGGCATTTCAGCCATGCCGTCTGGTATGCCACCACTGCATACGCCGCCGCATGGGACTTATTAAAGGCGTATGAAGCAAAGTCCATCATTTCATCAAATATGGAAATTGCGGTTCTCTCATCAATGCCGCGTCTTATAGCTCCGTCAACATGGACGCCGCCCTCCTCTGTTCCGTAAACAAAGTTGCGCTTTTCCTGTGCCATTACCTCCGCTTTCTTTTTGGACATGGCTCTGCGCACCAAATCCGCTCTGCCCAGCGAGTACCCTCCCAGCTCACGTACAATCTGCATAACCTGCTCCTGGTATACTATGCAGCCATAGGTCACGTTCAGAATGGGCTCCAGCTTTGGGTGCTTATACTTAACCCCCTGCGGGTTATTCTTGTTGGCGATATACCGCGGTATGGAATCCATGGGGCCCGGTCTGTAAAGGGATATTCCTGCGATTATGTCCTCTAAGGTTGAGGGCTTAAGCTCGGTCATAAACCGTTTCATACCCGTGCTTTCCAGCTGAAACACCCCGTCGCTTTCCCCTCGGGAAATCATGGCGAATACGGCAGGGTCGTCAAAGCCCACATTGTCAATATCTATCTTAACCCCGTGATTTTTCTCCGCCATGCTTACGGCATATTTTATAACCGTCAGGGTTCTGAGCCCCAAAAAGTCCATTTTCAGCAGCCCCAGCCTCTCGATCGTGGTCATGGGGAACTGTGTTGTAATAACATCATCGTTCTTTTGCAGGGGAACATAGTTATACACCGGCTCCTTTGTTATAACCACACCCGCCGCATGAGTGGAAGCGTGCCTTGGCAGACCCTCCAGCTCCTTTGCAGTGTCTATCAGCCGCTTTACGCTTTCGTCATTATTGTACAGCTCTTTCAGCTTTGGGTTTAGAACCATCGCCTTGTCAATAGTCATTTGGAGAGCAAAGGGTATCTGCTTCGCCACGTTGTCCACAGAGGCGTAGGACATATTAAGGGCTCTGCCTACGTCTCTCACCGCCTGCTTCGCCGCCATTGTTCCAAAGGTTATAATCTGGCACACTCTGTCGCTGCCGTATTTGCGGTTGACGTAATCAATTACCTCCTGGCGGCGTTCGTAGCAAAAGTCCACGTCTATATCGGGCATGCTGACTCTTTCGGGATTTAAGAACCTTTCAAAAATCAAATCGTATTTAATAGGATCCACATTGGTGATTTTAAGGCAGTAGGACACAACGCTGCCCGCCGCGCTTCCCCGCCCGGGTCCCACGGGAATACCGTTGTTCTTGGCGTACATAATAAAATCCCGCACTATTAAAAAATAGTCCACATATCCCATGGTACTGATTGTTTCAAGCTCGTAGCAAAGCCGCCTAAACAAAGAGCTATCCTCAGATAGAGACTCCCCGGGGTACCTTTCCGAAAAGCCCTCATGGCACAGCTTAGTCAAATACTCATAGGCAGTAAAGCCCTCAGGCACATCAAACTCGGGCAGGTGCAGCTTGCCAAACTCGATTTCAACGCTGCACATATCCGCAATCTTTCTCGTATTCTCAATTGCCTCGGGAATATGGGAAAACAGCTCCTCCATTTCCTCCAAAGACTTGACATACAGCTCGGAGCTCTCCATCTTCATGCGCTCCTCATCGTCAACGGTCTTTCCCATCTGAACGCACATGAGTATGTCCTGAAACTCAGCGTCCTTACGCTCAACATAGTGAATGTCGTTGGTGCATACAATTCCCAAATCCAGCTCCCGCGCCAGCTTAATCAATCCTGCGTTAAGCCGCCGCTGGTCGTACAGTCCGTGGTCTTGAATTTCCACAAAAAATCTGTCTCTTCCGAAAATATCTATAAATTTCTCGGCTGCCTCAGCTGCCCTGTCATACTCCCCCGCCAAAATCTTTCTCGAGAGCATTCCGAACATACAGCCGCTTAAAGCAATAATCCCGCGGCTGTACTCACGCAAAAGGTCAAAATCCACCCTGGGCTTGTAGTAAAATCCCTCGATAAAGCCCATGGACACTATCTTCATCAGGTTTTTGTAACCCTCGTCGTTTTCCGCAAGCAAAATCAGGTGGTACCGCTCCGAGTCAAGCTCATAGGTCTTGTCAAACCTGGTTCTTGCAGCAACATATACCTCGCAGCCAAGTATGGGCTTTATGCCAATCTGCTTTGCATATTCGTAAAATTCAATCACGCCGTACATATTTCCGTGGTCGGTGATTGCCATTGCCGTCTGCCCCAGTTCCTTTGCCCGATCCAAAATCTTTTTTACCGTTCCCTGGCCGTCCAGCAGGCTGTATGAGCTGTGAGTATGAAGATGAACAAAGTTTTCAGCCATTCCCATCCCTCCGTTCCACTGTAAAATCCATACATAATATAATAGCATTACCCAAAAACAATGTCAATCATATTAAATACACAAGAACATTTTCGTTCTTCACAAAACATTCTAAATTTATTTTTCCATATTTGTTAAAAAATTTGCAAAATCGGGTTGACGATTTTTATTTTTAGATATATAATTATTAATTGTGACAACAATTTAATTTCTGCGTAAAATAATTTAAGATAATATGAGTGGAGGAGAAAATTATGAGTAGAGTTTACAACTTTTCGGCAGGTCCCTCAATGCTTCCTGTTGAAGTCCTGAAAAAAGCACAGGAAGAAATGCTTGATATGGGCGGCAGCGGTCAGTCCGTTATGGAGATGAGCCACCGCAGCGGCGAGTACCAGGCAATCATCGACAAGGCAGAGGCTACATTCCGTGAAATCATGAATGTTCCCGATAACTACAAGGTTCTGTTCCTGCAGGGCGGCGCTTCAACTCAGTTTGCTATGGTTCCCCTGAACCTGGGCAACAAGAGCAAGGTTGCCGACTACGTTACAACAGGTCAGTGGGCAAAGAAGGCTCTGGCAGAGGCAAAGCGCTATATCACAGCCAACGAAATCGCTTCCAGTGCAGACAAGACCTTCTCTTACCTGCCTGAGGTGGATAAGAGCATGCTGACAGAGGGCGCTGATTACGTGCACATTACCTACAACAACACAATCTACGGAACACATTATAACACCATGCCCGACTTTGGAGACGCAACCGTTGTTACGGATATGTCCTCATGTATCCTCTCGGAGGAGGTTGACTTTACAAAGTTCGGTCTGGTTTATGCAGGCGCTCAGAAGAACATGGGTCCCGCAGGCGTAACAGTTGTTGTGGTTCGTGACGACTTAATCGGCAACGCTGCCGACATCACTCCCACAATGCTTAACTATGAAACCCATGCAAAGAACGGTTCAATGTTCAACACGCCTCCTACATACGGAATTTATATCTGCGGTCTGGTGTATGATTGGATCAAGGAGATGGGCGGCGTTAAGGTTATGCACGAGAAGAATGTTGAAAAGGCAAAAATCCTGTATGATTACCTTGACAATTCAAAGATGTTCAACGGAACCGTTGTAGAGAAAGACCGTTCTCTGATGAACGTTCCCTTTGTAACAGAAAGCGACGAGCTCAACGCTAAGTTTGTTGCCGAAGCAAAGGCTCAGGGCTTTGTGAACCTTAAAGGTCACAGAACCGTCGGCGGCATGAGAGCCAGCATCTACAATGCAATGCCTATCGAAGGCGTTAAGGCTCTGGTTGACTTTATGACTAAGTTTGAAAAGGAGAATTCATAATGTATAAAATCAAAACACTGAACAAGATTTCCAAAAAGGGTCTGGGCGTTCTGGGCAAGAACTATGATGTTTCCGACGAGTGCGAAAATCCCGACGGCATTATCTTAAGAAGCTTTAAGATGCACGACATGGAGCTTCCCGACAGCCTTAAGGCTGTTGCCAGAGCCGGTGCGGGCGTAAACAACATTCCTATCGAAAAGTGCAGCGAGAAGGGTATTGTTGTGTTCAACACTCCCGGCGCAAACGCAAACGCCGTTAAGGAGCTGGTTATCTGCGCCCTCCTCCTCTCTTCGAGGAAGGTTGTTCAGGGTATCAACTGGGCAAAGACCTTAAAGGACGAGGGCGAACAGGCAGGAACTCTGGTTGAAAAGGGCAAGTCCAACTTTGTGGGTCCCGAGATTTCGGGCAAGACCTTGGGCGTTGTCGGTCTGGGCGCTATCGGCGTTCAGGTTGCCAACGCAGCTCATCACCTGGGCATGAACGTTGTGGGCTACGACCCCTACCTGTCTGTCGACTCCGCATGGCACCTGACCAGATTTGCGGAAAAGGCAACAAGTCTTGACGATTTGCTTGCTCAGTCTGATTATATAACAATTCACGTTCCCGCAACCCCCTCCACAAAGGGTATGTTTAACTCAGAAGCATTCGCAAAGATGAAGAAGGGCGCAAGGCTCCTTAACTTCTCCCGCGATACTCTGGTTGATATTGACGATATTCAGGCGGCTTTGGAGGACGGCACAGTTTCATGCTACATTACTGACTTTGCCACAGCAGAGCTTTTAAACAACGATAAGGTTATCTGCATGCCTCACCTGGGCGCTTCCACTCCCGAAAGCGAGGAGAACTGCGCTGTTATGGCTTCTGAGGAAATCAGAGACTTTTTGGAAAACGGAAATATTAAAAACAGCGTAAACTATCCTGCCTGCGATATGGGCGAAAAAACCGGTGAGCGTATTACCGTTGCTCACAAGAACGTGCCCAATATGCTCAAGCATATTACCGACCTTATTGCCGGCAAGGGAATTAATATTGAAAATATGCTGAACAAGAGCCGCGGCGACTATGCATACACAATGCTGGATTTGGGCGGCAAGATTGACCCGGCTGTGGAAAAGGAAATCGAAGCCATTGACGGCGTTATAAAAGTAACCATTCTTTAAGACATAAAATGAGTATAACTGATGATTGCGCATAGCTTATGTGAGGAAAGTCCGAGCTCCATAGGGCAGAGTGCAAGCTAACGGCTTGTGGAGGCGACTCCAAGGATAGTGCAACAGAAATATACCGCCTGTATTTTGCAGGTAAGGGTGGAAAGGCGAGGTAAGAGCTCACCCGCCGATATGGCGACTTATCGGTGATGTAAACCCCACTCGGAGCAACACCTGAATCGAGGATTAAGTCTGCCCGGCGCCCTCGGAGATTGGTGGCTGGAGACGTGTGGCGACATACGTTCGAGATAGATAATCATCTGATACAGAACTCGGCTTATGTTATGCTCATTGCTTTTTGAATACTAAAAGGAACGTCTGCCTTTGACGTTCCTTTTTGCTTGTAAAAAAGTTGTTTATCAAAATTTTGTTGGGGTTTGGGGCAACGCCCCAATCGGTTTCCCCGAAGGGGAAAACCGACACCGCCCGGGTCTGGCTGTGACCCAACTTCTTTGAAGTTGGACGGC
>CATWQA010000034.1 GCA_958352815.1 uncultured Eubacteriales bacterium
GCTTGGCATGGCGGAATATGGGCTCGGCAATGGTTTCAAAGGCAAAGCCTTTATCGAAATTTTACTTAAAATAAATTTTTTGCAAATCTCGCTTTCCCGCCTTTGGTAAAGGCGGATGCTTGCATATAAATATAGTTGCAAATTGGAGGAAATATGGAATTTAACTTTAAAGATAAAACCGAAAAATACAATTTTGATGATTTGGTTGAAATTGTGAGCCTGCTCAGAGCACCGGGCGGCTGTCCGTGGGACAGGGAACAAACCCATGAGAGCATAAAGCGGAACCTGGTGGAGGAGAGCTATGAGCTGATTGAGGCAATTGACGGCGGAAAGCCCGAAAAGATAGCCGATGAAAGCGGCGACCTGCTGCTGCAGGTTGTGTTCCACGCCGTAATAGGCAGTGACAACGACGAGTATGACGTAAGCGATGTGACCGACGCAATTTGCCGCAAGCTTATTCACAGGCACCCCCATGTGTTCGGCGACGTAAGCGTCAGCGGAAGCGGCGAAGTGCTTAAAAACTGGGACGCCATAAAGCGGGACGACAGAAACCAAAAGAGCATAGCGGAGGAGCTGAGAGGTGTTTCTAAATACCTGCCTCAACTTATGCGGGCGGAAAAAATACAGAAGAAGGCTGAAAAGGCAGGATATACCGACCCTAATGTTATGAGAACCGGTGACAACGCGGACTGCTCGGCTGAGCAATGCGGGCAGATGTTGTTTGCCACGGTTCAGCTGTGCCGCAAGGCGGGAGTTGACCCGGAGCTGGCTCTTAAGGCATACACAGAAAAGTTTATAGATAACTTTGAAAAATTTGAAACAGGAGATAAAGATGAGGTTAGATAAGTTTTTAAAGGTTTCAAGAATAATAAAGCGGCGCACCGTGGCAAACGAGGCCTGCGACGGCGGCAGAGTGTCGGTGGGCGGCAGAACGGTAAAGGCTTCCTATGATGTTAAGGAGGGGGATGAAATCCAAATAATGTTCGGAGAAAAGCCTCTTAATATCAGAGTGCTGTCTGTTAAGGAAAATGTTAAAAAGGATGAAGCAAGAGAGCTTTATGAGATAATTTAATTAAAAAAATGTAAAATTTGCTAAAATAAGACTATGTTATTCAAGCGTCATTTGTCTAGTATACTAAAAATAATAGAAAGATATAAAAATACCTTGACAAATAAAATTTAACGTAGTATAATTCAGGCATAGACAGCAAAGGCGCTGTGAGTATCTTGCTCGCAGCGCCTGTTTTTTTTAATAAACGTCTTGAAATAATCACTTCTATAATTGAAAGGAATGTTTTGTAATGGATCAGATGAATGAGCTATTCGGAAGCGCCGTATTTGAAGATTCGGTGCAAAAGGTAAGATTGCCGGATGCAATTTATAAGCAGCTCAGGAAGACCAAGGAAGAGGGAACCCCTCTTACGCGTGAGGTTGCGGACGTTGTTGCAAACGCCATGAAGGATTGGGCGGTTGAGAACGGCGTTACTCACTTTACACACTGGTTCCAGCCCATGACGGGAGTTACAGCGGAGAAGCATGACAGCTTTATACAGCCTGACGGCGTTGATAACGTGATTATGGAGTTCAGCGGCAAAGAGCTGATTAAGGGCGAGCCTGACGCGTCGAGCTTTCCGTCCGGAGGTCTCCGTTCCACATTTGAGGCGAGAGGCTACACGGCGTGGGATCCCACATCTAACGCTTTCATCAAGGATGGTATCCTTTGTATTCCCACAGTTTTCTGTTCTTACACAGGAGAGGCTCTTGATAAGAAAACTCCTCTTATGCGTTCAATGGAAACTCTGAGCAGATCGGCTGTAAACATTCTGCATATTCTGGGCGACACAGACGTTAAGCGAGTTATCACAACGGTAGGACCCGAGCAGGAGTACTTCCTGATAGACAGAAAGGTTGCCCTTAAGAGAAAGGATATTACATATACAGGCAGAACCCTGTTCGGCGCTCCATCTCCCAAGGGTCAGGAGCTTGACGACCACTACTTCGGCGTTGTTAAGAGAAGAGTTTCCGAGTATATGAAGGATCTGGACGAGGAGCTTTGGAAGCTGGGTATTCTGGCAAAGACAAAGCATAACGAGGTTGCTCCCGCTCAGCACGAGCTTGCGCCTATCTTCACACAGGCAAACGTGGCAACCGATCATAACCAGCTGACAATGGAGATTATGAAAAAGGTTGCCGAGAGACACGGTATGAAGTGCCTGCTGCACGAGAAGCCCTTTGAGGGAATTAACGGAAGCGGTAAGCATAATAACTGGTCAATCTCAACTGATAAAGGTGAGAATCTGCTCAAGCCGGGCAAGACTCCTCATGATAATCCCAGGTTCCTGCTGTTCCTGAGCGCAGTTATCACGGCTGTTGACGACTATCAGGATCTGCTGAGAAGTTCGGTTGCAAGCGCAGGCAATGACCACAGACTTGGCGCAAACGAAGCTCCCCCCGCAATCATATCTATGTTTATCGGCGATGATTTGGAGGAGGTTCTGGAGTCTATCGAGGCGGACAGCGCTTTCGTAAACAAGAAAAAGCAGGTTATGGATTCGGGTATCGACGCAGTTCCCGACTTCGCAAAGGATACAACGGACAGAAACAGAACTTCGCCCTTTGCCTTTACGGGTAACAAGTTTGAGTTCAGAATGCCCGGTTCGGCAATTTCTATTTCAGGACCCAACTTCATTTTGAACACTGCTGTTGCAGATGTGCTCGATGGTTTTGCAGAGAGGCTCTCAAAGGCGGATGACCTGACGGCGGAAATTTACGAAATCGTTAGAGATACAATGAAGAACCACAAGAAGATTATCTTTAACGGAAATAACTACTCAGACGAGTGGGTTGCTATGGCTGAAGAAAGAGGTCTTTACAACTTAAAGAGTGCGCCGGAAGCATTTAAGGCTTTCGTTGCCGATAAGAATGTCGAGCTGTTCGTAAGACATGGTATTCTCACAAAAGAAGAGATGATGTCTCGTTACGAGATAAACCTTGAGAACTACAGCAAGGCAATCTGCATCGAGGCAAAGACAACAATGGAAATGGCTCTCCGCGATATTGCTCCGGCAGTTGCTAAGTATGTTAAGGATCTGAGCAACTCCGTTATCGCTAAGAAGCAGGTTGGCTGCTCCGCATGCGCTTATGAGGAGAAGATAATCTCAAAGCTTTCAGAAATGCAGTCTGACTTTATTGATAAGATTGAGACTTTGGAGGAGAGCACCAAGAAGGCTATCGATATGCCCGAAGGTCAGGAACAGGCTACGTTCTATCACGATGTTGTTCTGGCTGACATGAACGCCGTAAGAGCGGTTGCGGATGAGATGGAGAAATACACGGCTGCCGAGTACTGGCCGTTCCCCACATACGGAGATCTTCTCTTCTCAATTCAGGACTAATTTAAATTGAAAATAATTAATTTGGACAATGGGGTCTGAGAATTTCTCAGACCCCATTTTTCTTTAAAGTTCCATAGGCAAATTAAAGGAGGAAAAAGTTATGGAAGGTTTACAAGAATTAATCTCAGGTGAAATATTCGGTATTTGGTTTTTGATCGGCGCTGCCCTGGTATTCTTTATGCAGGCAGGATTTGCAATGGTGGAAGCCGGCTTTACAAGAGCGAAAAACTCAGGTAACATTATTATGAAGAACCTGATGGACTTCTGTATAGGAACAGTCATGTTCATCATAATCGGCTTTGGATTGCTGCTTGGCGAGGACGCTCTGGGCGGATTTTTAGGTCTCCCCACATTGGGTATCTTCACGGACTATGCAAACTTTGACTGGTCAAACTTCGTGTTTAATCTGGTATTCTGTGCAACAGCAGCGACTATTGTATCAGGAGCTATGGCAGAGAGAACAAAGTTCTCCGCATACTGCATTTATTCCGCAGTTATTTCAAGTGTAGTGTATCCCATTGAGGCGCACTGGATTTGGGGCGGCGGCTGGCTGGCTCAACTTGGCTTCCATGATTTCGCAGGTTCCTGCGCAATACATATGGTCGGCGGTTTGTCAGCGCTCATCGGAGCCGCAATCCTCGGTCCCCGTATCGGCAAGTTCACAAAGGGCAAGGACGGCAAGATCAAGGCTCACGCTTTTCCCGGTCATAATATAGTTATCGGTGCGTTGGGATGTTTCATTCTCTGGTTCGGTTGGTACGGATTTAACGGCGCAGCTGCAACTTCGGGACCTCAGCTGGCGTCAATCTTTATGGCAACAACAATAGCCCCTGCTATTGCAACAGTAGTATGTATGATTTTCACATGGCTCAAGTACGGTAAGCCCGACGTTTCAATGTGTCTTAACGCTTCTCTGGCAGGTCTTGTAGGTATCACGGCAGGCTGTGACGTTACAGACGCAGCAGGCGCGGCTATAATCGGTATAGTATCAGGTCTGCTGGTTGTATTCGGCGTATGGCTCCTTGACAACGTTCTGCACATTGACGACCCGGTCGGCGCTGTAGCGGTTCACTTTATTAACGGTATCTGGGGTACTTTGGCTGTAGGTTTATTCGCAACAGAGACGGTTCCCGGCTGTGAATTGAGCGGTTTGTTCTATGGCGGCGGGGCATCGCTCCTCGGTCTTCAGGCTCTGGGTGTTTTGACGGTTTGCGCTTGGACGGCTGTAACAATGACGATTGCATACATGATTATAAAGCACACAGTCGGCCTTCGTGTAACGGCTGAGGAAGAAATCGGCGGTCTTGATGTTTATGAGCACGGTATGGCTTCCGCATATGCAGACTTCATGCCTTCAACGTTGGCTGTAAGCGAGGGTGCTGTTGAGCCCGCAGTAACAGGAACAACTCCTGTTCCCAAGGCAGTGCCGGTTATAAAGGTACCGAAGGAAGCAGGCGGCGCCGCAACAGACGGAGACGGTCATCCTATCAGCAAGGTTACAGTTGTATGTAAGGAGTCCAAGTTTGAGGCTCTCAAGCATGAGCTTAATGAGATCGGCGTAACAGGTATGACAATCACTCACGTTCTCGGCTGCGGTATGCAGAAGGGTAAGAGCGAGTACTATCGTGGTGTTGCGGTTGAAGCAACTCTGCTGCCTAAGATTAAGGTAGAGATAGTTGTTTGCAGAGTTCCGGTTCAGGATGTTATCAATTCGGCAACAAAGGCTCTGTATACAGGCCATATCGGCGACGGTAAGATTTTCGTATACGACGTTAGAGATGTTGTTAAGGTTCGTACAGGCGAAAGCGGTTACGATGCAATGACAGAGGACGGCGAAAATTGCTAATATTCAATATGGATGGGAGTGGGCGTAATGCCCACTCCCCTTTTTTCGTCGAAACGGACTTCGCTATGTACTGATTTTTGTTTACACAAAAATCAGTCACCCGCTGCGTCGTTTCTCCTCTTTCCCAAAAGGTCACGCTTGCTGCGGTTATATCCTTGTAAATGCGGACATAACGCCTCCGCTGCGCTACCAACCTTTTGGGAGCCCTAAGCCTTGTTTTATATTCGTCCGCCCCGGCGCTTTGGGCGGGCGAATATTTTGTTGACAAACGTTAAAACAAGCTATATAATTATATAATCTTATCGAAAAGTAAAATACTCGCAAAAAATAATTAGATTTTTTGCGGATAAAAGGAAGATTTTATGTCAAAAATACTTGTGTTGGCTGAAAAGCCGTCGGTTGGGCGGGAGCTTGCCCGTGTGCTGAACTGCTCAAAAAAGGGAGAGGGTTGCTTCTCGGGAGAAAAGTATATTGTAACCTGGGCTTTGGGGCATTTAGTGACCCTTGCCGACCCGGAGGCGTACGGAGATAAATATAAAAACTGGAGTCTTGATACCCTGCCCATGCTGCCAAAGCCTATGAAGCTGGAGGTTATACGCCAGACCTCCAAGCAGTTTAATATAGTGAGAAAGCTGCTGAAATCTCAGGAGGTCGGTTCGATAATAATCGCCACCGACGCAGGCCGCGAGGGAGAACTTGTGGCACGGTGGATAATCGAAAAAAGCGGAGTTAAAAAGCCTATAAAGCGTCTGTGGATTTCCTCCCAGACCGATAAGGCAATAAAAGACGGCTTTAAAAATCTGAAGGACGGACGGGATTACAATAATCTGTATATGGCGGCGCAGGCAAGGGCGGAGGCAGACTGGCTTGTGGGCTTAAACGTGACCCGCGCTCTGACCTGTAAGTTCAATGCTCAGCTGTCGGCGGGGCGTGTTCAAACTCCGACTCTTGCCCTGCTGGTGAGCCGTGAAAACGAGATAAGGCATTTTTCTCCCAAAGAGTTCTATTCTGTTGAGGCGGATTTGGGCAGGCTCTTTGTCTCTTGGCATGACGATAAGGGCAGTTCCACCTTTAACAGAGATAAGGCGGAAAAGATTGCCGCGGATATTAAGGGCGGAGAATTTATTGTAACTGCTGTTACGTCAAAAGAGAAACAGACTCCTGCGCCTATGCTCTATGACTTGACTGAGCTCCAAAGAGACGCCAACAGGCTCTATGGATACTCTCCGAAGCAAACCCTGAATATAATGCAAAAGCTGTATGAGCAGCATAAGGCGCTGACCTATCCCAGAACCGACTCCAGATACCTGACCGATGATATTGCCGCAACCCTTGAGGAGCGGCTCAGAGCAGTGTCTAAAAACGAGGAGGCGGCAGTTGAGATTTTGAAGCAGGGCAGGCGGATTAACAAGGTGTGTATCAACAATGCCAAGGTTTCGGACCACCACGCCATAATCCCTACAGAGCAGAGATTGCCTATGATTTCGCTGTCCACAGAGGAAAAACGGATATATTCCCTGGTGGTAAAGCGGTTTTTGGCGTGCTTTATGCCTCCATATAGATATAAGCAGATTAAAGCGGAATTTGAGTGCGGCGGTCACAGGTTTACCGCCGGAGGCAAGGAGGAGACCGATAAGGGCTGGAAAAGAGTATATTCCTCCGATTTTGATTTCGGCGAGGAGGAAGAAGAGAGAAAGCAGGCAATTCCCTCTATAAAAGCAGGGGATAAGTTCACAGCCAAAAACGTGTTTGTTAAAACGGGAAAGACAAAGCCTCCCGCAAGATATACCGAGGCGACCCTGCTCTCCGCTATGGAAAATCCGTCAAGGTTTGTTAAGGATAAGAAGATGAAGGAATATCTGGGCGGAGGTCTGGGTACTCCCGCCACCAGAGCAGAGATATAATCGAAAAGCTATATTCTTCGTTTTACGTGGAAAAACAGGGCAATTCAATGGTTCCCACCTCAAAGGGCGTCCAGCTTATTGATTTGGTGCCGGAGGACTTAAAGGAGCCACTGCTCACGGCAAAGTGGGAACAAGAGCTTGAACGGATTGCCAAGGGCAAGGCGGATAAGAATAGGTTTATCAGGGAAATCGAGGGCTATGCCGCCGATTTGGTAAGGACAGTAAAAAACAGCAGCCTGGAGTACAGGCACGATAATATGACAAGAAAAACCTGTCCCAAATGCGGCAAGTTCCTCCTTGAGGTCAACGGCAAGAAAGGCAAGATGCTGGTTTGCCAAGACAGAGAGTGCGGTTACCGCCGCTCGGTCAGCATCATAACCAACGCCCGCTGCCCCGAATGCCATAAGAAAATGGAGCTCAGGGGAGAGGGGGAGAAAAAGAGCTTTTACTGCTCCTGCGGCTATCGTGAAAAGTACTCCCGGTTCAAGGATCGGAAAAACCAAGGTGGAGCCTCAAAGCAGGACGTAAGGAAGTATTTAAATAAGCAGAATAAGAACAGTAAGGAGGAGGCAAATAACCCCTTTGCAGCCGCCTTTGAAAAGTTTAATCTGTGATGTGGGTGTTCCATATCTCTGTAAAATAAAAGGATTTGATATACGTAAATATTCCAATTGTAGGGGGCGGTCTCCTGAACGCCCCGCATGGCATAGCAATCGTCAACTCAATATTATGCGGATTTGGGGTTTTATTTATAGCTAAATCCCTGTTATTTTATATAATCACATTGGTATGCCTGTCGCCCGCCCCGTTGCGCTCGCCCGACCTCCCCGAGCGCAGGGGCGGGCTATCAATTGTTACGCCTTTTCAAAAGGCGATAGAAAGTCCTTGTAATTTTGTTGATTTTTTATAAGGGTATTAGGGGACAACGTCCCCTAACTCGTTTCTCCCGTAGGGAGGACGATCTGTGCTCGGGGCGGAGGCGACTGTGACCCAACTTCTTTGAAGCTGGATGGCTCACATTGTTTCGATTTGTACAAAGTAAGCAATGTCAATAACACACCTTAGTTGTTGATAATGAGAGCGCAATTGGGTGGGCGAATGGTTTCAAAGAAAAAATCCTTTATCAAAATAAAAATTTTCAGAAAAAATTTTAATTTTTTTTGAAAAAGGGGGTTGATTTTTGATTTAAGATGTGCTATAATATATAACCGTTGCAGGAAATTTAATAAATCGGGGTGTGGCTCAGTTTGGTAGAGTACCTGAATGGGGTTCAGGTGGCCGCTGGTTCGAATCCAGTCACTCCGACCACGTCGCGGCAAGCCTTTGTGGCTTGCCGCGTTTTGTTTGCGCAAAACACGGCAAGCGGCGTCGGAGTGAGCTTTGCTTGCTCCGATTTTTTCAAATCAAAAAAATCAATCGCCGCATCGCTACTCCTCCTTTATCCCAAAAGGTCACGCTTGCTGCGGCTATGTCCTTATAAATGCGGACATAACGCCTCCGCTGCGCTACCAACCTTTTGGGAGCCCTGCGCCTGTTTGACAAACCTATCGGTTTTTCGGGAGCCCTGCGTCTACGGCGCATTTTTTCTTTTAAAGCCTTTGTGGCTTGCCGCTGCGTCGGAACGGACTTCGCTTTGTTCCGATTTTTGTTCGCGCAAAAATCAGTCACCCGCTGCGTCGTTCCTCCTTTTTCGCAAAAAGGCACGCTGCGCTACCACCTTTTTGCGAGTTTGCGCCTGCGGCGCGTTTTATACACAAATATTCAACTGTATCGTAACCGTTTGCGTTGTAGGGGGCGGCTTTCTGTACGCCACCTACACCAACAGTTTTACAAATGAAAATGGGTTGATGTGTATATAATCTTTTAATTCGCAGAGGCGCCGCTGTGCTCCAATTTTGATTACATAATTTACAAAACAGGCGCTGTTTGACGAATACATTTTATTGACTTTGCTGAGTCAATGTGTTATAATTTTTGGTATAGAGAGGTATACGTCCTATATTTTCCGGTCGTATTAGCCTGATTAATTTTCTGAAGGGAGTTTTTGTTATGAAAAGAGCTTTAAGTTTTTTGGTTTTGGTTGCTGTCATAGTTTCTGCATTTTCGTGTCTGACGGTATCTGCAGCGTCTGCCGATGATATTTTGGGCGCATGGTTCGGCAGATATGACGGGGACAGTTCGGGGGAAAATGTTGAACGGTACATGAATATGACCATAGACGAATGCGATAAGGAAGGTAACTTTTCGGGAACAGCATATGTTACCACTGTTGAGGGGCAAGGTCATGATAAAGAATGGGTAACCTATGAATTTAAAGGTAAATATGAATTTGAGACCGGTAAATTCTATATGAAGGGAGTAAAGGAATTAGAAAGTGATTCCTCGTCGAATTGGAGACTTATTCCGTTTGATGGATTGGTTTCGGGCGACAATATTTCCGGGTTAGCGGATGACAGCGATTATAAAAAATTTTCCTTTGCCAGGGTTTCGGAGTGGGCAAAGGATGAGATTACCCAGGCTGATTCTCTGGGCCTCATACCGGAGATAATCAGGAATGAGGACTTATCCAAGAATATAAGCAGAGCAGAATTTGCGGCAGTTGCCGTGCAGCTTTATGAAAAGCTTACAGACACAGAGGTTTCCGTCTCGGGAGCAAAAAATTTTATAGATATTTCAGGTCACCCCGCCGAAACAGAAATTAAACAGGCAAGCGCCATTGATATTACGGTGGGCGTGAGCGATGTTGAGTTCGAACCGAACAGCGGTATTACCAGAGAACAGCTTGCAACCATGCTGTGCAGAACCGTTAAGAAATACAGGTTTGCCGATTGGACATACGAAACTGATTCGGATTATTATCTGGATTCGGAGGGCGTAAAGAAATTCGCCGATGACGATTTAATATCCGACTATGCAAAGCCGTCGGTGTATTACATGGTGAAGATGGGAATAATCAATGGCATAGACGACAACAGGTTTGCACCCAGAAATACCACAAAGGAGGAGGAAGCCAACGGATATGCTTCCGCAACCAGAGAGCAGGCTCTTGCGATGTCCCTGAGAATATATAGGCTCTCTGATATTTGGAATTAAATTTTAAACTTGTGCCCGTCCGACTTAGGACGGGCATTACTTTTATGCTATTCCATGTAATTTTATTTATATTTGATAATATAATCTGTCGTCCACCCTGTTGCGCTCTCATTATCAACAACTAAGTATTACTATTGACATTGCCTACTTTGTACAAATCGGAATACCATGCGCCCAACTTCAAAGAAGTGGGGTCACAGTCGGCAACAATTTAGGGATATTAATGACATTGCGCACTTTGTATAAATCGAAATAATGCGTTCCGTCCAACATCTTCAATGTTGGGTCACAGCCCGACCTCCACGAGTGCACGGGCGGGTAGACAACAGATAAGACTTTTATTAAAATAGACGGTTCATATGTAAAGTTTTAAGTATTACATAGTACTATGTTAACAACCTCTTGGGAAACACTGCGTTTGCGAGCCGGAAGTATGGTGTGCAATTGCTTCATATACAACATTATCTTAAAATATTCGACAAAAATACACGGGGATTATTGCATTTTAAATCTAAATATGATATATTGTGTATGATGCATAATATGTTTGTTGTTTATGCTATATAATAGTAATAAAATGTACATAATTATAATCTTGGGAGTGAGGGTTTATGGAGAAAAGAATTATGAGTTTGGTGTTGACATTATCAATGTTAACGGCGTGCGTGTTTGTACTTACATCTTGCGGAAGAGCTGTCGCATACAAAGCGATTAAGGAAAGCGAGTTGTCTATGGCAGGGGAAGATTATGAAGCTGCACTTAATTATTTAGAACTTGCAAAAAAAGAAGGAAGCAAAAATCGCGAAGTTGATACAATGATAAGTATAATTGAGAATTACCTGACAGCGAAGAAAGAGCTTGAAGCGGCGAATATGGACGGTGCAATCGCAGCTTTAAACGCTATTCCCGAGAGCTATACAGAGTACGTCATAGCAAATGATGTTGATAAGCTGCGAGATGAAGTAAATAAAAAACAAGCAACAATGGTTGATATAGATTCACAAATAAGCGGAACAAAAAAGCTGATTGCCGTTGGTGATTATGCAAGTGCTGAAATTAATATTGCGGAGCTGTATTCAAAGAATATGACAAGCTATCAGAAAGCACAGGTAGACGAAATGGATACTACCGTAAAAACAGCTAAATCAAAAATCGGTGAAGCCGGAAATAAAACGCCAAGCGTTGTTTACGTTCCGCAAAATCCGCCGACTAACCCAAGTTCAAACGCAAGCTCACAAAGTGTAGATTCGTCTATAATCAGCAATCGAAGCACAAGCGAGATAGAAAATTACATATCTTCATATGTAAGACCGTTGTATAACGAGGTGCAGTCGAATTTGAGCAGCTATTCATCATCAAGTTCGGGCGGTGTAACATATTGGAGTGACGAAAAAGGTTGTATAAAAAAGCAGTTCACTGCGGGAACGAATAATTATAATATGTCCCGTGAATATTATTATGACACGGACAGCGGTCGTATAGCATTTGCGTTTGTTTATAGCGGCACTACGGAATACAGATTGTACTTCAGAACAAATCAGTTGATAAGATATATCGGTCCTGACGGAATTGCCGTAAATAACCCCACATCTTCAGATGTGTTGAGTATGGCATCCCGTATTCTTAATGAGGCTTATTAATCCGATGTAGTTAATACTGCACTTTCTGTATAGAGGAAATTAAATAACTTATCGGAACGGACTCTGCGCCGTTCCGATTCTATTGCATTAAATAATATTGTGTTGCCAAAGAGCAAGGGTGTGGCTAATACGACAATGAGGTGAAAAATAAAGTTTTTTGACAAAAATTTTATGTAAAATGTATTGTTAAATCATTGACAATAAGGCGTATTTCTTATATAATCTAAGTGCAGGTGTAACTCGCCTTTGCGGCGGTTACACTACAGAATTATGGCGTTAATTGTAATTTCCGCCATAATTCTGCGGAGCTGTCGCTCCCTGCATTGATTGCAATTGTTCGCAAGCTCTGCTCTAAGCGAGCTTAGCAGAGCGTTGCTCTAATTTAAATCTAAGTGCAGGTGTAACTCGCCTATAAGTCGGGTTACATTGCAGAATTACAGTTACTGTAATTAAAGAATTTTAATAGTTTGAGAGCCAAGCGCGGCCCTTTGGGGCAGAGGTGAAATTGGTATGGATATAAAAGTTTGTATCGGAAGTTCATGTCATCTTAGGGGTTCATATGACATAATCAATCTTATGAAAGATGCGGTTGAAAAGAACGGTCTTTCGGATAAGATAAATTTAGCTGCGGCATTTTGCCTGGGCAAGTGCGGAGAGGGCGTGAGCGTGAAAATAGACGAGCAGGTTGTGGGCGGGGTCACTGCCGACAACTTTGACGAGGTGTTCAGGACGTTTGTTTTAAAGGCTTTGCCTACGGAGGATTAGGTATGAAAAGTAATTGTATACAGCTTCAGGAAGCCAATTGTAAAAACTGCTATAAGTGCGTGCGGTACTGTCCCATGAAGTCCATAAAGGTTGTGGACGGCCACGCCGAGATTATCCCCGCCGAATGTATTCTCTGCGGAAGATGCTATGTGAACTGTCCGCAGAACGCCAAGCGTTTAAGAGACGACACGGCTCCCGCAAAGCAGCTCATAGGGGAGGGCGCAGAGGTGTATGCGTCCGTTGCCCCCTCTTACATAGCCAACTATAAAGGGATTAACATGGAGATAATGCGTGACGCCCTGAAAAAGCTGGGCTTTAAGGACGCGGGGGAGACGGCTGTGGGAGCAACCGTGGTAAAGCGGGAGTACGAGCGGCTCATCAGGGAGAGAAGCAGCAGCGTGGTGATTTCCTCCTGCTGCCACAGTGTGAATACTCTTATTCAGAAGCATTACCCCGATGTTCTGCCATATCTTGCCCATGTGCTTTCACCTATGCAGGCTCACGGGCAGATTTTGCGGGAGGAGCACCCGGGCTGTCATGTGGTGTTTATAGGCCCCTGCATATCCAAAAAGGACGAGGTTGACAGGTACGGCGAGTATATAGACTGCGCTCTGACCTTTGAGGAGCTTAACAGCTGGATGGACGAGGCAGGCGTTGAGTTTGACTATTCCGTAAAGAATGCGGAGGACGGTGGCAGAACCAGACTGTTCCCCACAAGAGGGGGAATAATCGACAGCATGGATTTAGACGACAGCTTTTCTTATTTCAGCGTAGACGGTATTGAAAACTGCATGAACGCCTTAGAGGACATTCGGGACGGAAATATTGAAAACTGCTTTGTGGAAATGAGCGCTTGCAACAGCAGCTGCATAGGCGGCCCTGTTATGATGCACGACAAGGTGTTCCACGTGAGCAGTTGCCTGACAATCGGAAAGACGGCGGGCAAAAAGGACTTTCCCATAGAGCAGCCGGAGAGCCCGCGGCTTAAAAAGAACTTTGACGCGGAGTACATACGGCGGAATATGCCGGGCAGCGCAGCTGTTAAGGAAATTCTTCACCAGATGGGAAAAAATACGCCGGAGCAGGAGCTGAACTGCGGAAGCTGCGGCTATCCAACCTGCCGAGAAAAGGCGGTTGCGGTTTTAAACGGCAAGGCGGACATGAATATGTGCCTGCCCTTCCTGAAGGAAAAGGCGGAGTCCTTTTCAGACACAATCATAAACAACACGCCCAACGGCATTATTGTGCTCAACAAAGAACTTGAAATACAGCAGATAAACAAGGCGGCTCAGCGGATAATGAATATAAAGAATGCTTCGGATGTAATGGGAGAGCCTGTTGTGAGAATATTAAACCCCACGGATTACATGCTGGCAATGACCGATGTGCAGAAATCCCCCGAGCCCAATCGGAAGTATCTGAGCGAGTACAAAAAATACGTTGAGGAAACGATTATATACGACCCTGAATACAGCATAATCATGAGCATAATGAAGGACGTCACAGACGAGGAGGTTATGCGGGAGAAAAAGGCGGAGCAAAGCCTGAGCGCTGCGGAGCTCACCGACAGAGTTGTTGAGAAGCAGATGCGGGTTGTGCAGGAGATAGCCTCCCTTCTGGGAGAGACCACTGCGGAGACAAAAATTGCTCTGACCAAGCTGAAGGAGACCCTGAGCCAAGATGAATGATTTGTTTGCCGATGTGGGATATATAAGCCTTAACCATGTAGGGGAGGAGCTTTGCGGAGACAGGGTCGAGACAGTCCGCAAGGGCAACGAGCTTATAACGGTTCTGGCAGACGGTCTGGGCAGCGGGGTTAAGGCGAATATTCTCTCCACCCTGACCTCAAAGATAATCTCCACCATGATAGCCGAGGATATGAGCGTTGACGAGTGCGTTAAGACAATGGCGGCGACCTTGCCCGTGTGCAAAAAGCGGGGGGTTGCCTATTCCACCTTTACGATTATGAGGTTTACCGATAACACCGAGGCGCACATAATCCAGTTTGACAACCCTCTTGTCATATTGCTGCGAAAGGGGAAGAACTACGAATACCCCAGAACCGAGCGCATAATCGAGGGCAAGAAGATTATCGAGTCAAAAATTGCTCTGCAAAATGACGATGTGTTCATCGCCATGAGTGACGGAGCCATATATGCCGGAGTGGAGCGGGTGCTGAACTACGGCTGGCAGCGGGAGAATATAATCACATATATCGAGTCTAAATATAACTACACTCAAACCGCAAAGATAATAGCCTCAACCATAGCGGACGAGTGCAACAGGCTTTACGCCTCCGAGCCGGGGGACGATACCACGGTTCTGGCTGTTCAAATCAGAAAGAGGAAGTGCTGCAACTTAGTGTTCGGCCCGCCGAAGGATCCGGAGGACGATGATAAGATGATGGGGCTGTTCTTTTCAAAGGAGGGCAGGCATATTGTCTGCGGCGGGACCACCGCCAAGATAACCGCCCGCTACCTTAATAAGGAGATTAAAACCGATGTTAATTACAGCGACCCGTCGATCCCTCCCACCTCGTCCATAGACGGGGTTGACCTGGTTACCGAGGGAGTTATTACCGTGGCAAAGGTTCTGGATTACGCCAGGGATTACCTTGAGGATAACACCCTCTTTGAAAAATGGGAGAAGCAGAAGGACGGAGCCAGCCAAATTGCCCGCCTGCTGTTCCGCGAGGCGACGGATATAAATATATTTTTCGGCAAGGCGCAGAACGCCGCCCACCAAGGAGAGGCGTCGGGAATTGCCTTTGCTATAAAAGAGAAGATTATCGAGGAGCTTAAGCAGTGCCTTGAAAAGATGGGAAAAACAGTAATAATCAATTATTTTTAAGATAAAATTCAATTTGGAGGAAAGGTTATGAATAAAGAAAACAAGCCTATTTTGAGGAAGTTTGACACCAAGGTGCAATATCTGAAATATAAGGTTTTGCGCGAGGTCGCAAGGCATACATATGACGACACGCTAACGGGCAGCTTTAACGATATTGCAAAAACCGTTGTTAAGGATAAGGCAACCATGAGATGCTGTATCTACAAGGAGAGAGCTATTGTGGGCGAGCGTATCGGAATGGCGGGGGGCGGCCATAAGAACATCGATAATATTATTGAGGTTCTGGACATTGCCTGCGATGAATGTCCCATGGACGGATATGAAGTTACCCATATGTGCCGCGGCTGTCTTGCCCATAGGTGCGAGGACGTCTGTAAGCGGGGCGCGCTCAGCTTTGACGAGAACCAGAAAGCCCATATTGACAAGGAAAAGTGCGTAAACTGCGGCATGTGCGCAAAGGTATGTCCCTACGGCGCTATTGTAAATATTGAGCGTCCCTGCGTGAGAGCATGTAAGGTTAAGGCGATCAGCATGAATGCCGAGCACGCCGCTCAGATTGATATAAGCAAGTGCATAAACTGCGGCGCTTGCGTGTACCAGTGTCCCTGGGGCGCTATAACGGATAAGTCGTATATAACCGAGGTTGTAAAGCTGCTCAAGGAGTATGGCAACGATGAAAACACCAAGCTGTATGCGGTAATCGCCCCCTCGATTTCAGGTCAGTTCTCATATACCAACATTAAGCTGGGTCAGGTCGTAACCGGTATTAAGCAGCTGGGCTTTGACCAGGTTGTTGAGGCGGCTCTGGGAGCGGACATTGTGGCATATAACGAGGCAAAAGAGCTTGCGGAAAAGGGCTTTTTAACCAGCTCCTGCTGCCCCGCCTTTGTGGACTTTGTTAAGAAGAACTTCCCTGAGCTTAAGGATAATATCTCCCATAATCCGTCTCCCATGGCGGCAATTTCTAAGCTCATCAAGGAAAAGGATCCCACGGCAAAGGTTGTGTTCATAGGCCCCTGTACGGCTAAAAAGGCGGAGATAAAGCTGGATCCCATAAAGGACTATGTGGACAGTGCATTGACTTTTGAGGAGCTACAGGCTCTGTTTGACGCTCGGGAAATCGACCTGACGGGTCTTGAGGAAACAGATGTGGACAGCGCATCTCTCTACGGCGGTGCGTCCTACTTCGGCAGAATTTTCGCCCGCTGCGGAGGTCTTGCCGAGGCTGTTCAGGAGGCTCTCAAAGAGCAGGGCAATGAGGACTTTGAGCTGCACGCAGTTTCTTGCGACGGTATAGAGGAGTGCAGAGTTGCTCTTATGAAGGCGTCGAAGGGTATAGGCAACGTGAACTTTATCGAGGGTATGGCGTGCGTAGGCGGCTGTATCGGCGGAGCGGGCTGCTTGACCCATGCCGCAAAGAATAAGATAGAGGTTGACAAGTTCGGTAAGGAGTCCAAGGAAAAGAGTATTGCCGACGCAATTAAAAATCTTTAATTCAGGCGTTTAATTGTGAAATTTGTCTTGACAAATCGGCGTTTATGCTTTATAATGCAAGAGTAAGATTTTTTGAATTTATAATATAATAGAGAGGTGAATATAATGGCTTATCAGATTAGCGATGCTTGCATCAAGTGCGGTGTTTGCGCAAGCGAATGTCCCGTATCATGTATTACTGAGGGTGATGCAACATATGAGATCAACGCTGATGAGTGCATCGATTGCGGAAACTGCGCAAACGTATGCCCTGTTGACGCTCCGTCAGCATAGTTAGTTGTACATTTTGCTGCCGCTGAAAAGCGGCAGCTTTTTTTGTATAAAGCAGTCTATATGAGTATATGCATATAAGATACGGTATCTAAATATATCTCATATGATTTTTGTATTTTACATATTTTTATTTTGTACAGATATGAAATTTGTTATGAAAACACTTATAAATATTTTATTCAATTAAATTTTTAAGTGTTCTTTAAAGAAGAAAAATATCTAACTATAGAGCAGACTATTTCTTTTTCTGTATTATTAAGAGAACTTATATCAACATATTCGTTGTTATCCAACCCAAGCAAATAATCCACTGATACATTAAAATATTTTGAAAGCATTACAAGGGATTGAGCGTTTGGTGCACTTATTCCCATTTCCCAAGCGTTTACAGATGCTCTTGTAATTCCGAGAGCATTGGCTAAGGCGTTTTGGCTTATGTTTTCCCTTTCTCTGATTTCACGTAACCGATCATATAATTTATACATTGCAATCACCTCAATGTATATTTTAATATACAATTATTGAAATTAATTTATCAATAATTGTATATAAATATTGACATAATGCTTTTTTTATGCTAAAATTAAACAGACTTGAAAATGTGTAACCGTTCAGGTTGTAGTGCTGCGTAACAACTAAAACTTTATATATTTAAACTCATCTATTTTGATAAAGGCTTTGATTTTGTTTGCCCGCCCCGGCGTTTGGGGAGGTCGGGCAAACGCAACGGGGCGGCGATTTGCTAAATTATTAAATTTAATCAAAATTATACGGAAATAAGATAAGAGTATAGTTTTAGCAGTTATACAGTACTACAACTCGGAGATTTATATATACGTCAATACCGTTTGTATTGCTTGTCATCGGTATTTAGCAAAGGCGGCACAAGCTCCCGAAAAATTGAAAACTTTTCGGAAGTTAATAAAGTCAAATGCTATTGTTCGGGAAGTAGGAGTGTCGTTTGGGAAAAAGCATTGATTTTGGCAATAAAATATGCTAATATCTGAGCGGAGATTGTTCTCTCCGGCGATTTAAGTATTGAAATTTTTATGTTTCATACCAATTTTGCAAACAAACCGTCTGTTTACGCTGTATGTATTTACATTAAGACAATAATTTGCTATAATTAAGCTTAAGCTCCGCTGAATAGCGGGAAAATTAGGGAGGATTTATAATATGAAAAAACAAATTATCAGCTCGCTTGTTGCAGCGGCAATGATAGCGTCAACGGCTTCGGCTGCGTTTGCCGAGAAGATTGATGTTGATAACAGCTTCAGCATGCAGGCTGAAACAGAGGTTGAATTAAGCGCATCAAAAGGAACCTATTATCAGGACTTGGGTCTTTGGTTTGATGCAGAAACGGGCACTATTACCGACGCTGATGTAAGCCTGTACGGCAGTTATACTATTCCGAGCCAAATCGACGGAGTTGACGTTACAAGCATTGGCGAGGATGCGTTCTTTTTCTGCAGAGATTTAACAAGCGTAACAATTCCGGAAGGCGTTAAAAGTATCGGCAATACTGCTTTTTCTGTGTGCGAAAATTTAACAAGTATAACAATTCCGGACAGCGTCATAAGTATTGGCGATGATGCGTTTTATTGGTGCATCAGCTTAGACAGTATAACAATTCCGAACAGCGTTACAAGTATCGGTAAACATGCGTTTGACGGCTGCAAAAGTTTAACAAATATAACAATCCCAGGCAGTGTTATAAGTATCGGCGATGAGGTGTTTTATAATTGCACCAACCTAACAAGTATAAATGTTGACAGCGGCAATCCGAATTACAGCTCTTTGGACGGAAATCTTTTTAATAAAGACAAAACCACATTAGTACAGTATGCGATAGGTAAAGCAGATACACAATATTCAATTCCGGACAGCGTTACAAGTATTGTTGGCAATGCATTTTATTCATGCTATAACATAACAAGTATAACAGTCCCTGCAGGTGTTACAAATATTGATAGTTCTGCCTTTTTATATTGCAAAAGATTAGCAAACATAAATGTTGACAGCGACAATCCAAGCTACTGTTCTGTGGACGGAAATCTCTTTAACAAAGACAAAACGACGCTGGTGCAGTATGCCATAGATAAAGAAGATGACCGCTATACAATTCCTGACAGCGTCACAAGTATCGGAGATTATGCGTTTTTTGCAAGTTATAATCTAACAAGCATAACAATTCCCGAAAGTGTTATAACTATCGGTAATTGGAGCTTTTCCGATTGTCTTGAGTTGTCGAGTATAACTATTCCGAACAGTGTAAAAAGCCTCGGCAATTATGCCTTTAATGGCTGCGAAAGCCTGAGGAGCGTAGTAATCCCTGACAGCGTTACGAGCATCGGTAAGAGCGCATTTTTCTATTGCATGGGCTTGAGAAAAGTAACAATCCCAAGCAGCGTTACAAGCATAGGCGAACATGCCTTTAATTTATGTGACAGCTTATCGGTTGTATACTACACCGGAACAGAAGATGAATGGAAACAACTTGGAATAAGCGAAATCACTAACAGCGGATTACTGAGAGCCACCATTCGTTTTCTGGGTGATCAATCTGATATAGTGATTTGCAATGTCACAGAGAATAAATCGTCGTGCGCAGTATCGGCAAATTTCCAAAACAATACGGATGAGACACAGAACTTTGAGGCTATCTGCGCTGTATACGATGAGGAAGGTGCGCTTATTACATATGAGAAGGAAAGCATAGAGGTCGCTTTCGGCGAGGGAATTAACGTTACGTTCAAATTGAATGCAAGCGGCTGGGCTTCGTTTAAGCTGTTCGCCTGGGACGAGCTGGGAGCTATGCACCCTCTCAGTCAGATTTAGAAAAATTATAGATTTCTTCCCAAGAAAATCAAGCAAATAACAAGACGGGGCGCACACGCGCCTCCGTCTCTATTTAAGATTATCTATTCGTAGACGAAGCGTCACAGACGCCCCAAGCGCAGGTTGGGCGTAATCAACACAAACAGGAAATCACGAAATAACAATTGCCTTTTAGGTTAATATATGATAATATATCTGTATAGCATTTGCTTTAGGGAGGTTATGTGAAATGAAAAGAGGAGTTATAATTATTCTTGCGGCATTATCCTTAACATTCACTGCCGCGGTCATAGCGTCGGCGGAGAACGGTTTTGACAACTTAGCCTATGCCGATACTGTAGATACTCATATGGAATTTATTGCGGAAGATTGCGCCCTCGACGCAGAACAGTCGGAGTATAACATTTCTCTTGCGGCAACCGGCACGTATTATGAGCAATACGGACTGTATTTTGACGAAAGCACCGGCACAATTACCGATGCCGACGAAACTTTATCAGGCAGTTACAATATTCCAACCCAAATTGACGGAGTTGATGTAAAAGCAATAAGTTCTTATGCATTTAAAGATTGTATATTATTAGAAAAAATATATGTTCCAAAAACTGTTGAAAGTATAGGAGTATATGCCTTTGAAAATTCTATTAGAGAAATAGAGTTTGAGGAGGGAACAACCAAGATACCGGACTATGCTTGCTGTTATGCAAATAATCTTGAAAATGCTATCATACCTAACAGTGTTACATCAATAGGTAAGCGAGCATTTTTCAGCTGTAAAAATTTAAGCAGTTTTCCGGCATTAACTTCACTTGAGGAAATAGGCGATTCAGCATTTGCCGGTTGTGCATCATTAGAAAAGATATACATTCCCAAAACCGTAGGCATACCGGGAGAATATGCATTTTATAATTCTGTCAAAGAAATAGAGTTTGAGGAGGGTATAACAGAGATACCATACTTTTTCTGTTATTATGCAACCAATCTGGAAAGAGTGGTTATACCTGACAGTGTTATATCAATAGGCTATAAAGCATTTGAAGGTTGTGAAAAATTAAGCAGTTTTCCGGCATTAACATCGCTTTGGGAAATAGGGGATGACGCATTTATCGGTTGCGTATCATTAGAAAAGATGTATATACCCAAAACAATACTGTATATAGGAACCAACGCTTTCGAAAATTCTGTCAGGGAAATAGAGTTTGAGGAGGGAATAACAGGAATACAGAGTGCAGCCTGTAAGAATGCCACCAATCTGGAAAGAGTGGTTATACCGAACAGTGTTACCTCAATAGGCAATTCAGCCTTTGAAGGCTGCAGTAAGTTAAGCAGCTTTCCGGTGCTGACATCACTTGCGAAAATAGGCGAGTCAGCATTTGCCGGTTGCAGTAAGCTGAGCAGTTTTCCCACATTGACATCACTTGTAGAAATAGGTGAATCAGCATTTAAGAATTGTTTTGCATTAGAAAAGATGTACATTCCCAAAACCATAGAGAGTATAGGTCAATGTGCATTCGAAAATTCTATTAAAGAAATAGAATTTGAGGAGGGGATAACCAAGATCCCGGACAATGCATGCAAGCGTGCGTACCTTTTGAAAAATGTGATTGTACCGGACAGTGTTACCTCGATCGGGGAGAAAGCGTTTGAAGGCTGCAGTAAGCTGAGCAGTTTTCCGATACTGACGTCACTTACGGAAATAGGCAATGCGGCATTTTACGGTTGTAATGCATTAGAGAGGATAGTTATTCCTAAAACCATAGAAAGGATAGATTTAACAGCGTTTATGCAGTCTGTTAAAGAAATAGAGTTTGAAGAAGGAATAATTAAGATCCCGAAAAATGCCTGTTATTATGCCACCGATCTGGAAAGAGTAGTTATACCGGACAGCGTTAAAAGCATCGGCGATTATGCCTTTAATTTATGTGATAGCTTATCAGTTGTATACTACACCGGAACAGAAGCTGAATGGAACCAACTTGAAATAAACAGTATTAATAACAGCGGATTGCTGAGAGCTACCATTCGTTTCCTGGGTTATGATTCTGATATAGTGATTTGCAATGTTACAGAGAATAAGTCGCCGTGTGTGGTGTCGGCGAATTTCCAAAACAATACGGATGAGACTCTGACCTTTGAAGCTATCTGCGCCGTATACGATGAGGAAGGCGCGCTTATTACATACGCAAAGGAAACCGTAAGGCTTGATTCCGATGATACACAAGACATAATATTTAATCCGGAGGCAAGCGGCTGGGCTTCGTTTAAGCTGTTCGCTTGGGACGAGCTGGGAGCTATGCACCCTCTCAGTCAGATTTAGAAAAATTATAGATTTCTTCCCAAGAAAATCAAGCAAATAACAAGACGGGGCGCACACGCGCCTCGTCTCTGTTTAAGATTATTTATTAGTATATAACTGTTTCTGCCAACGCAAATGGACTTTGCGTATATTATAACATCATAAATTCGTAGGGGCGCGCAATAAATGGTGCCCCTACTACTGTGTAACAGCTAAAACTTTATATATTTAAACTCGATTATTTTGATAAAGGCTTTGCCTTTTAAACCAATGCCGAGCCCATATTCCGCCCTACCAAGCCGCGGCGGCAATGTCGCCAAAGC
>CATWQA010000035.1 GCA_958352815.1 uncultured Eubacteriales bacterium
GGGGAAAACCGACGGCGCTCGGGGCGGAGGCGGCGAGCGCAATTGGGCGGGCGAACAAAAGGTAGAGCCTTTATTAAAATGGGTGTCTTACGGCAGAGTACCTGCTGCGCCGGTACAAGCTTGTGAAAAGTTATTTGCATTTTTTCGGTATATCCTTATTTTTCAATATAATTTCTCATAAATCTTAAAGAATTTTTTAAGAAAACTCCTGTTTTTTTGTTATCGGGCGTAACGGTTTATATTGTGTATTATATTGGTACGGTACACTATATATTCCGATTTTTTTTAAATATTCAGTTTTCAATTTCCAACAAATTACGATTTTATTGTGCAATTTATAAAATTGGGGAAAATATTGAAAAAAAGTACTTGCATAAAACCCGGGATTGTAGTAGAATGTACATAAAGTGGGTTGAAGTGTATCGAAGTGTATCAAAATACCATTGATAATGAATAGAAATCCCAAACCCGACTTGAAATTACTGCGAAAGGAATGAACAAAGGTGCTGATAGGCGAATATATGCAGACTGTTGACGCGAAGTTCAGAGTTAATATTCCCTCGGGCTTCAGAGCCGATTTGGGTCAGACCTTTGTTGTTGCCAAGGGAATAAACTGCATTTCGGTTTATCCCAGAGATGAGTGGATCAGGTTTTTGGAGAGCCTTACCGATATGAAAAAGCTCAGGTTTTTCTCGGCGGGCTCTAAGGAATGCGAGCTTGACACTCAGGGCAGAATAGTAATACCCCAAAACTTGCGGGATTACATCGGGCTTAAAAAGGAGATTGCCGTTATCGGCGCATTTAAGCACGTTGAGATTTGGAACAGGGATAAGTGGATTGAGTACTTTGATGACGAGGACTACAGCGCCGAGAATATTGAAGAGATAATGAAGCAGGAAGAGTTTATTTAAGAACGGCTGGTTTTTATGGAGTTTAATCATATTTCTGTATTGTTGGAGGAAAGCGTTGACGCTCTTAGGGTGAAGCCCGACGGAGTGTATGTTGACGGAACTCTGGGCGGAGGCGGACACTCCTCTCTTATATGCGAAAGGCTGGGAGAGGGAGGAACCCTGATAGGGATTGACCGTGACGCAACGGCCATTGCTGCTGCAAAAGCAAGGCTTGAGGGTCAAAAATGCAGGAGAATATACGTCCATGATAACTTCTTTAATATAAAGGCAATACTTGATAGCCTGGGGGTTTCTCAAATAGACGGGGCAATCTTGGACTTGGGTGTTTCCTCGCCCCAGCTTGACGTGGCGGAGCGGGGGTTCAGCTATAATTCCGACGCCCGCCTTGACATGAGAATGAACCGAGAGGACAGTCTTGACGCGTACCGCGTTGTAAACGAGTATTCTCAAGATGAGCTCAGGCGCATTCTCTTTTCCTACGGGGAGGAGAAAAATGCGTCAAAAATCGCCGCCAACATAGTAAAGGCAAGGGAACAAAAACCCATTGAGACGACCTTTGAGCTGAGCGAGATAATAAAGCGGTCGTTTCCGCCCAAAAAACGGTACGGAGACAAGCACCCCGCCAAGAGGAGCTTTCAGGCAATAAGGATTGAGGTAAACCATGAGCTGGAGGGTCTTGATAGGGCTGTGGAGGACTTTGTCGAAGCTTTAAAGCCCGGCGGGATTTTGGCGGTTATAACATTTCATTCACTGGAGGACAGAATAGTTAAAAACACCTTCGGCAAGCTAAAGACGGGCTGCACCTGCCCCAAGGAGTTCCCGGTCTGCGTATGCGGGAACAAGCCGAAGATTAAACTTGTAAACAAGAAGCCCATAGTGGCGGAGGAAAGAGAGCTTAAAGGCAACAACAGAGCTCACAGTGCGAAGCTGAGGGTTGCCGAAAAGCTGTAATATATTTCAGAAAGGGGTGGCGGAGTGCCTACTAAGCAGAAAACTCAATACAGGTACAGCAGACAAGCCTCTGCGAGGGGCAACAGAAGCAATCGCTCCGATACTCGCGGCGCTGCGCCAAACTTAAAAAATAACAGAGATTACAGGAGCTCCGAGCCCTACTATAATAATACATATTCCTCAAGACAGGCGGAGTATGACTACCGCGCAAGGAATTATGAGCCGAGACAGAGTTCCCAAAGAGCATATACCGACAGCAGGACGAGCTATGCTCAAAGAAGCTATACCGTGGACAGGACAAGCGACTATAGAGAGGATAGGACGAGTTACGCTCCGAGAAGCTATACCGACAGCGGGACAAGTTACACTCCGAGAAGCTATACCGACAGCAGGACAAGCTACGCTCCGAGAAGCTATACAGACAGCAGAACCGGCTATACAAGCAACAGCGTAAGCTATGCCCCAAGGGAGCGCTCTGCCGCCTATGTGCCGAGAGAGCATGTGAGAACTTATGCCCCGGGGGATTATGCGGCGGCTCCTGCCCCTGTGAGGACGGCGGAGCCCAAGGTTCGGGTTTTGACCGAGGGAGAACGGCGGGCAAATAAGAGAAAGTTCAAGGCAAGGATTAAGGCTATTGCCGCAATAGGAATAGTATTCTTTATGTGCCTGGCAATGCTGTACGGTCAAGCGGCCATATTCGGCAAAAATCAGGAGATAGAGTCCCTTGAGTCGGAGTACGGTAAGGTTTTGGTTACAAACGAGGGTATACAGGCGGAGATTGATAAGTCTATTGAGCTGGGCAATTTGGAGTCCATAGCGAAAAACCGCCTCGGTATGATAAGTCCCGATTCCTCCCAGGTGTTCTATGTTGATATGGGAGCAAAGGATGAGGTTGTTAGATCGTCGTCCTCAAAATAAGTTGAAAAAAGTAAGTTGAAAGCTGTTATTAACAGGGGCAGACTTTAATATACTTTTACAGAGAATGGCGGCCTGAACTCCGGTCGCCTTATGTGATTTTATGGAGGATTAAGCATGGCAGACAGAACAGTCAAAAAGAGAAAGAAACCTTCCCGAATAATGGTGATGGCTCTCTGCTTCACGGTGGCGTTTACCGCGTTGATTTTCCGCGTGGGCTGGCTTCAGATTGTTCGGGGAAAGGATTTGTCGCGGGAGGCTCTTGACCAGCAGACCAGCGACAATACGGTCAGCGCCAAGCGAGGCAATATATATGACAGAAATTACAAGGTGCTGGCGACCAACAGCACCGTTGAAACCATAAGCATAACCCCGGAAACGGTGAGAAGTTCCATCGAGAAAAAGGGTCTAACAGTGGACGAGGTTTCTTCCAGAATTGCAGACATTTTGGGACTGGAAAAGGAAAATGTTAAGGATAAAATCTCAAAGACAATTCAGAACGAAACCTTAAAGAAAAAGGTTGATAAGACCACGGCGGACACCCTCAGGCAGTACGTTACGGCAACAGGCTTAAGCGGAGTTGTGTTCACCGAGGATGTAAAGCGGTACTATCCCTACAACAACTTTGCTGCGCAGGTTATCGGCTTCTGCGGCACGGATAATCAGGGCTTAGAGGGCATAGAGAGCATATATGACGAGGAGCTCAGCGGCGTGCCCGGCAGAGTTGTTTCCGCAAGGGAGTCCACCGGTCTTGAAAGCAATAACGGCTATGAGAACTATATTGCCGCTCAGGACGGAAACAGCGTTGTTCTCACCATTGACGAGACAATCCAGAGCTACGTTCAGAAAAACCTGGAGGCAGCGGCGGCGGATAACAAGGTCGCTGAGGGAGCGGCGGCAATCGTTATGGACGTGAATACAGGCGAAATTCTCGCCATGTGCACCGAGCCGGACTACGACCTGAACGCGCCCTTTGAGATAACCGACTCAATCGAAGAAAAATACCCGGGAATAAGAGAAGAGCTTGAAAATCTCGAGGGAGAGGAGTATAATAATAGATTATCAGAGGTAATGCAGACTGTTCGGCGGAACAAGGCTGTGGTTGACTCCTATGAGCCCGGCTCCACCTTTAAGTCGGTAACCGCGTCTATTGCTCTGGATACGGGGGCTTGCTCCTTAAGCGACACCTTTAGCTGCGGCGGTTCCTACACCGTTGCGGACAGAACAATCAGGTGCGCCAACACTTCGGGACACGGCACGCAAGACTTTGCGCAAGCGGTTCAAAATTCCTGTAACCCCGCCTTTATACAGATTGGTCAGAAAATGGGCAAGGACAGGTTTATCACCGGTATGAATGCCTTTGGATTTTTCCAAAAGACGGGTATAGAAATCCCCGGCGAATCGTCGGGCTTGGGCTTTACCAAGGACAGCATGACCGATGTTGACCTTGCCACAACCGCATTCGGTCAGTCCATAACCGTAACGCCTCTGCAGATGGTGGCGGCGGTAAGTGCGGTTGCCAACGGCGGAACTCTTATGAAGCCTCATATTGTAAAACAGGTTGTAAATTCGGATATGGGTATTGTGGAAAACGTGGAGCCCGAGACGGTGCGTCAGGTTATTTCAAGTGAGACCAGCAAGGAAATGTGCAATATACTGGAGTCTGTTGTATCTGTGGGCGGCGGTAAGAACGCCTATCTTGCAGGCTACAGAATTGCCGGCAAGACAGGTACTTCGGAGAAATACCCCAGAGGAAATAATAAGTACGTGGCGTCCTTTATCGGCTTTGCCCCGGCAGACGACCCGCAGGTGGTCTGCCTGGTTATCCTTGACGAGCCCAACGGAGACTCTTACTACGGCGGAACAATCGCAGCTCCCGTTGTCAGAGATATTTTGGGGGAGACCCTGCAATACCTGGGCGTTGAACCTAAGTACACCTCGGACGAGGAGGAGTATGTGGACGTGGAAATCCCCGACGTTACGGGAATGACCAAGTCGGACGCGGGAATTGTTCTTGATGAGAGCGGTCTTAACGTGAAGTTCAGCGGGGACAGCGACGTGGTGGTTGACCAAATCCCCAAGGCGCACACAAAGGCAACCCAGGGCAGCACCGTCGTGCTGTACACCGAGGGAACAAAGGCTGCAAGAACCGTTGCGGTTCCCAATGTTATAGGGCAGACTCCTGCGGCGGCAAACGCAACCCTTGTGGACAACGGGCTTAACGCCAAAATCAAGGGTGTGTCCAAATCAGGGCAGAATGCAACGTGTATCGGTCAGTCCCCCGTTGAGGGAACCATGGTTGAGCCCGGCACGGTGGTAACCCTGAACTTCAGATATGACGAATCGGAAACAACAAATGATTAGAACGTGAAAATAAATTCGCCCACCCAATTGCGCTCTGTCGGCAACAACTTAGGTTTATTATTGACATTGCATACTTTGTGCAAAGTGGAATAATAAGAGCCATCCCACTTCAAGAAGTGGGGTCACAGCCGCCTCCGCCCCAAACCCCGTCAATGGAATTTGATGTGGCAAAATGGGGCGGACAGCAAGCACGGTAGGTCGCCGTAGGCGACACGTGAGGCGCGCAGTCCCCGCCGCTTTAGCGGCACAACAAAATTACCGTAATAATCGGCGCCGGATGAGCCGGCGCACATAAAAAATCTCTTATCGTTCTTTGCTCCGCAGATAAGAGACTTCAATTATTAATACATGCCGAGGCGGAGCGGCAGAACGGAGATTTTTTATGATCCTTTCAGATTTGCTTAAAGATGTAAACGTGAAAAAGAACGCCGGGGTCGGCGGTATAAAAGTCGGCGGTATTAGTTATGACTCAAGAAAGGTGAAGCCGGGAGACGTTTTCGTGTGCATAACGGGCTTTGAGGCAGACGGCCACAAGTACGCCAGAAGCGCAGTGGAAAGCGGAGCCGTGGCTGTGGTGGCAGAGCACGATATGCCCACCGTTGACGTGCCCTGCATTGTTGTGAAGAACACCAGAATGGCAATGGCGCAGATGGCTGCCGCTTACTATGACTACCCCTTTAAGAAGTTTAATCTTATAGGCATAACGGGCACCAACGGAAAGACCACTACAACCTATTTGATAAAGGCGATTCTTGAACATTTGGGTAAAAAGGTGGGGCTCATCGGCACAAACCAGAACATGATAGGGGATGAGGTTATCCCAACTGCCAGAACAACTCCCGACTCGCTGGAGCTAATGGAGCTCTTTGACCGCATGGCGTCCCGAGGAGCGGAGTATGTGGTTATGGAGGTCTCCTCCCACGCTCTGGCTCTTGACAGGGTAACGGCGTGCACCTTTGACGTAGGCGCCTTTACCAACATAACCCAGGATCATTTGGACTTCCATAAGACAATGGAGGAATATCTGGCCGCCAAGAGCATACTGTTTAATATCTGCAAAAACGGCGTTATAAATAAGGATGACAGCAGAAGCGGCTTCCTTTTGGAAAACGCCAAGTGCGATAATATAATAACCTACGGAATAAAGAGCGACTGTGATCTCAAAGCGGATAACATCAGCCTTAATCAGGACGGGGTTGAATTTGATATAAGCTTTAACGGGGAAAACGGTCGGGTGGAGCTGCCCATACCGGGAGAATTTTCGGTGTATAACGCCATGACCGCCATAGGCTGTTGCCTGGCGGACGGCTTTGCATTAAAGGACGTTATAGACGGCCTCCACAGCGCAAAGGGCGTTAAGGGCAGAATTGAGATAGTTAATACTCCGGGAACGGACTACACTGTTATAATCGACTATGCTCACACTCCCGACGGCCTGCTTAACGTTATAAACGCAATCAGAGGCTTTGCCAAGGGCAGAATTGTAACCCTGTTCGGCTGCGGCGGAGACAGGGACGCAACCAAACGCCCCATAATGGGCAAAATTGCAGGAGAGCTGTCGGATTTCTGCGTTGTGACCAGCGATAACCCCAGAACCGAGGATCCGGAAAAGATAATCGAGCAGGTGGTTGAGGGCGTTAAGGAAACCGATTGCGAATACGTGGTTATAACCAACAGATTTCTGGCAATTGAATATGCACTTGACCACGCGCAAAAAAATGATATAATATTGTTAGCGGGAAAAGGTCATGAGACTTACCAAGTTTTGGGAACAGACACAATTCAGTTTGACGAGAGGGAGATAGTCCAAAAGCTTTTAGGCTGTTGAGTGTTATTTCCGCCTTTTGCAAAAAGCGGATAAATGCGCTCGGGGCTGCACGCCCCAATCGGTTTGCCCGAAGGGCAAGACGATCCCGCCCGGGTCTGGCGGGCGGAATTGGGCTAGGCGATTTGCCAAAGTATTCAATTTAAACAGAATATATGGGTTTAGGATAAAAAGCAAATGTTTGCATTAACCTTGCAAATAAATGTGCCGCCGAAGCGGCGGGGACTGCGCGCCTCACGTGTCGCCTGCGGCGACCTACCGTGCTTGCAATCGCCTTTTTGCAAAAGGCGCAAAGTCGTGAAAAATCATTAGATTTTTCACGAAAAGGAGGAAACAATATGAAGTGGTGTATGAATATCGGCGCTATTGCGGAAGTAACCGGCGGTGAAATGCGCAATGTGAGCGGAGACGAGATTGTTAAAAATGTGGTCAGGGACGACCGTGAGGTCACCGAGGGCACAGTGTTTGTCGCCTTGAACGGCGAGAATAATAACGGTCACAGGTTCGTGCCCCGGGCTCTGGAAAACGGCGCAGTGTGCTGCGTTGTGGACAAGAGCGAGGGCGAGTTCCCCGGCATGCCTGTTGTGGCGGTTGAGGATACCTACAAGGCTCTGGGGGATATAGCCGCTTACTATCGGGATCAGTTTAACATTCCGGTGGTGGGAATAACGGGCAGCGTGGGCAAGACCTCCACAAAGGGAATGATTGCCTCGGTGCTCAGCCGAGAGTACACAACCCTCAAAACCGAGGGGAACTATAACAACGAGATCGGCGTTCCCCTAACTCTTTTCAGGCTCAGCGATGACGACGAGGCGGCGGTAATAGAAATGGGCATGAGCGCCTTTGGGGAGATATCGCGCCTGACAAAAATGGTTAAGCCTGATACGGCGGTTATTACCAACATAGGCGTTTCCCATATTGAGCACTTGGGAAGCCGCGAGGGAATTTGCAAGGCGAAGCTGGAGATTTTGGACGGGCTCTCGGTTGACGGAACGGTTATCCTGAACGGAGACGACGACCTGCTGTGGCAGAAGAACGGCGAGCTGGAGTATGAAACCCTGTACTTTGGAATTGAGAACAAGGCCTGCGACGTGGTTGCCACAAATATTAAGCTGTACTCCTCGGGCAGCGAGTTTGACGTGAAGATAGACGGCAAGGAGTACCGATTTGAAACCAACGCTCCGGGTATACACCATATTTATAACGCACTTGCCGCAATTTTAGTGGGGTATAGATACAACATCAGAGTGGAGAGCATGATTGAGGGAATACATAATTTTGTTCCCGAGGGTTTAAGACAGGTTAAGACGGAATACAAGAATTTTGTTACCATAAACGACTGTTATAACGCCTGCCCGGACTCTATGGAGTCGGGAATGGACGTTTTGGTGCTGACAGCGTCCGAAAAAGGGGCGGGAGCCAGAAAGGTTGCCTGCCTGGCGGATATGCTGGAATTGGGAGACGCCTCTGAGCGGGAGCACTGCAAAGTCGGAAAAATGTGCGCCGAAAAGGGGATTGACTGCCTGATTTGTATAGGAAACGAGGCGAAAAACATAGCCAAAGGCGCGGAGGAAGGCGGTCTTGACGGCAGCGATATTTATCTGTTTGACGACAACGCCTCCGCTATAGCCAAGCTTAGAGGGATAATCAAGCCCGGAGACGTTATATGGATAAAGGGCTCAAGAGGTATGCACCTTGAAAAAATCGCAGCGGCTCTTGACGAAATCGGCAGGGAGCAGCAGTAGCCCGAAGAGGGCGGGCTCTGCCGTTTGGCGGAGAGTTGTTTCGATAAAAAAACAGACGGGATAGATAGGAGAGAATGTTATGTATTTAATTGTTGGCGGCGCTATCGCTTTAGTTCTGTCGCTGGTGCTGGGGATGTTTGTAATTCCCGTGCTTAGGCGGCTGAAGTTCGGTCAGGAAATCAGAGAGGAGGGTCCCGCTTGGCATGCGGCAAAGTCGGGAACCCCCACAATGGGCGGCGTTATATTTATTATTTCAATAGCGGCGGCGCTGATTATAACATTGGCGTGGAGCCCGGGCAGCCTTATGGATATAGGCTTGATTTTGCTTATGTCTCTGGTGTTCGGAGCAATCGGATTTGTTGACGACTTTATTAAGGTGGTGAAAAAGCGGAATTTGGGATTGACTGCGGCGCAGAAGTTCGGCATGCAATTTTTGGCGGCTCTTGTCTTTGCAACGGTGGTTGCCCTCTTCGGCAGCGCGGGAACTGTTATAGAAATCCCCTTTTCCCAAACGGAGGTTGACCTGGGCTGGCTTTATATTCCCTTTGTTATATTCGTAATGCTGGCAACGGTGAACAGCGTGAACCTGACCGACGGTTTGGACGGTCTTGCCACAACCGTAACCATGGTGGTGGCTCTGTTCTACCTGCTGGTGTCTTTAAGAGTGGATAACAACGCCGTTGCGTTGTTTGCGGCGGTGCTTCTGGGAGCTCTGGCAGGCTTCCTGTTTTACAACTGGAAGCCCGCAAAGGTGTTTATGGGCGACACGGGTTCATTGTTCCTGGGCGGAGCCGTGTGCGGTATGGCGGTTATGCTGAAGCAGCCTATAACTCTGCTGATTGTTGGCTTTGTGTACGTAATGGAAACCCTGTCGGTTATAATGCAGGTAACTTCTTATAAGATGACGGGCAAGAGAATTTTCAAAATGTCCCCCATTCATCACCACTTTGAGATGTGCGGCTGGGGCGAGGTTAAAATAGTGTGCGTATTTTCTTTGGTTACCCTGATTTTATGCGCGATTATGTACTTTTTCGGATAAACTATTCGGTTGTGTGAAAGGAGGAGTATCGGATGGCGGACAGAGACAACTTAAATCGAAATAAGGGCTACAGCAGAAGAACAACGAGAAACTCCGGCAGAACAGACAGGGATTACGGCTACAGAGGGGTTTCCCCTCAGAGGAGCGAAGCTGCCGAAGTACAGCCGGCGGGCATTCGGATAAGAGCAAAGAATATTATAAGAGTGGGCGGAACAAAGATTAGGCGGGGAGCTCTTGACTATCAGTTCCTGCTCATAACTATTATACTTATTGCTTTCGGTATGATAATGCTGTACAGCGCCAGCAGCTCCAGAGCTTATGCAGCCCGGGACGGCGACAGCCTCTACTTTGTAAAGAGACAGCTGGCGGGATTTATGGTGGGCATTGCGGCAATGGTGGGCTGCATGGCGGTTGACTATCACATTATAGCCAAGATGTCCAAGATCATATACGTGGGCGGCGTGATTTTGCTTATATTGGTGCTTGTTCCCGGAGTGGGCACAACATCTAACGGAGCCACCCGGTGGCTGTTCGGCTTCCAGCCCTCGGAGCTGGTTAAGGTGGCAATGGTGCTGTCCGTTGCCGCGTATCTTGATAAGTATAACGACAAACTGGGCAACTTCTTCACGGGCTTTCTCCCGTGCTTGGGCTTGCTGGCGGTTGTGGGAGTTCTGCTCATGATGGAGCCCCACTTCAGCGCAACAATTCTTATCGCTCTGACAACATTTCTTATGATGTACGCCGCCGGTGCAAAGATAAAGCACTTTTTGATTTTGGGTATCCCTGTTTTGGTGGGAGGCGTGGCGCTGGTTCTGACCTCTGAGTACAGAATGGCAAGACTGCTGTCATTCGGAAATCCCTTTGCCGATAAGCAGGGAGCAGGCTGGCAGATTGTTCAGTCTCTGTACGCCATAGGCTCCGGCGGAGTTTTCGGCGTGGGCTTCGGTCAGAGCAGGCAGAAGTACATGTCCCTCCCCGAGCCTCATAACGACTTTATCTTTTCCGTCCTTGCGGAGGAGCTGGGGTGGATAGGCGCTATAATCGTTATAGTTTTGTTTATATTGTTGATTGTGAGAGGTCTGAAAATCGCTCAAAAGGCTCCCGACCTGCTGGGCAGGCTTATTGTGGTGGGCTGTATAGGGCTTATAGGATTTCAGGCTCTCGTTAATATAGCCGTTGTAACCGCGTCTATGCCGGTTACGGGTATGCCCCTGCCGTTTTTCAGTTACGGCGGAACGGCGCTTGCGATAACCATGGGAGAAATAGGACTTGTGCTTAACGTCTCCCGGCAAGAGAGGGTGCTGTAGTTAATGAGAATTTTATTTGCCGGCGGCGGAACGGCAGGGCATATTAACCCTGCCGTTGCCATCGCCAATTATATTTCCGAGAGAGAAGATTTGGAGGCGGCCTTTGTGGGCACAAAGGAGGGGCTTGAAGCAGAGCTTATCCCCCGTTTGGGGCACGAGCTGTACATTATAAAAATTCACGGTTTTGAGAGAAGCCTTAATCTGCAAAACTTTAAGAACATCTTTGAGCTTCCCAAAAGCATTATAGATTCGAAAAAGATAATCAAGTCCTTTAAGCCGGACATTGTTATAGGCACCGGGGGCTACGTGGCAGGTCCCGTGCTGTACGCATCGGCAAAGGCGGGGATTCCCACGCTGATTCACGAGTCCAATGCATACCCCGGGGTGACAACACGGCTGCTGTCTAAGTACGTGGACACGGTGGCTCTGGGGTCAAAGGCGGCAGAGCGGTATATAACCTCCGCCAAGAATATGATATATACGGGCAACCCCGTCCGTCCTACAATCCTGTCAACGGGAGCCTTTGAAGCAAGGCGAACCCTGAATTTGGACGAGAGACCTTTCATAGTGTTCTTCGGGGGCAGCCTGGGAGCCAGAGACTTTAACAAGACTGTTGTGGACTGGATTTCGGCTCAGACGCAGTCGGAGCGGTACCAAATCATGATGGGAACGGGAAAGTTCCACCAGTATGACGCGGTTATGGAAAGATTTAAGGAAAAGGGCGTTGACATCAGCAAATATAAGAGCGTTACGGTCAGCGAATACATATACAATATGGATGTGGTTATGGCGGCGGCGGACTTGGTGGTGTGCCGCGCCGGAGCAAGCACCCTCAGCGAGCTTACGGCTCTGGGCAAGCCCTCAATTTTGGTGCCCTCCCCCTATGTGACGGCAAACCACCAGGAGCACAACGCGAGAGCGGTGGAGGAGCAGGGCGGCGCAAGAGTTATTCTTGAAAGCGAGTTTAACAAGGACGTTCTGGACAAGACCGTCAATGACCTGGTCAGGGACAAGGCAAAGCTGGCTGAAATGAGACGTGCCGCAAAGGCAATGGGAACAACAAAGGCAACCGAGGATATATACGCCGAGGCAAAACGACTGATAACCTCCGGCAGGTAGTGTCAATCCATTTAAGGACGCATATTATATTTTGTAGGATAATATGCGGTTTGTTAAATGGAGGAGATACATATGCGGGATAGTTATATATCCGTCAACGGAAGAAGAAAGCTGAGGGGCGGAACCCGTGTTCAGGGGTCGAAAAATGCAGCCCTGCCCTGCCTGACGGCGTGCCTGCTCTGTGACAAGGGCGAGTGCTGCCTGAGAAATTGTCCCTGTCTGACAGATGTTGAGAACACAGTGGAGATTTTGGAGGGTCTGGGCTGCAGATGTATATGCGGCGAGGACTGCGGAACAGTAAGAGTGCGGGGTGAGACCGCCTACGGCACTCATATAGACGGCGAGCGCATGAACCGAATGCGTTCATCGATTTTGTTTATGGGCGCAATGCTTTCCCGAATGGGGGAGGCAAGCATAGGCTACCCGGGAGGCTGCGAGCTGGGGGCAAGGCCTATTGACCTGCACCTGAACGCCTTTCGCAAGTTAGGGGTACATATTGAGGAGGACGGAGGCGCAATACACTGCCGCGTTAAGTCTCATTTAAAGGGCGGAAACGTGTCTCTGCTCTGCCCCAGCGTGGGAGCGACGGAGAATATTATGCTGCTCATGGCAAGGTCGAAGGGAGAAACGGTCATCAGGAATGCGGCAAGAGAGCCGGAGATTGTTGACCTGCAAAACCTGCTTAACGCCATGGGCGCAAGAATACGGGGTGCGGGCAGCGATGTTATTGTAATAAACGGAGTTGACGCCCTGCGAGGAGCGGATTACACCGTTATGCCCGACAGGATTGTGGCAGCAACCTACATGGCGGCGGTTGCCGGCTGCGGCGGGGAGATTGAGCTTGAAAACGTGAACCCGGAGCACCTTTCAATATGCATATGGGTTTTAAGAGAGATGGGAGCCGCCGTCAAGTGCGAGGAGGGCAGAGCTGTTGTCTCTATGGACGGCCGCCCGAGAAGCGTTAAGACAATAAAAACCCTGTACTACCCGGGCTTTCCCACAGACGCTCAGCCTATGTTTATGTCAGCCTTGTCTGTGGCAAGGGGAACCACCGTGTTTGTAGAGTCGATTTTTGAAAATCGGTTCAGACATGCGGCGGAGCTGGTAAAAATGGGGGCGGATATAAACGTGAATATGTGCCAGGCAACGGTTCGGGGCAGAGAGAGCCTCAGGGGCGCAGAGGTGAAGGCCTTTGATTTAAGAGGCGGAGCCGCAATGGCGGTGGGCGGAGCAATTGCCGAGGGAACCACCGTAATCCGCGGGATTTCACATATAAACAGGGGTTATGAAGACATAGTCCGCGACCTTAAAAATCTGGGGGCGGACATAAGGCTTGTGGTTTAGCCCCGTTATTCACCAATTCCAAAATGAAAGGCGAATATCTATGCAAAAGAGAACAAGACAGCAGGACAGAGAAAACAGAAGAAGGAGAGCGGCAAAGCGGCGTGCGGCGGCGTTGTTTTTCGGGGCTATCGCCGGGGCGGTGGTCTTGGTTGCCGTGTGCATTTGCCTGCTGGCTCCTGCCTTTGATATAGATAACATTGTGTGCGTCGGCAATAAAAAGATCAGCTCTGAGTCGATTGTCAGTGCGGCGGGTATAGAAAAGGGAAATAATATATTCCTGACTCATTTCTCCAAAAACAAGAAAAACGTAGAGGCTCTGGAATATATTGAGGACTGCACCATAAAACGGGTGCTGCCCGACACGGTTAAAATAATCGTCACCGAGCGGCAGCCCGGGGCGTACTTCTCTGTAGGCGATACGCTGGTGGTAACAGATTTAAGCGGAACCGTTGTGGAAACGGTAAACAGCTCTGATACCTCCGAGATTGTGGCTATGAAGATTTCAGCAGAGGAGGAGCAGGAGGAGAATCCGGAGGAAACCCCTGTCCCCGAAGAGGAGGACGACAGCTTAAAAGACGGCACAATCTGGGGCTATGACGATGACGGCGACCCGATTTACCGCATAAACGGCGGTCACTACGAGTTTGATGAGGACGGAAATCGGTATTTCGTAAACGATACTCCTACAAGCACTCCCGAGCCCACAGAGGCTCCCGAGGAGGCTGAGGGTACGAGCTACGGCGAGCTGACGAGAACCTCCGGGGGAACAATTGTGTACGACGCGCCTGTGGTGTACGGCGTAGGCGTTACCAAGCAGAACCCGGGGCGCGCCCTTGAAAGCGATGATGAGCAGAAGCTGCAATCGGTTATCGAGGCATTGAACGCTCTCAGCAAGGCGGGACTGCTGGAGCGAACCACTAAGTTTGACGCGGAAAACCCAAACGACATAAAGTTTTATATTGAGGATAGGCTTGAAGTCAGGTTCGGAACCTTTTTCGACTTTGAGTATAAGGCGAAGTTCGTTGCCTCTGTTATAGACAACAGTCTTTCCTCATTCGAGACGGGAATTTTGGACTTCCGCGACTCCAAGCTGTACGTCCGCTCCGAGGATACGGCGGCGGCAATGTATGAGCTGACAGAGCCCTCACCGGGCAAGAGTTCAACCCCTGAGCCCGGCAGCACTGAAAATCCCGACGATGAGGAGGACGCAACAGCAACTCCCAAACCCACGGCTTCAAGCACTGACGAGCCCGATGAGGATAGAGCGACTGCAACCCCTAAGCCCACATCAAGCGCAGATGAGAGAGAAGAGGAGGAGGGCGGCCGCCATACCCCCACCCCCAAAGTGGGCAGAGAGACGGAATAGTGTAGAGTGTAGAATGTAGAGGCGTCGTCGCGGGCGTAAGTGTGGGCATGAGATAATCTCATGTGTCTGAATAAGCAATTTAAATAAATTGAAATAACAGTTGACTTTATAGAAAATTAAGTGTATAATAAAAGCAGATAAAAGGTGAACCGAATTAACGGTTAGCCAAAGACTTAATTGTTATATAAATATAACCGCGATCTTTGACGAAGGCGCGGTTATATTGCTTTTATGGAAACTATCATATAAATAAGTATGATAGATACAACAAATTTAATTATTGTTTTCCACATAAGCGACACCCCCTTTCTGCTACGAGCCGTAGCACAGGAGATGGCTAACCGTCCTTCAATTTCCTTTATATCTGCTTTAGTAGATTATACACGCTATAGCAAATAATGTCAAATTAAATAAATATTACATCGTCGGAGCAAAATTCCCTTTGCTTCGACTTTCTTTTTGCAAAGAAAGTCTGCGCCCGCCGATAAACCAAAGTTTTTTAACTATTTAAACGGAATTTGATAGACGTAATCTTTTAAGTTGTAGGGGGCGGATTCCTATACGCCCCGAGTTATACCAACAGTTTTGCAAATGTAAATGGATTGACGTATATGTTGCTTCCTATTCGCAGGGGCTATAAACTAAAACTCTAATGACTTAATGTGTTGCTTTGGAATATAATAAATATTGGGAAGGTTATCCGAAGTGTCAAAAAATATGAAAATCGAAATAAGACGTTGACTTTTCAGTGTTTTGGTGATATAATATTGTCGCGGTATAGAGTTTTAATTATACTAATAATAATGAAGGAGGCGAGCTTAAATGGCTACTTCAAGCATTTTTGCCAATGTGAAAATTACAGACAGAAAGAGTGCCGAAACATTTGTTGATGCGCTTGAAAAGGCAAGTAAATTACCCAAAAGAGTGCCAACGTCAAAAGTTAATCCTCCGCTTAGAGATAAAGAAGAAATACGAGCTTTGTTTGAAAAAGGATTGGCTAACAAGTGATGAGTTATGATGTTGTAAATATTTTGGATATGATTGATGCTATCGGAGAGGATGCGGTAAGCGCCGCCCTCTCCGAATTTTCGTGTTCAAAAAATATAGAAATCGAAAACTTTGTCAGGAAAAATGCAATAGAATTTGCAAAAAAGAAAGTGTCAATTACCTATTTGGTGTATGGTAGTAATGGTAAAATTGCAGGAGTATTTACTTTAACACATAAGGCTATGGAATTGCGTAATGATATCTTGTCAAATACAGCAAGAAAAAAGGTTCAGCGTTATTCAAGACTTGATGAACATACGAATAGTTTTAATGTGTCGGCTTTCTTAATTGCACAGTTTGGAAAGAATGATAATTTTGCTGCTGATGACAGCTTAACCGGAAGTAAACTGATGGACTTTACTTTTGATGTGCTGACCGCAGTCCAACATGATATTGGCGGAGGATTAGTGTACCTTGAAAGTGAGGATAAAGAAAAACTGCTGGATTTTTATTCATCCGAACCCAATCAGTTTATTAAATTCGGAGAAAGATATTCCGAAGAAGATAATGTGAAATACATACAATTGTTCAGATTTGTTTGAGTGATGATTAGCGAATGTATCCGGTGACCCTATGCGGCCGCCAAAAAATAATTGGATTAATATATATGTAGTTGTTACCGCCAAAACAAATGGTCTTGTCTCATATATAACCTACCAATTTCGTAGGGGCGCCGCTTGCCGCTCCCTACGAATTTAATGAGTTACAAAAATGCCAATCCGATAACATAACCGGATTGGCATTTTTTCTACACTCTACATTCTACACTCTACATTCTACACTATTATCGTGCTCTTTCCTCAACCGTTTTCTTTACGAAGTTTACCAAATCCACAGCCGAGTTGGGCTTTGCCAGGCAGTCCATGGCTCTTTGCATAAGCTCAAGCCTGTCCCTGTTGATAAACAGCTGGTACACCGCCTCGTCAATGGGGTTGGTGCGGCTTATTTTCATGGCGGCTCCCGCGTTTAACAAAAACTCCACGTTTCTGTCCTCCTGACCCGGGATCGGGTTGTTGATAAGCATGGGAATACGCTTTGCCAGAGCCTCGCTGGTTGTGAGCCCGCCGGGCTTTGTTATAATGCAGTCGCAGGCGTCCATAAACATATCAACATTGTTTACATATCCGTAATTGTATATTTTCTTTCGGGTTTTCATGCCGTCAATTCTCTCTTTAAGCCGCTTGTTGTTGCCGCAGATTGACACAATCTGGAAATCCATGTCCAGCTTGTCAAGCCCCTGTATTTCGGAGATAATATTGCCAAAGCCCATGCTTCCGCTCATAACAAGGACGGTGTTTTTATCCTCAAGCCCCAAAATCCGCCTTGCCTCATGCTGCTCCGTTTTGTTGCCGAACTTAGGGTCTATGGGTATGCCGAGGGGCAGAAACCTGCTCTCGGGGAAGCCCTTTTTAACTCCCTGGATTGTCAAGCTCTCTGCGGCAATAACGTAGTAGTCCATAAGGCTGTCCTCCCAGTAGGGATGGATAGTGAAGTCGGTTACGACCCCTATGGTAGCGGCGTTAAGGCTTTCGATTGAGGATATGTATGTGACCAGCAGGGCGGCAAAAATATGGGTGCAGATTATAAAGTCGGGCTGCTCCCTTTGGATAAGCTTAATCAGGCTTCGGGACAGCACAGAGTTTGTCAGCCGTCCCAAGCCTCTCGTGCCTACTCCCGACTGGGCGGGGCGCTTTTCGCAAATCCTGTAAACCCTGCCGTAAATCTTGGGAATGGTTTTGGTGGACATAAGATAAATCCTGTTCACCGAGTCCGAGAGCAGCGGATTTATGTATTTATAAACGTCAAGGTACTTGCACTCAATGCCCAGCTTGTTAAACTCGTTGCTGAGCACCATTGCCGTCTGGTTGTGTCCCTGTCCCGCAGTTATGGACAGTATCAGTCCTTTCATTTGGATTACCTCCTAAAATTCTCGGTTCAGCTCCGTCATGTTGACGCAGGCTCCGGGTTTCATAAAGTAGATATAGCTCTCCTTTACGGGCTTGCCGTAAATCAGCTCCAGTCCCTCCTTGTACAGGGCGATCTGTTCCCCGTAGGACTCAGCCCGCAGCAGTATGCGGTGGTCGGTGCAGTTGTCGGTCTTGTAGTCTATAAGAGTTAAGCCGTCGTCGTCGAATATAACGCAGTCCGCAATACCCTGAACGATTATTTCGGCGTTGTACTCAGGGGCGTCCTTGGGGATTTGGGAGTAAACCTCCCCCGCCTTAACGGGGAACAGCATTTTCAGCTCCCGTTTTAGCCTGCCTTCCTCAAAGGCGCGGCAAACTCTCTCTCCGATTTCCGAGGCGAAGAAGCGGGTTATGGAGTAGTAGTCCACCGCCTCCGCCTGTGCCTTTGTCAGCATACCCTTTGCCACAAGCTCCTCTGCCTGATCCAGAACCCGGTCTATGTTTTGGGTTCGGACAGGGTCAATATGCTGCATAACAAAGTGGGTAATGGTTCCCACCTCTGCGGCGGGGTTTACCTCGCCCTCCCTGAAGTTCCTGCGAGAGATCCGGCTCAGGGCGGGAATATATTCCCCGTCTTGGTCTGACTGGGAGCTTCGTTTTATCTCGCTGACCGACAGCTTTATGGGTATTCGGGTGAGGGCTGCATGGGGATAAACATACCCCAGCCTTTGGCGCAGCTCCTCGTCCTCGTATTTCGCAGGAGCCGCTTCCTCCTGTATCTCCTGCTCCGCCTCCTCGGGAGCCGCCTTGGGGGGCTCCTCTGCAGCCGTGCTGAGAACAAACCTAAAGGGGCAGGAGCTTTCATCTATTTCAAGGTCGGAAATGTCGGCTTCCATCAGCTCCCGCAAGGGCTCTGCGTGCTTATTGTCAAGAAAACCGAAGACCACCCAGTCCCTAAAGCATTCGGTCTGCTCAATACAGAGCCGCATAACCTTGCCGCCGCTGTCCACAACAGGCCGCAGCCACGCCTTTGACTGTCCCGCCGTGCCGTTGGTGGCGGAGATAATCAGCTTCTCCCGCGCGCGGGTCATGGCAACGTACAGCAGGCGCATTTCCTCTGCCCGTGCTTCCTTTCTCTTTTTGTGTCTTATTATGTCCACGGGCAGGGCGGGATATTTTATGCGGCTGTCCGTGTCCACGTACTCCATGGCAAGACCTATTTCCTGGTCGTACAGGGTCTGGCCGTCGTTGGCTCTGCCCTTAACCGTTCCCGCAAGAATAACAATGGGATATTCAAGACCCTTGGACTTGTGAACGGTGGTAATCGAAACCGAACCGCCGCCCGCTCCCGACGCTTGCTGAATACTGCCGCCGTCCGCATGGGTTATGTAGTCCACAAAGTTAAACAGGCCGCTGAGCCGAGTTTTCTCATAGTCGGCGGCAATCCGGAGCAGCAGGTTAAGATTAGCCCTGCGCACCTCTCCGCCCTTCATTCCGCGGGCAATTGCCATGTAGTTCAGGTCGTAGCAAATCTTGTATATGAGCTCGTGAATGCCCATATATTTGGAGAACTTCCGCATCTTGTCCAGGGTTTCAAAAAACGCCTCGGCTTTTTCGTTTCCCTTTTCCGCTGCATGGCGTGCGGCGTGGTAAAAGCCGCCCTGCCGCTCTCCGCTGCGTATTTCCGCAAGCTCGTCCGGGGTGAAGCCGAATATGGGGCTGCGCATAACCGCAAGGAGAGGAATGTCCTGAACAGGGTTGTCGATTATCTCCAGAAAGCTGAGCACGGTTCTTGCTTCAAGAGAGCTGAGAAGCCCGCCGCCGCTGTCTGTGGAGACGGGAATACCGTAGTCTCGGAACACCTGTGCGAACACGGGGGCGTCCGCCTTGGTGGCGCGCATAAGCACCGCTATATCCCCAAAGTCCGCCGGGCGGGTTGAGTCGGTGTCCCTGTCGTAGACGGGCAGCTTTTCTTCAAGAACCAGGTCTAAAATCCGCTCTGCCACCGTGGTGGCTTCAAGAACGGTTTTGTCCGCCCCCTCCTCTTGGCTTATGTCGGTCATTATCAGCTCGGTGGCGTATGCCTCATCGTTGCCGGTTGCGGGATAATCCGCCTTGCAGTGCAGGCTTTCATCGTCGGTATAGTCAATCTCCGCCCCGCTCTTAAACATGATTTTGCGGAATAAGAAGTTTACCGAGTCCACAACGGTCTGCCTGCTGCGGAAGTTGTCCGACAGTATAGAAAGGTGCCCTGCTTCGCCTGCGGCATAGCTGTTGTATTTTTCAAGGAACAGGTCGGGGGAAGCGTTTCTGAATTTATATATGCTCTGCTTTATGTCCCCCACCATAAAGATGTTGCCCCTGCCGCCTGAAATCAGCTTAAACAGGGTGTCCTGAATATTATTGGTATCCTGATACTCGTCAACAAATATTGCCTTGTACTTCTCGCCGAGCTGCCTGCAAAACTCAGTGGGAGAGCCGTCCCTGTTCATAATAAGAGCCAGCAGTCTGTGCTCCAGGTCGTTAAAGTCCAGCATGGAGTCTGCCAGCTTAAGCCGCGTGTGCCTGCGCCCAACGGTGAGGACTATGTTTTTCAGGGTTCGCATTTCGGGGTAGAGCAGGGCAATGTGCTCCGCCGCCTCCGAGGGGCTTTGGTAGGCAAAAAGTCGGTTCTTCTTAAATATGCCCTTTGCTCTGTCGCGGAGAGCGTCAATCCTGTCAAGAGCCGAGGAGAGAATAGGGTCGCCCTTGTCCTCCTTGGTTCTGCGGGGCTTGGTTTTAAATTCGATCTTGTCTTTAAGGCGAAAGAAATCATCAATGTTATCCGCCCCTGCAAGCGCCTTAAACATTTCCCCCTCTATGGCGAAAAAGCCACAGTACTTGTGATCCTCGGGCAGACTTTGGTCAATGATTTTGTTAATCTCGGCGTAGCACTCCCTGATTTGGCGCACAGGGTCTCCTGCCGCCTCCAGGAAGTATTGCTCCCAGACGGTGCCCGATATGCTGCCGCTTTTGTATACCGCCCTGTACTTGTCAACAGAGTCGTTAAGCCACCTCTCGGGCATTGCCAGGCTTCGGGAAAACTTGTATATCTCGCCTATGGTTTGGCGGAGATTGTTGTCATTTTTAACGCCTCCGTGCCCCAGGGTCAGATGGGAAAAGGAGGGGAGCTTGTCAATTCGGGCATAGTACCGCTCCAGCACCTCGGCTATAACACGGTCTGTCAGCATCTGGTTTTCGGTCTCGCTGCTGAGTGTAAAGCCTACGGGTATGTCCGTGCGGTGGATATTGTTTGTGATTATCTTTTGGGCAAAGGCGTGAATGGTGGATATGTCCGCCGACTGAACTGCCGCCGCCTGCCGCGCCAGACGCTTGTTGTCGGGAAACTCCTCCAGCTTTTTGCGGATTGCCGCGGCAATCTTGCCCTTCATTTCCTTGGCGGCGGCGTTGGTAAAGGTGAGCACGAGTATCTCGTCCACCGAAACAGGGTTCTCGGGGTCGAGTATCTTTCTTATTATGCGCTCAACCAAAACGGCAGTCTTGCCGCTGCCTGCCGCCGCCGCCACCAGAATATTCTTGTTTTTCTCGTATGATATGGCTTCCGCCTGCGCTTCTGTCCAGTTCATATCAGTAACCCATGGTTCCCGTGAGGGACTCGTCGTTTTCAATCCAGTCGCTGACGGGGATAATCTCATATTCCGTAGGGGTTCTGCGAACGATTACCTGCTCAAGCCCTGAGTTGATAATAAGCCGCTTGCACATGGCGCAGCTGTTTGCGTTTGATACCAGCTCCCCTGTCTTGGCGTCTCTGCCTACAAGGTAGAGGGTGCCGCCGATAATGTCCCGTCTGGCTGCGCTGATAATGCAGTTTGCCTCAGCGTGGACGCTTCTGCACATTTCGTACCGCTCCCCTCTGGGAATGTTCAGCTTGTCTCTCATGCAAAATTGCAGGTCGGAGCAGTTCACTCTGCCCCTGGGTGCGCCGGTGTACCCTGTGGATACAATTTCATCATTGCGGACGATTATAGCCCCAAAGTTCCGCCTGAGGCAGGTTCCCCGCTCGATAACCGTCTCCGCTATATCCAGATAGTAATTTGCCTTGTCCACTCTTTTCATAGGCTTGCTCCTTTCGTTGCAAAAAATTTAATATTTTTGCGAATTTGTTTTACATATTTAAAATGAACGATTTTGGCTTTGTGTAACCTTTTAGGTTGTAGGGGGCGGATTCCTATACGCCCCGCTGACAAACCGCCCGTTTTCGTCAAAGCAAATGGATTGACATGTATGTAACTCTTTAATTCGTAGGGGCGCCATTTATCGCGCCCGCCTGCCATATTATGTGGATTTGGGATTTTATTTAATTATTATCCCTGTAACTTTATATCTTCACATCGGTATGCCTGTCGCCCGCCCCGTTGCGCTTGCCCGACCTCCCCAAGCGCCGGGGCGGGCTGTATTTATACAATTGGAATATTCATAACAGTAAATCATAATAAATGGGGTCTTAGGGGACGTCGTCCCCTAACTCGGTTTCCCCGAAGGGGAAAACCGACGGCGCTCGGGGCGGAGGGCGGCGAGCGCAACAGGGTGGGCGATAATTATATTATATTAATTATAAAATATTTTTCAAAAATATTCAATAGTTATTATTGACTTTATTGGCAGTTGCAAATATAATATATACAAAGGTTTAAGGTGAGCTTTTAAAAAAGAGAAAAAACCTTAAATAAATACTGTTGAAAAAGTATTATTGCTGTACTGTACTAATAATTTTGATAAAGGCTTTGGCGACATTGCCGCCGCATCGTCGCACTATGCCTTTTCCGCTCGCCATGCCTGTTCGGCAAGGCTTCGCTTTTA
>CATWQA010000036.1 GCA_958352815.1 uncultured Eubacteriales bacterium
TTCCGCCATGCCAAGCCGCGGCGGCAATGTCGCCAAAGCCTTTATCAAAATTATAAGGTGACGGAATTACATATACAGGGGTTTGGGGCAGAGCCCCAATCGGTTTCCCCGAAGGGGAAAACCGACACCGCCCGGGTCTGGCGGGCGGAACCGGGCTAGGCAATAAATATTACTTTATAAGTTTAAACCTTTCAAGAACCTCTGCAATCCTCTCGCCCTTGGGCAGATTGAGTACGTCCTCGCGCTTTACCGCATGAACCACGAAAATCATTAGAGTGTATACAACCACGCAAATCATAATTTCAACCAGAGTCATAACTCTTGACGATGGCAAAGCCACTGCCATAGCGTATCCTGCCGCGCCCATTACCAAGGCGGCAATCAGAGGCTTTACAACTGTGTCAACAAAGCTGAACCTCATATCTGAAATCTTAATAATCTCCACTGTGTTTATAACAGCGATTATAAAATAACATATGAAAGTGCCTACAGGGGCTCCGTCAATTCCCAAAATCGGTATTGCGAAATAGTTAAATATAACCTTTGCGGCTCCGCCTACAAGCATATTTATAACAGGGTAGTACATCTTGCCGTAGGACTGGAGTATAGCATTTGTAACCTGCACCACAGACACGGGGATTATTGCAATAGAGAGTATGCTCAAAACTGTTTTGGCGTTATCCGTGTTAAACAGCAGATTTAAAACTCCGCTTGACAGCACCGACATTCCGATTGCGCAGGGCATACCAAAAAGCAGTGCCAATCTGATTGCGCTTTCTGTAATGCTTTTTGCCTGGATTTTATTATTCTTTGCAATTGCAGCTGAAATTGCGGGGACTATACTTGTTCCCAGAGCAACCACCAAGGTTAGAGGCAGATTAAACATAGTCAGAGCCTTGCCCGTATACATTCCGTAGAGAGACGTGGCTTTCTGCACGTTTATCTCAGCCGCGCTCCAACCCTCTTCCGCTACCTTTTGAGCAAACTCCGTGCCCTGTTCAAACATGAAGGCATACTTATCAAAAACCGACGGGTTTACAACCAGCCTGCGGCTTATTGTAGTCATATCTATGAGAGTTGTTAAGCTGGAAACGGACGCGCCGATTGTTATGGGAATTGCGATTAAAACCAATTCCTTAAGTATAGTCTTTCTGGGTCTCAGCTTCTCTGCGGCGGCAGTCATAGGCGCAGACTTTGCCGCATATTTTTTCGCGCTGACCGCAAAGAAAATATAAATGCAAATCAATAGCGCAGCCGATAAAAATGTTCCGGTTGTCACGCCGAACAATGCGCCTGCTGAAGCATAAACCTTTCTTATATGAGTTGACTGGGCAACCCTTGAGGATATGTCAATCAGTTTTTCGGCAGCGGGATTTACCGCCATGCCCATAAACAAGCCTGCAAGGAGCAGACCTATGACCATTTTGCCCGTTGACTCTATTACCTCGGAAAACGCCGTCGGATACATATTCTGTCTGCCCTGGAAATATCCCCTCATTGAGGACGCCAGAGACACGAAAAATATTGCGGGAGAAATTGCCTTAATGCCCAGCTCCGCATCCGGCATACCTACCGCACCCGCAAGCTGCCCCGCAAATGTAAACAGAACAATGCTGCCCACTGCGCCGATTATGAACAGCAGCGAGAACGCAGTCTGGAATACCCGCTTTGCGTCCTGCTCGTCATTTCTGGCTATGCTCTCCGCCACCATTTTTGATATGGCAACGGGGAAGCCGGCTGTCGCCACTATAAACATAAAGGTATAAATCTGGTAGCCGCCGTTAAACAAGCCCATTCCGTCGTCACCTATAAGGTTGGTCATGGGTATCTTGAAGAACGCGCCTATCAGCTTAACCAGCAGGCTGGCTATTCCCAGCACCAGAGCGCCTTTAAAAAAGCTGTTGCCGGATTTCTTCTTTGCTTGATTTTCCAAATATGTTCACTCCTTATTTTATCTAAAGCGTTAAACATTTATCTATATTATATTATATGGATTTTAAAAATACAACCGTATTACTATATCTAAATCTTAAATTTTATCTAAAATTATTGTTAAAATTTTATAACTTAATAATTCCCGTAGGGGCAAAGTGAACTTTGCACATTTCGTAGTATTTGTAAACATTCAATATGATTTTACCGCCTTTGTAAAAGGCGGACAGCAGCAGGGCAGGTGGTCTGTGCCCCAACTTCTTTGAAGTTGGACGGCTCACAGTATTCAAATTGACACAAAGTAGGTAATGTCAATAATATTCCTTAGTTTTTGACACAAGACCGCCCGTGAGGCGCACAGGCATGGGTATGCAATTATCCCATATAATTTTTATCCTCACACTAGCGAGCCTTTCGCCCGCCCCGTTGCGCTCGCCGCCTCCGCCCCGAGCGCAGGGGCTGGTAATATATTTCATTTATTCAATTCGGGAAAACACAGCACGGGATATATTATATGAAGCAACAGCTACTAAAGCCGCCAATACAATTCCGCCCAATATATCCGTTGGGAAGTGAACATAGAGATACATTCTTGAAAAGGCTATAAGGGCGCTCAAAACAAGAACAAAAATTCCTATCCGTCTGTGTCGGCACAGCAGAATTATAAATGCCGCCGCAAAGGCTGAATATGTATGCCCCGAGGGGAATGAAAAATCCTTTGGCATTTTTATCAGCAATTCCACATTCGAATTCATAAAGCAAGGTCTGGGTCTTGCAATCAATGGCTTTAATATCAGATTTCCCAAAACAAGGCACAGAATCATTCCTATTAATATAGCCGCGCCACACTTTCTGTACTTTTTAAAAGACATAAAGACAATCCCTAAAATTACCCATACAATCCCGCCGTTACCTACAGCGGTAATTATGGGCATAACAAAATCAAGAAAGACGCACCTTATATTATTTTGTATAAAATCAAGAAATGCAAAATCCATACTTGTTATTGTTGAAAACACCGTATTCACTCCGTATCGGAAATAAAATAAAAATCCGAGCCCCTAAGAGGCTCGGATCTGGTGGAGGGAGATGGATTCGAACCATCGAAGCGAGACGCAACAGATTTACAGTCTGCCCCCTTTGGCCACTCGGGAACCCCTCCGTTTAAGTCTTTAACGCTTTTGCGCCAACGACTTTACTATATTAACACATTTTGCGACGGTTGTCAATAGTTTTTTTGAAATTATTTTATTTTTTGTGCCACAAAAAATAATCTGGGCATTTTTAATATAATATTCCCATCCGCCTGCCTGTTATACATCTGTTTTATTCGGCTTAGTATATCACTTTCAAATTCAGCCCTTTCATTGTCGGATAAAGCTTCAAGGTACGGTCTTAAGCCGCTGCCCTTATACCATTCTATAATATCCCCGAAATCACTAACCTTATGATAATAAACCGTTTCCCATAATTCAAAGTTATCTGTCAAGCCGCTTAGAATATCATAATATTCTTCCGGCAAAAGGTTATGAAAATTCTTTATACCGCCCAATTTGTCTCTCCACTTATCTTGGGTAAGAACCTTTCCCAGCATTTCATAAAAGGGAGCCTTTTGTATAACAGGGATTTGCACGGCAAGAGCGCCGCCCGCAGCAAGCTTATCCATGAGAGCCTTTAAAAGCAGCTCCTGATTTGGTATCCAATGAATACATGCGTTTGAATATATAATATCAAATTTTTCTTCAATACGCTCAAGTTCATTCGGAACCGAGCATTTTAAAAATTTTAAATTCGAATACGCTGCCTCCGCTCGCATGAGCATATCTTCAGAACTGTCAATCCCCACTATTTTCGATTTTGGAAAGTTTTTATAAAGTTCCACAGTGCTGTTGCCCGGTCCGCAGCCCACGTCTAAAATATTCCTCGGATTTAGCACGGGAATATTTCTGATTAGGTCAACAGAGGGACGGGTACGCTGCCCTTCAAACTTTAAATATTGCTTTGAATTCCAGTCTCCCATAACTTAACTCCTTTACTTTTAAAATATTTTTCAGATTATAACATATTTTCTTCCTCAATTCAACAATAAATCAAAGCATTTGCCATGAAATGACAAATATTTCGAAAATGTTATTTACAATCATTAAAAAACATGTTATAATAAGTCGATAATAAAATTTACTTGAACAAAATGCGATATTTATTTATGTACGGGCATAATAGAAATATATGCTGATTTTGTTGAACAGAAAGGAATGTTACCATGGCTAAGAACAGTTGTAACAGTTTGACCACTGAAAGAAAGATTGAAATAAACGGACGGGTGACCCTGCCCAAAAAGATTTGTGAAAAGATGAATTTAAGCGTTGGCGATATGGTTAGTATTTCATATAATTCTGATGATGATTGCATTATTATTCTGGGTGTTAGCCCTGCCTGTGCACTTTGCGGCAGCCATGAAAATTTAAAAGAGGTTGAAAACGGCAAACACATATGCGCCTCCTGCTCTGAAAAAATTAAAGGTATGTAAGAATTTTCCGCGGTGCTCCCGCGGGAATTTTTTATTGTAAAAATTTTTTAAATTATAATCCCTGTTACTTTATATTCTTACACCGGTTTGTCTGTCGCCCGCCCCGTTGCTCTCTGTCGGCAACAACTTAGGAACGTTATTGACATTGCATACTTTGTGCAAATCGGAATAATATGAGCCGACCCACTTCAAAGAAGTGGGGTCACAGCACTCTCCTCCCCAAGCGCCGGGGCGGGCACGCTTTTATTAAAATAGACAATTATATATATTTTTTTAACCGCCCCTACGAATTTGAGAGTTACACATATACCAATCTATTTTCCCTGATAAAAATCTTTGCATTTATTCGTGGCGTCCGGGAAGCCGCCCCCTACAACGTGAATTTTTACATATATCTTTATTATATTACACAGATAAAAGTGTTGACATGTTCAGCGGACGCAGCCGTGATCCTACGACAAACTTATATGCAAAAACTCCCGCGGAACCACCGCGGGAGTTTTCTTACAGCATACGTAATTATTTGAGTTCAACCTGAGCTCCAACTTCTTCGAGCTTTGTCTTGATCTCTTCAGCCTCTTCCTTAGAAGCGCCTTCCTTAACGGGCTTGGGAGCGCCGTCAACCAGTGCCTTTGCGTCAGCCAGACCCAGACCTGTGATCTCACGAACAACCTTGATAACCTTAATCTTCTGTGAACCTGCGCCTGCCAGAATTACGTCGAACTCTGTCTGCTCAGCAGCTGCAGCGCCGCCGTCAGCAGCACCGCCTGCCACCATAACGGGAGCAGCTGCGCTTACGCCGAATTCTTCTTCCAGAGCCTTTACCAGGTCGTTTACTTCCATAAGTGTAAGTTCTTTGATTTCATCAAGAATTTTTGTTATATCAGCCATTTTAATATCCTCCTATAAATTTTATAGCTTAATTTTAAACAAATTTATTCCCCTAAAGGGTATAATTACTCAGCAGCGGGAGCTTCCTCTGCGGGAGCAGCCTCTTCCGCGGGAGCTGCGGCTTCCTCAGCCTGAGCAGCCTTACCGGGTGTTGCCTCTTCATCAACAATAGCCTGCAGAGTACGAGCCAGCTTGCTGATAGGCGACTGCAATGAACCGAGCATTTTTGAGATGAGAACTTCCTTTGAGGGGATTGAAGCGTACTGCTTAACCTCGTCAATAGAAATAATCTCGCCTTCTACAAATCCGCCCTTGATTTCAAGCAGGTCATTCTCCTTTGCAAAGTCACACAGAACCTTTGCAGGTGAAATAACGTCGTCAGAGCTTGTTGCAAGAGCTGTGGGACCTGTGAGAATTTCATCAAGACCCTCAAGACCTGCCTCCTTTGCGGCAAAGTGAATAATACTGTTCTTTATAACTGTATATTCAACTCCTGCCTCACGGAGCTTGTTACGAAGCTGAGTATCCTGATCAACCGTAAGACCTCTGTAATCTGTCAGAACACCTGCCTGAGCGCCCTTAAGTCTTTCGGCAAGCTTTGCAACCATGGCCTTTTTGCTTTCCAATATTTTTTCACTTGGCATGTTATATCCTCCTTCCGTAAAAAATCCCTCGCAGAGCAGCGAGGGATATAGTGTTTCACTTTTCAAGCAAAATGGTTATATCTTCCTCGGCAGGATTTACGGCTTGCCACCTGCTGTCTGCGGAAATATTAAGAAATTTTACAAATTATTGTCAACAGCTAAGCATTATATCACAATACTTAGCCTTTGTCAAGACTAAATTAGTTTTCAAGTCTGTTAGCCGCAATCTTGATACCGGGGCCCATTGTTGAAGCAACGGTAACCGATCTCAAATAGGTACCCTTAGCGGCAGCAGGCTTAGCCTTTACAATAGCGTTAATAAGAACGTTAAAATTCTCAGCCAGCTTTTCGGGGCCGAAAGAAGCCTTTCCTATGGGACAATGGATAATGTTAGCCTTGTCCAGTCTGTACTCAATCTTACCTGCCTTTGCCTCCTCAACAGCCTTGGCAACGTCAGGTGTTACAGTACCTGCCTTAGGGTTAGGCATAAGTCCCTTAGGACCCAGAACCCTACCTATTCTACCGACAACGCCCATCATGTCGGGGCTTGCGATAACAACATCAAAATCGAACCAGTTCTCTGTCTGGATCTTCTGCGCCATATCCTCAGCGCCTACATAGTCAGCGCCGGCAGCCTTTGCGGCCTCCGCCTTATCGTCACGGGCAAATACCAGAACCTTTACGTTCTTACCTGTGCCGTTAGGAAGTACAACAGCGCCTCTAACCTGCTGATCAGCATGTCTTGAGTCAACGCCCAGCTTAACGTGAAGCTCAACAGTCTCGTCAAACTTTGCCGTAGCAGTTTTGCAAACAAGCGCAAGAGCTTCCTGAGAGTCGTAGAGCTTACTCTTTTCAACAAGCTTTGCGGCTTCCTGATACTTTTTGCCTTTCTTCATAATTATCCTCCTTTGTGGTTATGCAGAATTTCCGTGAAATTCCTCCCACCAATCTTTGCCGCAGGGCGGCGTTTAAAACTACTCCTCAACCGTAATTCCCATAGAACGGGCTGTTCCGGCAATCATCGACATTGCAGCCTCCAAAGAAGCAGCGTTAAGATCCTGCATCTTCTTTTCGGCAATGTCCTGAAGGTCAGCCTTCTTAAGCTGAGCAACCTTTGTCTTGTTGGGAACGCCTGACGCCTTATCAATGCCGCAGGCCTTCTTAATCAAAACAGGAGCCGGTGGAGTCTTAGTGATAAATGTGAATGATCTGTCCTGATATACTGTTATAACAACAGGGATAATCATACCCATATCATTCTTTGTCTTCTCATTAAACTGCTTTGTGAAGTCCATGATGTTTACGCCGTGCTGACCGAGAGCCGGACCGACGGGCGGTGCAGGAGTTGCCTTACCTGCCGGAATTTGCAGCTTAATGTAACCTGTGATCTTCTGTGCCATTGTGAATACACCTCCTTGTTCACATGCGTGGTATTATCGGGTTTAATCCCCTCCCACAGACCGATTAACTCGGTATATATAAACGGAAAAATCCGTGTGGGTAACAAAATTATGCTTTAATACTATGCAATTGATTCAATCTGGTTAAACTCAAGTTCAACATCCGTATCTCTGCCGAACATCGAAACCTTCGCCTTAACCTTTTTCTTGTCAAAATTTATCTCGGTTATAGTACCCAGGAACCCTTCAAGAGCGCCGTACTTAACCCTGATATTATCCCCGACGTTATAGTCAAGCTTAACCGTGGTATGCTCAAGACCCATTTTTTCAATTTCCTCCTGAGTCAGAGCGACCGGCTTGGAGCCGGGACCCACAAAGCCCGTAACGCCGCGGCAGTTTCTCACGATATACCAGCTTTCGTCATTCATAATCATCTTTATCATAACGTAGCTCGGGTATATTTTGCGTTCGGAAACCTTTTTCTTGTTGTCCTTAATCTCGACAACCTCTTCCATGGGAACCTTGACCTCTTGGATAATATCCTCCATGCCGCGGTTTTCCACAGTCTTTAAAATGTCGTCCATAACCTTATTCTCATAACCGGAATATGTATGGGCAACATACCATTTTGCAGCTTTTTTATCTGACATAAAAAATCACCTTTACTATCTGTTAATGATAAGTGACATACCCCACGTAAACAGAGCGTCAAGAGCCCAGATTACAACGCCTACCAAAACAACATAGACCATAACGATAAGGGTATTCTGTCTAACCTTCTTAAAAGACGGCCAAACAACCTTTTTCATCTCAGACTTAACCTCTTTACAGTACTTAGTTATTCTGTTAAAGAAATTTGGCTTGGTTTGTTCCATTTTCTACACCCCTTAATTACTTCGTTTCCTTATGAACAGTGTGCTTTCTGCAAAATCTGCAGTACTTCTTAAGCTCAAGTCTGTCAGGGCAGTTCTGCTTGTTCTTTGTAGTATCATAGTTTCTCTGCTTGCATTCCGTGCAAGCTAATGTAATCTTTGTTTGCATAATTATCACCTCAAATTCATAACACAAATAAAGCCTCTTTTGCGAGGCATTGACTATTCTAACATATATTTTTCCTCTTGTCAATTGTTTTTTACAATTTTTTTGAAAAAATTTTTATTAAATATTCATATTAAAACCTGTCCACCATATATAGTTATTATAAGATGTTTTTTACCCAATTTATTGATTTTAAAGGTGAGAGTATGGATTACTTAAAAATTATTTTCGTGTATATAGGTCTTATAATCGGCGCGGGCTTTGCTTCGGGCAGGGAGATATGCGAGTATTTTAACTTTTGCTCAAACACAGACTTTTCCGGAATAGTAATTGCTTCTCTGCTGTTTACCTTTGTCTGCTATATAATCCTGGAAAAATCCATGAAGTATGATTTATACTCTGTTTCGGATTATATAAGCCATATCTTTTCCTTTTCAAAGCTTCTGGAAAAATTCTTTTTAATTTTAGTATTTTTTGATATGTGCTGCGGCCTTATTGTTATGCTCTCCTCCTGCGGTGAAATATCGACAAGCCTTTTGGGAACGCCCAAGATTATAGGCTCCGTTGCTCTTGCCGCCCTGTGCTTTATTGTCTTTATTTTTGATATAAAGGGAGTCGCCGCAATTAATATCATCCTGGTTCCCGTAATAATTATAATAATAACCATTACGGCAGTAAATTCAATACTTTCACAAATCTACTCCCCCGCGTTTTTTCTCACTGACTTTTTTATGGGCTCGGACAGAAATATGGTTCTGCTCAGTATTTGTTACGTGAGCTATAACACCCTTACCGCCGCCTCGGTTCTATCCCCAATTTCCAAAACCCTGAAATCAAGGCGCACCGCCCTCATAGCCTCCTCAATAGCGGGAGCTATAATCGGTCTGCTTATTTTCTTGGTCTGGTTCGCCATTGGTTCAAACTTCGGCAAGGTTTGGTACGAGAGCTTTCCCCTGCAAAAACTGGCGGGAAGCATAAACAAAAACTTCGAAAATATTTACTCCGTCTGTCTCATAATGTCAATACTGACAACAGCAATTTCCGAAGGATACGGTATACTTTCATACTTTAAGGTCAATACTTTACTAAAGCGAATAATCGCCTCTGTCTTGATGTTCGCCTTAATGCTGCCCTTTTCGACTATAGACTTTGCCTATCTGGTAAAACACCTGTATTTCATTATGGGTACTCTCGGTATGCTCTGGATGGTAGTTATATTCATAGACTACCTGAAAGAATTAAGGCATTGAAAAGTTACACACATTTTAAATATTTGTAAACTGTGTGTAACTTGTGGGTAACATAACTCTTGTTAATAAGCGGTAAATAATGTTAATATTAAAAACAGGTTACAAACATCTTATAAACCTGTTAAAATTAAGTTACACCAATGTTTACAAAGGTTATCTACATTTTCCACCGTACCAACAACATCATCTGCAAGATAATATAATATATTTATTTTTATTTATATAAAGGCTTTGCCTTTAAGATTAATGCCTAGCCCGGTTCCGCCCGCCAGACCCGGGCGGTATCGGTTTTCCCCTTCGGGGAAACCGATTGGGGCTCACGCCCCAAACCCCTAAAAAATTATAAATTAAAAAATTCAATTGTCTTTTAAATGAATTCATTATTTATAGTCCGCCCTGTGCGTTTGGGGAGGAGTGCGGCAAACGCAACAGGGCGGGCGAATAGCTTCAAAGGCAAAGCCTTTATCAATATTATATATCTATGAACAAGAGAAATTTTAAAAGGGACAAACAACTTGTCCCTTTTAACTAATTCCCTATAAAACCGTCTATTATTTGTTGCTCCGCCTGCTCCTCGGTAAGTCCCAGAGTTCTGAGCTTTAATATTTGCTCTCCCGCAATCTTTCCTATTGCGGCTTCATGGATAAGCTCGCTGTCGCAGTTATTAGCGGTAAGCTGAGGGGAAGCGGTAACAATTCCGTTGTCCACCAGTATGGCGTCACACTCTGTATGACCCTTTGAAATGTTGTTGCCTATAATGTTTGAAACATAGCTCTGTTTGGAATTTCCCTTTGCAACAGAGCGGGAAACAACGTCTGCAGCGGAATTTTCACCGTTCAGTTCCACAACAAAATCCGTGTCGGCAATTTCGTCTCCGTCTGTCATTATTTTTTCTCTGATAATCAGTTTTGCGTCCTTATCCAGCTTAGCTGTGGTTTTTCTGGTGCTCTTGTCAACACCGCTGAGCTGAATCGTGTCCATAGTCAGGGCAGAACCGGGTCCCAGCTCGCACTCTGTAACAGGGTCGATTATTTTCTTGCCTGTTCCCTTGCCTGTTCCGATATGCTTTTCCTTATATAAAACCTTGGAATTATCCCCCAGAATAAACCTGTGAATACCGTTGTGGGCAGACTCCTCCTCACCGTCTGAATGAACGCCGCAGCCTGCAACTATGGTAATATCGCAGTTTTTGCCTATATAAAAATCGTTGTACACCAGGTCATGAATATCGCTTTTGGTTACGCAGGCGGGAATGTATACCGTCTCACCCACAGTGTTTTCCTTAACATGAATAACAAGTCCCGGAGCGTCCTCTTTTGACTCAATTTTTATATTTTCGCTTGACTGTCTGCCGGCACACTGGCCGTTTTCGCGTATGTTATAAGCTCCTTTAAATTCTCCGGTAAACTCCGAAACTATTTTAAGAAGCCGGTCTGTTATTTTTTCCATTATTTAATTTCCTCCTTTCCGTCGGGACAGCGCTGCCCATACTCATCTTCAAGCAGAATGGGCATTATTTCTTCTTTTTTACCGCAGGCACGGACTGTTCCGTCGGCAATAACCACTATTTCATCGGCGATTTCCAAAATTCGCTCCTGATGAGAAATAATTATTTGAGTGCTGTTATTTTTATTTTTGAGCTCCTCAAAAACGTTAATAAGACCGGTAAAGCTCCAAAGGTCTATTCCCGCCTCGGGCTCGTCAAATATTGTGAGCTTGGTGTTCCTGCCCAAAACGCTGGCAATCTCTATTCTCTTTATCTCGCCTCCTGACAGCGATGAGTCTATTTCACGGTTAATGTAGTCGTATGTGCAAAGACCCACCTTTCCCAAAAGGTCGCACATTTTTTCAACAGAGAGCTCCTCGCCGCAGGCAAGCTCCAACAGCTTTTTAACGGTTATTCCCTTAAAGCGAACGGGTTGCTGCAGGGCGTAGCTTATTCCCGCCTGCGCCCTCTCCGTTATGTCGCAGTCGGTTATGTCATTTCCGTCAAAAATAATTCTTCCGGAGGTTGGTTTCTCTATACCTGCTATTATTTTGGCAAGGGTGGTCTTTCCTCCCCCGTTGGGGCCTGTTATAACAACAAGCTTCCCCTCGGGAATATTTAAGTCAATGTTTTTTATAATTTGGGTTCCGTTTTCCAGAGTCCATTTTATATTTTTAAGTTCCAGCATTGTTTCACCTCTAAATCTATTTGTGTCCTTAGATTATAGCATATAATCATTAATATGTAAAGATTTTACATGTTTTATTCCTTAGATAATTTTAATTAATAGTTAGGGGATTGTAGTAAAAAGAGTTGATAAAATTTATGTATTAAATTAAATGCGTAATTGCTAAATTTCGTAGGGGCGCCATTTATTGCGCCCGCCGACTACTTTAACGATTAATGCTATGCTATATGGATTTGAGGTTTTATTTAAATATAAATCTCTGTTAATTTATATAATCATATTGGTTTATATGCGGGGCGTATAGGAATCCGCCCCCTACAAATTGTACACCTATATATATTTGAACCCGTAAATTTAAATAATCACATTCGTTTGCATACGGGCGCAGCTATGACCCAACTTCTTTGATATTGAACAGAACATATTACTTTCTTGTTGGTTTTACATTAACATCAGGTTTTATGTTACCTTCAATTTTTCCGTTTTCTTCTTCAAACTTTTTAATATTTTCACGTACCAGTACGAGAATATGACTGTTGACACTCCGTCCTTCATATTCGGCGACATAGCCGATTTTATCCAGCATTTCCTGCTCTATTCTGATTGATACACTCTTAATAGCCATATTATCACTCCAAAATAAATACACTGTATATTTATTTTATTTATATTTTGTGATATAATACAAAAATAGATATACTGTATATCTAAAATATTTTTTGGAGGAATAATAATGGAAAACAAAATTTGCTGTTTTGCAGGACATAGCAGTATCGTTGATAAATCTGATTTAAGAGTACATGTATATGAAAAATGTGAAAAATTAATTTGCAGGTACGGCGTAAAAACATTTTGGGTAGGAAATTATGGTAGTTTTGACTTTCTTGCATCCGGAGTGGTAAGAAATTTAAAAAGTAAATATCCGGATATTGAGCTTGATTTGATTTTACCATACGTTACAAAAACAATAAACGAATGTCGGAAAATGTATTATAAGGAATACGACAATATGATAATGGCAGATATGCCGGAAAACACACTTATCAGATACCGGATATTAAAATGCAATCAATTTATGATAGAACAATCAGATTTTTTAATTGCCTATGTTAATTATTCATTTGGAGGTGCGGCGAAAACCTTGGAATATGCAAGAAAAAAGAAAAAGATAGAAATTTTTAATTTTGGGAAAGGCTAAAAACGATGTAGCAGCACTAAAAAATAGTATAATAACAGAAAGTTAGGTAGTTGAAAATCACATAAACAATTTTAAACAACCCAAATGGGATTGAAGCATATGTAAATTATTACGTTGTAGGGGCGCCATTTATTGCGCCCGCCGACAAACCGATGTAATTATGTTAATTAACAGGAATTATTGTTTTAAATGTAATTTCAAATCCATATAACATGGTGTTGACTGTTAATATGGCAACGGGGCGTATAGGAATCCGCCCCCTACAAATTGTACGCCTATATATATTTGAACCCGTAAATTTAAATAATCACATTCGTTTGCATACGGGCGCAGCTGTGACCCAACATCTTTGATGTTGGTAGGCATTCAGTATTACGATTTATACAGAGTAACCAATGTCAATAATGATACAAGGTTTGTTGCCGATAAAAGCGGCGCCCCTACGAATTGGACAGTTACATATAAGCTGACCATTTCTTGATAAATGCTTTAATAAAAAAGCGCTGAAGGAGTAGGGCTCCCGAAAAGTCGACAGACTTTTTGGGATAGAGGAGCCGCAGCAGAATGAGCGCACGGTGACTTTTGTAAAAAAGTCGCCGCAAGCGATATGACGCTTGCGGCGACGTGGTTGCGGGGGCCGGATTTGAACCAACGACCTTCGGGTTATGAGCCCGACGAGCTACCAGACTGCTCCACCCCGCGATATATTAAATTGTGGTGCCGGAGACCGGAATCGAACCGGTACGGGAAATTAATCCCACGGGATTTTAAGTCCCGGGCGTCTGCCAGTTCCGCCACTCCGGCGTGCGCTCCTCACATAGCTTACTTATTATACCACTATAAAAAACAGTTGTCAAGTATTTTTTAAAATAAATTGCAATATAATTTTTTTTGTGTTATAATCTATGGAAGCGGAGCGTAGTTCCGATTTAAATTAACTTTAATATATTATGACCGTTTGGAGGAATTTTATGAATTTATCCGGCAAAACTGATTTATTATCCCTGCTCAACAGATTTAATTTTAATTTTTCAAAGAGTTTGGGGCAGAATTTTCTTATAGACGGGAATATACTGGATAAGATAGTTGAGGGTTCAAATATAGACAGCAGTTCTAATGTCCTTGAAATAGGTCCGGGGGCGGGAACTCTTACCCGCGAGCTATGCAAAAGGGCGAAGAGAGTTGTTGCCGTGGAGGTTGATAAAAGCCTTGTTCCCATACTTGAATTTGTTATGAGTGACTTTGATAACTTTACATTAATAAATCAGGATATAATGAAAACAGACCTAAAAGAGCTAACGGAAAAGTATTTCGGCGGCGAAAAATTTTCGGTTGTGGCAAACCTGCCCTACTATATAACAACCCCTATTATAATGAACCTTTTTGAAAATGAGTTTAAGGTGTCCTCCATGACACTTATGATTCAAAAGGAGGTTGCTTCCCGCATTACGGCGGAGCCCGGCTCAAAGGATTACGGAGCTCTTACCGTTGCGGTGAATTATTATTCAAAACCGAGCGTTGTTTGCACCGCCCCGCCTCACTGCTTTGTGCCTCAGCCAAAGGTGACTTCAACGGTTATAAATCTTGATGTGTATGAGACGCCTCCATATGAAACAAGAGATAAGGAAAAGTTTTTTAAGATTGTAAAATCTGTATTTTCTCAAAGGCGAAAGACTCTTGTAAATTCGGTTATGAACAGTCCTTATATTAAGGCGGAAAAGGAAAATGTTTTGGACTGTCTTATTAAAATGTGCTTAGATGAAAAAATACGCGGCGAAAAGTTAACTATTAATCAATTAGTTGAATTATCAAATATTTTAGAAACAGAGTAGGAGTTTTATTTATGAAAAAGTTCGTATTAGCAAGTAAGAATAAACATAAGGCTCAGGAAATAAAAGAGATATTGGGCAGCGAGTATGAAATTATTACAATGGATGAGGCGGGAATAGGAAACCTTGAAATCATTGAGGACGGAGCTACCTTTGAAGAAAACGCAGCAAAAAAGGCAGCACAGGTATATAATGCGGTTAAGCTTCCGACTATTGCCGATGACAGCGGTCTTTGCGTGGATTATTTAAACGGTGCGCCGGGGATTTATACAGCCAGATTTGCCGGAGAAAATGCCGCAGACGAGGATAATATTAATAAGCTATTATCGGAGCTTGACGGAATTGAGCATGAAAAAAGAACCGCTAAATTTGTATGCGTAATAGCCTTTATTGACGGAAAGACCGATAAGCCGCAATTTTTTCGCGGGGAGTGCTGCGGTTATATATGGAAAGAAAAATGGGGTGAGGACGGCTTTGGATACGACCCTGTTTTCTATTATCCTGAATTTGAAACCACCTTTGCAATGCTTTCCCCCGAACAAAAAAACAGCGTCAGCCATAGATTTAGAGCACTTAAAAGTTTTGCAGATAACCTAAAGTAAAAATTTGCAACCTAGCCCGGTTCCGCCCTGTGCGTTTGGGGAGGAGTGCGGCAAACGCAACAGGGCGGGCGACCGACTCACCGATGTGAGAATATAAATTAAAAGGGAATATGATTTAAATAAAATTTTAAATCCACTGTATTCGAATATAAAATTTAATATTTAAGTGATGACTTTATTGACTGAGCATAACAGAGTAATCAAATTGAAAAAAGCCTTTTTCAAAATATGCTTAAATTTATAGGAACATTCTAAGGCGAACCGCAAGTTTTATTGTGGTTCGCCTTAAAAAATGTTTCATATGAAACATTTTTAGACAATCTTTTTGTTATAAAGGTATTGAAAAATAAAGCAGATGTGGTATAATACTAATAGCGAAAAAAGGATGGTACATAAATATGGGAAAAGTTATAGCTATAGCTAATCAAAAGGGCGGCGTCGGAAAGACTACAACTGCCATTAATTTGAGTGCATGTCTGGGAGAAAAAAATAAAAAGGTTTTGCTTATCGACACAGACCCTCAGGCAAACGCAACAGGAGGAATCGGAATTAATAAGAAAAACGTTGAGTATACAAGCTACGATTTTATTGTAAACGATACGCCTATTGAGGACGCTGTTATTAAGACCGAATACAAAAATCTTTATATCTGTGCCGGCGACATGAACCTTGCGGGAGCGGATTTGGATTTAAAGGATGAAGACAGACGGGAATACAAGCTGAAAGAAGCAATCAGCAGTATTAAGGACGACTATGATTTTATTATTATAGACTGTCCTCCCTCCCTGGGTCTTATAACTCTGAATGCCTTTTCTGCCTGTGACAGCGTGATTATGCCTATCCAGTGCGAATACTATGCCTTGGAGGGTTTGTCTCAGCTTACAAAGACAATAAAGAGCGTTAAAAAGCTGTTTAATAAAAATTTGATGATAGAGGGCGTTCTCTTGACTATGTTTGACGCGAGAACAAATCTGTCCGTTCAGGTGGTGGAGGAGGTAAGAAAGTATTTTTCTTCCACCGTCTTTAAAACCGTAATTCCCAGAAATGTACGCCTGTCCGAGGCTCCCAGCTACGGAATGCCTATAATAGCTTACGATAAAAATTCAAAGGGAGCCGAGAGCTATAAAAAGCTGGCTGCCGAAATAATTAAAAATAACAAATAATAATTGTTTAACGTGAAACATTTTTGTATGTGAGGAAGTGAATAAATGGCTGCTAAAGGAAAAAAAGGCTTGGGCAGGGGCTTAAGCGCCCTGTTTGTTGAAAACAGCGACGCAGAAAGCGAAAAGGATTTTGATTTTCTTGCAGACTTGGAAAATGATATAACAGAAGAAGAAAAATCCAACGCTAAAATGATTAAGCTGCGGGATATTGAGCCTAATAAGAATCAGCCCAGAAAAAATTTTGATAAAGAAAAGCTTGAAATTCTAAGCAAATCAATTGAAAAGCACGGCGTTGTTCAGCCTATTTTGGTAAAGGATAATAATAACGGAACATTTTTGATTATAGCCGGAGAAAGACGGTGGAGAGCGGCAAAAATGGCGGGTCTAAAGGAAATACCCTGCATTGTTCGGGATATGGACGAGGCAGCTGTTATGGAAATCGCTTTAATTGAAAATCTTCAGAGAGAGGATTTAAACCCAATAGAGGAAGCAGAGGGCTATAAAAATCTTATGGTTTCCTGCAACCTAACTCAAGAGGAGGTTGCCGAGCGGGTGGGCAAAAGCCGCAGCGCAGTGGCGAACTCTCTAAGGCTTAATAATCTTACCGATGAGGTTAAGGAAATGCTTATCAGCGGAGAAATCTCCCAGGGGCACGGCAGAGCCCTGCTTGCTATCAGCGATAAGGAAAGGCAGATAGAGACGGCAAAGCTGGTTATTGAAAAGGGTCTCAACGTGCGGCAGGTTGAAAAGTTGGTCTCGGAACTGTCAAAGGGTGGAAATAAGCCTCAGCCTCCAAAGGAGTCAGGAATGATGAAAAAGTATTTTTCAGATATTGAAAATACTCTTGAGTCACGTTTCGGAACCAAGGTTAAAATCAGCGACGGCGCAAACAAGGGTAAAATCATAATTGAGTATTATTCTAAGGATGATTTGGAAAGAATATTATTTGAATTAAAAAGGTAATAATATACTAAATATAGTTTATGAGTTTAAAATACGTGCTTTTAAAATTAGGCCTGTTTTATTGAAAGTACTTGATAGGTATATTCTGATATTAAAAAGAGTTAAAATTGATTTTAGATCTAATTTTTTGAGTTTTAAGTATATATTAAAAATTTTACAAAGTTGAAGGTGTTAAATTGAGTAAAGATAATAATAACGGAGCTCGGCAGAGCGGCAAAAAGCAGAGTAATGTTTTAAATTACGCTGTTGTAATGATTATTTGCGTTATAATAATTATTATAGTTGCCGCCATGGCGGACGACCGTGAAGATCAAATTGATGACAGAATAATTGAGACAGAGCGGGCAAATGAAAATATTCAAAAGGAGATAGTTTCTCTTAAGGATGAGAACTATAAGCTTTCAAAGCAGGTTGAAGAAAGCCAGGCTGTGATTTCTCAAAATGAAAGCTATATGGAGGTTTTAAATAAGCTCACAGAGGCGTGGAACTACATTAGTGCAGGCGACCTCCAAAACGGTACGCTGCTCCTTAGCTCCATTGACGTTAATACGCTTGACGAAAAGCAGCTGGGCTATTTCAGCGCCTTGTGCAAGCTGGCAAATTACGAGCCGGCTCAATAACATTAAGATAAATTTTATGGAGGGTTTAAGATGTTAGATATTAAGTTAATCAGAACAGAAACGGAAAAGGTAAAAAAAGCCTTGTCCAGAAGAAAAGAAGTGGTGGATATTGACGGGCTTTTGGAGCTTGACAATAAGAGACGTGAGCTGTTGTTTGACGTGGAACAGAAAAAGGCGCGTCAAAACGCGGTTTCAAAGGAAATTCCCAAGTATAAGAAAGAGGGAAAGGATACAACCGAAATATTCGCCGAGATGAAAGAGCTGTCCGACAGCATAAAAGCCGCCGATGAAAAGGTTAGGGAGCTTGACGGCCAAATACAGAATATAATGTATACTATTCCCAATATCCCCAACGAGACTGTTCCCGACGGCGATACGGACGAGGATAACGTAGAAATCAGAAAGTTTATGGAGCCCACAAAGTTTGATTTTGAGCCTAAGGCACACTGGGACATCGGCAAGGATTTAGGCATTTTAGACCCGGAAACGGCGGCAAAGATAACAGGGGCAAGATTTCATGTGTACAAAAAGAGCGGGGCAAGGTTAGAGAGAGCTATAATGAACTACTTCCTCGATACGCACACAAGCCGCGGCTATGAGGAAGTATTCCCTCCCTTTATGGTGCACAGGAACAGTATGCTGGGCACAGGTCAGCTGCCTAAGTTTGAGGAGGACGCCTTTAAGGTTGCGGGAACGGATTACTTTTTGGTTCCTACAGCAGAAGTTCCTGTTACCAATATGTACAGAGATGAAATTCTAAACGGCGACGACCTGCCTTTAAGCTACTGCGCATATACCGCTTGCTTCAGAGCCGAAGCGGGAAGCGCAGGCCGCGACACAAGAGGTTTAATAAGACAGCACCAGTTTAATAAGGTTGAGCTGGTAAAGTTCGCAAAGCCGGAGGAGTCCTATGAGGAGCTGGAAAAGCTCACAGCGGAAGCTGAGTTTGTGCTCAAGGGATTAAACCTGCCTTACAGAGTTGTCAAGATTTGTATAGGAGATTTGGGATTTACCGCCGCAATGAAGTATGACATAGAGGTGTGGATGCCAAGCTATAACAGATATGTTGAGATTTCATCATGTTCAAACTTTGAGGATTTCCAGGCGCGGAGAGCTAATATTAAATACAAAAATTCCCCCAAGGAAAAGGCACAGTTTGTTCACACATTGAACGGCAGCGGTGTTGCTATAGGAAGAACCACGGCGGCAATACTTGAAAATTATCAAAATGCCGACGGTTCAGTTACAATCCCCGAGGTTTTGCGTCCCTATATGGGCGGCGAAGAGGTTATTAAGCCGGACTAATTTATTCGCCCACCCAATTGCGCTCTGTCGGCAACAACTTAGGAACGTTATTGACATTGCATACTTTGTGCAAATCGGAATAATATGAGCCGACCCACTTCAAAGAAGTGGGGTCACAGCCGCCCTCCGCCCCGAGCGCAGTCGGTTTTCCCCTTCTGGGAAACCGATTGGGGCTTGCGCCCCAAACCCCAACAAAATTTTGATAAAAGCTTTGCCTTTAAAATTATTGCCGATCCTCGTCGGAGCAAAGTTCGCTAAACTCTGTTTTTCTTTGACAAGAAAAACATTCGTCCGCTGCCTTGAACCTCCTTATTACCAAAAGTCGAAAGACTTTTTGGTAGTTTTCGCCGCATTTTGTAAATGCGGCAGGCAAGCACGGTAGGCGGTCGCAAGACCGCACGTGAGGCGCGCAGGCTTGGTATAATGGTATAAGTAACCTATATACAACACTGATTAAAAAATAAACTATTTAAATAAAATAAAAGTTGCAAGGAAAAACTTCCTTGCAATTTTCTGTTCCATATGAAACATTCCGACAAATTCTGTACTACTCGGGTCTTGAATAAATACAGCCGCAGTAATTCTGCCGATATAAATTATACTTATGTGAAAGCTCTATAGATTTTTTAAAGCCCTCTTTTTTCTTAAAATCCGAGGACAAAAACTCAACGCCGTATTTTTCCGAAAGGCTTTCGCCGATCTCATTTATTTTTGATGCGTTTTTTAAAGGACTGATTGTCAGTGTGGTGCAAAAGTAATCATAGCCCAAGTCTTTGGCAAGCTGCGCCGCCTTTTCCATTCGCAGACGGTAGCACTTAAAGCACCGCTCTCCGCCCTCAGGGCAGCTTTCTAACCCTTTGACAATATCAAAGAAGCTGCGTGGGTCGTAATCGCAGTCTAAAATATCTATTTTATTATGGGCAGGCATTTCACCGATAAGCCTGACTTGCTCCGTCTTGCGTTTTAGGTATTCATTTTCATCGGTTATGTTTGGGTTGTAGTATAAAACCGTAATATCAAAATAATCGCTTAAATACTGCAAAACATAGCTGCTGCAGGGGGCGCAGCAGCTATGAAGCAACAGAGTTTTCTTTAAGGTCAGATTATTTAGAATATTATCGAGCTTTCTCTGATAATTTATTTTATTCATTGTCTACTCCGTAATATATATATAATCTTAGCTAATAACTAAAGAATATTGTTTTCTCTTTTATATCAGCTTTGGCTGATACGGTTAAAAAGTTCGTTTGCTTCTCTCACGGTAATTTCGTTATTCTCTAACAGAACTTGAAGTTTTGCCGCAATATTGCTTTTTAAAAATGCCACAAACTCATCGTATTTTCCATAGTGATTAGCAACCTCGGCAGGTCTGACGCCGTTCATTAACATAGCTTCGATTTCGGATTGCTGAGCTCCGGTCAGCATTGTCAGCAACAAAGTAACATTACCGCTCTCTACTTGACACAACATAAAATTCACCCCTTTCTCCTAAACATTATATTCTCGGCCGCTTATCCCTATTTCAAAAACTTTCTTGTTTTTGACAATCTAATAATAACACTCTATTGTTAATATTTAATGAACGCAAGGTTAATAATAGTTAAATAATTGTGAAATATTTAAAGAGAAAAATTAATATAAAATACTTGAATTATTATCTGAAATGTGATATAATAACTAGGTTCGTAAGATATGCGCCAGTAGCTCAGCTGGATAGAGTGAACGGCTACGAACCGTTAGGTCGGGGGTTCGAATCCCTCCTGGCGCGCCACGTCGTCGGAATGGACTTCGCTCCGTTCCGATTTTTGTTTGCACAAAAAATCAGTCACACGCTCCGTCATTCCTCCTCTATCCCAAAAAGTCTATCGACTTTTCGGGAGCCCTGCGTCTACGGCGCTTCTTTATTTTTCAAAGTTCGCTTTGCTTCGATGTTCTTTTTTTCAAAGAACGTCTGCGCCTGCTGTAACGATTAGAAATTAGTTAATTAGTGAATAGGAGCGTAGGTAATTCCATATTCACTAATCGCTATAATGGGAGATTTTTAATTTTATAAATGGATTTGGATATACGCAACATTCCAATTCGTAGGGGCGCTATTTTTTGCGCCCGCCGACTTAATTAACGGTTAATATCGTATTATGCGGATTTGGTACTTTACTTCAGATACAATCCCTATTAATTTACATAATCACATTGGTTTGTAAACGGGCACAGCTGTAACCCAACATCTTTGATGTTGGCTGGCACTCATTATTTAGATTTAGCAATAGTAATTAATGTCAATAATAATACAACGTTTGTCGCCGATAAAGCGGCGCCCCTACGAAAATGAGAATTTACATATGCTAAATCCCATTTGGGTTGATAGAAATTGTTTGTGTGGTTTTCAGTTATTATTCCTCCGAAAAATATATTAGATATACAATATATCTATTTTTGTATTATATCACAAAATATAAATAAAATAAATATACAATATATTTATCTTGGAGTGACAATATGGCTATTAAGAGTGTATCAATCAGAATAGAGCAGGAAATGCTGAATAAAATCGGATATGTCGCTGAATATGAAGGACGGAGTGTCAACAGTCATATTCTCGTACTGATCCGTGAAAATATTAAAAAGTTTGAAGAAGAAAACGGGAAAATTGAAGGCAGCATAAAACCTGATGTTAACGTAAAACCAACAAGAAAGTAATATTGTGAAAACGCAAAAAACCGTGATACAATCCGCCGAAGGGCAGACAGTATTACGGTATTTTTGATTAAAAATTATGTGTATGGAATTAATGTATACAGAAACTCGGCTGAGTGTGGTTTATGTTTATAAAAACTTAATTAATGCATGCAGAAACTCAATTAATGTATACAGTAATCCCCAAAGTAAAGTAAAGGAAAGTAAAGTATAGTAAAGTAAAAGA
>CATWQA010000037.1 GCA_958352815.1 uncultured Eubacteriales bacterium
TAATTTCAGGAGTAAACTGAACTTTTTTCAGTACTGTTCTGCAATTTTTTCAGTACTGTACTAAACTATTTTCAGGTTTACTACTCAAATTCTTACAGGTTTACTACTCAACTGTTTGCAGGTTTACTACTCAAATTCTTACAGGTTTACTACTCAAACTCTTGCAGTGACAATTACTGTCCGTTTGGGTTTAAAATTTTCGAAACGACACTATATGTATTGGTTCTATTTGGTTATTCATGGCAATTTTCCTTTCTGCGTATATTTAGCTTTGCTTATATTATACCACAGAAAAGCGTGCAAAAAGTGCCAATGTTTACTTTAGTTATATATATAATAGAGCGCTCCGTTTGGGGCGCCCTATTATAGCTTAACTTAACCGCCAAATCACTGAATGTTTATTTCTGTCGCTTCGCACAGGGGCTGCATGCTTTCAACGCTGTTCCACAGCACCGCTCTTACCTTTTCGCCTGATACATCGGACGGGATATTATAATTGACAGTGTCTGTGCCGTTTGCAATTTCATATAATTCAGCGTCAACGATTACTCCGTCGGCATTTTCCGTTGAGATTATCAATACGCCGTCAGCACTGCCCAGCGCGCCTGTGTTTATCTTTGCGGCAACGCTTTCTCCTTCACGACTGAGCGTAATTATTCCGTCACCGCAAACGCCGCTTATCGATCTAATATTACACATCCACTTCATAACCTCACTGCCCTCATTCGCCTGAACGGTTATGTAAAGAATGTGTTCTCCTTCCAATGTGCCCACAATGTCAAGGGGCAGGTCGGTATAAGTCTGATTGGCTCCCGTTAACGGTATCTGCCCGGTTGCGATAAGCTCGCCATCCTCACTGTCGGCTCTCACATACACGGTTGACATATTGTCATAGTTAGAAGCAACGCTTAGGGTCATCGATTTAAGATTTGTGAGATTGCAGCTGTCTACCGCAAATCCGACAGGTTCTGATACCGCCTTGCTTCCGCCCTCCTCGTGACGGGTGTCAAGCATATATCCCACATTTGTATCGTTGTTTTCGGTCTTTGGAACCAGACTTCCGTCCTTTCTCGGAACCTGTACCCAATCGACAATATCCGTAGGAGTCCTCGTCCAAACGGTGTTGTCCTCGGGCTCCGGAGCTGTACCTGCAAGACCGACTAAGGTATATGTGGAGCCCTCGGTTGTATCAAATACCAAAACCGTATCGTTTGATTCTTTGGTAAACGGAATTGAATTACCTTTATCATCTTTGACGTCTGTCACGCTTGTGTTGGCGCTTGTGCGCAGCTTAATCTGTCCGCCTGCAAGGGACTTAACGGTAATATCATATGCCTTGCTTTCATTCCATTTTGCGCTGATCTCAAAATTTCCGCGCGCCTTGAAATTACTGAACTCACCCCTGCTCCATTGAGACGGAAGTGCGGGAATGATATTGACCGTGTCTGCATAGCTCTGAATAAGGCACTCTTGAATACCGCTTGCACCTCCGAAGTTACCGTCAATCTGGAACGGCGGATGCCTGTCAAAGCCGTTGGGGTATGTTCCCGTTGTGAAAAGGCTCTTTATTTTACTGTACGCCGTGCTGCCCTCGCACATTCTTGCCGCAAGATTTATACGCCACGCAATGCTCCATCCCGTACCGTCAGAGGTGCAGCGTCTGTCAACAGACTTTTTAAATGCGTTATACACTGCGTCATGCTCCTCAAACGGATTTACGGAGTTACCGGGGTAAACATCCCAAAGATGGGAAGTGTGCTTATGAGTAACGGATGTATTGTTGCCCGCAGCGTCGGTCTTTACATCGCGAACCCATTCTTTTATATAGCCTTTTTCCGTTCCTGAGGTTCCGACAGTGTTGGGGCAAATTTTGCTCATGGTTGTCTGCCACTCGGCAACTGCCCCATCGTCATCTGCGCCTATTATACCCGCCGCCTTCAGCGCCCGGTTTGTTTCAATCGTAATCTTATAAAGATTGCGTATAATCTGATGATCCATGGTCGGGCCCGGCTGCACGCCGCCCTGCTCGGGTGATACCGATGCCGGACTGATAAGATACCCCGTTACAGGGTCTGTCACCATAAGCTCGTCAAAGAATTTTAATCCCTTTTTCATAAGGGGATAAAATTCCGCAAGATACTCGGCGTCCTTGTTAAACTGATAGTATTCCCATGCATGGTTTAACAGCCATGCTCCTCCGACAGGCCAAAGACCTGTCGAAGCCTTATCGACAATCGAAGCTCCCCGCCATATATCAAAGTTGTGGTGCACAACAAAGGCATCCTCTATGCCGTAGTACTCCCTCGCAACGGTTTCGCCAGGATTTTCAAGCTCCAAAACCGCCTGAAGCAGGGGCTTTTCGAACTCGCCGAGGTTTGCCGTCTGAGCCATCCAGTAGTTCATCTCGGTATTTATATTAATCGTATACTTGCTGTCCCACGCCGGCATGTTGGAAGCATTCCAGATACCCTGAAGGTTTGTGGGCTGGCTGCCCTCACGGGAGCTTGAAATCATAAGGTACTTTGCAAAGTTATAATATAAATTCACAAGTGAGGAATCCTTTGTCGTTCCGAAGTTTTTAAATCTCTCATAGGTTGTCAAAGCCCTCTGAGTTGTTCCTCCGTCAATATTTATGCTTGAACGGCCGTAAAAGCTTTGATAATCCGCAATGTGAGCTGCCTTAATCTCTTCATAGTCGGGATTTGTTCCCAGCCTCGAAACATACTCGTCGCAGCGGGACTTGGGCGTTTCAGTATCGTTCTTTTCAACATGCACGCCCGTTTCGTCGCTTATATAGCTTGTTGCCCCCACAACATAGCAGTTTGCGTAAGTCGCATCGGATATTGCAATCGCATTAAGGGCGTCATCGGGGAAATATGTATATGTGGTTTCGGTTCCAGAAGTTGTTGAACTTGTGGGCGACTTTTCAGACGCATTCTTAACCTCCAGCTGACCGTCCGTATCTATAATTAGACGCGCCTCATAGCACAAATCGCTCTTTTTTCCGCTTCCCCTTATAGCAATCTGATTATCGGCAATTTTTTCGAATGTTGCGCTGTGCTGCCACGTATGAAGCTCAGCTTCAACGTTTAGTTTATCGGCTCCGACAGCCGTAAGTCTTGTAACAACCGCCTGCTTGTCATAGGATACAAAATTCTCACGGGTATAATGGGTGTCGTTATAGTCATATTCGACTGTCGCAACCGCACTGTTTAAGTCGAGACTGCGGGTATAGTTCTCCGCTTTAACCGGTTCCTGACCGAAGTTTAAATAAAGCTCCACAAAGGATTGATACGCCGCCTGTTTGTACGGCTCCCCAAGAAAATAGCAGTTTATGTATTCTTCCATCGCCTTACGGATGCTTACGCCCTCCGTCACTTTTTTGGCGTTGTCATTCTGGTCAAGCTCGTTCACAGTCCAGTTTTTGATTATTTCCCATGCTTCACCGAGAGTAGCCGGTTTCGGACTCGGCAACTTTGCTTTCTGGGCATCTGTTGCCGTATTGTACATGGTCTCGTAGGTATCGCCGTTCTTCGCGATATACGATTCAGAGGACATATTATCGTAGTCGAGATTTAAAACATAGTCGTCCTCCGACGGCTGAAGGGTATAGAACGTGTCCTCGTTAATCTGGACTATCTCTTTTTCAATCGCGCCGTATACCATGCCGCCGAGCCTGCCGTTGCCGATCGGCAGCGCATTATTCGACATTTTTCGCGAAACGATACGCGAGCACACCGTGTCGTTTTCTATAGGATCCTTCGTTGATGTGCCATAGTCGCAATTATCGCTCTTGTTGTTCGGGTCAACCGCATAAATAGGCATGGATTTTGTTTCGCCGAAGTACGCTTTTCCTTTTTTAGCAAGATAAGATATAACGTTGCTGTCCGCCAATTCCGGCACAGTATCAAACCAAATAGTGCTGTCGGGATCAAATGTAACAGCTGCCGTCTCCGCTTCGACCTCCGCCGCTTTCTCCGCGTTCGCTGTGCTTACCGAGGCGGTCGGCAGCAGCATGCATGCCGATAACGCATACAGACAGATTTTTTTAAGTTTACGTTTAAAATGCATATTAAAGCCTCCTCTTTTATGTTGTTTTATTTATATTCAAAATAACATTCCTGCAGCCCGAAAACTGCAATCCACATCGTCTCAGATTATAACATATTTACTTAAATATTTCAAGTAAATACCCACGTTTTGTTAAATTTTTTAATTATAAACCTACAATCATCGCACCAATGTCAGAACAAAAAATCATTGCCAAACAGTATTTTGTGTGTTATAATAAAATGCGGTATATATTTTTTGACATAATACGATTTTGGGGCGAGAATATGATTTATATTAATTTTGACAGGAGCAGCTCGGAGCCCCTGTATATACAGGCGTTTAACCGACTTGCCGACAAGATAAATCACGGGGAAATTTTAAGCGGAACAAAGCTGCCCTCCCAGAGACAAATGGCAAAGCAGCTTAATGTGTCCGTCAACACCATAACCAACGCCTATAACATGCTTGTGCAGTACGGCTATGTATCATCAACGGAGCGGTCGGGATACTACGTCAACAATGTAATAGACCCCACCGACAACGCCACAGATAAATTGTGGAAAAGCGATGTTCCGTGTACGTATAATTTCAGCCGCAACGGAGTTGATCTTACCGTCCCTCTGTCCTTTAGGAGGACGTTTAAATATTGCTCAAAAACCTTTGTTGACGACACATTTTCTTATCCGGACTATACGGGAACCTATGATTTACGAAAGCAGATAAGCTCCATGCTCAGCAAGACCCAGGGCATAAGCTGCAGCCCCACGCAAATCATTCTGGGCACAAGCTTTGAGCAGCTTGTGGGCTCCCTGCTAACGGTGCTTGGGCGAGACCTTGTTGTGGGAATGGAAAACCCTGCGTACATTAAGCCCGCTCAATACCTGATGCTGAGCTGCGGCAACCTGACCTATCTGAACATTCCCGCAGGCGGCATAAACGAGGAGGTTCTCAAGGACTTTGACGCAGACATTTTGCTCCTGATGCCCTATCACCACTATCCCTTGTACTACACCATGACCACTGAGCAAAAACAGGCAGTTCTTGACTGGGCAGGCAGCGGACGGTACATTATAGAATACGGCTACGATATGGATCTTATGTACGACACTCCGACAGAGTCCATGTTCTCCATGAGCAAAAACAAAAACGTAATCTTTGCGGGAGACTTTAAGCGCACAATCAGCCCATCTGTCAACGCCGCATATCTCGTTTTACCTGAGCAAACAGTCAGCCTGTGGCAGCAGAAGTATTATACCTATCACTCGTCTGTCTCAATTATTGAGCAAAACTTTATCTCTGAAATAATCAAAAATAACAGCTACTACTCCAACATAAAGCGTCTGAAAAACCTGTATAAAAACAAAAGCCGCCTCCTTGTTGACACAATCAGGGAGCACCCTCTGGGGGAACAGGTGAATGTTCTCCACAGAGGGTGCGGAACCACTGTTGTTATTCAGCCTGAAATTCCCGTTCCCGAGGATAAGCTGCTCATAGCAGCACACGAAAACGGCGTTAAGATTTCATACATCAAAAATGCACTGGAAAGTCCCAACCCTCTTATTCCGCCGAACCTGTTTATTCTGGGCTTCGGCGAGCTTTCAAAGGAGGAAATCACAAAGGGCGCAGGCATACTCCTGGACGTTTGGAAATCACTGCTCCCTTAGCGGGGCATTCTTTTAAACCGAAATGAATATACTTTATCAGCGGGCATTCCCCGCTGATAAATTTTTTCCGAGGAGATTTTCTATGCTGGCATTTTTAAATTCCATAATCAATTCACTTATTCTGCTTATCTCGTATATTTCAAATCAAAATTCATTTCCAAAGCCCCTCTCCGCTCAGGAGGAGGCAGAGTGTCTGCGGCTTATGGCGGAGGGAAACGAGGACGCAAAAAACAAACTGATTGAGCACAACCTGCGCCTTGTGGCGCACATTGCTAAAAAATATTCCTCTGCCGCCCAGTGCCAAAGCGACAGCGAGGATTTGCTCTCAATCGGCACAATCGGCTTGATAAAGGGCATTAACAGCTTTGACGCGTCAAAGGGCACAAGGCTTGCTACCTATGCGGCAAGGTGCGTTGAAAACGAAATACTTATGATGCTGCGCAGCAGGAAAAAGAGCCAGAATGACGTTTCTCTGAGCGATGCAATCGGAACCGACAAGGAGGGCAACACAATTATGCTGATGGACGTAATCGAAAATGACGAAAGCGATATATTTGACAAAATCCAGACGGATGACAGCATAAGAAAGCTATACAAAAATATAAAGGAAAACCTGAACGATACGGAGAGAAAAATCATCGTGCTCAGGTACGGACTTATTGACGGAAAGTGCCTGCCCCAGCGGGAGATAGCGGAAATGCTGGGCATATCCCGCTCCTATGTTTCCCGCATTGAGAAGAAGGCCGTTTCAAAGCTTGGCGACGGCATAAGGGACTGAAATTTTGTTACAAAATCTGTTTGTTTTTGCCGCTTAAATTTATATGGATTTAACTTGACAATTCCGCCGTTTATATGGTAACTTAGAACAGAAATTAACGTAAACGGAGAAATTGTATTATGATAAAATTTATAGCTTGTGACCTGGACGGGACTCTGCTCAATTCAAAAAAGGAGCTGCCAACAGAACTGAAGCAAACGGTTGAGCGTTTAAACAAAATCGGTGTGGTATTCGCCCCCGCAAGCGGCAGACAGTATTACAAGGTTCTGGAACAGTTTGAGCCTATTTGCCCGGGGCTTATGTATATTGCGGAAAACGGCGCTTATGTTGTAAAGGACGGAAAGGTTCTTGTCTGCGATTGCCTGAGCGGGAAAACCGCCGCCGGTATTATCCAAAAGTCTCGGGAGCTTTCCAATGTGTACACAATACTGTGCTGCGAGGACTGCGCCTATATTGAAGACGATGAGGCTCTGCGCGCAGCGGAGGTCGGAAAGTACTATAAACGTATTGACACGGTCGGCGATCTCCTTGACCTGTGCGAGACAAAAAAGATTTTGAAGATTGCTCTATATGCCGTCAATGACGCATATACGGAGATTTATAAAAACATGACCGACTTTGAGGACAGAGCCCAGGTTATTCTCTCGGGCAAGAACTGGGTCGATATTATGAAGGGAAATGTATCAAAGGGCACAGCCATAAAAAAGATAAGGCAGGTCTGCGGCTTTGAAAAAGACGAGTGTATGTGCTTCGGAGACTATCTCAACGACTACGAGATGATGTTTGAATGCGGCGAGAGCTACGCCATGGAAAACGCCCACGAGGATTTGAAAAAGGTGGCAAAGCATATTGCCCCCTCAAACGACGATAACGGGGTTATAAGAACCATACAAAAGCTGTTTTAAATTGGTGGAAAAATGCTTTTTCCGAATTTAACGAGTTGAAATTAACGGTAGTTCTACCGTGCCGCTAAAGCGGCGATGCCTGCGCGCCTCACGTGTCGCCTGTAGGCGCCCTACCGTGCTTGCCGTCCGCCTTTTACGAAGGGCAGTGCCCCGTACGGGGTTTGGGGCGCAGCCCCAATCGGTCTCCCCGTAGGGGAGAACCGACGGCGCTCGGGGCGGAGGCGGCGAGCGCAACAGGGTGGGCGAATAGTTTCAAAGGCAAAGCCTTTATCAAAATAAATTATGCATATATATTCATCATAAAAATGGGGAAGCGGGGCGCAAAGCCCCGCATATTTTATCTCGAATACATTTTTGTTATTTTAAGCAGCTTTGACGCAAGCTCATCATTCAAAAGCTCCATTGACTTCAGCCGCCAGTTCCAGTTATTCCCCATGGTTGACGGGGTATTCATACGGGCTTCGCTGCCCAAATCCAGTATATCCTGCATTGTTATAATCGCCGTGTCCGAAACAGTACCCAGCATTGACTTAATAAAGCCCCAGTTGAGCCCCTCCTCCTCTGTCAGGCGGAGGTAATCAACAGCGAACCTGCGCACATGCTCGGGCTGGGAATTAAACCAACCCTTTAAGGTGTCATTGTCATGAGTTCCTATATATACCACCGAATTTTTAGGGTAGTTATGAGGCAGATAGTCGCTGTCCTCCCCCGGAGTAAATCCAAACTGCATTACCTTCATACCCGGGAAGCCGCTGTATTTCAGCAAAGCCCTCACGTCGTCGGTTATGGTTCCCAAATCCTCCGCAATGAGCGCCGGGGTCTCTCCGAATATTTCTCTGATTTTGTTAAAGAAGTCGTTGCCCGGACCTTTCAGCCATTCTCCCACTGTTGCGTCCTCTCTGCCGTATTCTATGGCGTAAAACGCGTCAAAGGCGCGGAAGTGGTCTACCCTTACTATGTCGTACATTTTAAGGGCGGCAGTCAGCCTCTGAACCCACCATTCATAATTTGTTGATTTAAGGTAATCCCAGTTATAAAGAGGATTTCCCCAAAGCTGACCCTTGGGCGCATAGCCGTCCGGCGGGCAACCCGCAACCTTTATGGGAGTGCCGTCCGCTTCAAGCATGAGCACCTCGTTGTGAGACCATGCGTCTGCGCTGTCCTCCGCCACATAAATCGGTATATCGCCGATTATTTTAATGCCCTGTTTGTTGGCGTACTCTTTAAGAGCGTTCCACTGCTTGTAGAACAGGAACTGGACGTATACCCAAAAATCAATCTCCTGATCCAGCTTGTTATAAACCTCAATTATCGCCTCAGGCTTGCGCATAACCAAATCATCGCCCCAGGTTCTGTACATTGACAGGTTGTTGGCAAACTTCAACGCCATAAACATAGCGTAATTTTCAATCCAGTATGAGTTTTCAACTCTGAACTTGTGGATTTCCTCTCTCTTCCTCTGCCTGTCGCGGCTGTAGGCAATTTGAAGAACCTTGAACCTATTCTTGAAAATCTTTTCGTAGTCCACCTTTTCCCTGTCGCTGCCCCAATCTAAGTCGGCGTACTCCTCAAATTTCAGAGCGCCGTCCTCACGGAGCTTGTCCAAATCGATAAAGTACGGATTGCCCGCAAAGGTGGAGAAAGACTGATAGGGCGAGTCCCCATAGCTGGTGGGACCTATGGGCAGAATCTGCCAGTACTTCTGACCGCTCTTTTGCAGAAAGTCAACAAATCTGTAGGCCTCGCTGCCCATTGTTCCTATTCCGTAGTTTGTGGGAAATGAAGAAATGTGCATAAGTATTCCGCTTCCCCGCTCCATAATTACACCTCCAAAGGATACAAAAATACAGACACCGTGAACATAATACCACCGGTGTCTGCACTTCTGAGTCAAAATATATTAGTCAACCGTAACAACCCAGCCCATCTTGTCCTCTTCTCTGCCGGTCTGGATGTTTGTTATTGTGTCAAATATCTTCTGAGTAATCTCGCCGATTTCGTTGTTGTTAATATGCATTACCTTATCATCCCAGCGAAGCTCGCCTACAGGGGAGATAATAGCAGCCGTTCCCGTACCGAAGCACTCCTCAAGAGTACCGTTGTCATAAGCGTCGGCAACCTCCTGAATGGAAATTCTTCTCTCTGAAACAGGAACGCCCCAGGATTTGAGCAGCTCGATTGTGGACATTCTTGTAATACCGCTCAAAATACTTCCGTTAAGGGCAGGCGTAACAACCTCGCCGTTTATCTTAAAGAAGATGTTCATTGAACCAACCTCTTCTATGTACTTCTGCTCAACGCCGTCAAGCCAAAGAACCTGTGAATAGCCCTTTTCGTGAGCCACAACCTGGGCTCTGATACTGCCCGCATAGTTGCCGCCCGTCTTTGTAAAGCCTGTGCCGCCGCGAACCGCGCGAACATACGAATCCTCAACGTAAATCTTTACGGGAGCAAGACCCTCCGGATAGTAAAGACCGCTGGGCGAACAAATAATCATCATCTTATATGAGTTGGACGGTCTAACCCCGAGATACGGATCCGTTGCGATAATAAACGGTCTGATATAAAGAGACGTTCCCTCCTGCTCGGGAATCCAGTCTCTGTCCAGCTCAACCAGCTGCTTGAGACCCTCAAGGCACAGCTCCTCATCAATCAGGGGAATTGCCAGTCTCTCGTTTGAAACATTAAGTCTTGCAAAGTTTCTGTCAGGTCTGAACAGGCGAACGTGACCGTCCGGGGTCTTGTAAGCCTTCAGTCCCTCAAAAACCTCCTGTGCATAGTGGAAAACCATGGCGGACGGATCAAGCTCGATGGGTCCGTAAGGTACAATTCTCGGATCGTGCCAGCCCTTGCCTTCGTCATAATCCATAACAAACATATGATCTGAAAAATACTGTCCGAAAGGCAAGTCGGTCATATCAGGCTTTGCCTTTGGATTTTGTGTTTTGGTTATTGTGATTTCCACTTAAATCAACCCTTCCTTATATAGTATTGCGTTTGTTTGATATTCTCAACCCGATTATTATATCACAAGTTTTTTCCTAATTCAAGGGGTAATACAAAAAAACGCCAAATTTTTAAAATGGCAATAAAACTAAACAAAAATGAATTTGAATATATGTATTGGTTTATATGCGGGCGCGGCTGTGACCCTACTACATGTAAATGCTAAAATTTTACTAAAATTCACAGGTTTGGATATGTGTAAATTACTACGGTGTAGGGGGCGGCTTCCCAGACGCCCCGCTTGTCATATTACGTAGTAAATATCATGTTATGCGGATTTGGATTTTCTTTAATTCAAAGTACCTGTTAATTTATATAATCACATTGGTACATCTCGGGGCGTCTGGGAAGCCGCCCCCTACAATCTGAACGGTTACATATAACTAAAATCCATTCGCAAAATTATAGTCTGCGCCCCAAACCCCAACAAAATTTTGATAAAGGCTTTGTTGACATTGCCGCCGCGGCTTGGCATGGCGGAATATGGGCTCGGCAATGGTTTCAAAGGCAAAGCCTTTATCAAAATAGATGAGTTTAGATATATAAAGTTTTAGTATTTACATAGTACCACTACTCTGTATTACTTAAAACTTTATCAAAATACGCTTGGATATAAGAAGATTATTAACTTTTTCATATTATTTACACCTCACTTCCGATTTGAAAAATTTATCTTTCCCAAATAACTTTCTCATTTTTCCCATCAGTCACGCAGACAACATTAATATCCTTACCTGTTATATCATACGTAATATTTACATTTCCGTCCTCCCGCTTATGGATAAATTGAGGATACGGAACCCCCTTATTAACTTTGATTATCAATTTTTTATCTTTTTCCTTTATATCTACTCTCTTTATCACCGTTCCGCTATTATAGTTGTTTATCTCTTTAATTAAAAGTATATCAGCTTGTTCCGTTACTATTAAATCAATACTGTCAGGTGAAACTGCAAGACCCCACACAAAGATATTAACATATATAAGACCTACCGATATACACAGCAGTATTAGAAACACCAATATGTATACCTTAAATCTTTTCATTTTTACCTCCAATATTTGTCATAAAATCTGCGCTGCCCATTACCGTATAATATTATCATGACTAAATTCATATATATTCTCCTAATTTCTCTTTAAAGTTTTCTTACTCCGCAGAAATAACTCTGCCACTGAACTTACGGGTTCTGCAATACAATCGGATTTTCAAAGTCAACGCATGATTTATAAGTGGGTATAATTTGCCCGGAGTTGTCATCGCTGCTCAAAAGGACTTTCCCGTCATCGGTTAAAATCGCCGCCGTGCCGCCAATACTGCTTGATGAGATTTTAGATACATTAATGTCCTCAATCTGCCCAATCAGTTTATCATTTCTGTATTTACAAACACTGTTGTCGGAAGTAATACAAAAGAGTATACTCCCCCCGGAAAAATCAGAAATTTCATTTAGATATAAAACAGGCATATTTGAGCCCCCGTAATGCCCCCAGGCATATAATTCTCCGTTGTTTTTTAAGTAGTACATCTGCCTGCTGACGCCGCCGACTTTTCTCACGTTATTGTCCAGCACACTCAGTTCTGTCACCTCATCAAAATTTCCCAAACCTAACTGACCGTTCCTATTGCCTCCCATAACATACAATATATCATTGTTATCAATTACATAGAGACTGTCCTTGTCCATATAGTTTTCGACACACCAAAACGATTTGACATTTTCCATAAGGTGCATAGGATCAGCTGCAGTATACTCTGCTCCTGTTACAAATGTATCGGTTCCCGCCAATACAAGGCTACCGTCTGTTTTATTAATAACAAGCGCTTCACTCAGCCGCTGAGCAGCCGCAACATTGTCCATGATATAAACAGGTTCTTTTTCAAACCCATTGTCTGAAACTCCGGCAATGAACGGAACATTATTCCAGCCGTACAGCTTGTTGTCCAAGGTGATGTAAAAACCGTCAGAAGCTGTCAAAACATTATCCGCTGCCTTAACCGCACTGCTTTTCCCTTTTGTGTACCCTAATCCCAGTGAATTTTTGTCTTTATATTGTCTGCCTGTAACCCATAAGACATTGTTTTCATCTACAAAGCTTCCGCATTGGGATATATTTACCTCAACCACTTTAGTCTCCTTAGGCATAACCTCCGAGGTGAAGTCCGGAAATTTACCATACAAAAAATACATTCCGACGTTGACTGACAAAGCTGTAACAATACATAAGGTCGCTAAAATAAGCAATAATTTTTTTACTCTCATATTCGCACCCCTTTCGGTTCTTACATTGTTATATTCACCGTTTGCAATTCTTCATTCCACTGCACATCGCAGCCAAAGGCTTCCGACACGGCACGCAGGGGCACAAGACCCATAGCGCCGACAATAATATAATTAAAATTTTATTTTTCATACAGTCCTCCAATCCACCCAATATGCTTTATCTCAGACGATACCTTTTCAGCATTTCATCAACAATATTGTCGTTGGTCATTTGTGTATATCTGTTCTTGTGATATGACATTACGCCCTCATAATTATCCTTTGTCATATCCTCAAAGGGGTATTCGTTTTTCTCAGTGCTCCAATATTCACTGCACGTCAATGGCTTGTTGTACCATAGATATGTTGCAAGCTCTATAGCGTCCGTATTTATATTCCCCAGCAAAGCCTCATGCCCGCTCTTAAACATTTTAAACGTATATGCGGGAGTACAATACTTTTCATCATCTATTTTTATGTAAATATTCACCAGGTCTTTATAATTATCCGTAAAGCCTGTGTCGCTGTTTTTAATTGCTTTTGCATATTTATTTATCTTTATTTTCTGGAAAATGTTCAGCCGATTATGCGCAGAAAAGCTGTCCCCTCTCCCTGTGAAGTCTATGGGAAGTTCGTCAATTATTTCATTGCCGCAGTTCATATAATAATCCACTTTTCCGCTCTTATATATTTCAAAGCAAAATAAATCCTGCCCGTACATAGCTCCCGATATTTCCACCGTGGGGTACAGGTATGAAATAATGATGGGCAATATCAATACTGTTAAAACAACTCCGATTAGTATTTTCATTTTCTTCGTCATATACTGCACCTCCCGTTAATTAACCATTCGGTTGTGATAATTTCGGAAGAAATCCAGAACGTCCTTGTAATTATCCCTGTCCATATACCCATTGGGAAAGCTGTTGTATGAATTATCCCAGTATCGATCACATTCTTCGGGCTTAGTATACCAAAGATACGTGCACAAATCTATCACGTCCGGAAGCTCATATTCCACATACTCGTCTTTGCTAAATCGTTTTTGATACTGCTCCGAATAATATTCTTCACCGTCAATTTTTAAGCACATTTCGGTAAATCCGTCTGTGCCCGAGCGTGACTTCCCCTTGTTTTCGCTCTTTTTAATTCGTCTCACATACTTGTTTATCTCTGCCCTTTCCAATAAGTTCAAACGTCTGCTTGCAGCATGGCTGCCGCGGTATTTAGGGCAGTCGTCGGGACCGAATTCCATAAAATGGTATACACTGTAATTTATATAATATTCAATTACTCCGTCAGAATTTATGCGAAAGCACATATTATCAGCAGTTGATATATAACCTGATATTTCTTTTACCGGATAGAAATACAGCAACATCCCCGATAATACTACCACACATAAGAATATTAAAATACATCCTTTTATCTTTTTCATTACCTCACCACCGAAACCTCTCTGTTTGCTTGAATAAGTCAGAAAAATTTTTCATGTCAAAAACTCCGTTAATAATAAAATTCTGCCTATTACATGTAGTATATAAATATATAGTTTTAACGTTTTATCCAAAGTATGGTTTGAACGAATGCTCCAATCGTTCCCAAAGCAATCCATATCAAATTGTAAAAATATATTAACATAATTGCCAAACCGCTGCCAGCAGACATTTCCCCTATATCCGGATAAACATACAAATACCATAGATGGACTAAATTTGTCATTGAGACAAATATTTCTGTTGCTATAAAGCTCAGAATGCTGATTATCAAAGCAATAAAGAAAAACACCATCCTTTTTTGCCTTAAAAACACATATGTCATTATCGCAGGCGGAACACCTATTAAATAGCATATGTACAACGGGAAATCCACATATAGCGATATAATAGCTAAAACATTAATGAACAGTGAGCAAAACAGACCGTTGCCGATACCCTTAAATATTGCAGTTCGAACATTGTATTGTTTCATTTTCCTACCTCACATTACGCCGACGGTCACATCTGTACCGTATCGACACTCAATCACTTTTCGATTTATATGAATATGTTTCAATTCGAAATTTCAATATATTTTCATTATAAAGTAAACCTTTGTCACTCACATTAAACATTCCGGAAATCGAATTAACTGCTATATCGTCTAAGTTTGCAATTTCATTTAAAGGTGTTAACGTCTTATCCGTAACAGTTAGCGAAGGCTCCGATAAAAATGAAAAGACGCAAACAATTATTAAAACAGCAAATATGGCTATTGCAGCATATATTACTTTTTTCAAAATATTCACACCCCTTTCGGTTTTGCATGTTATATCGACTGCACACAATTGCATATTATAGAGACAGTTATTAAGCCTTTACCGACTGTTTTATTGCAGTTCAATTATGCGGAAATACGGTTTCAGGTTCAGGGAATAGTTTAAATTAAATATACCGCCGTGCAAATCCTTAATTGTAACATCGTTATTATTCACTGTCGCCTTGGCGTATTGCTCGACATCATTGTCATATTCGGCAAAAGTAACCTCATAATATTCTTCAAGCAATGTATATTTTTCGTTACCGTGATATATATAAATTTGCGACTTTCTCGGTTCTGAAAATATATCGTTCGGCAGCAGCAAAATCACTCTTTCAAGCGGCTTTATCTCCGGCACGGTTACTATACGCTCCGAACCCTCATATGATATATAAATATCATTGACCGTGTTTAAAGTATTGTTGCTTAAATCAATTGTTACCCTGCCTGCATATGTCGGCATAATCGTTAATTTAAAATAAAGTGCTGCGACAATTAAAATAACCCCTATAATACAAGCCTTTTTAATCCATTTCATATTACCATTCTCCCTCTTAATCTATAATGTTCGTCAATTGTTCCTTGTCTGTTGGTAAAAACTCATCTAAGCTATCCACATACTTGATACGTTCATCGTTATAATTTCTGCTGTAAATTACCTGTTTACCATTTCTATATACAGTATAGTCCTTAAAACTGTCATCGAAAATACAAATAACAGCAGTGTTATCACTTGAAAGCACAGCCGCTCCGTCTTGTGACACAATATATAATTTTGACCCATATTCTTTGTAATCATCAATACGTTCCAGCAATACAACCTTGTGATCATCATTAACCAATTCTAATTTATTACCGGTGGCATCGTGATTAATTTGAAAAATTCCTTCCCTCCAATCCAGAACATTGTACTCTCCAACCTCTTGTTCTCTCTCTTTATCCAATCTTTGTGCTATCATGGATATAAACGTATCTGCTATCGCCTGCCGATATTTGTAAATTGAAAATACACTGACAATGAACAGTACAATAACAATTACTATAATAATAAACGCATATTTCTTATTTTGCACTGTTGCCACCTCCCCAAAAACTTAATATGTTTTACAACAAAAATTGTAACATATTTCATTAGCGCATACAATATTTCTTCCTATACGACATTTCTGCTTCCCGAACAACATGCGCTTGCTGTCATGGATAATTACCCCGCAGTTACTTACCCAAAAATTTTTTCACCAGTCTTACTACGGCTTTTGAGTTTACTCTATAATATCTAATCGTATCCCTATCAACCCCCAGAGCACCGGTGCTAAATGCCATTATGGAATAGTTTTCATATGTATCTATCGTTCTGCGACGCCCGTCCTTATACTTAAATAATATTGTTGAACTAGGCCTGCCCAGGTCATTTGTTTCGACAATATCTGTCGGATAAAATCTTAGCTTTCTTACAGCCTTTTCAATGGCTGTTATTTCATCCTCTGTATAAAAATGCTTGCTGTCTTTACTAATATCTCTCATATATCCCTTTACACTATTATCGCGTATTAAGATATGTTCCAACTCAGATACATCGTTTTCCTCATGATACACATAAAACAAATTTAACAGTACTGTTGTTGTTATGAGCAATACTGCTATTACAGCGGTTGTTATGATTATAATTCTTGACTTTTTCATTTTCTATCACTCCATTGGCGCTACCGCCACAACAGCGCCGGTTTTTTTATCAATGACAATATCAAGAGTTGCCCTGAGTAAAGTGTCATATTCATTCGGCATAGGGCCGACTGAACGCGACACGAGGTAATATTCTCTCTGAACGCCGTTTTTGTCTACGTCGTGAAAATATGTGACATAGCAAAAGGATTCTATAATGTCATTCTCTTCCATACCATTCAGCGATTTATATATTGCCGCAGCTATTTCTACCGCCTCAGCTTCCGATATATCAACATCATCTATTGAAACTCCAATTTCTTTTCTGTAATCATTTTTTGGATCTACATATGTATCCAGTAAATCGTCCACATCGTCATCTTCACCCAAATACTTCCATTCGCCGATATACGTGTAGTTTTTCTCATAATATTCTTTTGTGGGCTTTGCGAATACTAAGATCATAACTATATTGGTTATCAATAAAGCTACCAGAATAACATATAATATTACCTTTTTCATAATTACCACCTTTCCATTCTCTCCATATGTTCAAATATACCAAAAATATTATAACACACTATGCTGATTATGTAAATACATACAGCGCAAACAGACGGTTTAATTGCAAATTTGGCTTAAAACACAAAATAGTTCTGCTTCGTCTATCTGTGAGCAGCAGCATATTGTGGATTGTGATATAGAATAAAGCTATGGCAAAGGAAATATTATACTTTTATTCAATTTTAGCAAAAATTTACGGAAAACACTTGAAAATTACCTGTGATAGTAGTATAATTTAGGTGGAAACATTGTTAAATAATTAACAATATAAAATATTTAGGAGGTACATATTATGGGAAGATTTACATTACCGAGAGATTTATATTACGGTAAAGGTGCATTGGAAAACTTAAAGGATCTTGAGGGCGCAAAGGCAATCGTTGTAACAGGCGGAAGCTCAATGAGACGGGGCGGTTTTCTTGCGCAGGTTGAGAGCTACCTCAAGGAAGCAGGCATGCAGGTTGAGCTTTTCGAGGGCGTTGAGCCTGACCCGTCAGTTGAAACCGTTATGAAGGGCGCTGAGGCAATGAGCAAATTTGAGCCCGATTGGATTGTGGCAATCGGCGGAGGCTCACCGATTGACGCAGCAAAGGCTATGTGGGCGTTTTACGAATATCCCGACACAACCTTTGAGGCTCTTTGCACACCTTTTAATTTCCCCAAGCTCAGGACGAAAGCAAAGTTTGTGGCTATTCCGTCAACATCAGGCACAGCCACGGAGGTTACTGCATTTTCGGTTATAACGGACTATGCTAAGGGCGTTAAATATCCCCTGGCGGATTTTGAAATTACTCCCGATATTGCCATTGTTGACCCGGCATTGGTTGAAACGCTGCCGCCGAAGCAGGTTGCCTACACAGGCATGGACGCGTTGACCCACGCGATTGAGGCATATGTTTCTACTCTCAACTCACCGTTTACGGATCCCCTTGCCATAAAGGCGATTGAAATGGTGCTTGATTATCTGCCCCAGTCTTATGCGGGCGATATGGACGCAAGAGAGCAAATGCACTACGCTCAGTGTCTGGCAGGTCAGGCATTTTCAAATGCGCTTTTGGGTATTGTTCATTCAATGGCTCATAAAACAGGCGCGGCATTCTCAACAGGTCATATTCCTCACGGCTGCGCAAATGCGATTTATCTGCCTTACGTTATAAAGTATAACGCACATGAACCCGAGGCAATGCGCCGTTATGCCGACATCGCAAGACGCATCGGTCTTGGCGGAACATCGGAAAAGGCACAGGTGAATGCTCTTATCGCAAAAATCGAGGAGTTTAACCGTGTGCTCGGTATTCCTAAGACGATACAGGAGTTCGGCGTAAACGAGGACGAGTTTAAGGAAAAGGTTGCAACAATAGCAGTGCTTGCCGTCGGCGACGCCTGCACGGGTTCAAATCCGAGAGCCATTACTCCGGAGCAGATGGAAAAGCTGTTCAACTGCACCTTCTATGGCACGGAAGTAGATTTTTAATAAAACTGCTAATGCAAAACGGCGTAGACCAAAATCTACGCCGTTTTATTGCTTTTGCCTGAGATTTCAATTTGAAGTATGCCTTTTATATATTAATTTTATTTCAAAGAGAGTGTAACAGTGACGTCGCCGCTGCCCAAGGCTGCTCTGAGCTCCGTTCCCGTCATGTTCTCAACCTTTGCAAGTCTTGTATAGCTCCATGAATTGTTTCCGTAATGTATGGTAAGCTGATTGCCGCTGTACAGTATAATATCGCCGGGCTCGGTTGTAATCTGCGTATCATTTCTCGGCAGGCTGAAGCCGAATGAACCGACCTTTTCAAAGCCGCCGTAATCGCTCATATCAATAACCACGTCGTGCTCCTTCAAAATTTCTACAAGAGCTGCCGCGCTTTCGTTATCCTCAAGCCTTGCCCGAATTGTGTTGCCGTTGGCACGGATATATAAGGTATCGTAATTTTCAGGCTCTGTGGTCTCTGTCGGTGCAGGCGTATTTTCCACAATTTCACCTCCCTCTATCTCTTTCGCGGGACATAGGGGATATATATTTTCCATATCCCATAAAAACACCTTTACCCTGTCGGCTCCGGGCAGCTTGTCGGAAAAATCCACAGTTATTGTCCCGCTTCCTCTTTCCAGCTCTATCCCGGTCAATGCTCCGCCGTCATAAAACGCCGCTATCAGCGTGCTGTTCGGCGGCGCACCCGTTACGGTCGCCGCTGTCCCCTCAATACTAATTGAAGCCGTATACTCTGCCGCCCTGCATGAAGCCGTAAACAACAGCGAGAACATGAGCACGAATATAACCGAAACTATCTTTTTCATCATTGATCCTCCTGTCTAAATAATCTCACTGCACCTTGACATTACTGCACATAACCTAACTGTAGATTAAGCATTGTTGATTTCTTTCTCTTATCTACTATTTTAAACCGTGACATTATAAATGTCAAATACTTATATTGTATGACCTTTTATGCTTGACAAGCATAATCTAAAACGCTATACTTATTGTAAATCAAAATTTAGGAGGAGCCTTATGGAATTAAGAGTTTTGCGCTATTTCCTCGCAATTGCACAAAAAGAAAGCATATCAAAAGCCGCCGACAGCCTGCACATTACCCAGCCTACCCTGTCGCGCCAGCTTATGGATTTAGAGGACGAGCTCGGAAAAAAGCTGATTATCCGCAGTAACAAAAAAATTGCTCTGACTGAGGAAGGCTCAATTTTAAGAAAACGTGCTGAGGAGATTTTAAATCTTGTAGATAAAACCGAATCTGAAATTGCTCTGTCTGACAGAGACATAAGCGGCGATGTGTATATAGGCGCAGGCGAAACCGACACAATAAAGCTCATTGCAAAAGCCTCAAAGGCAGTTCAGCAAGAACACCCCGATGTACACTATCACATATTCAGCGGTGACTCTGAGGACGTTATCGAAAAGCTGGACAACGGTATTCTTGATTTTGGTTTGTTATACACCAACGTGGACGCCTCGAAATACGATTATTTTACAATGCCGCTCAAGGATACTTGGGGATTGATTATGCGCCGCGACGCACCTCTTGCCGAAAAAGAATATATTACACCGCAGGATTTAAAAAATGTGCCTATTATTTATTCCCGAAAAGTGCTGCGCGAATCACCTATCGGCAAGTGGATGAAAAAGGATTTTGAAAAACTCAATGTGGTTGCCACATATAATTTGCTTTATAATGCTGCAAAAATGACAGAAGAGGGCCTCGGTTATACATTAAGCTTTGACAAGCTCGTAAATACTTCCGAAAACAGTCCTCTGTGCTTCAGGCCTCTGCATCCACCTGTGGAATCAGAGCTTAAAATAGCGTGGAAGAAGTACTCCGTACTGTCGAAGGCAGCGGCGGCATTTCTGGAAAAGCTAAAAGAAATAATACAATCTGTTTAAAAACATCAAAGGGGGACGCTGAATTCAGCGCCCCTCTGTTTTTAATAACATGCGCATTTTTTCAGCTGCGCTCCGCTGCATTCCCCCTTTGATTTCACAATAATCTCGCAACTGCTGCCCTGTGCATATTCGTCCGCAATCAATTCACCTATGCAGTCGGCAGCGATACGCCCGCTCTTGGGATTTTTAACGCTTGTTATGCCGCCCTTTATACTTGCGTTCACATCGCTCCGCTCAAAGGACAAATCGCAATTGATCATTTCGCAGTCCTCAAGCACGAGATTTTTGCAATAGCAAAGAGGTTGCGTTCCTATGATTTTACAGCGTACAAACTTCACATTTTCCGAATACCAGCCAAGGTATTCTCCCTTAACCACGCTGTCATAAACAGTTATGTTTTTCCCGTGCCAAAATGCATCCTTTGTATCTAAAACGCTGTTTCGTATTTCCACGTTTTCTGTATACTGAAACGAGTACTTTCCTTTCAATCTGAAGTTGTCAAGACGTATATCCGAGGTATGTAAAAATGGGTACTCCGAATTTAATTCGCAATCAAGCATAGTGAGGCAGCGGCAAAACCAGCCAAACTCTGTGGAATTTATTTTCGTTCCGTGTATTTCGGTATTGTCGCATTCACGGACGGCCTTAATTCCCCCGAGAACAGAATTTTTTATCACTGTATTTTTGTCGTACCACAATGCGGCGCGGCAGGTTTCGGTCATTCTGCAATTATCGATAACACTGTCGGAATTATGCCACAGAGGGTATCTCAAAAGAAATTCGCAGTTCTTAACGGTGAGATTACCCGTTTCCTTAAACGCGGACTCTCCGTCAGCAGGTCCTTGAAATTTGCAGCCGTCAATAACCGCGTCTTTCACTCCGTAAAACGCACGTTCTTCATCGTGCACTTCGTTTTTAAAAACAGTCACTACTACCATTCCTTTCAATGAACAATTCATTTAGAAGCTTTATACCTGTATTTTACCATATAACTTCCGCAATATCAAATACTTATATTGAATAAACATATATACCGTTTAAGCATATGTTATTAACAGAACTATTTTCGTTGTACCATAGAATAAATTTTTCTAAAGCTCTTTACATATGCGTACATAAATTGTATAACAAAAGAAAAAGAGCTTTTCAAGCCTCTGATGAGGTATTGATGATATGGGAAAATCCAAATTTATCAGAAATGCAATCAAAGAGTATTTAGGGGAATAATTGATTCCCTCCGAAAAAGCAGCTTAGAGTTTGGTTTGACGCTGATGAATACGAAAATTTCAAAAGCATAGTTAAAAGTAACGGCGACACGATATATAACCTTATTCACACCTTTGTAAAAGATTATATATCCGCAAACTCCAAATCAGAGACTTAATCGGTCTCTGATTTTTTGTCTTTTAAATTGACTGACATTTGACTGACATTTTAATTTAAGCTAATATTATTTAATTAATTTTTATCGGAACTGTATCATACAAAATCGTGTAAAAATCGTGTAAGAAACTAAACTGACTCCCGAAAAGTCGCAAAACTTTTTGGGAAAGAGGAGAAGCAAGGGAGCAGGCGTAGACTTTTTTTGAAAAAAGAAAGTCGAAGCAAAGCGAACTTTGCATAATTAAAAACAGGGCTCCCGAAAAGTCGCAAGGCTTTTTGGGAATAAGGAGGAACGACGAAGCGGGTGACTGATTTTTGTGTAAACAAAAATCGGAACGGAGCAAAGTCCGTTCC
>CATWQA010000038.1 GCA_958352815.1 uncultured Eubacteriales bacterium
ATTTTATAATTTCTTTTTCATACAAATAGAATCGGGCATATCTTTATATTGACCATAATTCGGAATGACTTTATATCCTATTTTCCTATAAAGTGCCATTGCTGCAATAAGTGGTTCACCAGATTCCAAAATTAGATAGTGGTATCCCTTTTCCCTTGCAGCCTTCTCTAACAGTTCCATTAATTTATTTGAAATTCCTCTGCCCCTATACTCTTGTTTTATAAAGACACGTTTTACTTCGGCACATTCATCATCGTATTTTTTGAAACCGGCAATTCCAACCGGAATATCATCATCATACGCAACAATTACGTCATGAATGTCATCAAGCTGATTATACGGAATATATTCCGCTCTGTTTTCTTCACCGCCAACAAGTTCGTTTAGAAAATTATCTAAACTATGGCATAGTTTGATAAAATCAGAGTTGCCACCGTTAGTATATACAAATTTCATTCCTATATCTCCCCTCAAATTCCGATTTGTCGTTCTGTATTGAAAAAATTATACCATACTCAACCGCCAAAAACAATATGCCTTTCGCCCAATTCTAACGGCAAAACCGTCTACACTACTTTGCGGACTGCTGTTAGGTTTTGCGGTGGCTCTGCCCCCGCGCCCCCCGACCTCTCCCAAGGAACAGAATGGAATGTTATGCAACAGGGTTTGAAAAGTATTTGATTTTCAAGACGTTGCGGGTACGAAAACCGACAAGGCAAGGTTTTATACTGCCTACCTCAAAAAACGGCTTCTAAAGCGTTACAGAGCGCGGTGTGTGCCTGTTCTTCCCGCCTGTTTCCATGCCTTGCGTTAATAACTCAAAAAAACACTTGAAAAAACGCTTTATGACAAGCGCAGCCGTGTTTTCTGCAAAGAAAACGCGGCAAGCCTAAAGGCTCCAAAATAAAAAAGCGCCGCAGGCGCAAACTCGCAAAAAAGCGACAGATTTTTTGCGAAAAAGGAGAAGCAAGGGAGCAGTCGAAGCAAAGCGAACTTTGAAAAATAAAGAATAGGGCTCCCGAAAAACCGAAGGTTTTTTGGGAAAAAGGAGCGGCAGCCTGATAAGCGTAGCCGTGTTTTCTGCAAAGAAAACGCGGCAAGCCTAAAGGCTCGCCGCGACGTGGTGCGGATAAGAGGACTTGAACCTCCATGAAATTGCTTTCACATGGACCTGAACCATGCGCGTCTGCCAATTCCGCCATATCCGCATGACTTGTATATTCTACTACATTAAATTGGATTTGTCAAGCCCAAATTTAAAAATTTTTTAAAATTATGCCAAAAATTTTTATTGAGATTGAAATATCCGCGAAAACGTGATATAATCGACCTGCTGATTAAAGAATGTTTTTGTAGTGTACAGTCGGAGGTGACAAAATGGAAGGCGATAAATTAAAGGAAATGCTGAAAAGGGTTGCTTTAGGTGAAATATCAATTGACGAGGCAATGCTCAAAATTAAAACAGAGCCCTTTGAGGATTTGGGATTTGCCAAGGTTGACTATCACAGAGGTGTACGTCAGGGCGTTCCCGAAATAATATACGGAGAGGGAAAGACGGCGGAGCAGATTATAAAGATCGCGTCCAATATGGTTGAGCACGGTCAGAAAACAGTATTGATTACCAGGTTGGACAGAAGGGCAGCCGATATTATAAAGAGTAAATTGGATATTGAATATCACGATGTAGGGCGCATTGGGATTATCGGCGAGAAGCCTGTTCCGGATATAGAAACGGAAATTGTTATAGCTACAGGCGGCACAAGCGATATTCCGGTAGCAGAGGAGGCGGCAGTGACCGCTGAAGCACTTGGGAACAGGATTAATAGGCTTTATGATGTAGGAGTTGCTGGAATACACAGACTGCTTGCCCACTCTGAGGAAATTATGAAGGCAAAGGTGATTATTGCTGTTGCGGGAATGGAGGGCGCTTTGGCAAGCGTTGTAGGCGGACTTGCGGACTGCCCTGTGATTGCTGTCCCCACAAGCGTAGGCTACGGCGCGTCTTTCGGCGGCTTGTCCGCACTGCTGTCAATGCTCAATTCCTGTTCAAGCGGGGTAAGCGTTGTTAATATAGATAACGGTTTTGGGGCAGGTTATCTTGCATCCATGATAAACCATATCTGAGCTTGATTTATAGCTCCCTCGGAAGCTTATGCAGCCGAGGGAGCTTTTTATGCTTAATAGAAATCTGTTATTTTATTTGGGCCTTCAAGAACCTTTCGCTCCACGTAAAGGCTCATATCCTTTCTTGCGGAAACCGACCATTTAACAAGGCTGATTTCACAGTTGTTAATCTCTATTGCTGTTATGGTCTTTGGGTGGACGCAGCTGCCGTCGTTAAAATAAAGTCCTTCTCCGGGGTCGGGGTAGGCAGGTCGATGTGTGTGCCCTGCAATCAACATAATTCGGCGGGAATTTGCGTAGTCCGCAAGCTTCTTTTCTATTGTCTCTTTCTTTTTGTGGGTTCGTGCCGCGCCTGTGGGAGCGGTAAATCCGACAATTTCCAGAGGCTTCCAGACATATCGCACCAGAAAACGCGCCACGGGCCATATGGTATCGTTTAAAAAGCTGCCCTGATGCCCGTGGATAAGAAGTATTTTCTTCCCGCTTTGGACATCCTTTAAAACAATGCTCTCGTTTATTTTAATTCCCGGAAATAGGGGGCGTTTGCACTCGGCGTCGTTACAATAAAAATCCCTGAATTCTCTTTCTGCAACTCTCCTGCGGCGTTTAATTATGTCGTGGTTGCCGTAGAGCATATGCATTCTGCCCCTTAAATAAAAATCGGACATAATCCTGAAAATTTCACCGTGGACAGTAATGATAGGTTGAATTTTTCTGTTTTCCCATAATTCATCACCGTCGCCTATTTCTATATAGGTGAAGTCTTTTTTATAATAATACTCGAGGGCGGCATATTGGAGGATTTGGTTTGACAGAAAATTGTCTCCCGTGTTGCCCTGACCTCTGTGACAGTCGCTCATTATAACGAATTTCGACTGTTGGTCAAAGGGGATTGTTTGGGCGGCGTTTAAAGCTTTGTCAATCCTTTTTGAGACAGACATTACTTCATGTCCTCCCCGCAGCAGCTCATACCTTGCCTAAGCCTTTCGCAGTGAAGCCTGCACACTCTCCTGCAAATTTTGTTACAGTCATGGGGCGTCTCATGGTGCGGCGGCTCTAACGGTTTATCCTTATGGTTAGGCTTAAACAACCACTCGAATGCCTTGAAAAATTCTTTTCCGTACAGAGAGTTTATCATAAAATCATACAGCTCGGGAACGAATGACTTTATATACTCCAGCTTATCCATTGTGTCGGAATATTTAGCCGTTGCAATCTTAAAAATATTGCAGTTTGACTTGTTCGTTTCCTGTACTAATCTCTCTTGAACTCCCTGCTGGGAAATAGGCTGTGGAGTGTGGGGCTTTGTATACTTGATTGTTACGGTTTTAAACCTTACTTTAAACTCTTTTGAGACGTATCCGGCTTTAATAAGCCCTTGTACAAATGCGCTGCACATTTGCCGATTTGGGAATTTGATTTTCGCATTCATGGTCAGGGAGCTTTTCTCCGAAAACTCGCCAAGCTTAAATGCGGTCAGCCACCAGTGCTGTTCTCTGCGCTGCAGCAGCTTTTTCCCGTTTTTATATAGGATGAATGAAAGCCCAAGCTGCTCGTTGTCATCAATTGCTTGATAAAATGTTCCCGTAAATTTATCTGAGTGAACATCTTCTCTCGTTGTGTTATAAATGCCGATTTCCGCACCGGTTGTAATTCCGTATTGCCCTTTCCATAACTCGATCAGCCAGCGCTTTCCATTATATGAAAAGGTGATAGGCTCGCAGTCCATTTCCATATTAAATAAGGGCGAACCCTCGTCATACAGCCTGCAATAGCCGGCTTGCCGCTGCCAGCAATCTTTTAGGGAATAGAAGTAATCCTCCTTGAAATTATATGCAAAGCCCGCCGGCTGCAGATCGTTGTTTAGTTCTTCGAGCTGCTCTGACTTATTCGGATTGGGCTTAAAGGATTTATGCCGAATATAAAGTACAATTCCTAAGGCTAACAGCACGGCCGCGGCGGCTATTATAATATAAGTCACCATACATAAATCTCCTTTACAAAAAGTGCCCCGCTGAACCGCAAAGTCCGAAACGGGGCGCAAATATCATTTCTGTTCTGTGCTTTCGGTTTTATCCGTTAAAGCCTCAACATCGGCGGTGCATGAGCAGCAGCTTCCGTCTGTTGAAACGGTTGTTTGCCCGTTTTGGACATATGTGTCTCCTACAACCACGTCAGCACCGAAAACAATCGGAATACTTACCATTATATTTTGCGATACCGTAAATTCATTACGTCCGTTTATCGTTCCGCGGCAGTCGTCGCAGCTTTCTCTTATAACAGGCGAGCCGCAGCACTCGATTGAAATTGTTTCAGTGTCGGCGAATGGACATATTTTAATGGGTACGCAAGCAGTTGAACTGCTGTTTACACATGATAGACATGTTCCTACATACATTGATTGTTTTTCTTCCACAATCATCACTCCTTAAATTTTATTTGTAGAGGTAATATATTATATGATTTTAGGCGGGAGTGGTGATTGTTTACAATTAAAGATTTGAATAATATTAACCAAACTTTGCCTATATAATTTGGTATAGAGACTGTGAGTTTTGGTAATAAACAACAAAAATGAAAAAATGAAGAAATTATCTTGACAATGGAGGTTAGTTATGTTAAACTAACTCATGTAGTTAGCGAGAGCTAACCTTAAAATAGGAGGTTGTGATGATGCCTTTATCTATGCTAAGTGTTGGAGAAGAAAGAAAAATAATCAAGATCAGCGGAAAAGACGAAACAAAGAGATTTCTTGAGAATTTGGGCTTTGTTGAGGGTTCCGAAATTTCTGTTGTGTCAGAGCTTGCGGGCAACATAATTGTTAATGTTAAGGACACTCGTGTTGCGATTGACAAAATCATGGCAAACAGAATAATGGTTTAAAAATTTAGGAAAGGAAGTTATGGGATGAGCACGCTTAAAGACACAAAAATCGGTGAAACGGTTACTGTTACAAAGCTTGAAGGCGAAGGCGCAGTTAAGCGCAGAATAATGGACATGGGGATTACAAAAGGCACAGATGTGTATGTTCGCAAGGTTGCACCTCTGGGCGATCCTATTGAGGTTACTGTGCGCGGATATGAATTGTCTATCAGAAAAGCTGACGCGCAAATGATTAAAGTGAACTAATTTTTTTAAATTCAAGTTAGCGCAAACTAACTTATATAGGAGGTTATGATATGTCTATACGGATAGCGCTTGCCGGAAATCCTAATTCAGGCAAGACAACGCTGTTTAATGCGTTGACCGGTTCAAATCAGTTTGTGGGGAACTGGCCGGGAGTAACTGTGGAAAAGAAAGAGGGCAGACTCAAGGGGAATAAAGATGTTGTGGTTATGGATCTTCCCGGTATTTATTCGCTGTCGCCTTACTCTCCGGAGGAGATTATTGCAAGGAATTATTTGATTAATCAAAGACCGGACGTTATACTTAACATTGTTGACGGAAGCAATATTGAAAGAAACCTGTATCTTACAACACAGCTTGCAGAGCTGGGTATACCGGTGGTTGTTGCGGTTAACATGATGGATGTTGTTGCAAAGAACGGCGACAGTATTAACTTCTCAAAGCTCGGAAAGAGCTTGGGCTGTGAGGTTGTTCCCATTTCGGCATTAAAGGGCAGCGGCGTTAAAGAGGCGGCGGATAAGGCGGTTCAGCTTGCGAACGGCAAAGGCTCGAAGCCTGTTCATGAATTTAGCGCCGAGGTTGAGAAATACATATCTGATATTGAGGAAAGACTGGGCAATACTGTCCCCGATGAGCAGAAGAAATTTTTTGCGATAAAGCTCTTTGAGGGTGATGAGAAGATTGCCGAGCAGCTAAAGAAGGTTCCGAATATTTCGGATATTGTTAAAAAGGCTGAAAAGGATTTGGACGATGATGCGGAGAGCATTATTACCAACGAGAGGTATACTTATATTTCTTCGATTATCGGCGGCTGCTATAAAAAGGGAAGCAAGAAGAAGCTTAGCACCTCTGACAAAATTGACAGAGTTGTTACAAACAGATGGCTTGCGCTTCCGATTTTCGCAGTAGTTATGTTTATCGTATACTTCGTTTCGGTAACCACTGTGGGAACTTGGGCGACAGACTGGGCAAATGACGGTGTTTTCGGTGACGGATGGCACTTGTTCGGCATAGGCACAGCGGCATATGAACAGGCGTCTGAGGAATATGAGGCGCAGGTTGCGGAAATCGAGGCTCTTGTTGAATCGGGTGAGATTTCGGATGGTGTAATGGACGACATGCTCCCCGAGGAGCCTGACCCCGCTGATTACGGAATTTGGGTTCCCGGCATACCGGTGCTGCTGGAGAGTGCTCTTGAAGCTATGGGTTCGGCGGAATGGCTGAACAGCTTAATTTTAGACGGTATTGTTGCGGGTGTCGGAGCTGTTCTGGGCTTTGTGCCTCAGATGCTGGTTCTGTTTATATTCCTGGCGTTTTTGGAAGCTTGCGGATATATGGCACGTATTGCCTTTATAATGGACAGAATTTTCAGAAAATTCGGACTTTCGGGAAAATCATTTATTCCTATGCTTGTGGGTACAGGCTGCGGAGTCCCCGGTGTTATGGCTTCCAGAACCATTGAGAATGAACGTGACAGAAGAATGACGATTATGACCACGACCTTTATTCCCTGCGGCGCTAAGCTGCCGATTATAGCTCTGATAGCGGGAGCGATTTTCGGAGGTGCGTGGTGGGTTGCGCCCAGCGCGTACTTTGTGGGAATTGCGGCGATAATTGTTTCCGGTATAATTCTTAAAAAGACGAAAATGTTTGCCGGAGACGCAGCGCCTTTTGTAATGGAGCTGCCCGCATACCATATGCCCACTGTGGGAAATGTACTCAGAAGCATGTGGGAGCGCGGCTGGTCATTTATCAAAAAGGCGGGAACAATTATTCTGCTCTCAACGATTGTTCTTTGGTTCCTCCAGGGATTTGGCTTTGAGGACGGAAGCTTCGGCATGGTTGAGGATTTAAACAACTCAATTCTTGCGGCTATAGGCGGCGTAATCGCTCCTCTGTTTGCACCTCTCGGCTGGGGCGACTGGAAAGCGGCGGTTGCGGCTGTAACAGGCTTAATTGCAAAAGAAAACGTTGTAGGTACCTTCGGAATTTTGTACGGCTTTGCAGAAGTAGCAGAGGACGGCGCGGAAATTTGGGGAACCCTTGCGGGCAGCTTTACCACTGCGGCAGCATACTCATTCCTGGTATTTAATCTTTTGTGCGCACCATGCTTTGCGGCAATCGGCGCCATAAAGAGAGAGATGAACAGTGCAAAGTGGACTTGGTTTGCAATCGGTTATCAGACAGTGTTTGCATATGCCGTTTCTCTGTGCGTATATCAAATTTGGAGCTTGTTTACAGGCGGCTTTGGCTTTGGCGTAATTGTTGCAATTTTGTTAGTGATCGCATTTATATATCTGTTGGTTCGTCCACAGCGTGAAAATGTGCGCCTGAACAAGGTTTTGGATGTTTAAGGTTGGTGATTTAATATGTTAGCAACTGTAATAATCAGTGTAATACTGGCGGGAATTGTGGCGCTTATACTGTTTAAATTGATTAAAAACAAAAAACAAGGCAAAACCTCATGCGGCTGCGGCTGCTCGACCTGCGGAATGGCGAATATGTGCCATAAGCCCAAAGAGGATAAGTAGCAAGTTGTATCCCGACCGTTTTCGGTCGGGATATTTTTTGAATAAAATAAAAATTTCCGTCAATAATATTCATATATTAATTTATATAAAGGAGAGCACTTATGGATATTATTGCATTGATTTTAGTAATTATCGGCGGCATAAACTGGGGGCTTATAGGGATTTTCGGGTTTGACCTGGTGGCGTTTTTATTCGGCTCCATGAGCGTTATAAGCAGAATTATTTATACTCTTGTAGGTCTTGGGGCGCTTTGGTCAATAACATTTTTCTTCAGAGAAGAAATACTTTCTCGCTACAGAGTTAAGGACGAGTAAGATCAGGGGAGGCGCAAGCCTCCTTTTATTTTGGCAATAAAACTATATTTGAGTAATATATGTCAATAAAAGTACTTGTATTTTGCCATATATTAATATATAATCTAATCATAGATGTCCCTGCCTTGGCGGCGGTGGGTCAAATTTCGAACAGAATTATTTATGAAGCGGAGGTTGTTTTATGAAGATTAAAAGAGTTGTTGCACTGGCTTTGGTCGTGATTTTTGCCATGTCGTGCTTTAGCGTTGCAGTTGCGGAAAACCCGTGGGACGGAATGGTGGCGACGTCTGTTCTTGAAAAGGTTGTGAGCACAAGCGACTGTGTTACAAGCGACGGTTTTGACGGCTATATCCAGACCGTCAGGGATTCTGCATATTTAAGCAGTGACTACATAAAGGTGACCTATACCGTAACGGGAACGGTTACCGATGAGACTAATATTTTTACAATTCAGCCCTTTAACAGTGAATGGGGCGGCTGGGACGACAACTTTATCACAATCGGTAATTCGATTTTGGATAACGGTGTCTACACTGCGTATGTTGCCGTTACGGATATAAAGAACTCTCTCAGCAGCGGAGCTTTTATGGGAATTAACATTTCCTTTGTTGAAAATTCGGGATATGAAGCTACGATTACGGGGTATGATTACCTTGCGCCGGAGGCAGAGGAGATGACCGAGAGAAAGTGGCTCAAAAGGTCTATTGACTACTGCGAGGCGTTAAATCCGAGCAAGTATCAGCCTGCTTCGTGGAACACGTTTTTAAGCGCAATTGATACGGCAAAGGGCGTCTATGAAAATGAGACTGCAACAGACAAAACATACAAGACGGCGCGCAATGACCTTGAGAAGGCAAAGGCAAAGCTGCTGTTTGTTGACAGCGATGACCCGGGTAACCCGTTGGAGTTCAGAGTTCTGTCGGGTACCGACACCGTGTACGAAATGGGTGTTGGCTGGAATTTGGGCAACACTATGGACGGTCACACAGGATTCCACCCCTCTGAGACAGCATGGCAGAGCGCTGTTACAACGAGAGAGATGATTAAGGCTATCCATGACGCGGGATTTAATACTATCCGTGTCCCCGTAACATGGGGTGACATGATTGACGATGAAAACGGCTATGCAATCAATGACGCATGGATAAACAGGGTTCAGGATATTGTTGACTACTGCACCGAGATGGATATGTATACCATAATCAACGTCCACCATGACGGAGCCGAGCAGGACGGCTGGCTGAGAGTGGCAGCGGACGATATTGACGCTGTGTACGAAAAGTTTGAATGTGTTTGGAGGAATATTGCCGAGAAGTTTAAGGACTATGACGAGCACCTCATATTCGAGTCGGCAAATGAGCTGACCTGCATGGAGGGAGACGATAAGAACTCGGCTGCCGCCCAGGAATATGACACGCCTATAATCATGAATCTGAATCAGATTTTTGTAAACGTTGTCCGCTCGACAGGTTCAAATAATACCAAGCGTTGGCTTGCATCTGTGTCCCACTATGCAAACAGGGGAACGAGCTACGGCTTTGCCCTGCCCACAGACAGCTATAACAGCAGTAATCGCCTCATGTTTGCCCAGCATATTTATAAGAAAACCAATCAGGATACATACACCTGGACTGATGCTAAGGATTTGGTTGATGTTGTAAATCAGTCCTATAAGAAGTTTAAGAATATTCCCATAATTTTGGGCGAGTACGGAACCAAAAACAGAAAGTACGCAAGTAATCCCAGCGGATTTAATGATATAGGCAGAGCATATTATTTTGAATGTGCCGCCAGAGCGGGTCAGGTGGGCAACACTGTGCCCTGCGTATGGGATCAGGGCTGCAACACCTCGGATATATATGAAACGGGTACTTATACAATATGGAACAGGAATGAGAATAAGCCCTTGTTTAAGAGCATAACAGACGCTATGATGCGCGGAATGTACCTGCCCGCCACATCCAAGAACAAGAACTTTGATATGTCAGACATAGCGTCAAATCCAACGGTAACAGAGATAACAGAGATTACTCCCGACAGCACAGAGGTAGTAATCGAATACGGCGGAAGCGTAACGGTTTCAACTTCGGTTGCGCCCTCCAATTCAAACGATGTTGTTCTGTGGAAGTCCGCCGATGATTCTATTGCAACTGTTACCCGCGGAATTATTCAGGGCAATAAGATAGGCACAACAACGGTAACCGCCTTTTCTCAGAGCGGTTCAACCGAAACGCAAATAAAGGTGACTGTTCTGCCCAAGGCGTCCGAAAACCCTGTGACGGCAATTAACACCGATAGTGAGAGCTACAGCGTTATAAAGGGCAAGTATGTTCAGATGAATGTTTCAGCGGAGCCCTCAAATTCAGGCGACGCCCTGATATACTCATCGTCAAATCCGCAGATTGCCACGGTAAACCGACTGGGCAAGATTGTGGGAATTTCTGAGGGAACAGCCTATATAACCGTGACGGCTTCAAGCGGTCTTACAAAAACAGTTCCCGTAACGGTTAAGACGGCAGAGAAAGAGGATAAGCTGGAGATTGCGGCAAACGTGTATTATAACGACTCAAAGTATGCGGCAAACGAGGTCGGAGTTCCTATCACGGTAACGGGAGACGGACAGTATACCCTGACCTTTGACACGACCACAGACCTGTCCGACAAGGCAAAGGCTGCGGGAATAAGCTATCTTAACAACCTGACTTCGATTTATATTAAGGATAATGATGTTACAAACGGAAACGCCGCTAAGTCGCCTCTTGACAGCTGTAATATACGCTATGACTCAATCACGGTTGACGGAACGCCTCTGACCATAACCAATACAGGCTTTAAGTCAGCCATAAAAGAAAGCGGAATATTTGACACCAACGACCCCATTAACGGCTGGGATGGTTCGGCGGTAAAGGAGGTTACAACCTCAAATCACACGGTAAACTTTACAACCGTCACCAATCCAACAAGGATTGAGATAGTGTTCACTCTGGAGAATATGAAATTTACTGAGGATGTTCCCGCCGATGTAATACCGGCAACAAGCATTAACGCCTCATCCAAAAAGGAAATCCGTCTGGCAGTAGGTGACAGCGCAAGACTTACCGTAGATGCGGCTCCTGTAAATACCACGTCCCTTGTGGCGTTTATCTCATCAAATCAGAGCGTTGCCATGGTGGACGACAGAGCAATGCCCGTCTCTGACGGAAGCGCGTCCGCTCTTATAAAGGCGGTGGGAATGGGAACCGCAGAGATTACCGCAATAACAGACAACGGGCTGAGCGAGACTTTCACGGTTACCGTCAGCGACTTGCCCTTTGCAAATGTCGAGACCGTTAATGAAGGCGGAGTTATAACAACGGTTACCGCCGATGTAAACTATTTGCCGGAGGGAGCCTTTATGGTGATAGCCGCAGTTTACGACAGTGAGGGAGCTGTAAAGGATTACGAAACTAAGACGGTAGATGTGAGCAGCGTAACAGACGGCGGTTTGAACGTCTCGGGCTTTAACCTTGCAATAGGTGAGGGAGACACAGCAAAGGCGTATATCTGGGATAACGCCGAAAATATGTCGCCGCTGAGCAAATAAAATATAAAGCAAAAAGCCAGCGCCCACTGCGGCGTTGGCTTTAGTTTGTGTTTAGGTTATTTATGCTTTTGGCTATTTTACGGCAATAACTTCAACTTCTACGAGGGCTCCCTTTGGCAGCTCCTTTGCAGCTACGCATGAACGTGCAGGTTTTGACGTGAAGTACTCCCCGTAAATCGAGTTAAACTCTGCAAAATCTCCCATGTCAGCTAAGAAGCAGACAGTTTTTACCGCCTTGTCCATTGATGTTCCCGCCTCTGAAAGAACGGCAGTCAGATTTTCCATAACCTGCTTGGTCTGCCCCGAAATGTCCGAGGCTTCAATATTGCCGCTTTTGGGGTTTATTGCGATTTGTCCCGAGGTAAAAACCATTCCGTTTACCTCAATGGCTTGGGAGTACGGCCCGATTGCCTCAGGAGCGTTGTTTGTGTGAATTTTTTGCATAGTTATGCCTCCTATATTTTATCTGATTTTAAATCCGCTTTTAACTATAGCGTCTTTGATTTCGTTTAGATGTTCCTGATTTCTGGTCTCAATTGACATTCTTAAAACGCAGTCGTTAATGTCAAGTCTCTCATCAGCTCGGTTATGTTCAAGAGATACAACATTCGCGCCGTAGGACGAGATGATTTTTGAGACAGCCAGCAGCTGACCGGGCTTATCCGTAAGCTCGATAACCAGCTCCGCCAGTCTGCCTGTCTTTTGCAGACCTCTGTTGATTACTCTTGACAGAATGGTAACGTCTATGTTTCCGCCCGAAACAAGGCACACAACATTCTTACCCTTGATAGGCAGCTTGTCAAACATAGCCGCCGCCACAGAGGTTGCCCCCGCGCCCTCTGCAATAATCTTTTCCCTTTCAATAAGCTCAAGAATAGCCGTTGAGATTTCATCGTCCGTAACGGTTACGATGTCGTCAACATATTTTTGGCACATCTCAAAGGTAGTGTCTCCGGGTGTCTTAACGGCGATACCGTCGGCTATAGTGTGGACATTACTCAGGGTCTCGATTTTATTGTCGTTAATTGAGTTTTTCATTGAGGCAGCGCCTTCTGACTGAACTCCGTAAATCTTTATGTCGGGGTTGAGGGATTTTAAGGCAAACCCAACGCCGCTGATAAGTCCGCCGCCTCCTACAGGCACAACAACAGCGTCCACATCGGGAAGCTGGTCGATTATTTCAAGACCGATTGAGCCCTGCCCGGCAATCACCATATCGTCGTCAAAGGGGTGAATAAATGTCGCCCCTGTCTCTTCCACACGAGCTATAGCCTTTTCGTATGCGTCGTCATAAACACCCTCAACCAGGCAAACCTCCGCGCCGTAGCTCTTTGTTGCCTCCACCTTTGAGATTGGCGCCCCGTCGGGAATATAAATTTTGGCTTTAATTCCGTTCTTTGCCGCCGCAAGGGCAACGCCCTGGGCGTGGTTGCCGGCGGAGCAGGCAATAACGCCCTTTTTCTTTTCCTCCTCCGAAAGCTGGGATATTTTATAGTATGCGCCTCTAACCTTAAAGGAACCGGTTACCTGGAGGTTTTCGGTTTTCAAAAACAGGTTGCAGTCCGTCGGAATGCGTCTGCTCTTAATCAGCTCGGTTGGTCTGATTATTTCTTTAAGAACATGTGAAGCGTGATACACCTTGTCAAGAGTTACCATAATTTGTCTCCTTCTTTATTAACAGTACATTACAACGAATTATATTATACTTCTTGTGTGGGTTTTTTTCAAGGTTATTTTTCACAAATTATCTCATAAATTTTATAGAAATTTAAATTAAGCAGGCATAATTTGCAAAATTTATGTTGAACTTGATAAAATATTATGATATTATATATTTAAGGGCAGGGGTTCTGCCTAACTGAATGGAGGGGATTTTATGAAAGACGTGGTTAACTGTATCGGTGATAAGGGGAAGATTTCCACAAAGGCGCTGCGTGACTATATTTCCGATAATATAAGGAACAGGGATTTGATTTTAAAGTTCAAGAAGTCTGATGTGATGTTTTTGGATACCGACATTGCCTATCTTGCTAAGCTTGCGGATGAAAACGCCTCCTATGTTAAAGGCTTGGTAAACTACATCATCAAGGAGGAAGACTTGTCCTGCGACAGTCTCGACGCCTTGTGTAAAATAATCAACTCAGTCAGCGAGTTTAATTTCAAGCTTCAGAATTTGTATGAGTTGGATAACATTAGAGCGGGCAAACATTTTCGACTTGTTAATATTAATATTTCCGATTTCATGCGCAGCTTTTATAAGAGCGTTAACAGTTATTTGCCTGTCAGAAATTGTAAAAATATCGGTTATGTTGACACCATAAGAAAAGACACGTTTTGCAATATTAACCTGAATTTAGTTACTCATATATTGATGAATTTTATATCAAACGCGATTAAACATAGTAAATCAAAAGATGAAAGAATAGATATTGTACTCAATAGACTGAACAAAGGAAACTATGCAGCTATTTCTGTTATAGATTACGGTGTGGGCGTTGACCTTGATAAAATCTATGAAGCTGTGCGTCTTGCCGCAAGGGAAAGCAGCGTAGGGTCTATGAGGAAATTCAGGGGTTATGGCCTGTATGTGTGCCAAGTTCTGGCCGATAAGCTGGGCGGCAGCATTTTGGTTACCAACATGAAAGACGGCGGAGCAGTCTTCACATTGATTTTGGAAGCAAAAGACGCTCCGGCGGTAAACGGAATTATTAATGTTTCGGACGTTGAGTCCGTTAGAAATAAGCAGCATGAGAAGCTGATAGAAACGGCAATGAGCCAGTTCAGAAATGACGCGGAATATTTGATGAGGAAAGGTTTGATTAATAATGACAATAACATATGAATACTATAACTCGCTTTACGTAAATATTACAAACCGTTGTTCTAATGCCTGTACCTTTTGTGTCAGGAACAAGCATGATGATGTAAACGGGGTAAACAACCTTTGGCTTGACCGAGAACCCACTATTGACGAGATTAAGGAGGATTTTGAGACACGAAATCTTGATGACTATGAGGAAATTGTGTTCTGCGGCTTCGGCGAGCCGACAGAAAGGTTTGACGACATGATCCGAATCTCAAAATGGCTCAAAGAAAAGAAAGAGGACGTTGTTATCCGTATTAACACCAACGGGCAGGCAAACCTGATTAACAACAGAGATGTTACGCCTGAAATGGAGGGGGCTATAGATATTGTTTCAATTAGTCTTAACGCTCCCAACTCACAAAAATATCAGGAAATTTGCCTAAGCAGATACGGAGAGGCGTCCTTTGAGGCAATTCAGGATTTCGCAAAAAAGGCTAAGAAATACGTCAAAACGGTGGCGTTCACGGTGGTTGATAAGACCATGCCTGACAGCGATATTGAGGAGTGCCGAAAGATAGCTGAAAGGTGCGGCGTTAATTTTAGAATAAGGGCTTATATTGAGTGATTTGACAATTTTTTGAAGAAAAGATAAAATATTGTAATAATATATTATCTCTGTGCAAAAAGTTGTTTGATTAAGACATTGAAAAATATCGAAATTTACGTAGAGTATTTAATTTTAAATTAAAAACAGTGGTCAAAAATTGCTATGGAATTGTGTGGCATAATTTATTGTTTTAGTTTACAGGAAAATTTGTTTACTGTCAAAAACTACTTGAATTTGGTAATTTCTACGTTATATAATAAGGGTGTGCTGTGTAGTGGCAGTTCATGGTTTGGGTAAATTATTAATTTTAATTTTATAACTTATTTTTAGGAGGAATGGTTTATGACCGGACTTAGAAAAACTGTGTCGTGGCTTTTAAGCGTAGGGATGATTGTTTCGCTGCTTGCGGGCATAGGTGTTATAACCGTAAGCGCTGACGAAGCTGCGGGCAACGCTGTGCTCAGCAGTTCACAAATTACTATCACAAAAGAGATTGGGAATCTCGAAACGGCAGCCGTTGAGTGGACAAATACCGAGGCGGTTGACGGCTACAACGTATATGTAAAGCCTGTTGGCGGTACATACACAAAGATTGATGACGAGCTTGTTCGTTACTATGGTTCGCACTACCGCGCTGATGCGGTTGGTCTTGCTGCAGGAACCTATATGATGAAGGTTGCCGCAGTTGTGGGAGGAACCGAGGCTTATTCAGCCGAGACAGGGGAACTGACGGTTCTGCCCCATATAAGAGAGGGATTTGCCTTTGACCCCAACTCCACCTATTATAACAGTGACGGAGTAGGAGCCTACAAAATGGACGGAACCCTTAAGGACGGAGCTCAGGTTCTCTATATTGATAACAATAATAAGGACACTGTAACATTTACCGTTATGGTAAACGGCAAACCAAATGTGGGAACAGGTATTGGTGAAATTCTTTCTCTTCGTGAGAAAAACAGCTCGGAGACAACACCTCTTGCAATCCGTATGATAGGCAAGGTTGATGCGCCAAGTGGTATAAACGGTGACGGTTTTCTTCAGCTTAAGTCAACTGAAAATATTACCTTTGAAGGTATAGGTAGTGATGCAACATCATCCGGTTGGTCTTTCTTGCTGCGTGATTCCAAAAATATCGAAGTGAGAAATCTTGCGGTAATGCTTTTTGATGAAGATGGAATTTCCCTTGATACAGATGTATTCAATTCATGGGTTCATAACTGTGATATATTCTACGGCAAACAAGGAAGCGGCGATAAAGTGAAAGGTGACGGTTCTCTTGATGTAAAGAGCGGTTCTGATTACTGTACTTTTTCTTATAATCATTTCTGGGATTGTGGAAAGGTGTCTCTTTGCGGCATGACGGCTGACAATAATAAGGGTTATCACATGACATACTACGGTAACTGGTTTGACCACTGCGATTCCCGTATGCCCCGTGTAAGAGGTGACCAGGTTCACGTATATAATAATTACTATGACGGTATCTCTAAGTATGGCGTTGGTGCGTGTACGGGTTCAAGCATATTTGTTGAAAACAATGTGTTCAGAAATGTTACTCATGCTATGATGATTTCTCAGCAGGGAACCGATATTGCAGGCGGCAACACAGGAACTTTCTCAAATGAAGCCGGCGGAATTATTAAGGAATTCAATAATGAATATATAGAGGGTGACCAGACCAAACCTATTGTCTTTTATCAGGATGATCCGGTGCAGTTTGACGCATACAAGGCAACAACAAGAGATGAGGTTGTTCCCGATACGGTTAAAACTTATAAAGGCGGAACTTCATACTCAAATTTTGACACAGCTGCAACCATGTACGACTATAACCCGCTTCCTCTTGATCAGGTTGTGAACACTGTTCAGGCATATGCCGGCCGTGTTCAGGGCGGAGACTTCTACTATGAATTTGACGATACTGTTGATGATGCTGACTACAGCCGTAACACTGCTCTTAGCAACGCATTAGTTGCTTATGAGACAACCCTTCAAGGCACATATACATCAGCAGGCACATATCCTGCAACAAGCGGAGCAATGCCTACAGATAAGCCCACAGAGCCTACCTTTGACCCCAATGCGCCCACGGCGACACCTAAGCCCACGGCTGCACCTGCAATTCAGGCGTACCCGAACACATGGGATTTCGGCTTGGCTCCCTTTACGGTGACCGACAGTACAGGAACGCACCCTGACACAAGCCGCTTCCCTGTATCTTCAACAGCAGGTAGATATAATATTACAAGCTCATCTATAACGGCTGCTGATTTCGGCGGATTGTCCTTTAAGACCTCATCAACCTTGGAAGCACAGTATCAGGCTTCTTCAAAGACCTTTACTGACGGCTATAAGAGCTCGTGGCAGATTAAGTCAGGTGCTGCAGGCAGTGCAACAGACAGGGCATTTTCGTTTAATCCTGTTGCGGACGGTTTGGTTACCGTCTATGCAAGGTCAGGTTCATCAACAAAGAGTGCAACATTGACAATTGCTCAGGGCACAAATAAGCAGACTCTGACCCTCGCTGCAACAGGCAGTGAGCCGACAGAATTGCCGGTGCTGTCTATGGCGGTTGCTGCGGGAACTGACGTTAAGATTTACTCTGATTCAAACACGGGATACTACTGCATTAAGTATGAAGCCGGCGGAGATATTCCGACTCCGCTGCCCACGGCAACATCCACGCCGGAGCCTGTAAACACTCCGACGGCAATGCCTACAGAAGTTCCCGCACCGAGCGGCGATTATGAAATCGTCAGCGCAATCATTGGTGAGAGCGGAAAACTGAGCGTTGAGCTTAAGTCAGGAAGCACCGCTTCAACAGCCAAGTTAATTGTGGCTGAATATACAGCGGCAAATACTCTTGCGAATATGCAGACCTATGATGTGGCAGGCAGTGAGATAAGCGGTCTTGACTACACGTTGAGCAATGCTGATAACACGGTTAAGGTAATGATTTGGGATAACCTTGACGGCTTGACTCCTCTTGCGGCAGCTAAAGAAGCTGCTGCATCGGGAGTGTCTCCGTCGGCACCAACCGCAGCTCCCACAAGTACTCCTGCTGTAACACCGGATCCGTCAGGTGAAGCAACGCTTTATGACTTTTCGACCTTGGAAGCTCTCACTCTTAAGAACGGTGCAGTTAGTGTGTTTGACGGAGCAATGACTCTGTCAACGCAGGGCAATGAGAACGGAGCTCCCGTTGTCCAGACTGTCACCTCAACGGACGGTCTCACTTTCACGGGTGCGATAAAGAGCAAGAAGCTGACAATCGAAATTCCTTTGACGGCAGGTCAATCAGTAACGGTTTACTACTGCGGCTCTGATTCGGGTGTCACCAGCGCTAAGGATTTGGAGATGACAGTATTTGACCCCTCCGGAGCTGCGGTTGCAGTAGACGAGAACGTAAGTGAGCGCAGTGGATTTGCGGCGTATAGCGTAAGCTATACGGCACAAACCGCCGGAACCTATAAGATTTACGATGCTTCCACAGCAAATAACAGAACTCTGGTGTACGGCGTTACTGTTAAATAAAACTGTTTAATAATTTCAATAATTATTAATAGATTTCTTCCCAAAACGAAAAGACGGGCTGACCCCCGTCTTTTCGTGCATTTTAAGTTAATTTATGCTTTTGACCACACAAAAAGGCGGACGCGCGTCCGCCTTTTTAAGTTCCTGGATTAGCCCCAGGGATTTTCTGTGGGGTATCTAACGCCCTTAGGCTGATTGTAACCGATTTCATCAACCGGAACACCTAAGTACTTAAACACTTCATAAAGAGCCTTGCCGTGGTGACCGAATGCAACAGCGCCATGGTGAGGATAGTTCTTCTCAATGAGAACATGACGATAGAAGCGACCCATTTCGGGAATAGCAAATACGCCGATTGAACCGAAGGAACGTGTTGCAACAGGCAGAACCTCGCCGTTTGCGATATAGCCTCTCAGCTTGCAGTCTGACGTGCTCTGGAGACGGAAGAACGTAATATCGCCGGGAGCGATGTCGCCCTCAAGAGTTCCGTTTGTAACCTCAACAGGCAGACTTCTTGCCATAATCTTCTGGTACTTCATCGAGCAAGCTGCGAGCTTTGAAGAACATGTGTTTCCGCAGTGGAAGCCCATGAATGTATCCTTGTGAGTATAGTCAAACTTGCCCTTGATGTCCTGCTCATACATATCAGCGGGAACAGAGTTGTTAATATCAAGAAGCGTAACTGCATCGCCGCTGACACAGGTACCGATATACTCGCTGAGGCAGCCGTAAATGTCAACCTCGCAGGATACGGGGATACCTCTGCCTGTAAGACGGCTGTTTACGTAGCAGGGAACAAATCCAAACTGGGTCTGGAATGCAGGCCAGCACTTTCCGGCAATAGCAACATAGCTCTTTGAACCCTTGTGAGCCTCAATCCAGTCAAGGAGGGTCAGCTCATACTGAGCCAGCTTGGGAAGAACCTCGGGCTTCATGTTACCTGCGCCCAGTTCCTTCTCCATATCGGCAACAACTTCGGGTATTCTCTCATCGCCCGCATGGTTGTTGAAAGCCTCAAAGAGATCCAGCTCTGAATTTTCTTCAATTTCAACGCCGAGCTTATAAAGCTGTGCAATAGGAGCGTTACAAGCCATAAAGTTAAGAGGACGGGGACCGAAAGAAATAATCTTTAAGTCCTTAAGACCGATAAGAGCCTTTGCAATAGGAATAAACTCGTTAATCATCTGAGCGCATTCCTCAGCGGTGCCGACAGGATATTCGGGTATGTAAGCCGTAACGCCTCTGAGCTTTAAGTTGTAGCTTGCGTTAAGCATTCCGCAGTATGCGTCGCCTCTGTCATCAGAGAGGCAGCCGATGCTTTCCTCGGCAGCAGCCACAAACATTGTGGGGCCGTCAAACTGCTGAGCCAGCATTGTCTCAGAGATTTCGGGACCGAAGTTACCCAGGTATACGCACAGAGCGTTGCAGCCCTGCTCCTTAATGTCGGCAAGAGCTTGCTTCATGTGGATTTCGCTCTCAACAATACATATGGGACACTCATAAATTTCCGATGCATCGAATTTTTCGGAATATGCTTTAATAAGCGCCTCTCTTCTTGAAACCGAAAGAGACTCAGGGAAACAGTCACGGCTAACCGCAACAATTCCCAGTTTTACCTTAGGGATGTTGTCAAACATTTTAATTACCTCCAAATGTTAAAAATAAAAATACTTAATAAAATATTTTCTTAGTCTATTTTAATATATAATCGCGGGTTAGTCAATACATTTTTCGGGTATTTGCCTAAATTTTTACTATAATTTTTGCAACGCGCCTGTTCTCCATTTGAGTTACGGAGATTTGATAGGTGTTGTAGGTAAATGAGTCGCCGTTTTCGGGCATCTTGCCCAGCTTATCCATAACCCAGCCGGAGACCGTGTTGGGGTCGTCGTCTCCTACTTTTTCGTCAAAGAGGTCAAAGAGCAGGTCAAGGTCAGCGCTTCCCAAAACTTCATATACTCTATCCGAAATTTTTCTGACGCTTTCAACAACCTCGTCATGCTCATCCCAGATTTCGCCTACCAGTTCTTCTAAAATATCTTCAAGAGTAAGTATTCCGTCAGTTCCGCCGTACTCGTCTGTCACGACCGCAAAGTGGCTTTTTGACTTTTGGAGAACTCTGATAAGACCTGAAATATTCATTGACGGTGAAACGTATATAACCGGGAATATTATCTCCTCAATGTTGGCGGCGCCGCTTTTCTGGAGCTGGTGGAACAAGTCCTTTTGATGAATAACACCGATAATATTGTCAATAGTTTCCTTGTAGACAGGCAGCCTTGAAAAACCCGTCTCCAAAAAGGTTTCAATTATTTTTTCTGTGTCCATGCCTACTTCTACGGCGCAAACGTCGATTCTCGGAGTGAGTATATCCTCCGCCTCAAGGTCGTTAAACTCGATTGCGCTTTTAATAAGGTCGCTTTCTTCCGAATTAATTTCGCCGCCGCTTTCAACCTCATCTACAATAGTGAGCAATTCTTCTTCAGTAATTACATTGGTTCCCTTTGTCTTAATAATCTTGTCAAGAAGTTTTTTCCACTGACCGAATAAAAAGTTAATAGGCGTCAGCAAAGTCATTAAAAATGCTATAATCTTTGACACAGCCAGAGCAAAGGTTTCGGGATTTTCTTTGGCAATATTTTTAGGTGAAATTTCTCCGAAAATCAAAACCAGTATGGTCATAACAACAGTGGAAATTGTAACACCGGCGTTTCCGAACAAGCCGATAAAAAGCACAGTGCCGAGAGATGAGGAAAGAATATTAACAATATTATTTCCAATCAAAATAGTAGATAAAAGCTTGTCATAATTATCAGATAAACGTTCAACAAGAGAGGCCTTTTTGTTGCCCTCTTTTGCAAGATTTTTGATACGTATTCGGTTTAGGGATGAATACGCCGTCTCGGTTGCCGAGAAAAAGGCGGAACACCCAATAAGTAAAACAATAACTAAACAAAGCCCGACAGAACTGTCCATAATAATTTTGTACGGTTGAGTATACTTAAACCGTACAACTCCTTTCTTTTTCTATATTAATATCGTATACACTCGGAGTATATCACAAATTGCGCAAAAATGCAATACATATTTATGTTTTTCTTGAAAAGAAAAACATGATAAAGAGGAATTTGTATCACCTACGTCTGCGGTGATCACCGTGATTGCCTGCATAGTACTGTGTAACGGTTAAAACTTTGTATATTTAACCCCGTCCATTTTGATAAAGGCTTTGCCTTTGAAACCAATGCCGAGCCCATATTCCGCCATGC
>CATWQA010000039.1 GCA_958352815.1 uncultured Eubacteriales bacterium
ACTACGCCTACGTGGGAATGAAGGGCGACCTTGCTCTAAAGAACAACAAGACGGTTATAGGCTTTATTCCCAACACGGACGAAAGCCCCAAGGAACAGTATGTTGTGTACTCCGTTTTGAGCGACAATGTTATTGTGTACAAAGACGGAGCTATGACAAATCTTGACATTCCTTCAGGCACAGTGACCTATGACGGAACCACAAAAACCTCATTCGCTTCGGTGAAATCATCACTGGAAATGGGTGACGTTCTCAACGTTAAAAGCTCAAACGGCAATATTGACTATATCGTTTACGAAAAGGGTAATATGAAAGGTCCTTATACAGTTTCGGTTTCGGATAACTGGGCGGAAAATCTGGGAATGACCTCCTCTACATCTATTATGCGGGGCGGTGTTTCCTGCAGCATTTCCGACATAAAGGACTATGACATATTATACTACATTCCCGAGCTTGATATGGCTTTTGCATATACAACAAAGATTACCGGCGTGTACGAGAAGGCAAACCCCAACAAGGATAATCCCACAGAAGTTGTCATCTCGGGCACAACCTATAAGGTTGAGGGAGCAAACGCATTTAAAAAGCTCTCCTCCAGCGGAAGCCTGGCCATGGGCGAGACGGTAACGCTGCTGCTGGGCAAAAACAACGACATTGCCGACGTGGTAACCTCCTCTGTCACCAACACCTCGGTTGTGGGCTTCCTATGCGAAACAGGCACAAAGACCTACACCTCAGACGATTTAAAGGATTACTCCAATTACTACATCAAGGTTGTTACCCCAAGCGGCGAAGCCTATGACTACACCTGTAACCAAAACTATGAGGACATGAAGAACTCGGTTGTCACCGTCACTATCACAGACGGAATAGCCACAGTTACACGTGCGAACAGCGCAAAGCCAAACGGCAGCTTTAACTGGTCATCTCAAAAGTTCGGCGGCGAAGAACTGGCAAGCGATTTGGAAATACTAGATGTGGGAACCACCGACTCAAACGGTCCCTCTCTTTACACAAAGGTATATCCCAGCCGTCTTGACGGGGTCAGCATCAGTTCAAACAAGATACTGTATTCCCGCAAGAACTCCGCAGGCGAGATTGATCAGCTAATCCTCAACGATGTAACAGGCGACTCCTACACATTCGGCGTAGCCTCAGAGGTTTCCCGCTCAAGCGGCGGACTTATGGCAAGCGGCTCTTATACTTATATTGTAAACGGAACAACCTATTCCTTTGCCAGCCAGTCAACAGTGTTCACGGTAAACAGCGGTCAGGGTATCAGGCTTTCATCAGCCTCAAACCCGAGCATAATGACCCAACTGACACAGGTAAACGGAACGGTGAATATTACCGATATTTCCACCCTTACTGCCGACGGCAAGGAATACGCAATCTCACCTGAGGTTCAGGTCTACGAGAAAGAATATTCGGGCTCGACCATATACAGATTAAAGCCGATCAGCGAGATTGTGGGCACGCAGTCTCACACACTCTACGCTTATTATGACAGGCTCCCCTCTGTAGGCGGCAGAATAAGAATAATAATTGCGGTGAAAAAATAAATTTAAACACTCAAAAATCCCTCGGGGCTTCCGAGGGATTTTTGGAATTTGCAAATTTATATTTAAAATCTTTCGCCCACCCTATTGCGCTCGCCGCCTCCGCCCCGAGCGCAGATCGTTCTCCCTTCGGGAGAAACGAGTTAGGGGACGTTGTCCCCTAAAACCCCTGCTAAAATAGTAAATTTACAAAAACTGTTCGCTCTTTTAAAAAGACTTGACTATTCCCAGCCAGAACGAAAAAACATAGCCTAAATTAGACTTAAAATCATTCCATGCATTTCCCTTTGTCAGAGGTTTTAGGTTTATATCGCTGTTGGCGATCAGATTAAAGCTGCCGTAATTCTCGCCGTTTACCGTAACCGTACCTGAGCCCACAACATCTCCCGCCTTTACGGGGAACTTCAAGTCAGGGCTTATATTAGTATCGGTTGTAATCTTATCTTCATCGCACACAGGGAATATATATGTCTTATCAGGACTGACTCCGCAGTAACCCAGCAGACCGAAGCCCGCAACCACCTTATCTATAATCTGATTGGTGGAAATAAGCTCGGTATTTTTATACTTTTCAAACATTTCATTGTGCAGGCTGATATGGTCATTCCAATCGTTAGGGTCGTTAAGGGTTACGCAAATCAAGGTCATACCCTCTCTGTTGACAGCAGACACCAGGCAACGTCCTGCCTTTTGAGTGTACCCTGTTTTTACGCCTATGCACCCTTCAAGCATACTCAGTAGCTTGTTATGGTTTCCAAGCTCCCGATTGTACTCCCTTCCCTCCCAAGGAATTGACTTTTTCGCTGTGGCAACAATTTCGGCAAACTTAGGCTCCTCCAGAGCGTATTTGGTTATTACCGCAAGCTCCCGCGCTGTTGTATAATGTGTATCCGAGGGCAGTCCGTTTGGATTGTCAAAATGGGTTTGTGTTAGTCCCATATCCGCAGCGGTTTCGTTCATCATCTCCACAAATCTTTCCACGCTTCCGCCAACCTGCTCCGCAACGGCAACCGCCGCGTCGTTTCCGGACTCAAGCATCAGCCCGTACAATAAGTTTTCCAAGGTTATATGCTCGCCCTTTTCCAGATATATGCTGGAGCCCTCAACTCCTGCGGCGTTCTCGCTGACCTCCACAACGTCCCCTAAATTCCCGTATTTCACAGCTACGTACGCTGTCATAATCTTTGTCGTGCTCGCCATGGGCAGCTCCCAATCGGCATTTTTGTTATACAGAACCCGCCCCGACTGCATCTCGATTACCGCAGCCGCCTGAGCCGAGTTGTCAGCGGCAAAGGTTCCCATTGTGCCGCCTATGGTTATTAACCCCAAAACAAAAATAAATACTGCTGCCCTGATAAGCCTATTCACCATATCTTTCATCTCCGATAAAATGTTGTCCATAATACAATATATATTCGCGCACAGCTAAACTATACGCGACAAATTTCGCAATCTCTGCACCAAAAATCCCCGCCTTAAATCAGGCGGGGACAAAGAATTAACTTTCCTGCAGGCTCTTGCCTAAATCAATCAGTGAACCTCGTGAGACACAGCCGCCTCTAAAATATTATCATATGCCCAGAAGCCCGGCTGTATATCCCAGAACGGATTTTCCTTACTAGTGCTGCAAACGGGATATCTTCCCAAAATCCTGTTCATCATCATTACAACCGATGAACGAATCATGTTCTCGTTGGGGTGGAACTCTCCGTTTTCGTCACCGCCTACATATCCGTTGTCACGCAGCGCAGCTATATAGCCGTCTGCCATGTGACCCTTGCAGTCCACAAAGCCGCTTTCGCCCGACGGGTTAAGCCCCAGATACCTGCACGCCAAAATAGCAAACTCCGCCTTTGTCATATTATCATCCGGACGGTAGTTTCCAAACACATCGCCTGTGACAAAGCCCACAGAGTTCAGGAACGCCACATAGTTGTAATACCACGCCCAGGTTGGCACATCGCCCAAAGTTGTGGAGTACACCGTGTTGGGGTCAAAGCTGTCACTCAGCTTAGCAAGCATCGTCGCCGCCTCTGCCCTGGTGATAGTTCCCGAGGGTCTGAAGGAGCCGTCGTCATAGCCGCTCATATACGCCTCATCATAAGTCCGCTCTATTTTACCTTCCTCATTTTTAAGGGAGAGACCGTACCGGGAAGCTATACCCTTTGCGTCAGCCGCAGCCATTTTCCGCAGCGCCACATCGTTGTTGTAATATATCAGGTCATCGTAACAGGTAAGGTAACAATGGTCAACGGAAATTGTCGGTATATCACGGTACGCACACTCGCGCATTACCGCCGAAAAATCCGCCAGACGCTGACCGTCCCACCACATATTGCCCGTTCCCGACGCCTTTGTATAAACTCCGGCAGAGGTGTCAATCCCCAGACCTGAGAGCTCAGATAAAATACTGAACCCCAAATCAGGCTCTGTGTATTCCCACAGCCCTGAAGCGCACACAGAGGCACCATGAACCATCCTATCACTTGAAGAATTAAAGTGCAGGCTTACAACAATATCAGCGCCCACTCTCTGGGCGTACTCCGCCCTCTCAACGCTCGTCATATGATAGTCCGCATAACGCGTCAGGTTCACCGAAACGCCCTTGTACTTACGAAGCTCATACTGTATATACTGGGCAAGCTTAAAGGTCAAATTCTTCTCCTGAAACTCCAAGCCCCCCACAGAGGTTGCTCCCTGGTCGGTTCCGCCATGTCCCGGGTCAAGCACAATATTTACAACGCCGCTTTCGGCATAAACCTCCTGAGCAGGCGCAAAATGCAGCCCTGCCGCCAACACTGAGACTGACGCCATAAAGGCAATCAATCTGATAAATTTCACTTTTCGCATTCAAAAACTGCTCCTAAACCATTATTGCTGTCTGCTAAAGTTATTCGTCCTCCGCCTCGTCGGGGACATATTCATAGTCTGTCGGCTCCTCGTCTGCCACTACCTTGCTGCCTGCTCTGGCAGAGGATACAAACTCGCTAACCTTATCAATCGCCGTGGGAATAGCGTCAATAATCCTATCGTATATACTGTTCTCCTCGCTGACCGGTACCATTCTGATCTTACCGTTACCCACAACCAAAAAACCAACAGGGGTTAAGGACAAACCGCCGCCTGTTCCGCCGCCGAAAAGGTTGTTTGCCTCATCGGGGTTTTCACCGATGAGCTTTTTATTCTTAGGGAACTCGGAACCGCCTACGCCAAAGCCCAAGGCAACTTTGGAGATTGGCATAATCAGGTTACCGTCCGGCGTTGTAATAGGATTGCCCACAATGGTATTAACGTCTATGATCTCTTTAAGCCCCTTTAAGGCAGACGCCATAAGTCCCTCAATCGGATGCTTGTCTGATAATTCTGACATTCTTAACACTTCCTTTAATATAGTTTATAATAAAAGGCACAAGAGCCGCTATCAGCGCATTTACAATATAAACCGCTCTTGTCTTAATTTTAATTCCCGCTTCAAATCCGAAACACGGATTAACGTAGTTGGGGTCAAGATACAAAACTATTCCCCTGTCTGTTTTAAAGTATTGCCTGATCCACGGATTTATCATTTCCGCAAGGGCGTAAAATCCTCCGTATGCCATACCCGTCTTATCAGGCTCTCCGAGACCGAACACAATATATAAGTCCAGCCTGTTAAGCCTGATTTTGTTTTTCAGGCGCCCGAAAAACCTGCCCAAAACCGTCTTTCCGTCTCTGATTATGCCGGTATACTTTTTAAAAACATATTTTATGCCGTCAAAGTCCGGGAAGTTCTTCTCGCTGTTCCACATTCGTTTTAAGTCTTGGCTGAACCCTCCCGGCTCCTCCTCGCCTTCCTCTTCCGTCTCTGCCTCGTCCGCTTCCTCAGCTTCCTTATTCTGAGGCTCGTACTCCTCCGTCTCAGGCTTAGGCAGCGTTATCTCCCGCTTAAGCAAGCGAAACATACTAAAGGTTAAAATAGTTTTTTTGCCGTTTGAGGCAATCTCTATAGTTATGGTTGACCACAGCGCAAAAGCGATTATAAATACAACCATCCCGATTATAATTAACGCTATGCGCAAGGGTAACACCTCCGAATGTACTACTGCTCCTCCTCGGTTAAGTCCTCCAGTTCCATCTGCTCCTGAACCCGATCCAGCTCCAGCTGCTCCATATCTGTGTCCTCGGGGACAGCCAAGGAGTCAAACTCAGGCAGGTCGCTTATGCTCTCAATTCCAAAGGTCTGCAAAAACTCGTTTGTGGTTCCGAACAAGATGGGTCTGCCGGGGGCGTCTTTAAGCCGCCCTACTTCTGCGATGAACTTTCGCTCAATCAGACGGTTGACAATATAGTCGCAATTCACCCCGCGTATATGCTCGATTGTTGCCCGAGTTACGGGCTGCTTATACGCCACAATCGCCAAGACCTCAATGGCCGCATTGGACAGCTGCATCTTCCGAGGCGGCTTCATCAGCATCGAGACATACTCCTTATACTCGCCTCTGGTGCACATTCTGTAGGAGTCCTCAAGCCTGATTATGCGGATGCCTCGCTTTTCGTAGTTATAGGCGTCCATCATCTTTTTTATTATTTCCCTCAGGGACTTTTTATCCACGTCTACTATATCGGCTATTCTGTCAAGCTCCACAGCCTCTCCCGCCGCGAACAGCAGACTTTCAACAATTGCCTGAATTTCCCTGATTTCCATTATTGTTTCTCCTAAACCATAAACTATTCATAAATACTAATCCTCAACGCCGCTCAAATCAAGCTCTGCGTTGTCGCCCCTTGTGACCATGGGATTTGAAATATCTCCGTTTTCGCCGTACTCCACCTTAATCTGGTTTAGTCTTACCATTTCAAGAACAGCCAGGAATGAAGCAACCGCTTCCGGTCTGGATTTCGCCGTAACAAACAGTTCCTTAAAGAAAACGCGGGTGCGCTTTATTAGCTTGTCCCATATGCTTCTCACTCTGGAGCGAACGGAAACCTTTTCGTGTCCCACAATTCCCTCAAAGGAATGCTTTGGGGGAGGCAGCTTTCGCTCCATCTTTTGGTATGCCTGCTTGTAGGCAAGCACAAGGTTCTCCGGCGTGAGCTTTGAATAATTCCACTCAGCAGGCGGCCTCTCTATTTTGTCCGGCTCCTTATAGAACATAGTCTCGCCTATGCCCTTGCGCGCATCTAAGTACTCCGCCGCCGCCTTGATTTTTCTGTACTCCTCAAGACGCTTTACAAGCTCCTCGCGAGGATCCTCCTCCTCGTCGTCCTCAGGCTTCGGCAGCAGCATTCTTGACTTAATTTGCAGCAAGGTAGCCGCCAGCACCAGAAACTCACTGGAAATATCCAGGTTGTACTCCTTCATCTGCTGCATAACCTCAAAGTACTGACTTACTATCAGATTTATGGGTATATCATAAATACTCACCTTGTTCTTTCTTATAAGGGTGAGCAGCAAATCAAGAGGCCCCTCAAAATCCAAAACCTTAAAGTTTAAATGTTCCATTTACGAAATCACTAATCCTAACAATCTTAGTGTATAAACAGGCCGATTATTAAATCGTAAAAATTAATTATGCCCGACACACATATATTCAAAAATCTGTTAAACACAGAAAAGTTCATAAGCAGAATAAGCAGGATAAACCCAAAACGCTCATACTGCATATACTTAAAATACAAATCCGTCGGCAATACTGAACTGAGCACCTTTGAGCCGTCAAGAGGCGGTATTGGTATCAAATTAAATATACCGAGACCCAGGTTCATGATTACCAGGTAGTAAAACAGCATATACAGCACCGATGCAATATCATACCCCACTCCGGCAGTTTTAAAGGTCATACCCCCAAGAACAACAACCCCAATCTGCGCCAGAAACGCCAGAATGAAATTCATCAAAGGTCCCGCAAGAGAGGTTAAAACCATTCCGCCCTTCTTATTGTTAAAATTATCCGGGTTGACCGGAACAGGCTTTGCCCAGCCGAAGCCAAACAACAACAAGCACAAGCCGCCAATCGGGTCAATATGCTGAATGGGGTTAAGGCTCAGCCGCCCCTGACTGCGGGCGGTATTATCACCCATCAGATATGCGGCAAGACCGTGCCCCATCTCATGTATTGAAAGTGACAGAAGTACACAAAAAACACCTACTAATATCATCAGCAGCTTTTGCATACCGGTCATATCGGAACTGCCCAAAATACTTAAAAGCATCTAAATCCCTCCGGCTTAAAGGTCGTTCATAATCAAATCATCATAGGACTCGCGCTTAACAGCAAGTCTTGTCTCCCCATCCTTTACCATAACGATAGGCAGTCTGGGTATTCTGTTATAGTTGCTCGCCATGGAGTAATTATACGCACCTGTTGCCAGAACCGCAATCAGGTCTCCCGCCTTAACCTCGGGAAGCTTTGCGTCCTTAACCAGAATATCTCCCGATTCGCAGCACTTGCCCGCAATCGTTGCCGTCAACGTCTTTTCAGCCAACGGCTCATGTACGCGAACAGCCTCGTACTCGCTTTCGTACAAAATATATCTCGGGTTGTCGCCCATACCGCCGTCAACAGACACGTAGGTTCTGATGTCGGGGATTTCCTTAACGGCGCCCACCTTGTATACGGTGAGGCCTGTCTCTGCGGTAATTGAGCGGCCGGGCTCCATCACAATATATGGCAGCGGGATTTCCCTCTTCTCGGAAATACCTCTTACAACCTTAGACACCGCCTGGATATACTTGTCATAGTCAATGGGCGTATCCTGCTCGGTGTACTTTATGCCGTAGCCTCCGCCCAGATTTAACTCTCTTAATGAGATATTATATTTATCCCTCATGTCGCCGATAAAGTTCATCATCTTTTCAGCGGCAAGCTCAAAGGGAGCAAGGTCAAAAATCTGAGAACCGATATGGCAGTGCACGCCGACCACGTTCACACTCGGCATTTCGCTTGCGGTCTTAATAATTTCCTCCGCTTCTCCCGTCTCAAGGGCAACGCCGAACTTGGAGTCTATCTGTCCCGTGCGGATAAAGCTGTGAGTATGCGCATCGATACCGGGCTTAATTCTGAACATAATATCAGCCGCAACGCCCATCTCTCCCGCCATTTTATTAAGGGTCTCAAGCTCGAAAACATTGTCCACAACAATCCTGCCGACGCCGCTTTCAAGAGCCATTTTCAGCTCGTCATCCGTCTTGTTGTTGCCGTGAAAGTAAATCTTCTCCGGAGGGAAGTCCGACTTCAGGGCTGTGTAAAGCTCTCCGCCCGACACCACGTCAATGCCCATATTTTCCTCTTTCATAACACGGTATATATACTTGCAGGCAAGCGCCTTGCTGGCATACAAGACAATTCCGTTACCGCCGTAATACTCCTCCATCGCCTTGTTATATACACGGCAATTGCTGCGGATTTGATTTTCGTCCATTATATACGCAGGGGTTCCGTATTCCTTTGCGATTTCGGCAACGTCAACGCCGCCGATTGCAAGATTGCCGTTATCGCCCACGCTCAGGCTGCTCATAACAAAATCCATTGGTATTCCTCCTAATCTTTTGTACTAATCATCTATCTTACAATAGTAACATAAACACTTGGCTTTGTCAATAAATTGTGCCACAAAATTTCAGTTCCCAACTTTATAGAATATATTGCCTTTTGCTGACATAATATTATTCAGGAGGTGCTCATATGAGGATTTGGTTTATCGGGAAAAAAGCCGGTATTTTTTTAGGCGTTATTGTTGTGCTGTTTTTTGCCTTGATACTGATGGGGCATTTTAATAAGAGCTCTGCCGCAATGAGCGTTACTGCCGCTGCCGAACGGGATTTGCCTATATACTGCGTGGAAAAGGACGAAAACGACAAGAGGATTTCCATATCATTTGACGCGGCATGGGACAACAGCGACAGCGAGATGATAAGCAATATTCTTGTGGAGAGAAATATCAGAACAACCTTTTTTGTTGTGGGGGATTGGGTTGACAAATATCCCGAAACCGTAAAAATGCTGTCTGACGCCGGGCACGAGGTGATGAATCATTCCTCCAAGCACCCGCACATGACCCAGATTTCAACAGAGAAAATGAAGCAGGAGCTTGAGGACTGCGGCAGCAAAATCGAGAGCATTACCGGGAATAAGCCCAATCTTTTCAGGCCGCCATACGGAGACTACAACAACGATGTTGTGAAAACCGCCCGCGAATGCGGATACTACACAATCCAGTGGAACATTGACAGCCTTGACTGGAAGGACTTGACGGCAGACGAAATATATAAACGGGTTGTGCCCAAGGTCACTCCCGGGTCAATCATTTTGTTCCACAACGCCGCAAAGCATACTCCCGAGGCTCTGCCGAAAATTTTAGACGATCTTATGGCGCAGGGCTACGAAATAGTTCCGATTTCGGAGCTGATTATAAAAGACAACTATAAGATTGACGCAAACGGAATGCAATACAGCATAAATCAAGAACAATCGGAGGTCAGCGATGATAAACGAGATAACTGAAAATTCATTTCCCGAAAACAATTACTTTGCCAATAATATGGTATCACTGGCAGGGAAAATCACCAAACACCCTGAACTGTCTCACGAAATATACGGAGAAAAATATTATATTTCTGAAGTAGCGGTAAACAGGCTGAGCAGCAAAGCGGATTTAATACCGATAACCATTTCGGAGCGGCAGTTTGTTACATACTGCCCCACAAAGGGCGACTATGTTAAAATCCTGGGGCAGTACCGTTCATACAATAATTACAGCGGCGTAGGCAACAGGCTCATATTAACCGTGTTTGTCAAGAGTATAGGCTGCTTGACAGAGAGGGAATTTGAAGAAGTGAACCTAAGCTCCAACCCAAATCGGATATACCTGAACGGATTTATATGCAAAAAGCCCACCTACAGAACCACTCCGTCAAACAGAGAAATCTCGGATATTCTGCTGGCGGTAAACCGCCGCTACAGTAACAAGTCGGACTACATTCCCTGCATTGCCTGGGGAACAAATGCAGTCTACGTAAGCTCTCTTGAGGTGGGAACTAATCTGATAATCCAAGGAAGAATACAGAGCCGCGAATATCAGAAGCACATAAGCGAAACAGAGACAGTAAACAAAACAGCATATGAGGTTTCTGTATCACAGCTTGAAATTGTGGAATAAAAATAAAAGAGGACGGCTGCCCGTCCTCTTTATTAAGTATCATCACATTTTTGGTTCGGAGCTTCTATCTAACTTAATTTCATAATATACGCATTTCAAACCTTTTCGACGTTCTTGCACTTGTTCAAACAATCGCCGGTTAAATGCTCCGAATTTATAAGAATTGCTCTTTTAGCTTTTATAAGATAGCTCCTCTACCTTTTCTCGCATCTATCTTCCGAGATAAACACGAGTGCTTCGTTCTGTGAATCAACTGAGTCCTGAGCTAAAAACACATCGCATCACCTCCGTTAAAACAAAACACATTATGCTTTGTGCTTGCTCAAAATTCGATAATCAGAAATTTAAAGCTAAATTAAACTACCAAGTTAATTTTATTTTAATATCTGCTGTTTGCTATAAGAGCTGTCGCAAATATTTTAATTACCGTTTCTGTTCCGATAATCAACTTTTATTCCTGCGTCATACCTTTATTACTCTTACATCTCATCTCTTAAGATTTCCTTATTCCGTATGACAAGGGATTTTAAAATTAACTTTTTATTAACCACCTATACTTATCTTTAACCATATGAGTAATCCAATAAATATTTTAAATTATCGTTTCTATTCCGAAAATTTAATTTTTGTGATTAATAATTATTTCTTATTTACCTACCGCCAAATACCAAACGCGAATATCCTATATTATGTTAATTATTAATTTCTTAATGGCCTAACATTTATAAATATTCCTGCCCGATACTTGTTTTTAGCTTTAAAAATCACTTCCTTTATCTTGTCTTTATTATACAACCAAAATCTGATTTTGTCAAGCTTTTTTATTAAAAAACTTCAAATTTTTCAATTTTAAAAATCAGCGTTTTTACAGGGATTTTCGCACTTTATCATACACGTGTATATTATAATTTAAAATTAGATAAAATATCAACAAAATCTGCCGTTTAACCCCTGATTTTCCTGAAAATTACAGTTATTTTGTCATCAAATTTTACAGCAAAAGTCGTAATTTCGCTTTGTGAACATTTACTAATAAATTCATATCATCAAGGGCACAAAATCGTTAATTTCAAGAGCGTCTTTTTCCACGTTACAATCAAGGCAGATAATGTCAACTCCCTTTGATTTTGCCATCTTTAACGCCTCAGCGAAAGCCGAGTGAGTTTTCACATTGGGCGTAAAATATTTAACGCCTTTCATCTGAATAACAAAGGCTATGCAGCCGCCATACCCCTGTTCCACACAGCTGCAGAGAGTGTTAATATGCTTAATTCCCCGCTCGGTAGGTGCATCGGGAAACATGACAACACTCTCCTCTTCCAGGGTCACTCCCTTAACCTCCGCGAAAATTTTCCTGTTGTCGGCTTCGATATAAAAGTCAAATCTCGAGTGCCCAAACACGGTTTCGGGCTTAATCAGACTTACGTTTTTAAAGTAAGTCTCTTTAAGCAGCCATTCGTGAAATACCTTGTTGGGAGCCTGACTGTCCATATTAATCAGCCTTTCCCCTTTGCACACTGAGATCAAGTCATATTTAGTCTTGCGGTTTGGGTTGTCAGATTTATTCACAAAGACCTTTGCGCCGGGAACAAGCAGCTCTTTGCAGCGCCCTGTATTTTTCACATGGCAGACTTGTTTCTTGCCGTCTATCTCAACATTTGCAATAAACCTGTTGGGTCTGCTGATAAAAACGCCCTCATAAATATTGTTATAAGTCATAATTCTTCCTGCTTTGAGTAATACAGCTTTGCCAGCAGTTCTTTGCCCGTTCTTGTTTTAAAGAAGTTCCGCTCAGCCGCTTTTATTGCCGAAAGGTCAAGATTGTCCTCATAGGCGTTTACCAAAAAATCCGCTTCAATCAAAATTTGATAGTCCGCTCCGTCAACCATATTATAGGTGTGATGGTGCCCCACCAGGAACAATATGCGGTCAACCGTTTCTCTATCCAAGCCCAAAGGCTCCGCCAAGGCTTTGGCAACCGTCGGCCCCTCAATTTCCTGATACTTGCCCGCCGAGGAATTGTACTTCGCCTCGCTTACCTTAATTCCGCAATCATGTACTATCGCTGCCAGAACAAGAGGCGTATATTCTTTGTCTGCAAGGTTCTCGCCCGCGCCTATGGTTTTGGCAAATGTATACACCTTAATTAAGTGATTTATCCGCCTTACGTCTCCGTCAAAATAATCAATCGTGTTTAGCAACAGCCTATTTTCAAGCTCGTTTATATCCTGCAAGTATACCCTCTCCAATCCGATATTTAAAATCAGTCAAGCACCGTGTTGTTCCAGATTTTCGTAATCTTCTCAGCAGTTGCCTCAAAGTTATCCTCACTGTTGGTCTCAAGGATCGCGTTGATAACCGGAGTATACCTTTTTGCGTACTTAAACAAGTATTCATAATCGTAAACGCCGTCAGCGGTCAGGCGACCCTCCTTAACCCCGTTCACAACCTCAAAGTCCTTAAAGTGAAGAATGCCTATTCTGTCGCCGTACAGGCTGTACACCTCATCAACAATTTTATGCTGCTCCTCCTTGTCGTTCATATCGGTAATATTAACCGGGTCAAAAATAATCGAAACGTTGGGCGAGTTAATCTCATCCAAAAATCTCTTTGTCATTTTCGGATTGTACATACTGTGCTTTGTTACGGTTTCAACACCTACAATGCTTCCCAGCTTTTCTGCGCAGTCAACTATCTCGCGCATACTGTTAAAAAATCTCTCGTAGTTTTCCTCTGTGTGGGTCTCGTCAATCGAGTTGTAAAAGCCCGTCTCTGTTCCAACCATGTCACATCCCAAATAACGGGCAAACTTCAAGTGTGCTTTAAACCATTCGATTTCGCCGCGGCGTTTTTCCTCATCGGGGTTGACGGGGTTAATATAACAGCCCAATACCGATACTCTCAAACCGTGGCTTGCGAGAGTGTCCTTTATGTACCTGCCAAGCTCCGGGGTCAGCACGCTGTTCTGCCACTTTATATTCTTAAATGATTTTTTAAGCGCAAGCTGAATATGGGTTGCCCCAACCTTTTCCAGGGTTTCCGCAATCGTTTCAATATCCGTCGCGCTTGTGTCATGACCTCTCATACCCAAGTTTAATTGATTAAACATTTTATCATCTCCTTGTTTATATTTTTATAAAAAATTATTATCAAAAAATTTTGTCAAAGCCTTTATCAAAATACAATTTAAAATATGTTTCCTCCGTTTGGGAAACGGGGTTAAACAACTAAATTATACCTTAATATTTTCATTTTGTGCACTGTTTTTTTGCCCAATATAACATTTTTTAGGCTTAATTGCCTTATTGACCTTGTGCAAAGCCAAACATTAAGATAAAATCAGTAGTCGCACAAAAAGATTTATTAACACGGAGGCGCATAAAGTGAGTGAAAAAAAACGTATAAACGGACAGAGGTTTTGGGAAGCGGGCGTAATGCTGGCAGAAACCGTTATGAGAAATAATTCCCCCATTATCAGTGAAAAGTGGCAATATGACTGCGGGCTGACGCTTTTGGGAATTGGGGCTCTTTACGAAAAGGGCGGAGACAGCCGTTACTTTGATTATATCAAAAACAGCATGGATTACTTTATCAATGACGACGGTACCATAAACAAGTATGACCCGACCTTATATAACATTGACCACATCAACAACGGCAAAAACTGCTTCTGGCTGTACAACAAAACAGGCGATGAGAAATACATAAAGGCTGTTGAAATCCTGAAAAAGCAACTCAGCTCCCAGCCGCGCACACAGTCGGGAGCATACTTCCACAAGCTCATATATCCGAATCAGATTTGGCTTGACGGACTGTACATGGGAGAGCCGTTCTGCGCTCAATACGCCAAGGAGTGCGGCCACCCCGAAAACTTTGACGATGTTGTGGCTCAATTTGTCATTGCCGAAAGGTCAACCTACGAGCCCCGCTGCGGGCTGTATGCTCACGGCTGTGACGAGTCGAAAACCGTGTTCTGGGCAGACAAGGAGACAGGGCGTTCCATGAACGTCTGGGGTCGTGCCTGCGGCTGGTTCTGCATGGCGCTGCTTGACTCTCTCGACTTTATTCCCGCGGAGCACCCGGGGCATAAAACCCTCGTGGATATGTTCGCCAAGGTGATTGCAAACATTGTAAAATATCAGGACGAAAGCGGAGTTTGGTATCAGGTGCCCGACAACAGGCGCAGCGACAACTATAAGGAAGCAACCTGCTCCTGTATGTTTGCCTACTCTCTGAATAAGGCGATTAAAAAGGGCTATATCGATGAAAATACATATAAGCCGTACCTGCTCAAAGCAGTGGACGGAATTTTTAATGAGTTTGTCAGAATAGACGAGGAGACAAATTCTCTCTACCTGACAAACTGCTGTGCGGTTGCGGGACTGGGACCTGAAAACGTCCACGAACGGGACGGCAGCCTTGACTACTACTTCAGCGAGCCCATAATTGAAAACGACAACAAGGGCGTGGGTCCGTTCCTGCTGTTGGCTTCGGATTATATTTATTAAAAAAAGCGTGACAACAAAAAATCTTTATGTTATAATCTAAGGAAAGATGTAACCTAATCGGAAGGTTACATTCATGATTTCAGCGGGAGTTAAGACTATGATTTTAAAGAGTATCGAAATGCAGGGCTTTAAGTCCTTTGCCGACAAGATCTATCTGGACTTCAATTCGGGCATAACCGCAATTGTAGGGCCTAACGGTTCAGGCAAGAGCAATATTTCAGACGCCATACGCTGGGTTATGGGCGAGCAGAGTATTAAGTCGCTCCGCGGCAGCAAAATGGAGGACGTTATCTTTGCAGGAACCGAGAAGCGTAAGGCGCTGGGCTTTGCGGAGGTAACCTTAAACCTGAACAATGAGGACAAGATTTTTGATATTGACTTTCCCGAGGTTCAGGTAACGAGGCGGCTGTACCGCAGCGGCGAAAGCGAATACTATATTAACAAGACCCTGTGCAGACTGCGGGACGTACATGAGCTGTTTATGGACACAGGTCTGGGCAGAGACGGATATTCTATTGTAGGGCAGGGACAGATTGACAGTATTCTCAGCACCAAATCTGAGGACAGGCGGCAGATTTTTGAGGAAGCCTCCGGTATTTCCAAATATAAATACCGCAAAAACGAGGCGGAAAAAAAGCTTGAACGCACAACCGAAAACATAACCAGAGTTCAGGACATTTTAGGAGAGCTGGAGACCCAGCTTGAACCCCTCAAAAGGCAGTCGGAAAAAGCGAAAAAGTACCTTGTGTTCCGCGATGAGATGAAGGAGCTTGAGATAAACGTTTCGGTTATTAACATTGAGCGGAAACGCGCCTCCCTGAAAAAGCTGAAGCAGGATATAGACATATATTCAAGCCAGATAACAGATTTGGAAGCCGAGATTTCCCAAAATGACGAAAAGGTTTCTTCCATGTACGCGGAGACGGAGAAAATCGACCGCGACAGCGAAGCTGTCAGAGAATCGGAAAAGCAGCTCATCGACCTGATGAACACCATGACAAATCGGAACAATCTTGCAGAAAATGATATTGAGCACTCAAAGAGCACAATTGAAAGACTTCGCAGCGAGATTGACGAAAGCGGCTCCCGCTCACTGGAGCTTGACCGAGAGCTTGAGGAACTGACCGCTTCCCTTGACTCTCTGAACACCCAAAGCGCCGCCATTGAGAAAACCTCTGTTGAAATGTCCGACAAGAGCCGACAGGCGGGAATGGACGTTTCGGAGCACAGGCAGAAAATAGATGAAATTAAAAATGATATTCTAAAGAGAACTGCCGAGGCGGACAGCCAAAGGAGCCTGATTGAGAGCAAGAATATCTTGATTGACAACTTCACCTCCAGAACCTCGGTAATCCGCAAGGAATTGGAGGAAAAGGATTTAGGTCTTGCCCAAATGAACGACCGTCTAAGGGCGCTGTGCGATGAAATCGATAAGACCGAAGAGCACTCCCAAAGGCTCAAAGAAAAGATAAACAGCTTTGAGGAACAGTACGGCGTTAAAAATGCTTCCATGCAGAAGCTGATCTCAGAAAAAAATCAAAACAGTATTAAGTTGGGGCAGCTAACCTCCAAAAGGAAAATGCTGGTCGATATGGAACAAAGCCTTGACGGATACAGCAGAGGCGTTAAGGGAATAATGAACGCCTATAAAAAGAACAGACTGCCGGGCGTTAATATTCGAGGCCCCTTGGCACAGCTGATAAAGACGGACAAGAAGTATATTGTGGCAATCGAAACGGCACTGGGGGGCGCCGCCCAGAATATAGTTACGGACACTGCCGAGGACGCAAAGGCGGCGATAAAATACCTAAAGCAAAATAATCTGGGTCGGGCAACCTTTTTGCCTGTTTCCAACATAAAGGGCAGAGCCTTTAACAATCCTGCCGCTGAAAAACTAAAGGGATACATCGGAACGGCGGACTCTCTGGTTGAGTTTGACGAGACTTACAGAAATATAGTCAGCAGCGTTCTTTCGGGGACGGTTATTGTTGACAATATAGACAACGCCGTTGCCATGGGCAAGAGATGTGCCCACAAGTTCAAAATCGTCACTCTCGGCGGCGATGTGGTTCAGGCAGGCGGAGCCATGACAGGCGGAAGCGTTGCCAAATCCACAGGTTCTCTTTCGAGAACAGGGGAAATCCATGAGCTGGAAACACAAATCAAGGAACTGGAAAAAGTCATCGTAGGCAACGCAAAGGACATAAATTCTCTGTCTATGGAGACAAACAGTCTCCTTGAAGATATTAAGAACAATAACGACAGACTTTCATCCTATAATGAGCAGATGATAAAGCTGTCCTCCGAGAAAGACCACCTGTGCGACATAATCAACTCCGGCGGCACGGACAGGGAAAAGCTCACAGCGGAGCTTGAGAACATGGAGCAAGAAATCAAGACCTTAAATTCCGAAATTGCGGAGAAGCGGAAACTGATTAAATCTCTTGAAGATGAGAACGAGGTGCTCCGCCAAAAATCGGAAACAGAAGCGAGAATTTTCTCCGAGCTGTCCGACAAAAACGATGAGCTTATGAAGTCGGTGCTTGAACTTAGCATACGAAAAAATTCGGTGCTTAAAGACATTGAGCAGGCAAACGAGAGAATACAAAGGATTAACGCCGAGAAGTCGCAGCTGCTCACCTCCTCCTCCGAGAAGCAGTCGGAAATCCAAAGCCTCAGCTCTCACATTGAAAGCTCAGCCCGTGAGATTGAGGAGAGAAAGGCTCAAATTGAGGAGACAAGCTTTGCAATTTCCGAGGCAAACAGCAAGCTTGACGAGCTTTCTAAAAAGCGGCAGAGCCTGGAAGCGGACATAAAACGCCAGCAGGAATCGGTAAATGACGTGAGAACCTCATTGCTGAACCTGTCCAAGCTCCACGCAAAGGCGCAGACTAAGTATGAAAACGCAGATTCCGAGCTTGAGGGAATTATCAATCACCTTTGGGAGGAATACGAGCTTACGTACAACGACGCTCTTAAAAACAGAGACCTGACGGACTTTGACTATCAGTCCGCCTCAAAGCGGATTACCGAATTGAGAAAATCAATCAAGGCTCTGGGTAACATAAACATAGACGCGATTGAGGAATACAAAAACGTAAAGGAGCGCACCGACTTCCTGACGGAGCAGGTGACGGATCTTGAAAAATCCAAAAAAGAGCTGAACAAGATAATCACCGAAATGCTTGCCATTATGAAAGAACGGTTCAGCAGCCAGTTTAAGATTATTAACGAGAACTTTAACAGGGTGTTCGTTGAGCTGTTCGGCGGCGGACAGGCGGAGCTGAGCCTGGTTGACCCTGACAACGTTCTGGAAAGCGGAATTGAAATCGAGGCGCAGCCCCCGGGAAAGAAGCTCCAAAGCCTGACCCTGCTGTCCGGCGGCGAGAGGGCGTTTACGGCTATTGCGCTGCTGTTTGCAATTCTTGACGTGCGGCCGACTCCGTTCTGTATTTTGGACGAGATTGAAGCCGCTCTTGACGATGTAAACGTATACCGATTTGCAGAGTTTTTAAAGCAGTACAGCAAGAAAACTCAGTTTATCGTGGTGACCCACCGCCGCGGAACCATGGAGGCGGCAAACATTCTGTACGGCGTAACCATGCAGGAAAAGGGCATTTCAAAAATGCTGACATTAAATATTGACGAGGTGAGTGAATAATGGGATTATTCGATAAGTTAAAAAACAGTCTTTCAAAGACAAAGGAATCAATCAACGAGAAATTTAACACGGTGCTTAAAACCTTCAAGAAAATTGACGACGATTTGTTTGACGAGCTTGAAGAGGTGCTGATTACCGCAGACCTGGGCGTTAATACCTCAATGGAAATCATTGAGCGGCTGCGGGAGGCGGCAAGCGAAAAGAAGCTGCGGGACAGCTATGAATTAAAGGGCGAGCTTAACAGGATTATGACAGAAATTCTGACAGACGGAGATAACTCGATGGAGCTTTACGGTTCGCCTGCCGTCATAATGGTCATAGGCGTAAACGGCGTCGGCAAGACCACCTCTATCGGCAAGCTTGCCAATATGTACAAGGAGCAGGGCAAGTCGGTGCTCATCGCCGCAGCGGACACATTCCGCGCCGCCGCAATAGACCAGCTTGAAGTTTGGGCAAACCGTGCGGGGGTTGACATTATCAGACAGCAGGAGGGTTCCGACCCTGCAGCAGTAATATTTGACGCTGTAAACGCTGCAAGGTCGCGCAATATTGACGTTTTGCTATGCGACACGGCGGGACGGCTGCATAACAAGAAAAACCTTATGGCGGAGCTGAAAAAGATATATAAAATTCTTGACCGCGAGCTTCCCGACTCATCAAAGGAAGTGCTCCTCGTTCTTGACGCGACCACAGGTCAAAACGCGGTTCAGCAGGCAATCAACTTTAAGGAAGCGGCAGACATTACGGGAATTATTCTCACCAAGCTGGACGGCACCGCAAAGGGCGGAATTGTGCTGGCTATCAAGAACGACTATGATATACCCGTTAAGTTCATCGGAGTGGGCGAGCAGATTGACGACATAGAGCCCTTTAATGCGGTTGAGTTTGTCAACGCAATTATCGACCCCGAAAACGAACAACCGATTGAGGAGACTGTTATCTAAAAAGAATCGTAAATGCGATATTAATTTTGATAAAGGCTTTGACGACATTGCCGCCGCGGCTTGGGTGTGACCCAACATCTATGATGTTGGTTGGCACGCAGTATTCCGATTTAGTTATAGTTTGTAATGTCAATAATAAACCTAAGTTGTTGCTGATGAGGACGGAATATGGGCTCGGCAATGGTATCAAAGGCAAAGCCTTTATCAAAATATATAATTTGAAAATAAAACATAAATATGCCGCTGAAGCGGCGGAGACTGCGCGCCTCACGAGCGGTCTAATCTAATGCGCCATAGGCGCAAACTCGTGAAAAATCGTTAGATTTTTCGCGAAGAGGAGGGGCAAGGAAGCAGGCGGACGTTTTTCTTGATAAAGAAAAACGTAGCTCAGCGCACTTTACTCCGACGCCCTACCGTGCTTGCATTCCCGTTTGCCAAGCGTGGTGAAGAAATCCCCTTGACAATTAAGTCAAGGGGATTTCTCTGACTGTTATAAGTTTACCTCAACGCTTTCGGTAATCGGTTTCATGGTGTTTTCGTCCCACACAAAGACTTTAAACATTGTGGCTCCGCTTATATGTATTTCCGCATGTGCCGCGCCGTCGCTTAGAGTAACCTCCTCAGCGGTCAA
>CATWQA010000040.1 GCA_958352815.1 uncultured Eubacteriales bacterium
TAGAAGGACTAAACAGAGCAGTAATAGACCCGCCCCAGCCTGAGGACACAGACGAAGGGCATTGGCAGCACACTTGGGATATTTCGGTAAACGGAAAGGGTAAGAAATAAAGGCTGTTTATATTTCTATAGCCTAGCCCAGTTCCGCCCGCCGGACCCGGGCGGTGTCGGTTTTCCCCTTCGGGGAAACCGATTGGGGCTCCGCCCCAAACCCCAAAGCAAATATTTTCATAGGGGTCTTAGGGGACAAAGTCCCCTAACTCGTCTCTTCTGACCGAGACGAGACAACCAACACTGCAATAATCACAACAGAATAATACAAAGGCAAGACGCCCGCCGCGTTTATTGCGGAGGACGTCTTGCTTTTTACTATGACTATATAGGTGAGATTGTTATTGTTCCTGACAGCTTATTTATATTCTCTACCCCGGTAATAATTTCACCGATTTCGTATAAGCTACCGTTAGGAGGGCATGGCGCATAAAACAGTACCACGTCGCTCCACGGGGCGTAATAGGATAAGGAACCCGTTTGCCCTTGGCTTAGAGGAGTATTTTCAGTACTCAGCTTTACCGGCGGGTAAAACGTCATTTCATTATTGCTAAAAGGCTTCACTGCCGTGGTAAGGGGAAGCTGTGCATACAATTCTTTTGCCGCCGTACTGTCGTTTAACCGATATACAATTTCATAATCTTTTGAAGCTATCCTGATTTGCATTTACGAACTCCTTACTGAACAAATTTTATATTATGAAGCCTGAACGCTTCATCTACGCTATGAATATTCAAAATCAGAGGTTTACCCGTGTCCATAGCATCAATTTTTTGTATATCAGCGGTTGAGAGCGTAAAATCATCTATATTGTGGTTTTCTTTGATGCGCTCTACATGTACGGACTTGGGAATGGCAATTATATTTTTCTGTCTTAACCACCGCAAAATCACCTGTGCGGGAGTTTTATTGTACTTCTCACCGATGTTCAAGAGAATTTCGTTTTGGAAAATATTATTTTGTCCCTCTGCAAAGGGTGCCCATGCCATGGGAGCAATATTATATTGCTCCATTAATGTGCGGAGATTTTTCTGTTGGCAGAATGGGTACAGCTCAATCTGGTTTACCATAGGGATAATTTCGTGGCTCAAAATCAGGTCTGCAATTCTGTCCTCCAAGAAGTTACACACTCCGATTGACTTAACTTTTCCTGCCTTATACAGTTCCTCCATAGCTCTCCAGCTTCCGTGATAGTCGCCGTAGGGCATATGAATAAGATACAGGTCAAGATAATCGGTCTGCAGGTTTTCAAGGGTCTTTTCAAAAGATTTTATTGTCTTTTCATATCCTGCGTCCTGTATCCACACCTTTGATACAAGGAAAACGTCTTTTCTCGAAACTCCGCTTTTCTTGACCGCTGAACCGACGGCGCTCTCGTTCCCGTAGCACGCCGCCGTATCAATCATGCGATAGCCTGTTTCCAGCGCGTTCAGCACGCTTGTTTCACATTCCTCTCGGTCGGTAATCTGAAAAACTCCGAAACCGAGGAGCGGCATTTCAATATTATTGTTAAGTTTGATTTTATCCATACCGAAACACTCCTATCTGCTCTATATTTATTATTTTAAATTGGCTTTCAGAAATTCTTCAATTTCATCAAAGGGGATTTTGGTAACATCGTCATACAAATCAATGTGGTTTGCATTAGGCACGGTAATATATTCTTTGTTATCGTCAAGCTGATCGTAAACCATATCGGTAATTCCCTTGCTCATTGCGTTTTCTCCTGCAATCATCATTACGGGGCGAGGTGAAATAGTATCAAGATGATTGAGCAGGCTGTAGTTCATAAACGCCATTTCACTTGTTGAGGTAAAGCCCCCTCTTGCTCTGGAATGATGTCCACGCTCCAGACCGTAAAATTCAAAGAACTCTGACGACATGGGGTCAAGCCCGTCGGGGACAGAAGCGGCTGTATCCGCCGGGAAGGTGGGTATATATTCGGGGCTTCCGTTGTCCACGTCTGCCCAGCGTTTTGCCGCAAGGCTGTCAAGCGCCGCCTGTCTCTCCTCTGCCGATAAGGTTGCGCTGTTTCCGCTTATGTCAACGAGGCTTGCCGTTACGACTGCCTTAATTCTTGTATCCACCTGTGCTGCGCTCAAGGCAAAGCCGCCGCTGCCGCATATTCCGATTGCGCCGATTTTCTCACGGTCAACATAATCAAGGGTGCCCAGATAGTCAACCCCTGCCGAAAAGTCCTCGGTAAAAATATCGGGAGAGGAAACGTGGCGGGGTTCGCCGCCGCTTTCACCGTTAAAGGACGGGTCAAAGGTCAAGACAACAAATCCGCGCTTTGCAAGGTCATTCGCATATACGCAGGGGCCTTGCTCTTTAACTCCGCCGTAGGGGGCGCCGATTACAACTGCCGCATTCTTTGCCGACTTGTTAAGTCCCTTTGGGGTGTACAGTTCTCCTGCCAGTTCTATGCCGTAGCGGTTTTTGTAGCTCACGTCTACTCTCTCCACACTGTCGCTGAGCTCGGCAATCCAAAAATCTTCGCCCGGCTTAACCGAGGTGGGGTCTTGGTTTAATTCGCTTCCTGTAATAGTAACCATTTGATCTTCATCGCTCCATTCTACATCAAATCCAAAATTTTCCATTATAAACCTTAAAGGTACCATTGTGCGGTCGTTTATTAAAATCGGTGGGCTGTCAAGCTCTTTTTCTGCGCCGTTTACGGTTGCTGTGCTGCTGCCGATTGTCAAACTTGTCTCCGACCCTGCGCCCGCAACAGCCAATGTTCCGACGCATATTGCCAGGGCTGCTAAAACTGCAATTATTTTTTTCATAATGATTATCTCCTTTATTTTTGTATGACGTCATCTGTTATCTTTATTATACAAACAAAAATTTAGAATTGCAAATACTTATCAAGAATGTTTTATTATAGTTGACGCGAATGGTTGTGTATGTTAAAATAGCAGTAGAATATGAAAGGAGCGAGTAAATATGATTGAGATAAGACATCTATATTATTTTCTTGCGGTTGCACAAGAGCAGAATATAACCAGAGCCGCCGAAAGGCTCCACTTAACCCAGCCTACCCTTTCAAAGCAGCTTATGGATTTGGAGCGGCAGCTGGGAAAACAGCTTTTTGTACGGGGAAAAAGGAAAATAACCCTTACGGACGAAGGTATTTTTTTGCGGGGCAAAGCCCGTGAGATGATTGACCTTATGGAAAAAACCGAATCTGCGTTTAGCGATGCCGATATGGGCATAGGCGGGGATATATATCTGGGCTGCGGTGAAACCGCCGCCATGGAACACATAGTTAATATATTCAAGGAAATGCAGGATGAATATCCGGGAATACGCTTTCATATTTACAGCGGGGACGCAGACAGCGTTCTTGAAAAGCTGAGCAAAGGCTTGCTGGATGTGGGCTTGCTGCTTGGCCCCATTCACTATGAAAACTATGATTATATTAATATACATAAGAGGGACACCTTCGGGCTGCTTATGCCAAAGGACAGCTCCCTTGCAAAGCAGGAGTTTATAACCATAGAGCAGATGAAAAAGCTCCCTCTCATATTTGCACAGCAAACATTCTCGGGGCATCAGCAGCTGGAATGGTTCGGCCTTGATTATGCTTCTCTGAATGTTGTGGCAACCTATAATTTGATTTATAACGCAACATTTATGGTAGAAAAGGGCATGGGCTATGCCCTGTGCCTTGCAAACTTGGTAAACACACAGGGGGAGAGGAATTTAACCTTCCGACCTATCAGACCTGAGCTTTCGGTGGACTTATATATAGTAACAAAGAAATATGAGACCTTTTCTCCTGCCGTAAAGCTGTTTATTGAAAATGTTAAGAAATTTGCATAACAGGGATTGTTGTTCGCCTTTTGCAAAGGCGACAAGCAATAAATTTAATTTAAATATAAATCCCTGTTAATTTATATCCTCACATTGGCATGACTGTCGCCCGCCCTATTGCGCTCGCCCGACCTCCCCGAGCGCACGGGCGGGCTTTAATTGCATAAATGAGCTGTTAATAATAGCAAATCGTATAAATGGGGTTTGGGGCGCAGCCCTAATCGGTTTCCCCGAAGGGGAAAGCCGATACCGCCCGGGTCCGGCGGGCGGAATAGGGCTAGGCAATGGTTTTAAAGGCAAAGCCTTTATAAAAATAGATGGATTTATATAAAGTTTTAACTGTTACATAGTAGTAGAGGCGCCGCTTGCTGCGCCCGCTGATCTATTAACGTCAAACAACATATTATGCGGATTTTGATATTTGTTTTAATTGTTGTTATCCTTGTTAATTTATATAATTGTATTGGTTTGTATACGGGCGCAGCAAGCGGCGCCCCTACGAAATTTAAGAGTTACATATATTTCAATCCATTTACGTTGGTAGAAACAGTTGTATATATGCGGGGCGTCTGGGAAGCCGCCCCCTACACCTCAATCATTTACAAATATTCAAATATTTTAATAAAAGCTTTGTCGTTTGTTCACCGCCCCGAGCGCATAGGGCGGACAAACAATTTTAGTCAAAGCTGATTTGTTCGATTCCCTTATCGGCGTCTCGGACTGCGGCGCCCACGGCGGGAATGGTTTTTGTTCTGAACCGCTCCACGTTTTTGAGCCCCGAATTTTCGGCGAGAGCCGCACTTTCAACAACGCTGTTTTTTCGGGAAGTCATAACATTTACTCCCTGGGATGAACGAGTAGTTTTCAGCGGGATTTTTTCGGTATTAAAGGCAACCGCCCTATCCTTGTCGGAGAACATGACAATATCGGCGTTCTCGATCACTCCTTCAACCTCGGGCAGGAAGAACATCTGCACCAGAGGAGATTTTGTTGAAAAGCCGTTTGCTAATTTTTTGCGGTTGGTTTTTGTTTGGTAAGCCGAGAGAGGTATTTTGGAGACCTTACCGCTTTCAAAACAGAACACCAGCTCTCCCTTAAAATCATCTGTGGCAACCATGCCCATAACATCGTCCTTTTCCGCAAGCCCGATTAGGTTGGGAATATATTCGCCCATTAGGCTTGCCTTGCTGTCGGGCATGTCGTAGGCCTTCATTTTATACACATCGCCGCTGCTCATAAAGAACAAGACCTCGCTGCTGTTTTGAGCTTCAACCTCCTGGATAAGCTCATCGTCCTCTTTAAGACGCTGTTCGCCGCTGGTTCGCAGAGACACCAGAGAAATCTTTTTAAGGTATCCCGCCTTTGTTCTGAACAGCTTTACGTTGTAATCCTCAATGGTGTTCTCAATCTCCACCTGAGTGATTTCATCGGCGGAAATAATTTCGGTGCGCCTGTCGGAGCCGTATTTCTTTGCCGCCTGCCTGAGCTGCTTTTCAATCAGCCTGTCAATCTTCCGCTTGCTCTCTAAGGTGGAATTTAGCTCCTCCAGCTCCTTTTTAAGGTTCTCAATCTCTGCGGTTCGCTTTAGGATATAATCCTTGTTCAGGTTGCGCAGCTTGATTTCCGCCACAAATTCCGCCTGGGTATGGGTTATACCGAAGCCGTCCATAAGGTTGGGTACGACCATGGAGTCTTCCTCGGTTTCGCGCACAATCTTAATCGCCTTATCAATGTCCAGCAGTATAAGGGCGAGACCCTCTAAGAGATGAAGCTTATCGCTTTTCTTCTCAATGTCAAACATAATAGAACGTTTAACGCAGTTGCGTCTGAACCTGAGCCACTCGCAGAGAATGTCATTCACGCCCAGCACCATGGGCGAGCCCTCTACAAGCACGTTGAAGTTGCAGCCGAAGCTGTCCTCCAGAGCCGTCATCTTAAACAGCTTTGCCATGAGCTTCTCCGGGTCTGCGCCCCGCTTTAGGTCGATGGTTATTTTAAGACCTTTAAGGTCGGTTTCGTCTCTTATATCGGAAATTTCCTTAACCTTGCCGCTCTTTACCAAGTCCACAATCTTGTCGATTATGACCTCAATGGTGGTGGTATAGGGGATTTCTGTTATGTCGATACAGTTTTGAGATTTGTCGTAGCTGTATTTTGCCCTAACCTTAAAGGAGCCTCTGCCTGTGCGGTAGATTTCCTTGGTATTCGCCTTGTCATAAATCAGCTTTCCACCTGTCGGAAAGTCAGGAGCGGGCATTACCTCCGATATATCCGCCTCCGGGTCGCGCATAACCATAACGGTTGCGTCGCACAGCTCGCGCAGGTTAAAGCTGCATATATTCGACGCCATACCAACGGCAATACCCTGGTTGGGGTTTGCTAAAATATTGGGGAAGGTGGTGGGCAGCAGGGTTGGCTCCTTCAGCGTGCCGTCATAGTTGTCCACAAAGTCCACCGTGTTTTTGTCAAGCTCCCCGAACAGCTCGGCGCATACCGGGTTCAGCTTAACCTCGGTGTATCGGGAAGCGGCGTATGCCATGTCTCTTGAATACACACGTCCGAAGTTACCCTTTGACTTTACCAGAGGAAGGAGCAGGGCTCCGTTTCCGTCTGTGAGACGAACCATTGTCTCATAAATCGCAGCGTCACCGTGGGGGTTAAGCTTCATCGTCTGACCCACAACGTTGGCGGACTTAGTAAGGTTCCCGTTTAGCAGCCCCATCTTATACATGGTATAGAGCAGCTTCCTGTGAGAGGGCTTGAGCCCGTCAATCTCGGGAATTGCTCTGGAAACGATTACGCTCATGGCGTAGGGCATATAGTTTTCTTCAAGAGTGTCAACTATCTGTTGTTCCTGAATAATAGGTTTCTTTGTATTGCTCACTTTTTAGGTTGCTCGCTTTCTTTAGTTTAGGACACGTCAATCATGTCAATGTAGTTATGTCCGTATTCAATAATATGTTCCTTTCTGCCGGAGAGGTTGTCTCCCAGCAGCAAGTCAAAGGTTTCTTGGGTCTGAGCCACGTCGCATGGCATAACCTTTATCAGCCGCCGTGTTTCGGGGTTCATGGTGGTTTGCCACATCATGTCGGGCTGGTTCTCACCCAGACCCTTGCTTCTCTGAATTGTATACTTACTGCTGCCGATTTTTTTGAGAATATCTGATTTCTCCTGCTCGTTAAAGGCGAAGTAGGTGTTCTTCTTTGTGTTAATTTCATACAGGGGCGACTCCGCAATATACACATATCCCTTTTCGATAAGGGTGGGGATAAGCCTGTATATCATTGTGAGAACCTGGGTTCTGATATGAAATCCGTCAACGTCCGCATCGGTGCATATTATAATTTTGTTCCAACGCAGGTTATCAAGGTCAAAGGAGCTCAAATCCTTGTTATGCTTGGACTTTATTTCAACGCCGCAGCCCAGAACTCTGAGCAGGTCAATAATGACGTCGCTGCTGAAAATTTTGTCGTACTCCGCTTTGAGACAGTTGAGAATTTTTCCACGCAGAGGGATAATCGCCTGAAACTCACTGTCCCGCCCCAGCTTACATGCGCCCAGAGCCGAGTCACCCTCAACAATGTAGACCTCTCGCTTTTCCGGGTCCTTGCTGCGGCAGTCCACGAACTTTTTCACGCGGTTGGCAACGTCCAGATTGCCGCCCAGCTTTTTCTTGACGTTTATTCTGGTTCTCTCGGCGGTTTCGCGGCTGCGCTTGTTCACCAGAACCTGGTTGCAAACCTTGTCCGCGTCCAGCTTGTTCTCCACGAAATATATGGCAAGCTGCTCCCGAAGAAATTCGGTCATTGCGTCCTGGATAAACTTGTTGTTAATGGCTTTCTTTGTCTGATTTTCGTAGCTGGTCATGGTCGAGTACGAATTTGAAACCAGAACAAGGCTGTCCTGAATGTCGCTGTACTGGATTTTGCCCTCGCTTTTGTTGTACTTGTTGTTTGCCTTTAGGTATTGGTCGATGGCGTACACAAAGGCGTTGCGCACCGCCTTGTCGGGAGAGCCGCCGTATTCCAGAAAGCTGGAGTTGTGGTAGTACTCCGTGAGAGATACCTCGTTGCTGAAGCAGAATGCAAAGGACATTCTGAGCTTGTATTCCGGCAGATCCTCTCTGTCCCGTCCGCTGCGCTCCGACTCGATATAGTGAGGCTCGGTGAATGCTTTGTCCCCGGTCAGCTCCTTTACGTAATCCGTAATTCCGTTCTCATAGAGGAACTCCTGCTCCTCAAACTGCCCCTTAGCAACCTCATTGCGCAGCACGAACTTAATTCCCGAATTAACCACTGCCTGCCGCTTTAGGGTTTCGGTATAAAACTCAAGGGGTATATCAATATCGGTGAAAACCTTAAGGTCAGGCTTCCATCGTGTTTTTGAGCCCGTGTGACGGTGGCGGAAGGGCGTTTTTTGAAGTTCTCCCACAATCTTGCCCTCTTCAAAGTGAAGCTGATACTTAAATCCGTCTCGGAGCACCTCAACGTCCATATATTCAGAGCTGTACTGGGTTGCGCAGGCGCCCAGACCGTTAAGACCCAGACTGAACTCATAGTCGCCGCCTGAATTGTTCTTGTACTTTCCCCCGGCGTACAGCTCGCAGAAAACAAGCTCCCAGTTATACTTTTTCTCACGCTCGTTATAGTCTACGGGAATACCCCTGCCGAAGTCCTCCACCTCGATGGACTTGTCCAAAAACCGCGTTACCTTTATAAGATTGCCGTAGCCCTCTCTTGCTTCATCAATAGAGTTTGAAAGTATTTCAAACATAGAGTGCTCGCAGCCGTCAATTCCGTCCGAACCGAAAATAACCGCAGGGCGTTTCCTAACTCTGTCGGCGCCCTTTAGGGCTCTTATGCTTTCGTTACCGTATTTCTTTGCACACATTTTAATTCCTCCAAACAATCCGAATTATTATACCATAAAATGAAAACATTGTAAAGCGGTCAAAACAGCTAAAATTTGACAGCTCTGAAAATTCGTATATCAGATGATATAATGCCGAATAATATCAGTATTAATTCAGAAAGGATGAGAGGATGAGAGAGGTAAATTTAAGCAGTAGCTCTCCCGAGGATTGGCTCAGGCTGGGCTATGCACTGGGAAGTCGGGAAAAGGGAATACGCATAGGAGTTGCGGGAGGAGAGGAAGAACCGGCAAAGCTGGCGGCGGAGACGATTAAGATTGGGGCAAGGTGCGCCGGGGCGGAGGTGTACTTCTTCGGCGTTCAGAACCTGCCCATAATGCGCAGCGGAAGCATGTTTTACAAAACCGAGCTCGGCGCATATGCGGCATATTCAAAGGACGATAATCGAGTTAATATAACGGTTCTCGACAAGGACGGAATACAGCTGCCTTCCGACGCAATTAAAGAATGGGAGAACATAAAGGCGGAAGAGGGAGGCGTGGAGAACGACCTGTCCGAATTTAAGACCTATTATATAAGAAACATAATAAACTCGGTGCGCAGCGATAGGTTTAACATAAACATGTGCCTTTCGACCAAGTCTAAAACAGCGTCGGGGATAATAGAGGCGGTACTGCGGGAGCTGTATTCCAGGCTGGAGCCCGAGGCGGCGGGGGCTTATGAGTTCAGCGGAATGGTCAGTGAGGACGGGGAGAGGATAATCCTTGTGAAGTCTGACGGAACACAGCTCACCCGAGAGCAGACAATCTCCGTGATGGTATACGTTTTGCTAAAGGACAGCGGGCTCAGAACCTTTGTGCTCCCCCAATTCATGTCCCAAAGCGCAGAGACCGCAATTCTGAAAATGGGCGGCAATGTTATTCGCTGCGGCAATGAGGACAGCGAAATCATGAAAAAAATAGTCGCAGCGGGCGGAGCGGAGCAACTGCTGATGATGTACGACGGGATTTACGCGGCAGTGCGGATTTTGGACTTCCTTAATATAAACGGAGTGTCCTTTGACGGACTGTGCGCCAACCTGCCTAGGGTGTTCAAGGCAGAGGCGGAGGTAGAATGGGGCAAAAACAGCAATGTTGTTGACATGCTTAAACGGCAGTATAACAGCAGTCCCTTTCAAGGCGGAGTGAAAATTCAAACTAACGGCGGAGTTACAATGATCTTCACACCCCAAGGCAGCAATATAATTAAAATAATCTCCGAGGCGGACTCAATGGAGGCAGCGGAAGAAATTTCAACTTTATTCAAAAATAAAATAAAAAAGCTTGCAAAGAGCTGAACCTTATGTTATAATTAAGCTGATTTGTGGAATGTTTCATTCCAAGCGTTCGGATTTTAATTTAGTTTTTAACAAATTTTTCGGTCGGTTTTCATTTGACTGCCGCAGCATTGGTCGACGTTGTTGCATGCGGATTGGGCGTTGAAAGCCGCGCCGCTGTTGTCTTGTGTTTTCGAGGCGCCATGCCGGTTTAGCGGAACGGACTTATGTGGCTTTGGGTATGGTTCGGAGATTTCAAGACGGGTTTTTGTGCGTTTTTTAACGGAATATGTAAGGAGACCCTCATATAAAACGGGGGCGGTGTGTTCTGTGTTGCGGCGTTTTGTCGAATAATTTGTTGTTGTGTTCCGAAGCAAATCGAAAATTATTTTAAGTAGGAGGAGAATTTTGAAGAACAACAATGATGCGCGGAACGCTAACAGTAAGCAGTCAGCCCACGCCGCCAACAAAATGGCGCATAAGGTAGTGGGCAAGATTGCAAAGTTTGGCGGCAAGCCGGCATACGACAACGGAAGGACGAATAACAGACAGAATAACAACAATCATAATAATCACAACAGAAATAATAACAGAGGTAAGGTGAAGCAGTCTGACAAGCCTATCAGGATAATTCCTCTGGGCGGTCTTAACGAGATTGGCAAGAACCTGACAGTATTTGAATATGAGGACGATGCGGTTATACTGGACTGCGGAATGACCTTCCCTGACGATGATATGTTGGGCGTTGACATAGTCATTCCCGATATAACCTACCTTCACAAGATTGCCGACAGGATTAGAGGAATAGTGCTGACCCACGGTCATGAGGATCATATAGGCGCACTGCCCTATGTGCTCAAGGAGTTTTCCGTTCCGGTGTACGGAACAAGGCTGACCTTGGGAATATTAAAGAACAAGCTGAAAGAGCACGGAATTTTGAACCAGACAAAGCTCAACACAATAAATGCAGGCGACAGAGTGAGACTCGGTTCGTTTACGGCGGAATTTATACACACCAACCACTCTATTGCCGATGCGGTGGCAATAGCTCTGCACACTCCGTCGGGAGTTATACTTCACACGGGCGATTTTAAGATTGACTCAACTCCTATAGACAGCGATATGATTGACCTTGCCCGCTTCGGTCAGCTGGGCAGCGAGGGCGTTCTCGCCCTGATGTCCGACAGCACCAATGCGGACAGACCGGGGGTTACCTACAGCGAGAAAACCATAGGCAAGACCTTTGACAGTCTGTTTGAAAAGGCAGACCAGAACAAGCAGAGGATAATCGTTGCCACATTCGCTTCAAATGTGCACAGGGTTCAGCAAATAATCGACGCTGCCGTAAAGTACAACAGAAAGGTGGCCGTGTCGGGCAGAAGCATGGAGAACGTTATAGAGGCGGCCATAGAGCTTGAATATATGCACGTGCCGGACAACACCATTATCGGTCTTGACGATATAAATAAGTACCCCAAGGATCAGCTGGTTGTGGTGACAACGGGAAGCCAGGGCGAGTCCATGGCGGCGCTTACAAGAATGGCGTTCACCAGCCATAAGAAAATTAATATTGAGCCGGGAGACCTTGTTATTATTTCCGCAAGCCCAATTCCGGGAAACGAGAAGTCGGTCGCCAATGTGGTAAACGAGCTTTTAAAGCACGGAGCAGAGGTTGTATACGAGAAGCAAGCGGATGTGCACGTTTCGGGTCACGCATGTCAGGAGGAGCTGAAGATTATCCTCTCCCTTGTAAAGCCTAAGTATTTCATACCTGTTCACGGTGAGTACAGACATCTGTGCAAGCACAGAGACCTTGCCATAAGCACGGGTATAGACAAGAAGAATATCTTTGTTATGGATATAGGAAACGTTCTTGAGCTTTCAGAGTCGTCGGCAAAAATGACGGGAACAGTGCCTGCGGGCAAGGTTCTGGTTGACGGCTTGGGCGTAGGCGATGTGGGCAACATAGTGCTCCGCGACAGAAAGCACCTGGCGGAGGATGGAATAATCATCGTGGTCATGACTATTGACAGAGAAACCGGCGAATGTGTTTCCGGCCCCGATATTATTTCAAGAGGATTTGTGTATGTCAGGGAGTCTGAGGACTTAATGGAGTCCATAAGGAACCTGACCACAGATGTTGTGGACAAGTGCCTTGCCGGTCATGTTCTTGACTGGACAACGCTTAAAACGAGAGTTAAGAACGAGGTGGGCAACTATTTGTATGTAAAGACAAAGCGCAGACCTATGATCTTGCCCATAATAATGGAAGTGTAATAAACAGGACGTTCGGGTCGGCCGAACGTCCTGTTTTCAGATTGAACTCGGTATTTGGGGCTTGCCCCAATTGGTTTCCCCGAAAGGGAAAAACGATGGCGCTCGGGGCGGAGGCGGCGAGCGCAACAGGGTGGGCGATAGGTTATATTATCAAGTATAAATAAAATTACGTGGGTATAGTATAAAAGTAAAGTTTTAGTATTTATATAGTAGTAGGGCTACATATATCCAAACCCGTTTATCAAAGGAAGCCCTATGGCGTTTCGGGCGGTAAAAAGTAAAAACATCTTGATTTACAACCGTATTTCGAGTATAATGAGTTAGAGGTTCTTTTAATCTCACTTTTGCGGTGTATGACAGCGATAACAATATTTTGTATTACTGTAGACTTGACACATAAAGAGAGATTAGATTTAAAAATAATTACAAAAATGAAATGGCGGTGTGGTTATGGGTAAGTTTGTTATCAAAAAAGAAACGAAAAAGATTTCATCAATTAATCGGACAATCCGCATGAAGCCGGAGCATTTTGAAAAGATTATGGAAATAAGTGAAAAGAATAATATCTCGTTTAACAAGGTTGTTAATCAGTGCATTGAATATGCCTTGGAAAATTTGGAAGAATAACAAAAGCCCGGGGTGCCGGGCTTTTATGTTTAAATTTAAAGTATTTCGTCAACTGATTTTCGGCAAATTTCTATTGCCTTGTCTATTTCCTCTCGGTTTATGATAAGGGGAGGATTGAAGTACAGCACGTTCCCCAAGGGGCGCAAAATCAAGCCGTGGTTTAAGGCGCGCTTGTATATTTGATAGCCTACTCTCAAATTTGAGTCAAAGCCTTTCTTGCTCTCTCTGTCCTCCACCAGCTCAATTGCGTTTATAAGTCCTATATGGCGGATTTCGCCAACGTTTTTGTGGCCGCCCAGAGCTTCGGTTAATCGGTCGTTAAGATACACGGCGTTTTTCGCCGCCGTTTCAAGTATTTTATCCTCCCGAAGAATTTTCTGAACCGCAAGAGCCGCACTGCAGCCCAGAGGGTTGCCGCTGTAGGTGTGGCTGTGCATAAACGCCTTGCCCTCGTTGTAGTCCGCATAAAAGGCGTTATAAACCTCGTCTGTGGTTATGGTAATTGCCATAGGCATATATCCGCCCGTGAGCCCCTTTGAAATACACATAATGTCAGGGCTGACCTCTGCATGGTCAAAGGCGAACATCTTGCCCGTCCGTCCGAAGCCCGTAGCAATTTCGTCTGCAATAAGCAGCACGCCGTACTTGTCGCACAGCTTGCGCAGCTTTTTCAGATACAGTGGAGGATATATTCTCATTCCTGCACTGCCCTGGAGCAGAGGCTCGACTATCATTCCGCAGGTTACCTCGCCAAATTCCTCAAATGACTTTTCGGCGTGTTCAAAGCACTCACAGGAGCAGTTGTCTCTGTTCTTGCCGTAGGGACAGCGGTAGCAGTCGGGAGCCTCTATGTGGATCGCGTCCATAAGCATGGGCTTGTAGATTTTGGCATATAAATCCATGCTTCCCACGGACAGCGCGCCGATGGTTTCACCGTGATACCCCTCTGTCAGACACATGAATTTTGTCTTTTTGGTGTGTCCCGTTTGGTAAGCGTACTGAAACGCCATTTTCAGAGAGCACTCTATGGCAGCGGAGCCGTTATCCGAAAAGTTAAACTTTGTGAGCCCCTCGGGGATAATCTCCGAAAGCTGCTCGCAGAGCCGAATTGCAGGCTCATGAGAGAGGTTGGCGAATATAACATGCTCCAGCTTGTCAAGCTGCGCCTTTATACTCTCGTTTATTTTTGGGTTGCAGTGCCCCAGCAGGTTGCACCACCAGGAGGACACAATGTCAATATATTCCTTGCCGTTTTTGTCGTATAGGTAGACGCCCTTGCCGCGGTCGATTATAATCGGGGGCAGCTCCTCGTAATCCTTCATTTGGGAGCAGGGGTGCCATATGTATTTTAAGTCCTTTTCCTGTAAATCTTTCACGATTATACCTCCTCGTAGAGAGACTTTAAAAATTCTGCGTCTATGTCTAAATCCTTGCAGCCGTGTTCCGCTGCGGCGATTACGGGAATGCCTGTCAGTCTTTCAATCATTTCCCGATTATCGCGGTGCATAAGGCTTTGAGCGTCGTAATTATTAAGAATTATGCCCTTAACGGGTATCTCCTTTTGTTTCATGTATTCGGCGGTGAGCACAACTGAATTTATTGTTCCCAAGCCCCCGTCCGCAACAATAATCCCAGGCAGATTAAGGATCTTGATTATGTCCTCAAGAAAGATTGTCTGCTCGTCAACTCGTATGGGGCACACAATACCGCCGCTGCCCTCTGCGGTTATGTAGTCATACCTGCCGCACAGGCTCTCAAAGTCTCGGCGCACTGTGTCAAGGTCAACGGGGTTCCCCTCAATCCGTGCCGCCAGGTGGGGCGAAACGGAGGTTTTATACACGTACGAAACCATTGTGCCAAGGTCTTGCTCAATGGCTGCAACCTCTTTCACGTGGGCGGCGTCACCGGGAATAAGCATTCCGTCCCTCTCCTCAGCTCCGCTGAGCGCCGCCTTGTAGTACCCCGCATTAACTCCGCTTTCCGCCAGCTTTTTCACAATAAGGGCGGTGATGTAGGTCTTGCCCATATCCGTTCCGGTTGCGGTAATAAAAATTCCTTTACTCATCAAGCATCACCGCCTTATAGTCAAGCTCCTTGAGCAGCTCCATATCCTTCGCTATGGTAGCGCCGGTGGTAGTTAGCATGTCTCCTGAAATAGCTGCGTTTGCGCCTGATTTAAAGCACGCCCGTCCGTTGTCTCCAAGCTGTATTCTGCCCCCGGCAAGCCTGATTGCCGCCGAGGGATTTATGAACCTGTATATTGCGCAAATTCTGCGCATATCATCATTGGTGAGCCGCTCGTTGTTTTCAAGGGGAGTGTCCTTTATGGGGTTGAGCATGTTTATGGGAACAGAGCGCACTCCCAGCTCCCGTATTTCAATCGCCATGTCGATTAAATCCTCTAATGTCTCGCCCAGTCCCGCAATGCCGCCGCTGCAAACTGACAGCCCTGCCGCCTGTGCCGCCTTGATAGCGGCAATCTTTTCGTCATATGTATGAGTGGTGCAGATTTGCGGGAAGAAACGCCGTGAGGTTTCAAGGTTGTTGTGGACACGGCTGACACCTGCCTCACGCAGCCGCCCGAACTGCTCCTCATTCAGCAGTCCCAGTGAAACGCAGACCGAGATGCTGCATTCAGCCTTAATTCCTCGAACAATGCGGCAGACGCGGTCAACATCCGCATCGCTCAGCCGCTTTCCTGAGGTCACTATGGAGAATCGAAGTATTCCCCGCTCGGCATTGTGCTTCGCTGCCTTGATAATCGTCTCGTCATCCAGCAGGGGGTATTCCTCAATGCCGGTGTTATAGGCGGAGGATTGGGCGCAGAACTTGCAGTTTTCGCTGCACCGTCCGCTCTTGCCGTTGATGATTGTGCAAATGTCAAAGCCGCTGCCGCAAAAGGCTTGTCGGATTTCGTCCGCCGCAGCGCACAGCTCTTCAAGGGGAGCCTTGGCAAGGGACAGGGCCTCTGCTCTTGTGATGTTCTCCCCCGACATAATTTTGGATTTTAGTTTTTCTGCCAAAGTAAGCCCCTCTTTCTAAGCACAGGAATAATACGTTTTGAAATCATTGCCGCGACAACGCATAACAGTATGTCTCCGGGAACCACAAGCAGGAAGCAGTAAATAAAAACCTTGGCAAAGGTGATTGCGTCCCCGGTAACAAAATTGCTGATCAGATAAAAATAAACCATGCCGAAAACATATACGACAACGAGCCCTGCAAAGGACGCCGCAAGCAGCCTTAAAAATGACGGACTCGGCACTGAATGCGCAATTGCCCCGGTCACAAAGGCTCCCAGGCAGAAGCCGATTATATATCCGAATGTGGGTTTAAAGATATACTGAATACCGCCCCCCTCAGTGAACACCGGTATTCCGATCAGCCCGATGACTATGTATAACAGCACGCTCAGCGAGCCGTACCTTTTGCCTAGCAGCAATCCCGCAAGAGTGGAGAACAGAAGCTGCAGCGTAAAGGGAACTACGGGCACAGGGATTTTTATAAACGCCCCAACCGCAGTGAGGGCTGCGAACAGCGCGCATAAAACAATCTGCCGAACCCCGAATTTTGAATTTTGATTTACAGTTTGTGTTTGGCTCAAACCGCCACCTCCAAATTTAATTTTTTTAGATTGTATCATACCTGCCAACAATTGTCAACCTTAAAAATAATTTTGGTTGATAATCATTAAACGGGGATTACAGAATAGTGATTGACACAGGGGCTTTTTTGTGCTACAATACCCAAGTAAACAGACAGTTCGATAGTGCCATCCTGTCTCTAAACAAAACCAGGACTGCTTTAATGAGAGCATTGGATTTCAATGCCCTTGTTAAAACACGTCCGTTTTGCGGGCGTTTTTTATTTTAATCACATAAAAAGGAGAAGGAATTTATGTACACTATTTCTTGTGAAACCCATTTTGACGCGGCACATTTTCTGGTAAATTATCATGGGAAGTGTAAAAACATTCACGGGCACAGGTGGAGGGTTTGCGCATATGTGAGCAGTGAAACCCTGATTGAGAGCGGCGAGTTCAGAGGGATGGTTATGGACTTTAATGACATAAAGCCCGTTCTTAACCAAATTGCGGACAGCCTTGACCACAAGCTGGTCATTGAAAAGGACTCCTTAAGAAGCGCCACAATGCTTATGCTTGAGGAGGAGGAATTTGAAATTGTCGAGTTGGATTTTCGCCCCACGGCTGAAAATTTTGCAAAGTACGTGTTTGACAAGCTCAAGGAGAACGGAGTTAATCCCTCAAAGGTCAGAGTGTACGAGGCGGCAACATCCTATGCGGAGTACAGCGAGGATTGATTATGCAGAGTTTTGACGTATGTGAAAAGTTTGCCAGCATAAACGGCGAGGGCAGACGGGCGGGGGAAACCGCCGTATTTATTAGGCTCAAGGGCTGCAACCTGTCCTGTTCCTACTGCGACACTAAGTGGGCAAACGCTGAGGATGCGCCCTCTCAGCCCATGACCACAGAGGAAATATGCTCCTATATAAAGAGCACGGGGATTAAAAACGTCACCCTTACGGGAGGCGAGCCTCTGCTGCAAACAGGTATTGAAGAGTTGCTCAGATGCTTGAAGGCAGAGGGCTTCAGCGTTGAGATCGAGACCAACGGTTCTGTTGACATAAGCAAGTTTTGCGCCCCGGATATTCGTCCCGACTGCTTCACAATGGATTACAAGCTGCCCTACAGCGGTATGGAGGAGGAAATGCTCATCTCAAATTTTGAGCATTTAGGTCGTCAGGACTGCGTAAAATTTGTTTCGGGCAGAGAAGCGGACTTAGCCCGGGCACTGGATGTCATTAACCATTTTGACCTTGCAGGTCGGTGCAGCGTATACATAAGTCCTGTGTTCGGAGCCATTGAGCCCAAAAGAATAGTGGAGTTTATGCTGGATAACAAAATGAATGATGTTCGCCTGCAAATCCAGATGCATAAGGTGATATGGGACCCGAACAAGCGTGGGGTATAGTAAATTGAAAGAGGTATTCGTAAATGAGCAAAATTGATACAAGGGCAATAGAGGAGCATATTAGGGGTATTTTGATCGCTCTGGGAGACGACCCGACCCGTGAAGGCTTGGCGGACACCCCAAAGCGAGTGGCAAAAATGTACGCCGAGGTGTTTGAGGGCATGAACTACACCAATCATGAGATCGCCCAAATGTTTAACAAAACCTTTGAGGACGACCCGGACTCCTATCACAACTCAAACGACATTGTTGTGGTAAAGGATATTGAGGTGTTCAGCTACTGCGAGCACCATATGGCTCTTATGTATAACATGAACGTGTCGGTTGCCTATATTCCCAACGGCAAGGTTATCGGGCTGAGCAAGATAGCCAGAATTGCAGACATGGTGGCAAAGCGGCTCCAGCTTCAAGAGCGCATTGGCTCTGACATTGCGGAGATTATGCAGGAGATAACCGACAGCCCCGATGTTGCGGTGATAATCGAGGCAAGTCATAGCTGTATGACCGCCAGAGGTATAAGCAAGCCCTCGGCGAGAACTACCACCCGCACAATGCGCGGCAAATTTGAAAGCGACCCGAGCCTTGCGGCGCGGCTCATGTAACAGGAGGTATAACAATGGAAGCAAAAAAGGCAATGGTGCTGTTCAGCGGCGGGGTTGACAGCACGACGGCTCTGGCAATGGCGGCAGAGGAGTTTGGGGCAGACAACGTAACGGCTCTCTCTATTACTTACGGTCAAAAGCACGCCAAGGAGGTAGAGGCGGCTCATAAAATAGCGGAGCATATGGGGATAACCCTTTTGGAGCTTGATTTGACCGATATGTTTAAATTCAGCAGCTGCTCTTTATTAAGCCAAAACGAGAACGCCGAAATTCCCAAGGAGAGCTATTATGACCAGCTTAAAAAGACGGAGGGGGATCCTGTTTCAACCTATGTCCCCTTTAGAAACGGACTGTTTTTGTCCGCTGCTGCGGCGTACGCCTTGTCAATCGGCGCAGATGAAATATTCTACGGCGCTCACAGCGACGATGCGGCGGGAAACGCTTATCCCGATTGCAGCAGCGCCTTTAACGACGCCATGAACACAGCCATATACGAGGGCTCAGGTCATAAGGTGAAGATTAGGGCGCCCTTTGTGGGGCTGACCAAAAGCCAAGTGGTAGGTATCGGCGTGAAGCTGGGCGTTCCCTATGAGATGACTTGGAGCTGCTACGAGGGCGGCGAGGAGCCCTGCGGCAAATGCGGAACCTGCCGTGACAGACGTGCGGCATTTTTGGCAAACGGACTTGATATTTTTTAAGGAGTGGAATTATGAGTGAAAGAGAAAACGAGGGCTTGACCCTCTTGGGTAACAAAAAGACTGTGTATAAGTCGGACTACGCGCCGGAGGTGCTTGAAACCTTTGAAAATAAGCATAAGGGAAATGATTACTGGGTTCGGTTCAACTGCCCGGAATTTACTTCCCTTTGCCCCATAACAGGGCAGCCGGACTTTGCGGAGATAATTATATCCTATGTTCCCGACGTGAAAATGGTAGAGAGCAAGTCCTTAAAGCTCTACCTGTTTAGTTATCGTAACCATGGAGATTTTCATGAGGATTGCGTAAATAAAATTATGAAAGATTTAATTGAGCTTATGGACCCAAAGTATATTGAGGTTCTGGGAGTGTTCACCCCCAGGGGCGGAATTTCAATCCATCCCTATGCGAATTACGGCAGACCGGGAACAAAATGGGAACAGGTGGCTTTTGAAAGACTTACAAGCCGCCCTGTTGAATAAATATAAAGGAAAAAGGCACCGATTATTCGGTGCCTTTGGAGCGGAAGACGGGATTCGAACCCGCGACGTTCACCTTGGCAAGGTGACGCTCTACCACTGAGCCACTCCCGCATATTTGCCCAATCTCTCAAGCGCTTAGATATTATAACACACGGGAATACCTTTGTCAAGACTTTTTGCAAAATTTTTTTATTATTTTTACAAGGGATTCGTAGTAATAGGAAAATATTCAATTATCGCACTGCTAACGAGGTCTTTAATGATTTTACTTAAGTGTCCGATTTGCTATTGCAATTTAAGTGCAATTTAAGTGCAAAAAATATTAAAGAAAAGATCTTGACACTTTCAGAAATTTGTGATATACTGTGAAAGTTGTAAGACAGCATCGAGGTGTGGCTCAGTTTGGTAGAGTACTACGTTCGGGACGTAGGGGCCGCAGGTTCAAATCCTGTCACCTCGACCATACCGAGTGTTCTTACAGGACTTAAAGGGTTCTGTATAGCACTCGGTTTTTTATTTGCTTTTCAGCTTGCACAGGCGGCATAGTGAACGTCTACCCCTTGCCTTGTATGTACCGATACCTTGTTTTCCGGTAATTTGTCAAGGTTAGGTATCTCAATCGCGCCGATACAATTATAGTAAATGGTAAGCCGCTGGACGGTTTTGCCGTCAATCTTTTCCGATTGATGTACTTCG
>CATWQA010000041.1 GCA_958352815.1 uncultured Eubacteriales bacterium
TGTTTTTTAAAAGAAAAACGGAGCAAAGCGAACTTTGCTCCGACGAGTCGACACCCTTTTAAAGCCAAAATGCAATCAAATGCTGAACCGAATAGTACAAAGCAGGATTTGCGTTCATGATAGAGTCCTCCGTATGGGCGAAAATTCTCAAAAACGCCATTGCCACGGAAACCACCGAGAGGGTCAGCACTATGCCCACAAGGCGGTTCCTGCTCCTCGGTCTGTCCTTCAGCATTTCATAGTAGGCAAAGACCGTCACCCCGGCCGCGAGGCATGCAAGCCACACAAAATCCGTAAAGTACCTGGTGAGCAACCCTGCCATTTGTGCGTCCAACGCAGCCAGCAGGACAACCGCCGCCAGAGAGAAATACACCAGCCTGTGCGCCCGTTTGTCCTTAAAGCTGTTCCGCTTAAACGCCCCGTATATCCCTATCAAAAGGATCGGGAACAGGCAGAATATTCCGCCCACCATCATCTCGGTCAAGGTTAAGCCCTGATAAGCGGTTTGGGGCTTAAAGTCGTTGAGAAACGGGAAAACCGCATCTATATTGAGAGGCTGAACCAGATAGGAGAACAGACCCAGTCCGTTTCTGCCCCAGACAAGACCTCTTGCGGTCATGTCGTTTGTTGTCAGGTTATAGTTTGCCCCAAAATCAAAGGGAGAGCCAAACCTTGCGTAGTTGTACCACATAACTGCGGCGGCAACCACCACAAAGGGCAGGCACAGAGCTGTTGTCTGCTTTACGCTCGACTTTGAAAACAACGTTCTGTCCTTAAACACAGCCTTCCAATAAAACATAATGCCTATGGCGATAATAATCAACAGCTGAGGTCTGCACCCTGCAATCAGAGCTATGAGCAACGAACCCAGCCCAAGCCGCCACGGGACAATGCGGGTTTCGCCATTTTGATCGGTTTGCTCCGCAGAAATCCAAAGAGCAAGGCCGAACAGCCCAAACATAACCGCCGCCACAATAGGCACCAGATAGAAATCAGGCTTGTATACCGCATAGCCCAGAGTCGACACCGCTCCGAACACGGTTGACAAAAGGAGGTACAGCCCGAGAGGCGTGTCCTTAAACCACTTTTTTATAACCTCCCACAGCAGCAGCATAATCCCAAGCAAAATCATTATTCCAAAGATAAACACCGCCACGTAGTTAGGCAGGTTTCCGCCCGTAATCAGGTTATAGGGCAGATACAGCAACAAGGCAGGAGCTGCCCCAAAATATACATAGCACTTTCCGTTATAGTATGCGTTATCCCACAAAATAGCGGAGACCGCTCTCATTCTTGAGCTGTAATCATAGGGGTTATCAAGGCTTTGAAGCTTTTGCGGAACCTCCTTGTCCAGATACAAATGTCCGTCCTTGAACGCCTCAATCAGGTCATAGTACTGCTGATGATGCTCATAGCTTTCGTGCCAGCCTATTGCCGTCTTGTTCCAGTGAATCATGTTCCAAAAGAACACTCCCTGAACCAAAACCACTGCCAAAACCAGAGCTATCTGTCGCTTATCCTTTAGATTGGTTTTGTACTTATACACAAAGGACTTGGGTCGAAGCAGATACAAAAGCATCAGCAGCAATGTCAGAATTACAAACCTTGCCCACGAGAACATAAAAGGCACGTGAACATTGAGCCCTATATTGTCAAGATTCACGCTTCTGCCGCTCATACCCGACACGGAAATATTCAGGGACTTCACCTCTCCGCTGAAGTGGAGCCTTATATACTGAGAGCGGGGCACGTCACCCAGAACCACTCTCTGAGGCGCAGACAGCCCTGCGGAATTACCCTGGTCAACGGCGGAGACCGTTATTTCCGCCTTGCTGCCCTTGTCGGGGCTGAACCTTAGGTACTTAACGGGGCTGTTCACCCCGCTGAAGCGTATCACTGCCGAATCGGAGGTGATAGATATTTCATTCCCGCTTACCGTTCCGCCTGAGGTAACCTGGGGCGTTATGTTAAGTTCCTTGTCAAAGGCAGAGCCTATCCACTTAAAGTTAAACACAAAGACCTCGCAAATCAGAGTTAATACTATAACAAAGGCAAACACCGCAGAGTACTTCTTTAAAGAGTCGGGCTGATTTCTGAAATTGTCTATTCTCTGTTTAAGTCGGCTCATAGGGAATTACTCCTTTTATGGAAGATGTATGTAACAATCATAGCTAAAACAGTCAGCAGTGAGATTATGTCCCCCAGCTTAAAGTACCACTTGCCGCTGTACTTAATCTTAACAGTATTGCTGCCGTCCTTTAGCTCAACACGGGCAACGTGGTTTGAACCATCGGTTACGGTCAGCTTATTACCCTTGTCGTCCTTTGCCGTGTAGCCGTCGTAATACAGCAGGGGAACCTCCACCCAGGAGCCGTCTCTTGCTCCCGAAAGCTCTGCTTCAATATTAGTGCCCTGTTTGGTGTGGTTTTCAACAGTGACGCCGCCGCTTGCTTGGTACTTGTCGGCGATAAGAGCTGAGGCATTAGTGCCCACAACATAATACTCATCGTCAAGCCCCACCGCTCCGCTTGTGGAAACGGCGCTGCCCTTTTTGAGAGCAGGGTCAAGCTGAGTGGTATAAGCAGTGCCCCACTGAACAAAGGAGATTGCGCAGACAAGGCAAGTGACAGCCAAAACCGCCTGTTTCACCTTTTGATTTTTTAAGACCGAACCTGCAATCCACGCCCCCACAATACAGAATATGGGAGACGCCAGACTTAAAAATCTCCAAGGCATTCTCACCGTTCCACAGAACATATTTATCAGCTTGTTCTGCTGCAAAATCTCCCATGGGAACAGGGTCGTGGTCATAAACATGAGCAACGCCCCGAAGGCAAACATTCCGAAGGCAAAGCCCTCGCCGCTTAGGCGGCGTTTTTTCCTAAACACAAAATACACGGCGCACACCACAACGCAAATGCTGACCCCTACGCCCAGAGACAAGGACATATCCCCCTTAACCCCGTTGGGCAAAAGCTGGGAATATCCAAAGGAGGTGTTGAACACGTTAAACAGCTCGGTTGGAATTATGGCGTTTAAGAAGAACTCCGTGTTCTCTTTTGTATGCCTGATTGCCATATCAAGACCGAAGTAGTAGGTGACAAATGCCGTCAGGTACCACAGGTTCAGCAGCACCGTCAAAACCCCCGCCTTGATAAAGCCCAGCCAACGCTTGTCCGCAATAAACGACTTTATAAATATTATCACCGCTGCGATAATTGTTATCATAACAAACACGGTGCTTATTATATGGGACTGGAACACGCCTGTGCAGCCCAGCGCAAGAACCCACCACTTTTTCTTGTCCCCCTTAAGCAGGCAGAACAGACCGTAAATCACCAACGGGAAGAACACCATCGCCAGAGCCTCGCCTATGGCGGCGCGGTAGTACAAATTCATAATCCTCCAGGTTGACAGGGTATACACAACCGAGGCGATTACTCCCGCAAATCTTGATTTTGATATTCCCTTTGCGGAATAGTACATAATCAAGGCGGTTGCCAGGTTTACCCCGAACAAAAACGTGTTGTACGCCATAACGGGAGACATGCCCCACAGCCTTAACACGGCGGGCAGGTACAGGAACAGCTCCGGGTACACGCTTGCTGTAATATAGCCGTATCCGTTATTATGGGTGGGGTGAACCCTGACAGGGAACTGCCCCGACAGTATTCCGTCCTTAATGCCCTCTATTCTGTACAGGTGGAAGTTCAGGTCATGACCGAAGCCCACCGTTCCGCTGAACAGAGGGTAGCTTGCAAACACCGCTGCACACAGAACGGTTACCAAAGCCACGTCATCAATTCCCGGGTTTTTCTTTAAAAACCTCAGGTACAGTATATACATCATCGCCAAGACAAAGAGCAGAGTCATAAATCTCAAGTCGTTGTAAATCATGCCCTCGGACGAGACCTCTGCCGCGGACAGGCTTGCGTTCCGATCGCCGCAGATGATTATGTCGCTCTCGTCCTTAGACAGGGTTACCTGAAATACCGAGCCTGCCCTGCCGCTGCCCAGCTCTGCTCCGTCAGCGGTTTTAACGGTGACATCACCGCTGCCGCTTACGCTGAAGCTATAGCTTCCCTTAGGGAAGGTCATGTGGGGAGTGTACTCCCGAAGGTCTCCCGAAGCGGAGCCGTCCGCCGAGAGAGTGTAGCTTATGGTTTGCTGACCGTAAAAATTCATCATCAGCAAAATTCCCGCAAGCAGCACTATCACCGCCCACACTGCCCATTTTGAATTAACTCTGTTTTTCATATGCGTTATTCTCCCTTGTTTTTGAGTTCTGAAAATCTGATTTGGCTTCTGATAAGACGATACTCAAAGTCCTGCTTGTTCTTCTGGACGATTGTGGACAAAATCAGCCCTGAAAAATATGACTGAATAGCTCCCAAAGTAACAAATCCGCACACAATCAGCGTGGGTATTCTGGGCACCAGACCCGTTCTGATATAGGTGACGAGAATGGGCACGAAAAACGCCGCCGCAATGATTACCAAAATCAGGGACAGCCATGAGAAAAACTGCCTGGGCTTGTAGTTCTTATACAGCTTAATTATAGTCTTTAAAACCTTAAAGCCGTCGGAATAGGTGTTGAGCTTAGACTCGCTGCCCTCCGGGCGGTCGCGGTAGTCAATCACAACGTTTTCCACAGCCATGTTCTTGTCCACTGCGTGGATTGTCATTTCGGTTTCTATTTCAAAGCCTCTGGAAAGGACGGGAAAGGTCTTGACAAAGTTATAGCTGAACGCTCTGTACCCTGTCATAACGTCCTTTATGTCATTTTTAAAAAGATGGTTTATGCTCCCCCGAACCACGGAGTTGCCCAAATTGTGAAAGGGTCTCTTGTTCTCGGTAAAATATGTGGAGGACAGCCTGTCCCCCACCACCATGTCTGCATTCCTCAAAAGCACCTTGTCCGCCATTTCACGGGCGTACTCGGCGGGATACGTGTCGTCCCCGTCGGTCATAATGTAGACCTCGGCGTCGATCTCGCGGAACATACGCCTTATAACATTGCCCTTGCCCTGCATGTACTCACGGCGAACCACGGCTCCTGCGTTTTTCGCAATCTCCGCCGTATCGTCGCGGGAATTGTTGTCATACACATATATTACAGCCTCGGGCAGAACTCGCTTAAAATCGCCGACCACCTTGCCTATTGTCTTGCCCTCGTTGTAACAGGGGATAAGCACCGCAATTTTGTCCATAATGTTTCTCCTATCTCCTAACCACTGCGCAGAAGTTGCCGAATTGAATTATGTTATATTGAGTTCGGTCGAAATACTGACTGTCTCTCGCCATAATAACAAAGGCAGCATTCTCACTTGTACCTCGTTTTGCCACATCGGAGCTCATGCTCACATAGGTGAACCTTTGCTTGTAGGGCAGCAGCTCCTTGCCGTTGTTTACGTTAGTCTTGCCTTGGAAGTATTCCGCGTCCGTCTTATCGTAAAACATGGTGAGTATTTCGCTGACGTTGGCGTACCCCTTGCCTTGGGCGTCCGCCGTGATATACAGCTTGTCCGCCTCGGACTTTTCCGCAACTGCCAAAGCCTCGCCGAAGCCGTAATAAAACTGCCCTTTAATAGCGTCGGCATAGGTCGTGAAGTAGGCGCTGACGAGCATAACCCCGAGCACCGCATAAATACACAGGTTTGACCATTTCAGATACTTAATTTCCCGCACGGTGAAGTATATTCCCAGCACCGCAAACATCATTATTCCGTAGTACACAATATTAATACGGTTCACGTTGACCCCATTTGTGAGCAAGCCCACCCAAATACCTGTCAGCAGGGCAAACAGCACGAGCCCCTTTGCGCCCTTGGTCTTATGGCGGAAAAGCTCAACAAAGCCGGCAAACACAAAAGGCATTGAGCAGAGGAACATGGTTCCAAAACCGTCTATGTCGTTCCAGGGCAAATCCTTTTTCTGATAGAGTGTTGTGTTCAGCAGAGATTTTATGTTCTGCAAAAGCTGCTTTCCCGGCTCTGCGGAAAACAACAATATATCATTGGAGCGCACGCTGGCGGGATAATACTGAATTGTCACAAAGGGCAGAGTTATTGTGTCCCACTTAAAGAAGTTCACCGCCATTGTCAATAAAAACGGCCACGCCACAGCAAGGTATACCCCTGCCGAAATCAGCATATCAGTCAGCCGCATACGCTTTCGCGCAACGTAATAAATACAAACCGCCAGCAGGAATACAGGGATTGTGTAAATCGTAATGCCGTAGCAATACATACACAGACCGAAGAATATCATAGAGATAAAAGTGTATCTGCGGCGATGGGTCAAGCCCTTATTCAGAAAATACAATCCGCCCATAAAGAAGTGGGGCAGCAGGTTGCAGTCCAGCGCCCAGCGGCTCTGAACCAAGTGCCAGGGGTTAATCGCCACAAACAAGGCGGCAATCAAGCCTGCGTTCTTGCCGAAAATATCTCTGATAAACAAATAGAAGAACACGCCTCCGGCTATGCTCATAAAAAGCTGAGGCAGGCGTGCGGTTACCGCGCTGAGCCCGAACAGCTTTACGAATATAGCAATCAGATAGGACAGGAGGGAGCTCATCTGTCCGTAGCCCCAGGCATAGAGATGGGCGGGGAGATGAGTGCCGAACCTATCGGTTCCGTGAGCGGCAAGGGCGAGGCCGTCAACAGCCGCCATTGCCCCGTCCTGGTTAAATCCCCCGGGAACCGAGCCGAACTGCCACACTCTGATTGCAACGCCGATCAGAGCGATAATCCCCAGCAGGATATAGTAAACTCTCGGGCTTAGAACAAGCTCATCGGGAGAGAAGCAGAAAAACCGCTTAACATTTTTAACCTTGGGATTTTGGGCCTGAATTTTGCCGTTATATATCCGCACGGCGTAGTTGGCAGCCGCCAAAACAACGCTTACTATAGCGCAGATGAAAAATATTTTATTTATTACGGATAAAGCCTCAGTCATTGCCTCTCTCACCCTCGTTACTATTATTTTTCTGATTAACACCGATTACCCTGCTGACTATATACCTGGGTCTGCCCTTGACCTCTTCATAAATTTTCTTAATATATATTCCGACCACGCCAAGGCAAATTAGAACAACCGCCCCTATGAAAAGCTGGAGCAGAATTACGGTGGTAAAACCGCTTTGCGCCTTGCCAAGCAGGAACATAGCCAAGGTCTGAATACCCATTATAATTGCGAAAACAAGGAACAGCACCCCGATAAAGGAAGCGGCGTAAAGAGGTGCGGCGGTGTATGAGGTGACAGCGTCAACCGCAAGTCCCGCCAAACGCCTGAGGGACCATTTTGACTCCCCCTCGGTTCTGTCCTCAACGCGAAATTCATACTTAATACGCTTAAAGCCCACCCATGTGGACATGCCTCTGAAAAAGGTCTGCTTCTCGGGCAGCAGCTTCCACGCGTCTATGGCAGAGCGGTCGAGCAGCCGAAAATCCGAGCCGTTCTTTAGATCAATCCCCGAAAGCTTTTTCAGAACCGAATAAAACATGCCGGAGCACAGCTTGTAAACAAGACCCTCGGACTGGCGTTTCTCCTTAACGCCCTCCACAACCTCGTAGCCCTCCTGCCACAGCTTGTACATGTCGGGAATAACCTCGGGCGGGAACTGCATGTCCGAATCAAGGCACACAGCGCACTCACCCTCCGCCATATCCAGCCCTGCGCACAGGGCGCTCTCCTTACCGAAGTTTCTGGAAAATGCCACGCCGATAACGTTTTCATATTTTTCAACAATATCGCTTATCTCGTTCCACGCCCCGTTCACCGAACCATCGTCAACCAAGATAATCTCATGGTCTATTCCCGCATTTTTCAGCACGTTTTTAACCCGCGCAATGTTTGGCTCTAAATTAACCTCGTTATATATCGGAATAACTACCGAAAGCATACCCTCATGCTTAGCCACGTCTTACACCTCTGTCAATCTTAATTTTAATGGAGTTTTCTCTTATCGATTACTCTGACCGCCTTGCCCTCGCTTCTGGCAATCGTCTTAGGCTCAACCAGCTTTACCTTTGCTCTTACGCCCAGCATTGACAAAATCTCAGCGCTGAGCTTTGATGTAAGCGCCTCCAAATCCTTAATCTCATCGGACATACCCATGCTGGACAGCTCGATTAGCACGTCCAGAGTGTCCTTATTATTAACTCTGTCAACTATAATCTGATAGTATGGCGCAACGCCCTCAGTCTTCATGAGAACTTCCTCAATCTGAGATGGGAACACGTTTACGCCTCTGATAATAAGCATGTCGTCGGTTCTGCCTATGGGTTTTGACATTCTGACGAATGTTCTGCCGCAGCCGCATTTTTCCTTTGTCAAGGTGCAAAGGTCACGAGTGCGGTATCTGATAAGAGGCATTGCCTCTTTTGTTATACAAGTGAACACAAGCTCGCCCTGCTCGCCATCCGGCAAAACTTCCCCTGTGTCGGGATCAATGAGCTCTGCTATAAAGTGATCCTCGTTTATATGCATGCCGCCCTGCTCGGTGCATTCATAGGACACTCCGGGGCCTATAATCTCTGTCAGACCGTAAATATCATAAGCCTTTATACCCAGCTTATCCTCAATCTCGCGGCGCATTTCCTCTGTCCAGGGCTCCGCGCCGAATACTCCGCCCTTTAGGTGAATATCATCCTTGGTATAGCCCATTGCATAGAGGGTCTCTGCAATCGTCATAGCGTAAGAGGGCGTGCAGCACAGATATGTAGACTTAAGGTCGCGCATAAGCTTAACCTGCCGCTTTGTATTACCGCTGGACATGGGTATTGCCACGCAGCCGATTTTTCGCGCGCCGTAGTGAGCTCCGAATCCGCCTGTAAACAAGCCAAAACCGTAAGATGTATGCACAACATCATTCTTTTCTGCTCCCATCGCCGAAAGAGAGCGAGCGGCGATCTCCGCCCAGAGTTCAACGTCGTTCTCTGTCAGAGAGCCTATTACCTGCTTACCTGTTGTTCCTGAGGATGCGTGCAGCTCAGTTACCTCCTCCATAGGAACAGCAAGCATTCCGAAGGGATATTGCTCGCGCAAATCGTCCTTTGTGGTAAAAGGCAGCTTTTCCAGATCCTTGAGGGTCTTTATATCCTCAGGCTTAACTCCTGCAGCGTCCATTCTCTCTCTGTACATCTGAACATTATCATAAACTCTCTTAATTGTACTTTGGAGCCTTTCAAGCTGCAATGCCTCTATATCACCGCGAGCCATTGTCTCCATTTCCTTGTTCCAAATTGGCATTTTCATTCCCCTTTATATTTAAATTTATCAGATAGTCTTCCATAGTACATTTAGCCTATCATACATATTTTACATATTTTCCGCTCGTTTGTCAATATATAATTGGTTGTACTGTTAACCAATTTGGATTTTGCTTTGAAAAGCAAAGATAGAGTGAGATCCCCAATTCGTAGGGGCACCGTTTTTATCGGCAACAGTTGTTTTATTATTAACATTTACCACTATGTTTAAATCAAAATAATATCTGCCAGCCTACATCAAAAATGTTGTGTCACTGCTGTGCCCGTAGTGTAGTGTAGACGCTAAAACTTTATATTTAAACTCATCTATTTTGATAAAGGCTTTGCCTTTGAAACCATTGCCGAACCCATATTCCGCCATGCCAAACCGCGGCGGCAATGTCGCCAAAGCCTTTATCAAAATACTACTGTCTGCGGGGCGGGCTTTATTTATGTAAATAGATTTTTATATGTGTAAATATTTAAATTGTAGGGGGCGGTCTCCTGAACGCCCTGCGAATAAACAAACGCGATTTAATAAAATAAACAGGATTAAGATAAATTATAAATATCGCAATGTAAATATTTTATGACATATTAATCCCTCTTGTGTTGGCATAAATTGTTGGTGGGTTTTCGGGGCGTATAGGAATCCGCCCCCTACATCTTTGACAGTTACATATATGAAAAGATATTTTCCTTGATATAAAGCGCCGGTATAGCAGCGGACGCAATTAATGGCGCACCTACGAATTAAATGATTACTCCAATATTTTAATAAAGCCAATATATTTTCAGAAATACAGCGCATATAAAATGCTATTTTACAGACAAAAAAGAGGTTCCGTCTCCGGAACCTCTTTAATTTGCTTAGATATGACTTAATTCATATACTTGAATTAATCGTAGTCATACTCCCAAGATGCGTAGTTGATAACGTCAGCCATTGTGTCATATGTTCTGATGTATACGTAGTCAAGCATACCCCAAGCAGGTGCGTCGAAGTAAGTAACTCCGCCGTCAAGTGAAACAGTATACTGAGTACCATTAACGTTACCGTTGTCATTTGTCAGAACTCTGTCAATGTTGATATCACCAACTGAACCAATCTGGAACTTAGCCTTGCCGCTTCTTGCGGGATCATACAAGTAGTAGTTAACTGTGCTGTACTTAGCAAGGTTTACAGTATCTGTTGTTGCCAAATCAAGAATACCTGTTGCTTCATCAATTGTAGCAATTGTCAGTCTCTGGTTGTTTCTCTCGAGTACTGCACCGTAGTAAAGTTCCTCATCGGGGTTAGAAGATGTTACATTCAGTTCAGCAACGTTAGGCATACCTTCCTTCGTAGGATCACTCGAAGAATCAAGCTTGTTTCTTACTGTTTTGTCAAATGTCAAGTAAGGAACAGCTGATGTGATCGTATCACCTGTCATACCGAACTTATACAGTGAACCAAGAACTGTGTTCTCGTTAAGAGCGTTATCGCTTACCTGAGTATCATCTGTGTAAGCTGTCTTAGCCTCGCCATCCTGGTAGTAGTCGATTGAGAGAACGGGTGTTCCGTCAACAGTTGACTTACCAATACCTGTGATGTATGCAAGACCTGTAGAAGCGCCGATACCTGCGTCTGTGTTGTACATAACAACAACTGTCAGCTCACTATTGTCAGAAGAATCTGTGTATACAACTGATGAGAAGCCGTTGTTTGTCTGGAGAGCAGCACCTGTTGAAACAGAGCACTCATCTGTACCTACACCGCCTGCCACGCCGTATGCAGCGTCGCCAAGTGTCTTACCGATAAAGAATACAAGTGTATCCTCGGTAACATCATATCTTCTACCATCTACAGTAATCTGCTGAGTATCCTCATCATAGTATGAAGTCTTATTCTTATCGTTTCTCAGCTCAATGAGAGAAGCGTTATCATCATTCGCATTTGTTGTAGCAAGTGTAATCTGTCTTACATAGCCATCTGTAGCGCTCAGTGTGATAATCTGACCGGCCATTGAGTTAACAGCTGCAACCAAGTTGTCATAAGTGCTCTCAGAATACTTAACTGTTACCTGATAATCGTCACTTGCTGCACCGTCTGTTGATGCGGCTCTTACAGCAGCTGTCGGATTTTCAACTGAAACAGTTGAGTTAAACTTAACTGTCTGGATTGAACCATCCTTGTAGAGGATCTGCATTGTAGGAATGTTTGTGTTAAATCCGTCGTCTGTTACGCTTGTGTTGATAACGTAAGCATAGTTATCAGCTGTTGCGCTTGCGCCGCCTGCTGTTCTGTTGTAAGCAACAATCTTGCCGTTATCATCAATGTAGAATGTACCGTATGATCCTGCCTTCAGTGAACCGCTTGTGTAAGCACCCTCAGCCAAGTCATAGTCAACACCGTTAATTGTGTATGACAACTCTGATGAAGATGTTTCTGAAGCAGATGTACGTGTAACTGTTCCAACTACTGCTGTCTCATCGAGAACGTTAATTCTGTAGTACTCGCCGTCAGCATCGCCTGTGTTAGCAACGATTGAAAGAACATCCCACTCCTTAAGAGCTGTGTAGTCATAAGCCTGACCGTTCTTTGTGATATCAATCTTAATATCTGTGTTAGAAGAGTCAAATGTGATCTTGCTTACGCTGTTCATGTAATCCTTGCTGCCGATTGAGTTCTTGAACATTACAACGCCTCTTGAAGTAAGCTCGTCAACAACACCTGAAACTGCAATATCAACATAAACTATATCATAGCCTGACTCATCATCGTTGTCAAGCAGTGTAATCTTACCGCTGTAAGCGCTGTTGGGATATACCAGTGAAGATGCTGTATCGCCGAACATCTCTTCAACCTTACCTGTGTAAGCAACACCGTTGTAGATGATGGCTGCGTCATTGTCAACTCTAACCTTTGTAGCGCTTCTGTCAGTCTCGTTTCTCATGTAACCGAGCTGATACTTAGCACCTGTATCTGTCTCAAAGCTGTCATACTTATCAAGTGTGATCTCCAGCTTTGTGTTTCTGCCTGTAGCTTCTGTGATAGAAACGATTTCGTCTGTATCATTGCTGTTATCTACAGCGTAGAGAACAACGTCATAGCCCAGGTAGTCATTAGCGTCTGTCTCGCCTGTGTAGAATGAGTATGTTGAACCGATCTCGTAATCGCCTGTTGTATCATTTGAACCGAGGTAGTTATCTTCAACAAGTACTCTTACAGTAGCCTTAGCGTCTGTGTCAATCTGAACTGCGCCGTCAAGACCTGTGATATCGTTCTCAACAACAATACCTCTGATCTTGTTAACACCCAGAGCTGTGCTCATGAGAGTTCTTCTGGGGCTCCAAGACTCACCGTCCCAGATAACGTACTGCTCTGTTCCGCCGTATGTATATCTTTCCATGAGAGGTGTGTCAATAGCGTTGTTTGTCATCTGAGCAACCTGGCCTCTTGTAGCCTGTGTACCCTCAGCGCCGCCTACAACACCGTTAAGAACCTGCTGTCTCTGAGCTGCGAGAATGTAACCTGTAGGATATCCGCCGTTTTCCTGAGCATAGGGCTTATAACCCAGTGTCTCCATCAGCATCTTGATAACATCTTCATAAAGAACGTTGTCATCAGGACCGAATGTACCGTCGCCATATCCGTTTACAATACCCATGTTTGAAGCGCTTGCAATATAACCTGAAGCCCAGTGAGTTGAGGGAACATCAGTAAATATTGTGTTTGTCTGAGCAACCGCACCTGTCTGACCCTGAATTCTTGCAACAATAACTGCGATTTCAGCTCTTGTGATAGAATCAGCGGGACGGAAACTCATAACGCCATCGTTGTTTTCGTCATCGCCGGTGATAACACCAAGCTTGTTTAATGTTTCGATTGCTTCATAGTAATTGTCGCCGTCCGCAACATCATCAAATGTAGCCGCGAAAGCAACTGTGCTTACCATCATAGCAAAAACTGCTACCAAAGCAATCACCTTTTTGAGATTTCTCATGTCTCAAATCCTCCTTAAAATATTAAAATTTTAATTTTTTTTACAAAATTAATTTTTTATAGCCTAGGAATTTACGGCAGAACGATTTTATCCTATCATAATTTCCTTTAGCTTACTACAGATTATAACACCAAATAGGGCAAATTGTCAACAGATATTTTATCTTTTCACACTTTTGTAACATATTGCCCAAATTCCAACTTCTATTTTTGTGAACTAAGTAGCGAATTATATATAAACTGTTTGAACAGCGGGTGGGGTCTGTTGGGTCTTGACTTAAATTCCGGGTGGAACTGAACGCCCACAAACCAGGGATGATCCTTTATCTCAACTATCTCCGTGAGCCTGTCATCGGGAGAGGTTCCCGCAATCACAAGCCCCTTTTCCGCAAGGCTTTCTCTGAACTCATTGTTCATCTCATACCTATGCCTGTGCCTCTCGCTGATCTCGCTTGTACCGTAGGCTTCCTTAGCGTAAACGCCGCCCTCTCTGATGATACAGGGATAAGCGCCGAGTCTCATGGTGCCGCCCATATCGGAAACATTCTTCTGCTCCGGCATCAGGTCTATAACCGGATAGCTTGTGCCAGGGTCAAGCTCCGAGCTGTGCGCTCCCTTGAACCCTGCAACGTTTCTGGCAAACTCCACAACCGCCAGCTGCATTCCAAGGCATATTCCCAAAAAGGGAACCTTGTTCTCTCTGGCATATCTTATAGCGGAAATCTTGCCCTCGATGCCCCTGTCTCCAAAGCCGCCGGGAACCAAAATTCCGTCGGCGTCCTTCAGGAAGCCGACCGCATTCTCGTCGGTGACCTCCTCGGCGTCAATCCAGTCAATCTCAACATCGGCCCCTATATCGAAGCCGCCGTGACGTAACGCTTCCGCAACGCTCAGGTATGCATCGTGGAGACCCACGTACTTACCTACAAGAGCAATCTTGACCTTTTTGTCCAAATTCTTTACTTTTCTGACAATCTCGTTCCACTCGGTCAGGTCGGGCTCACGGGCGTCAATGCCCAGCCTCTCGCAAACCTTGGCGGACAAATTCTGCCGCTCCAGCATAATGGGCACGTCATAAATCGTGTCGCAGTTCAGGTTTTGGAAAACACAGTCCTTGTCCACATTGCAGAACAGAGCGATTTTATCTCTCTGGGCGTCCTCAAGAGGAACCTCGCTTCTGCAAATCAACATGTCGGGCTGAATACCTATGCTGAGCAGTTCCTTAACACTGTGCTGGGTGGGTTTTGACTTAAGTTCGCCGGAGGTTCTCAGGTACGGAACCAGCGTCACATGAATATACATAACGTTGGCTCTGCCCACATCCCCCGCAACCTGTCTGATTGCTTCAAGGAAGGGTTGGCTCTCAATATCGCCTACCGTTCCTCCGATTTCGGTAATAACCACGTCGGAATTGCCCTCGCCCGCCACATCGTAAACCTTTTGCTTGATCTCATCGGTGATATGGGGAATAACCTGAACGGTTCCTCCTAAGTAGGCGCCCTGCCTCTCCTTGGTTATAACCGAGTTGTAAACCTTACCGGTGGTTATATTACTGTTCTTGGTAAGGTTTTCATCAATAAACCTCTCATAGTGACCCAAGTCCAAATCCGTCTCGGCGCCGTCGTCGGTAACATACACCTCGCCGTGCTGATAAGGGCTCATGGTGCCCGGGTCTATATTAATGTAGGGGTCGAACTTCTGAATTGTAACCCTAAGACCTCTGGTTTTCAGCAGCCGCCCCAGAGAAGCGGCGGTAATGCCCTTGCCTATACCGGACACAACACCACCGGTTACAAAAATATACTTAACAGCCATCGCGTTTCCCTCTTATCCAAGTAATGTCTGATATTAAAAATGCACATATCAACTATAGTATTCTAATACCTAAACCGCCGTATGTCAAGAGTTTAAATAAATTTGTTTTAAATTTGTAACCGTTTGTTTAAAAATGTAAAAAATTGTGTAACAAAAAAGTATTTGCATTTTCACAAATAATATGTTATACTCTTGGTGTCGCCATATCAGGCGGAAGACTTTGCGTCTTCATTTTATATGACGACAATAGCTTTGATTGGGTTCCCAACAGAGACTAAAAAATTTAAAAATTTTTAAATTTTCTTCTGTTCAAAGGGCGTTTTGCGCCTGCGAAAGAGGGTTTTGTTCTCTGATGGGGTACCGTATATGGGGCACCCTGTTTTTTTATACACAACAAAATGTGTTTAGGCTTATGTAAAGTATATATGTAAATGAAGAAACTCGTGCCACAACGTAAAGGAGAATAAATATGTCAAAACAAGTTGAAAACAAGAAGAGGGTTACAACAAAAGTCTTTAAAGCAATGAAAGGTAAAGAAAAAATTGCAATGCTCACCGCCTATGACTACTCTATGGCAAAGCTGGTAGAGATGGGAGGAGCAGACGCAATACTGGTGGGAGACTCCCTGGGCAACGTTATGCTGGGCTATGAGAACACCACCCACGTTACCATGGACGACATGCTTCACCACACCAAGGCAGTTGCCCGAGGAACGGAGCGCGCCATGGTGGTTGCGGACATGCCGTTTTTGTCCTGCCACCTGGGGATTTACGAAGCGGTAAAAAACGCGGGAGCGCTCATTGCAGAGGGCAACGCCTCCGCCGTGAAGATTGAGGGCGGCGTTGAGGTCTGCCCCGTTATCAAGGCAATAACCGACGCAGGCATACCCGTTATGGGGCACTTGGGTTTGACCCCTCAAAGCGTGAACCAGCTGGGAGGCTACGGCGTTCAGGCGAAAACCGATGCGGCAGCCGCAAAGCTTCTGGAGGACGCAAAGGCAGTTGAGGAGGCAGGAGCCTTTTCAATCGTGCTGGAGTGCATTCCTCACGACCTGGCGCAAAAGGTGACAGAAGCAATCGGGATCCCAACCATAGGCATTGGCGCAGGCCCCGATTGCGACGGGCAGGTGCTGGTGCTCCACGACATGCTCGGTATGTTTGACGATTACGTGCCCTCATTTGTGAAGCGGTTTGCAGAAGCGGGAAAGGTTATTACAGACGGCGTAAACGGTTACGTCAGTCAGGTTAAAGACGGAGCCTTCCCCAAAGGAAAGGAGAAATAAATATGAGAGTTATTAATTCACCCGCTGAGCTAAAGCAATATGCGGCAGAGCAGAAAAAGGCGGGCAAGACCATCGGTCTTGTTCCCACCATGGGCTATCTGCACAGAGGGCACCAATCCCTTATTGAAAAGAGCAGCTCCCAAAACGACGTTACTATTGTCAGCGTTTTCGTAAACCCCACCCAGTTCGGCCCGGGAGAGGACCTGGCAACCTATCCCCGAGACCTTGAGCGGGACATGAAAGCGGCGGAGGAGGCGGGAGCAGACCTTATCTTCCACCCCCGGCCGGAGGATATGTACCCCGAGGGCTACGGAACATACGTCAGCCTTGATAACGACATGACAAAGGTGCTCTGCGGCAAGTCGAGACCCACCCATTTTCGCGGCGTGACCACCGTTGTTTGCAAGCTGTTTAACATCTCTCTGGCGGACAGGGCGTACTTTGGGCAAAAGGACGCTCAGCAGCTGGCGGTAATCCTACGCATGGCGGTCGACCTGAATATGAGCGTTGAGATTGTGCCCTGCCCCATCGTCCGTGAGGCGGACGGGCTTGCCATGAGCTCCAGAAACACCTATCTGTCCCCGGAGGAGCGGGCACAGGCCTTGGTTTTGAGCCGTTCATTATTTGATGCGGAAAAGCGGATTAAAGAGGGGGAGCGAAATATAGACCGAATTAAGACAGGCATAAGAGAAATTATTTCTTCATCACCCTTAGCGGATATTGAATATGTTGAGGCATACACCTTCCCCGACCTAAAGGCCTGCGGCAACGAGCTCAGCGGCAAAACCCTTATTGCCCTTGCCGTTCGCTTCGGAGGAACCAGACTTATTGATAATATTATAGTAGAAGCATAGGAGGCTGATTATGAATATAGAAGTTATGAATTCGAAGATACACAGAGCCAAGGTGACCGACGCCAACATAAACTACATCGGTTCGGTTACCATAGACGAGGACTGGATGGACGAGGTGGGTATCCTCACCAACCAGCAGGTTCACATCGTCAACGTGGACAACGGTGAGAGGCTGATTACCTACGCCATCCCCGGCGAGCGGGGCAGCGGCGTTGTGTGCCTGAACGGAGCCGCCGCCCACAAGGCAAAGGTGGGGGACACGGTTATAATTATTGCCTACGCCTCTATGGACTATGAGGAGGCAAAGACACATAAGCCTCATGTGAAGTTTATTCCCGGAAGCATTTAAAATTTTTTAAGCCGTTCCCACGGCTTGGGCGCTTCTCCGCCTTTGCAAAAGGCGGCATTTTGATAAAGGCTTTGCCTTTGAAACCATTGCCGAGCCCATATTCCGCCATACCAAGCCGCGGCGGCAATGTCGCCAAAGCCTTTATCAAAATT
>CATWQA010000042.1 GCA_958352815.1 uncultured Eubacteriales bacterium
AAACATCCTCGGTGCGGGAAATCCCCTGCTTTGCCAGCTCGTTTTTAAGCCACACGTCGTTGTTGCCCGTATACTTCAAATTTTCATAGAGCACAATTCCGTCCAGGATAACATTAACGCTGACCCTTGCGGGCTTTTTAGGATTGCTCCCCCGCATTTCGTTTTTCATATCCTCAACGTTCACGGGACGAGCTCCGTTGGTGGGCAGAAACGAAATTTTTCCGTTGCTCTCCATAACCGCCACGGATATGTCGTTTATATCAAAGTACCCCTGTATTCTGCACTGGGCTAAAAATTCGCTTATGTCTATCCTCGCCTTTGCTAAGTTCTTCTTGTAGATTTTTCCGTTTTCCAGTAGGATAATCGACCTGCCCTCGGCAAAACGCCTGAACCCTAAAGAGTGAGCGGAGACAATTCCCATGGCAAATGCCGCCACTGCATATATAACCATTGCCAGCAAAGGCTTCATAAAGTCCCCGTCAATGGTGGTTGCCATTTCCGCCGCAATAGAGCCTATGGTAATGCCGTTTACGTAGTCGAACATGGACAGCTCGGACATCTGCTTATATCCCAGCAGCTTTGTCAGGAAAAACAGCACCACTATGGAGCCCACAGAGGCAATCCCCACCTTGGTCAAATCCATAATCATAAAAAAATACCTCCTCATTAACTGTTGAGCAACAGATAATTTGGAGTTATTTTATGGAATATATTAAATTTTATGCGGATTTGCAGGTGTACGCCGTCCATTCCTCCGACTGTTTTGCGTTAATAATTTCAAGACCTGCATTTTCCAGTGCGGACTTAACCTCCTCCGCCCTCTCGTTGATTATTCCGGAGCACACAAACACGCCCTCAGGTTTCATGAATCCTGTCACATACGGACTGAGAGCGATAATGACATCGGCAACAATATTGGCTGCCACCAGGTCATAGGTCTTAAAGGTCGCCCGCAGCTCCGAATTTTCTATAACGTCTCCGTGAACCACGTGATACCGCTCCTTTTCCACCCCGTTGAGCTCCAGATTGGAATACGCCACGTCCACGGCGTTGGGGTCAATATCCACAGCGTCACAGCTCTCCGCACCCAAAAGCAGGGCAATAATCGAGAGTATTCCGCTGCCGCAGCCCAAGTCCAGCACAGTATCACCGGACTTAATGTGCTTCTCAATTTCTTCAATGCAGAACCTTGTGCTGTCATGGGAGCCGGTGCCGAAGGTCATGCCCGGATTCACCTTGAACACGGTGCGTCCCTCCGCCTCGCCCTCCTTTAGGGGCTGCCACTGGGGCTGGATTAATATCTTCTCCCCTATTTTCAGGGGCTTAAAGAACTGCTTCCAGTTCTCCGACCAGTCCTCATCCTTGACATGGGCTGTCATAACCGTCAGGGCTCCGAAGCTGCCATCCTTGTCGGTGCACTTCAGGGCTTTTAACGCCGAGTTGATTTCCTCAAGCTGTTTCTCTCCCGTCGGGTCGTCTGTTAGGTAGAGGGTAATTCTTGTGTCGGCAGTTTTAAGCCGCTCCAGCTCCTCGTCCACATAGTCCCAATACTTCCTGTTGTTTTCAAGGAACTCCTTAAAGTCGTCCTTGTCGGCAATCTCTATTCCGTCATGCCCCAGCTCGCCCAACATATAGCTCACAGGGTCTATGCCTGCATTTGAAGTAATAATGCTGACTTTAATCCAATCCATGGCTGTCCTCCAAAATGTAATATATATCGCCGAGCCCTATTCCGCTCCATCGGCAACAACTTAGGGCTATTATTAACATTGCATACTTTGTGTAAATCGAAATAATGAGTGCTAACCAACTTCAGAGAAGTTGGGTCACAGCCGCCGTGCGCCGCACTTTGCAAAATGCGGTAAGCAAGCACGGTAGGCGGTCGTAGACCGCTCGTAAGGCGCGCAGGCGCGGGTAATCGATTATCCCGCATAATTTTTATATAATCACATTGGTTTACATGCGGGGCGTATAGGAATCCGCCCCCTACAGCCGCCCCGATGGGGGCGGAGAAAAAATCAATCAAACAAGTCCTTAATCTTTTCTGTAAAGCTCTTGCGCTTTTTATACTTTGACGGGTCAATGCTGTCGTCAAACTGGCGCAGCAAGTCCTTCTGTTTCTCACTGATACCCTTTGGTATCTCCACCTGCACCTTGACGTACTGGTCGCCTCTGCCGCCGCCGTTGAGCTTCCGAGCACCCTTGCCCTTTAGGCGGAACACCGTTCCCGGCTGGGTTCCCTCAGGTATGTTATACACCACGTTTCCGTCAACAGTGGGAACCTTAACATCTCCGCCCAAGGTTGCCTGCACAAAGGATATAGGGTAGTCGCACATTATATCGCTGCCCTGGCGCACGAAAATCTTATGGGGCTTAACACGCACCGTCAGCAGCAGGTCTCCCGAGGGGCCTCCGTTCTTGCCTATATCGCCCTCGCCCCGTACGCTGAGGCTTTGACCCGTGTCAATTCCTCCGGGGATATTCACGTTTATCTTCTTGCTCCGTCTCATGGCGCCCTCGCCGCGGCAGGTCTTACAGGGGTCGTTTATAATCGTTCCCTTACCACGGCAGGCGTCACAGGTTCTGACGGTCTGCATACTGCCGAATGGGGTTCTCTGAACCGCCCTGACCTGACCGGTTCCGCCGCAGGCAGAACATCTGACGGGCTGGCTTCCCGCCGCAGCTCCGCTGCCGCCGCAGGAACTGCACTGCTCCATATGGCTGACAGTGATTTCCTTTTTGGTGCCGAAGCATGCCTCCTCAAAGGTCAGGTCAATACTCATCTGAATATCCCTGCCCCTCTGGGGTGCGTTAGGGTTGCGGCGTGACGAGCCGCCTCCGCCGAAAAAACTGCCGAATATATCGCTCAGGTCAATATCCTCAAAGCCAAAGCCTCCGCCGCCGTAGCCTCCGCCCGCGTTAGGGTCAACCCCCGCGTGACCGAACTGATCATACCGCGACTTCTTATCCGGGTCGCTCAGCACCTCGTATGCCTCGCTTGCCTCCTTGAACTTTGCCTCCGCACCCTCCTTATCGTCCGGGTTAAGGTCGGGGTGATACTTCTTTGCCAGCTTCCTGTAGGCCTTTTTTATTTCGTCGGCTGAAGCGCCGCGGCTGACGCCCAGCACCTCATAATAATCTCTCTTATCTGCCATATTTATTTCCTTTCAAGCCTCTCGGCTTTAAACTGCAATATTTAAAAACCTTAAAATGTTCCCCGCCGCCTGAGAGACGGGGAACATCTGCGCTAAATTACTCTGCTTCCGTAAAGTCTGCGTCAACAACGTTGTCGTCATTGCCGCCGTTCTGCTCGGGCTGTGCTCCTGCCTGCTGAGCCTGTGCCTGAGCTGCCGCTTCCTGATACAGCTTCTCGCTTACTGCGTAGAACTTCTTGGAAACAGCCTCGGTCTGTGCCTTTACGCCCTCAACGTCAATAGGTGAAGCCTTAAGCATTTCCTTGAGCTTATCAACCTCTGCCTGAATGCCGCTCTTTTCATCCTCGGAAATCTTGTCGCCCATTTCGCCCAGAGTCTTTTCTGTCTGATAAACCATGCTGTCCGCCTGGTTGCGAACGTCAACCTCTTCCTTGGCTTTCTTATCCTGCTCGGCGTACTGCTCTGCTTCCTTAACCGCCTTCTCAATATCCGCGTCGGACAGATTTGTGCTTGCCGTAATGGTGATTGCCTGCTCCTTGCCTGTTCCCAAATCCTTTGCCTTAACGTTTACGATACCGTTGGCGTCAATGTCAAAGCTTACCTCAATCTGGGGAACGCCTCTGGGTGCGGGCGGAATATCAGTCAGGCTAAATCTGCCCAGAGTCTTGTTGTACGCCGCCATTTCACGCTCGCCCTGGAGCACGTGTACCTCAACACTGGTCTGACCGTCTGCCGCCGTGCTGAATATCTGGCTCTTGTTTGTGGGGATTGTGGTGTTTCTCTCAATGAGCTTTGTGAACACGCCGCCCATGGTCTCAATACCCAGTGACAGGGGTGTTACGTCCAGCAGAACCAAATCCTCAACATCGCCTGTGAGAACGCCTGCCTGAACAGCCGCACCTATGGCAACGCACTCGTCGGGGTTAATTCCCTTGTGGGGGTCCTGACCTGTCAGCTTCTTAACAGCCTCCTGAACGGCAGGGATTCTGGAAGAACCGCCGACCAGCAGAACCTTGTCAATCTGGTTGGGGGACAGGCCTGCCTCGTTCATGGCGTCTCTTGAGGGTCCCATTGTCTTTTCAACCAGGTCGGCTGTCAGCTCGTCAAACTTAGCTCTTGTCATTGTAATATCCAGGTGCTTGGGGCCTGTTGCGTCTGCCGTAATAAAGGGCAGATTAATGTTGGTGCTGGTAACGCCCGACAGCTCAATCTTTGCCTTTTCGGCAGCCTCCTTAAGTCTCTGTAGAGCCATTTTATCCTGTCTTAGGTCAATGCCGTTCTCCTTTTTAAACTCGTCTGCCAGGTAGTTCATAACCTTATCGTCAAAGTCGTCGCCGCCCAGACGGTTGTTACCGCTGGTGGCCAAAACCTCAAACACGCCGTCGCCGATTTCCAGGATTGATACGTCAAAGGTACCGCCGCCCAGGTCGTATACCATTATCTTCTGGTCAACGTCCTTTGCAAGACCGTATGCCAGAGAAGCCGCAGTAGGCTCGTTAATAATTCTCTTAACGTCCAGACCTGCAATTTTACCTGCGTCCTTTGTTGCCTGTCTCTGAGAGTCGCTGAAGTATGCGGGAACGGTAATAACCGCCTCGGTTACCTTTTCGCCCAAATATGCCTCGGCGTCGCTCTTGAGCTTCTGCAAAATCATTGCGGAAATCTCCTGAGGAGTGTACTTCTTGCCGTCAATCTCAACCTTTCTGTCGGTACCCATATCACGCTTGATTGAGCTTATGGTTCTCTCGGGGTTGGTGATTGCCTGTCTCTTGGCAACCTGACCTACAAGACGCTCTCCGTCCTTTGTGAATGCAACTACAGACGGTGTTGTTCTCGCGCCCTCGGGGTTGGGAATAACCACGGGCTCTCCGCCCTCCATAACCGCTACGCACGAGTTGGTTGTACCTAAATCAATTCCTATAATCTTGCTCATAATATATACCTCCAAAATTTAGATTTAATTTACTAATTTGAAACCTTCACCATAGAATGGCGGACAACCCTTTCGCTGTCCCCCTTCTTATATATATAGCCCTTTGCAAATTCCTCTGTTACGGTGTTTGAGGGCAGGTCGCTGTCCTCTGTCATAACCGCATTATGCTTTTCCGGGTCAAACTCCTTGCCCACGGCTTCAATCTCGCTTATGCCTATGGAAGCCAGAGCGTCGCAGAACTGGGTTCTTACCATTTTAATACCCTCCAGCAGCGCCTCCTTATCGTCATTGGCTTCCGCCGCCGCAACCGCCCTGTCCAGATTATCCAGAACAGGTATGAGCTTTTCCGCAGCCTCGCACACGCCCATAGAGAAATTCTCGGACTTCTCCTTAACGGTTCTCTTTTTGAAGTTGTCAAACTCCGCTATCTTTCGCAGCAGCTTATCCTTTGCCTCCTCCAGCTTTGCGGCAAGCTGCTCCTTTTCGCTGTCGCTGCTTTCCTCGGCAGCAACCTCCTCGGTCTCCTCGACTGCAACCTCTTCGGTCTCCTCAGCCGCAACCTCCTTGGCTTTCTCCTCAGCTGTCATCTTAACCATCCCCTTCTTTATCATTATCTTTCGGATTTTCGTTTTCCGAGCCCAGCCTGTCGCTTAGAATACGGCTCAGGCTCCGGGAAAAGAACTCTATTCCCGAAACAACCTTTGCGTAATCCATTCTCTGGGGGCCTATAACCCCCACAATTCCAACCAGGTTGTCGCCCACGCTGTACCTTGAAACAACCACGCTGTTTTCCTTAAGCTGCGGAGCGGGAAGCTCGTCGCCTATGTAAATGCCGACGCCGTTTTCCCCCGTTTCAAAGTTCACCGCATCGATAACCTCGCCCAAAACGCTTTCGTCATCGAAAAATTCCAGAATGTTCTTTATCTTCTCAACATTGTTATATTCGGGGAACCTGAGTATGTTGGAGGCTCCCTCAACAACAACCTGCTTGCTCTCAATCTCACGGCGGGCTTCATGAATAAGCTCCAGCACCGACGAGAGGATTTCCACGTTCTCCCCCACGGCGTCCTTAATACCCATAAAGTTATCAAGGCTCACAAGGCCGCCCATATCAAGCCCCGACAGATTGTCGTTTATAACTTGGTTCAGCTGCTCAACCTCTGCGTCCGTCACAGTCTCCCGAAGCCGCAGCAGCTTGTTCTTAATAAGCCCCGAGCTGTCCGACACTATAACCATTATGTTCCTGCCGTCTATGTTGGCAAGCTTCACGTTTTTAATACTGCCCAGCTTGTTTATGGGCAGCATGGCAAAGGTGGGCATGCTTGTTACCGAAGAAAACGCCGACGACAGACTCTTTATAACATTGTCAAGCTCCCTGAAACGGCTGAGCATTGCGCTTCTGAGCCGCTTTATTTCAAGAGCCGTCATTTGATATTTATGCATGAGATTGTCAACATAAAACCTAAATCCCGCATTGGAGGGAATACGCCCCGCCGAGGTGTGGGGCTGGATTAACATGCCCATCTCCTCAAGGTCGCACATCTCGTTGCGGATTGTCGCCGCGCTTAAATTAAGACTTGTCTTTTTTGAAATACTCCGCGAGCCAACCGGTTCGGCATTCTTAATATAATCCTCAACGATTGCCTGAAGTATTAATTTCTTTCTATCATCAAGGGACGCCATACAAACCACCTTTCTTTGACTCTGTTTGTTAGCACTCACCGCACCCGAGTGCTAATCCTTTATTATAATAGCGCAACACCATAGATTTGTCAAGGACTTTTCGGAAAAATTTTGTAAATAATTTTTTAACAAGAAAATACATAAAACATTCTGATTACATAGATAAAGCCCACCCGTATGCTTGGTGAGGTCGGGTGGACATAGGGAATACAAAAGGGGCTGTCGCACTAAGACAGCCCCTTTTGAAACTTATTCTTCACTATACCCATCGGCAATAACCTTTTTGGTCGCCTTCACCACATGAGGGTCAAACTGAGTGCCGCTGCACTTGGTAAGCTCCGCCACAATATATTCTCTGGGATATGCCTCCCTGCCGGGGCGTTCGTTGGACATTGCCTCAAAGGCGTCCGCTACCTCGATTATGCGGGCGACAATCGGGATTTCCTCTCCCTTGAGCCCGTCGGGATAGCCGCTGCCGTCAAACCGCTCATGGTGATGAGCCACCGCTTCTGCGTACATAGCAAGCCTCGGTATCCGTCTGACAATATCCGCCGATGCGCCCGGGTGGTTATGCCAGCGGCTGAGCTCCTCCTCTGTCATGCTGAGCTTTGACTTGTTAAGCAGCTTTTTATCCATATATATCTTGCCTATATCATGAAGCATGGCAGCGTAATAAAGCCCCGTCAGGTCCGCAAAGCCCATATTTTCGCCGATAGCCCTTGCGATTTCCGCCACCCTCTTTGAATGGCCTCCCGCATAGGGCATTTTTTCCTCAAATATTTCAACCAATGCCAAAATCACTTCCTCCGCCGGGATTTCCGAGGAAGGCTTTGCGCCTGCCATTTGTTTTTCGGTAACGTTATTCAAATTAATGGAGTCGTTACCCTTGTTCAAGCTGATAGAGCCGCTGCCCTTAAGCCTTGAAACAACCACTTTTGTGCCTGCCGCCGCCGTAACCAAAGCAGCTCCGCCTGCCGCCGCCGCAAATGCCGCCAATTTCTTAATCTTCATAATAACGCCTCCTCATAATATTGTCTCTTTAAACCGGAGCGCCGAAAACATCTGCGCTCAATTACTATTATAACATACTATATTGAAAATTTCCATATCTTTTTTAACAAATTTTACATCTGCGAAATTTTTTATCAGACTGTATTTTGGAGTATATTATCCCTGAATTAACAAATAATATTGTTACAGAATTTGTAAACCAACAAATTGTGCTTAAACCAAAAACAAAGGAGCGTTAATATATGAAAGCAACGGGTATAGTCAGAAGAATTGACGACCTGGGAAGAATTGTAATCCCAAAAGAAATTAGAAGAACACTGAGAATTCACGAGGGTGACTCTCTTGAAATATATACGGACAGTGACGGAATGGTGATTTTCAAAAAGTATTCCCCTATCGGCGAGCTGTCCGAATTTGCCCTGCAATACGCGGACTCTCTAAACAAGTCCACAGGGCTCCTCACCTGCATAACCGACAAAGACAGCGTTATCGCCGCCAGCGGCAACGGCAGAAAGGAGCTTAAAGAAAAAAAGGTATCGGGAGACATTGAGAAGATAATGGAAAAGAAGTCACTCTATTACTCCCCGAGGAGAGACGACAGTATTAATATAATCGACGGGGACGACAAGTTCAGAGCAGGAGTCGTGGCTCCCATAGTACATGACGGCGACCCGGTGGGTACGGTTATATTTATCGCCGAGCCTGAAAAGAGCATGAACGAAGTCGAGCAGAAGCTGGCTGAAACAGCGGCAGGCTTTCTGGGCAAAGCGTTGGAATAGATTAATTCAATGTAGAATGTAGAGTGTAGAGTGTAGAAATCATGCCTGCCGTGCAATTTTGATAAAGGCTTTGGCGACATTGCCGCCGCGGCTTGGCTGTGACCCAACTTCTTTGAAGTTGGACGGCTCACAGTGTTCCGATTTATACAAAGTATGTAATGTCGATAATAACCCTAAGTTGTTGCCGACAGGGCGGAACCGGGCTAGGCGACAGACTATATTATCAAATTTAGATAAAATTATATGGATATAGCATAAAAGTAAAGTTTTAATAATTAAAGAGTAGTAAGACTTACCGCCTGCGCAGCAGGCACAGCATTATGCCGCCTTTTGCAAAAGGCGCATTCCCGCAACGGATAGCTTGAAAGGTCCACACATTTTACTGTGCGGACCTTTCATCTTTCCCCGATTTAAGCTTTTCTTTAATACGATTTAAATTACCCCACAAGCCCTTGTCCTTTTCGGTGAGCAAAAACTTGCGCACGCCGAAAAGAATGGCGATTGCTATAACCTCAACCAAGGTCTCCGCTGCGGACTTGTGTATAATAACCATCTGCCTTGCAATGGCGAAAACCAAAACCTCAATAACCGTCTCCGGTGTATGGCGGCACAGCATCTTGATAAACTCAACGCCGATAGCCAAAATCATAGCGCGGTCTAAAATGGTTTCAAGTATTTTTTCCTCCCCACTGAACATAGCAATGTTTACCATGGAGCCGAACAGGCGAACGCACAGAATTATTACCGCAACGGCTATGATACATGATATAAACAACTCAAGAACATAGCTGAAATCCGACATAAACTTTTGAAGTCTCTCTCTCTTTTCCCTCACGAAAAACACCTCCAACTGAAATATACCACACTTTACACCGATTGTAAATACCGATAACAACCTTTGTAATAAAAAATTTTTAAAAATTTTACAATTTCCTATTGCTATTTGGAAAAATTTATTATATAATATAAACATAATAAGATTGGCGCGAAGCCGTTTCTTATGTTTATATTATACAATCGCCTGGAGGTAGTACTATGACTTACAACATTATTACAAAGAAGTTGAATTTGGCAGATTCCAGCAAGGAAAAGATTTTGGCTAAGGTTCAGAGGTTGGACAAGTTTTTCAGCGACGATACAACCGAATGTAAAATAATCGTTTCTGAATTGAAAAACGATATGATTGTTGAAATCACATTTAAGTATAAGGGCTTCATTATCAGAGCGGAGGATAAAAATCACGATATGCTTACAGCCGTTGATAACTGTCTCACCGCTATTGACCGTCAAATCAGAAAGAACAAGACTAAGCTCTCAAAGCGTCTGAGAGACGGCGGCTTTGAACAGTACACCGCTATGGACGCCGCTCCCGAACCTGTTGAGGAGGAAGAGGAGTTCAAGATTATTAAGAGAAAGGTGTTCTCCGCAAAGCCCATGATGGTTGAGGAAGCTATTCTGCAAATGAATATGCTGGGTCATTCATTCTTCGTTTTCAATAATCCCGACACAATGTCTCCCAGCATTGTATATAAGAGAAAGGACGGCAACTACTCCTTAATTGAGCTTGACGATTAATATTTAAAGGGGCTGCCTCAGTGAGGCGCCCCCTTTTTCATGCCTAAAAACCTACAAACGTAAATATTCATATGTACACATTCGACGGGGCGCCGCTTTTATCGGCAACAACTTAGGCTTGTTATTGACATTGCTTACTCTGTGTAAATCGGAATAATGAGTGCCAACCAACATCACAGATGTTGGCTCACAGCCCTTCCCCCGAGCGCACGGGCGGACGAACAATATAAAAGATACTCCTGCTTAGCTTATTTTATCACTTTATTACCTGTGCAAGATACGAAAATTTTGCTTACATGATATTTTTATTTTATGGTTTTCCGAAAGTATTTATATATATTATCTCTCCTGTATCCTTATTTATGGTTACCGTTGGAACATAAACATCATCTCCTGAAGTCCACCCTCTGTTTTCATCCTTGTACTCAAAGGTTTGACGAACTACCCATGCATTAATCTCTTCATAATAGCACGCATAAAGATAATATATTTCTTCATCGGTTTCGTACTCCATTTGCTTACCGCTATACTTCTCTAAATAAATTTTCCCTATAGCTCGTGCTGTTTCTTCGTCGGGAATGACACCATCCTCTTTATGCTCTGTCTTATCGCTTACAGGGGTTTCTTTGTTATATATATCTATATGTACTTGGTTTTCCTCCTCGTTCCAGTGAATTGGAATTCCCAACAGGTCGCACATATTTCTTAACGATACATATACTCTGTCGTCCTGCATAAACACCGGATATTCCATTGTAACATCTTCATTGCCCAATCTAATATTGCAATCCGAAAACTCAAAAGCCGATACGGTAACCGCTGTAATCACGCAAAGCAAAACAACAGTGGTTATTATAAATTTCTTTTTCATAAAATCACCTAAACCCCTCTAAAACATTTAATACAATTGTAATTATTTTCTCCAAGCCACAACTTCTTAACTCTATTATAGCACATTATTCTTATAATTTCAACACAAACAACGTAAGTAGACGGTTTGTTTGCATAATCGGTAGAAACACAAAATCAAGATTTTTACAAGTCTACATTTGCGGCACATTAATAATAACTAAATAGATATGTGTAAATCATTACGGTGTAGGGGGCGGATTCCTATACGCCCCGTATGCAAACCAATGTGATTATATAAATTAACCGATGTTTATATTAAATTAAATCCCAAGTCCGTATAACATTGTACTAACAGTTAATATGGTCGGCGGGCGCAATAAATGGCGCCCCTACGAATATTTGATTTGCTTATTGTGACTATTACGCTACTTGGTTAAAACCGCTGAGCATTCGACGGGGCGTATAGGAATCCGCCCCCTACAAATTATACAGTCACAAATACCTGAACCCATTTATTTTGATAAAGGCTTTGGCGACACTGCCGCCGCGACTTGGGTGTGACCCAACATCTTTGATGTTGGATGGCACTTATTATTTCGACTTATGCAAAGTATGCAATGTCAATAATAAAACTAAGTTGTTGCCGATGAGGGCGGAATATGGGCTCGGCATTGGATTCAAAGGCAAAGCCTTTATCAAAATTTTGCTACCATGAAAATTATACCAATCTGCCTCTTGATTATATTCACATATGACGGTATAATAAAGGTACTATATATTTTGGGAGGAGAAAAGACTATGAAACTTATAAACAAGCTATGTGTTTCCGCTCTGGCGGCTGCTATGATTATAACGGCGGCTCTGGGCGTTTGGGCGTTGCCTGAGGACTCTGTTTTTAACATTTCCGACATGGCAACGGGAAACGTCACCGAGGAGGCTCAGTACGGCGCATTTACAATCATTCCCGCAACGGACGCGGACGGAGCAAGCAAGCCCCTGGTTGTTGACGGCAGCAAAAAGACCGGAGCCACAACCGGAATAAAATACACCAAGCGCCTAAAGACAGGCGCAGACGGCGACTATTCAAACAGGGCTATTCGTTTTACCACAGAGGCGGAGACCGTGCTCTATATTGACTGCTCCTCGGCGAACAGCTCTGACAGCCGCACGGGTAAGATTATTGACAGCCAAAACAACGTTATCGAAGCAAAGGATATAGCTCCCGGGCTGGCGTATTACAAATACTACATTCCCGAAGCGGGGGACTACGCCTTTGTCAGCGAGGGCGGCGGAATTAACATATACTATATGAACCTTTCCTACACTATTCCCGAGCCCGACCCGGACTTTGAGAACTTAGAGGGCGTGGTTATGTCTCCCATGGAGGAAATTTATACTGCTCCCTATGCTCCCGCAGACGGCAAGGGAACGGCAGAGGAGCCCATGAGTGTTGCCTCGGCTGTGCTCAACATTGCTCCTGGGGGTACAATTCACTGTGACGGAAGATATATGTTTAACGACTGCCTGCTGATTGACTTAAACAACAGCGGCGAGGAGGGCAAGGAAAAGCGCATAGACTGCGCCGACGGCACTGTGTTTGACTTCTCCTACGAGCCCTATTCCGGAAACGGCAGCGCAAGAGGCGTCCAGATTGACGGAAATTATTGGTACATAAAGGGACTTGAGGTGTATATGGCGGCGGACAACGGATTTTTCATTGCCGGCAAGCATAACACTCTTGAGCTGTGCGTTGCCAACGCCAACCGCGACACGGGTATTCAGGTAAGCCGCCGCGCCTCCACGGTCAGCGATTATAATGATTGGCCAAGCGACAATCTGCTGCTCAACTGTACCTCTTTTAACAACTTTGACCCGGCAACGGGAGAGAACGCCGACGGCTTTGCGGCAAAGCTAACCTGCGGCGCGGGCAACGTGTTTGACGGCTGTATCGCCTATAACAACTGCGACGATGGCTGGGACTGCTTCACCAAGAGCGCAACGGGACCCATCGGAACCCTGGTTATGCGAAACTGTGTGGCTTTCAGAAGCGGTCAGACCACAGACGGTCAGTTCACCGAGAACTGTGACGGAAACGGCTTTAAAATGGGCGGCAGCAAGATTGCTGTTGACCACTATCTGTACAACTGCGTAGCTTTCGAGAACGCTAACCACGGCTTTACCGACAACTCCAACCCGGGGCATATATACCTGACTAACTGCACCTCATTTAACAACGCTCTGGACGGCGGCTCAAAAAAGAGCAACTTTGACTTTGCCCGAGACTCGGCGCTGTCTGATAACACCTTGGAGAACTGCCTGTCCTACACGGACAACAAGATTGCCTCCGACAAGTTCAGAGGTACGGTGAACAACTCCGCTCTTTATAACAACAAGCCTATGTACTACTACTATAAGGAGTTCCCTTTCACCTACTGGAACGATAAGGAGGGCGTGACCCTGCCCACAGAGGAAATGTCGGCTCCCGACCCGAGTATATTTGTGTCGGTTGAGGCTCCGCCTCCGGGAGCAGATGTTCATAGGCTGTGGAGAAACGAGGACGGTTCGGTTAATATGGGCACCTTCCTAAAGGTTGCGGACGGTACAGCCTATAAGGAGCTTAATATAGGCGCAAACCTGTCGGGAGAGCCTGTGGTTTTCCCCACGCCCGAGCCTGTACCCACGGCAGCCCCCGCTCCCACAACAGATCCGGACGCCACCCCGGCTCCCTTAGAGGATTACGTACTGCTGGCAGCCGAAAACGACCTGGACGAGAATATTGTGGACATCAGCTTTGCCAACAACACCGAAGCGGACGTCACCGCCCATATTATAGTCGCTCTGTATAAGACTGTTGACGGCACAGACCTTGTTGTGAACTATGATGAGCAGGAATGCACCGCCTCAAAAAACTCATTTGTGGAGTTTTCGTCAATCATAGAAGAGACGGGCTATGACAAAATTAAGGTTTTCGCCTGGGACGACACTCAAAATATAATGCCCTTCACCAATTGTGTGGAGATTGTCCCAACGCAATACTAATGTAGAGTGTACAGTGTAGAATGTAGAAATGTAAACTTTAACTATCCCCCATAAAGTGAACACAAATTGGATTGTTATATATGTAACCCCAAAACTTTCGTAGGGGCGCCGCTTGCCGCGCCCGCCGTATATAGTAACGGTTGTTACCACATTATATGGATTTGAACGTTCATTTAAATTGCAACCTCTGTTAATTTATATCCTCACAATTGGTTTATCAGCGGGCGGATAATATCCGCCCCTACGAATTTGGCATTTACATATACCTAATCCCATTTATTAAGCAAAGTCCGCCCCGGCGCTTGGGGAGGTGTGGCTGTGACCCAACTTCTTTTAAGTTGGACGGCACTCATTACTTCAATTAATATGAAGTACGTAACGTCAATAACAGTCCTAAGTTGTTACCGATGATTGCGCAACGGGGCGGGCGACAGGCATACCAATGTAAAAATATGAATTAACGGGGATAACGACTAAAGTAAATCTCAAAACTGTAGTTGTGCTGATGATGTCGCAACGGGACTATGCCATTGGCAGTAATAGCTCCTTTAGAGTTGTTATTCCGTTTTTGGAGCACTCCTTTATATATCCGTTTATATACTCCCAGTTTTTAAAACCCTTTTGGACTGCGTATTCCATAATTTCTATTATCAATTCAGGCTCTGTTCCTGCTGATATATACCACTCAAATATTTTGGATATTGTTTCTGTGGCTTCACCGATATTCTCATTATAATAATCAACAACATCGTCTATCCCCACATCATTATTTTTTTCTGATTGAGGTTTAGGATAGGTATCCTTATAAGTACCCTCATTGGTACTTATAGGGGTACCATTCTTTTCTATACTTTTATCTTCTGTAATATTATTTTCTTTAATCTCTTCTTCTCTATTATTATTTATTTTAATATTATTTTCTTTATTTTCATTTACTGTATTTTCATTTTCTTTACTTTTATTTACTTTACTTTCCTTTACTTTACTTTGGGGATTACTGTCATCATTAATTGAGTTTTCGTCAACATTAACTCCTTTTATGCATACATTATCTGCATCCGACGGGATTTCTGCAAGTAAAAACTTTTTTTCAATGTTTACCCTGTTTCTGCGGGTTGTCATCTGCAAGTATCTTTCCTGAACTCCCTTTGAGGTCAATATTCCGAACTCACGGTAGAGCTTCTCGCTGAAAATATCCCGCTTCAATGCCTCCTCTATTATATCGGACACACGCTGCTTATCAATCTTGTTTTCTGTGGCAAAGAGTAGCTCCACATCGTCATTCCAGATGCAATAGTAACCGTTGCTGCCGTATATCTCCATCCACAGCTTAACGATAACTCCGAAGCCGTCAACGCCTAACCTTGCCTCAAGCAGCCTCATTTTGTTGTTCATGTGAACGTCAATGGGGAAATAATCCATACTTGCCTTTTTGGGTCTTGCCATAAAATTTGCCTCCGTTTCTTATTTTAATATACTTTTAGTATAGGGCAAAGGTTGTGACAAAACATGACAAATAAATAAGGCGGAGATTTTACTCCGCCTTTTTGTTAGTCTTTTGCTTTTGAGCTTACCTTTTCCAGGATTAGCTTTACGAAGTCGTCCAGCTTGAGGGAACCAATATCCCCCTCTTTTCTGTCACGGACGGAAACTGCGTTCTCCTCCTGCTCCTTTTCGCCCACAATGAGCATATAGGGAACCTTTTCCAAACGAGCCTCTCTAATCTTATAGCCTATCTTTTCCTTTCTGGTGTCAATCTCAACTCTTATGCCGTACTTTTCGAGAGTTTCCTTAACCTGCATACCATACTCCATATACTTATCCGAGATAGGCAGCACCTTAACCTGAACCGGAGCTAGCCATGCGGGGAACGCTCCTGCGTACTTCTCAATAAGCAGCGCCAAAGTTCTCTCATAGCAGCCGATAGAGGTTCTGTGAATAATATAGGGGTTCTTCTTGGAGCCGTCCTTATCCACGTACTCCATACCGAACTTCTCTGCCAGCATTTGGTCAATCTGGATTGTTATCAGAGTGTCCTCCTTGCCGAACACGTTCTTAATCTGAATATCCAGCTTGGGACCGTAAAAGGCTGCCTCGCCCACGCCGATTTTATAGGGCACGTTCAGGTCTTTCAGAATATTCTCCATGGCTCCCTGAGCCTCGTTCCACTGCTCCTCGGTTCCGATATACTTCTCGCGGTCATCGGGATCCCACTGTGAAAATCTATATGAAACGTCCTCTGCCAAACCCAAAGTTTCCAGCATATAGTTGGACAGCTCCAGACAGTTCTTAAACTCCTCCTCAAGCTGCTCGGGGGTACACATCAGATGACCCTCGGAAATAGTGAACTGGCGAACACGGATAAGACCGTGCATCTCACCGGAGGCCTCGTTTCTGAAAAGTGTGGAGGTCTCGTTAAGGCGCATGGGCAGGTCTCTATAGGAACGGCCTCTGTTAAGGTACGCCTGGTACTGGAAGGGGCAGGTCATGGGGCGCAGGGCAAATACTTCCTTGTCGGCCTCCTCGTCTCCCAGAACGAACATTCCCTCCTTATAGTGATCCCAGTGCCCTGAAATCTTATACAGGTCGCTCTTTGCCATGAAGGGCGTTTTTGTCAGCTGCCAGCCGCGCTTCTGCTCCTCGTCCTCAACCCATCTTTGGAGAAGCTGAATTATTCTGGCACCCTTGGGCAGCATTATAGGCAGACCCTGACCGATATAGTCGCAGGTTGTGAACAGCTCCAGCTCACGACCCAGCTTATTGTGGTCACGCTTTCTTGCCTCCTCAAGCTGAGTCAGGTGGGCTTCAAGCTCTGTCTTGTTGGGGAACGCCGTGCCGTAGATACGCTGCAGCATCTTGTTGTTCTCATCGCCCCGCCAGTAAGCTCCGGTTGCGCTGAGCAGCTTTACCGCCTTGACCTTGCTTGTGTAGTTCACGTGGGGGCCTGCGCACAGGTCAACAAAATCCCCCTGCTTATAAAAGGAAATGGTGGCGTCCTCGGGCAGGTCGTTAATAAGCTCCACCTTATAGGGCTCGTCCTTCATAAGCTCCAGCGCCTCGTCACGGGGCAGCTCAAACCTTTCAATCCTGAGATTTTCCTTGGCAATCTTTTTCATCTCTTTTTCCAGA
>CATWQA010000043.1 GCA_958352815.1 uncultured Eubacteriales bacterium
GACTGTCTCTCCATTGACTTTGCCCTCCGCTTCAAGTATAATTTGTATATTGAAAGGGGGACTATTTTATGGAAGAAAGAAAGTCGTTCGGAAAATATATCCGAGAAAAAAGAGTGCAAAAAGGTTATTCACAGGCGCAGCTGGCAGAGCTTCTGTTTATCAGTGAATCCGCTGTCTCAAAATGGGAACGGGGAATTAATTATCCGGACATAACAATGTTTTCCGATATTTGTAAGGTTCTTGAAATCAATGAACACGAATTGATTACCGCCTCTGACGACACTGAATATCGCCTGATGAAAACTGACGCCTTTAGATTTCGCAGGCTGTCAAAAGCAACCCTATACATATGCACCGCCCTTTACTCGACAGCGCTTATCATTTGCTTTATTTGTAATTTAGCTGTCAACCATACTTTAAGTTGGTTTTGGATTGTCCTCGGCGCTCTGGTATGCGCATTTAGCTTTGTGCCGACATTCACTTTTATGGTGAAAGAGAAAAAATTTCTGTTCTTTTTGGCAACCTCGGCAGGGTCTGTTGTTTTGCTGCTCCTAATCTGCGGAATATATGTGAGGTCTGTTAAGTGGGTACCGGTAGCTGCGGCGGGAATTTTATTAGGCTATGCCGCTGTTTTCTTGCCCTTTATCCTAAAGTCAATTAAGATATCAAGGGTACATAAAATCGGATTTTTATTATATATTATAATCCTGTTGATTCTTACCGAGCTTGTTATTTTATGTTCATCATTGTTGGCTGACTTTTCCGTTGTCAAGGGAATAACCGCTGCGCTATATTTCTACATTCCGTTTATCATTATGGGAGTTCTCTTTATATTTTTAAAAGACGGATTACTCAGAGCAGGAATCAGCGTTATACTCTGCGGGATTACACTGTTTGGAGCCAATGCAATCATTTCATTGCTGTACCCCGAAATTCCAAGCCAAAATCCTTATGCGGTAAATCTCCTAAACTGGAGCCCAAATTATATAAGCGGCAATATACTGTTTCTTGTTTTGCTTGTTACCGCAATAACCGGATGTGCATTGATACTTTCTTCAATAAAGGGGAAACTCGCAAAGAAATAAACTATTCAAAAACGAACACAAACACCTTGCAGACTTCAAAGTCTTGCAGGGTGTTTTTATGTGCACTGTCATACAGAATATCGGTTTCGCAATATATCAGGATTTTCAGTTCAATTTGACACGCTGTCATTTATGCAATATGCATGAGTATATGTAAATTGTTTGTGCAAGATGTGAAATTCATAAAGTTATATTGACACGTTGTCAGCTTTGGTATATAATCAAAATAGTTAATAATTGACAATGCGTCAGAATAATAATTATGATCTATTCTGTCAAACTTTCGATATATAAATGTATGATTACAGGCAAACGCCTATCAGCTAAGAGCAAGGAGAAAATATAATGCCTAAGGGGTCGGAAGAATTAACAAACGCAAGAAAAACAGAAATCATAGAGGCTTGCAAGCAGCTGTATGAAAGCATGAGCTTTAAGGATATTACAATCAAAAAAATCGGGAACGTAACCTCATTCACGAGAACATCGATTTATAACTACTTTCAGACCAAAGATGAAATTTTCCTTGCAATCCTGCAGGACGAATACGAGAAATGGAATGAGTCGCTTGCAGATATTATTGAGAGCGTTGAGAAAATTGAACGAGTGCAGTTTGCGGAAATGCTTGCCAACATGCTTTCAGAGCGCGGTTTACTCCTAAAAATTATTTCGATGAATATGTATGATATTGAAGAAAACAGCCGCATTGAAAGACTTGTTGAATTTAAAAAATCCTTTGGAAGATGTCTGTTCTTAGTGGAGGGCTGCTTGAAGAAAATCACTCCTGAAATGACCGCCGAGGAACGAACTACATTTATCTATTCGTTCTTCCCTTTCGTATACGGGATATATCCTTATACGACGGTAACCAAAAAGCAGCGGGAAGCCATGGAGCTTGTGGGAATAGAATATAAGCATTATTCCGTTCACGATATTACCTTCAACGCAGTAAAAAAACTACTAGAAACAAATTAAAATGCTATCAATGACCACATACAGCGACAAAAAATCGGACAGCACGGCTAAAAGGAAGGTTGGAATAAATTACACAAAATCTGAAAGCCAAGATTTGTGCGTTTCACTCATATTTTAAATTTAAGTTTATAGGAGGTTTAAAATTATGAAAAAATTAGGTTTTGGACTTATGCGACTGCCAATGAACGGTGAAAAGATAGACATTGAGCAAACAAAGCAGATGGTAGACATGTTTATGGAAGCGGGATTTACATATTTTGATACTGCTTGGGCTTACGGCGAGAGCGAAAGCGCAATACGCCGCGCTCTTGTTGAAAGATATCCGCGGGATAAATTCCTGCTTGCCACAAAAAATGCAGCGTGGATAAACTGCAAGACCCGCGAAGATGCAATAGCTCAGTTTGACACCTCTCTAAAAAATACGGGGGCGGGATATTTCGATTACTATCTTCTCCACAACCTGGGCGAGAGCAGGACGGCGTATTTTGATAATTTTGATTTGTGGACTTGGGTACAGGAGAAAAAGGCTCAGGGACTTATTAAGCACGTGGGCTTTTCATTCCATTCCACGCCTGAGGAGCTTGATGAAATACTGACAAAGCATCCCGAAATGGAGTTTGTTCAGCTTCAAATAAACTATGCCGATTGGGAAAACCCTGCCATACAGTCACGCGGCTGTTACGAGGTTGCAAGAAAGCACAAAAAGCCCATAATCGTAATGGAACCCGTAAAAGGCGGAATGCTTGCAAAGCCGCCCGAAACTGTTGCGGAAGTGTTGCGGGGCGCAGAGCCTGACAGCTCGCCTGCATCGTGGGCGGTGCGCTTTGCGGCGGATTTAGAGGGCGTTATGGTAGTTCTTTCGGGAATGAGCAACATTGAGCAAATGCGTGATAATCTATCATATATGAGGGATTTTGAGGGTCTTACGGATGCGCAAAGACAAACCATCAAAGATGCTCAGGCAGAGCTTGACAAAATCCCTCTCATTCCCTGTACAACATGCAACTACTGCGCTAAGGTCTGTCCGAACAACATCGGCATTTCCGGCTCGTTTACCGCCATGAATTATTTTACGCTCTATAAGGACAGAGGCTCAGCAATACACCAAGAAAATTGGCTTGTCGGCGGTCACGGCAAAAAGGGAGCGAATGAATGTATCAAATGCGGAAAGTGCGAGCAGGTTTGCCCGCAGCATATTGCAATCAGAGACGAGCTTGAAAAAGTAAGCAAAACAATTTTGTCATAATATATAAAAATAAACATGCAAACAAGGAGGTAATACCATGAACATTTTAATCATTACGGGAAGCCCGCGCAAGAAAGGGACATCGGTACTGCTCACCGAGCAATTTATAAAGGGCGCGGAAAAGGCAGGACACACAGTACATCGGTTTGACGCAGCATTCAAAAAAGTGCATCCCTGTATCGCCTGCGACAAGTGCCGCAGCTCAAAGAGCGGCTGTGTTTTTAAGGACGATATGACAGAATTAAATCCGCTTCTCTTAAACGCAGACGCAGTTGTGTTTGTATCACCGATTTACTACTATGACTTAAACGCCCAAATAAAAGCGGTAATTGACAGATTTTACGCAAATGACAGCGAACTGCACACAAGCAAGAAAAGCGCGCTTATGCTGACCTTTGCCGATACTACCATGGAGTCGGCAAACGGAGCGATTGAGACATACAAAGGAATGGTGAACTTCCTCGGCTGGAACAGCAAGGGAATAATCGCAGCCAAAGGCTGTTATACGGCGGAGGATATAAAGAACACAGACTATCTCCGCGAAGCCTATGAATTGGGTCTGAATATGTAACAATTACAACACTTTGTCCCTTTCGGAGTGAGTTATCACACCGAAAGGGGCTTTATTTATTGATTATAGGTTATTTAGTTTATGATTGTATATTCTAATCAATGTCGCTATTGATTGTTCGGCAGTATAATTGTCTTTGGGAGCAAATTTGTTTTCGCCGACACCATTCATAAACCCAAGATTGCTTATAATTTGAACGGAACTTAATGCCCATTCCGAAATCTCATCACTATCGTCATACTCGAAATACATTTCAGTTACAGGCATAGGCATAACCGCGTTTATCATACGAACAAGTATAGTTGAAGCCTCTTCACGGGTAAGTAAGTCGCCCGGCGATAAATTACATTCTCCCTTGCCGTAAATAATACCCTCTAATCCCAGTGCTATAACTTTTTCATTATCCGTATCTTGATATGGATTTGGAGATACCTTTTTCCACTTAATATCTGTAGTCATGTCAACAAGATTATACACCATTTCACAGAAATTTTCACGAGTAATATTTTCTTTATATGAAATATCTGTTATGCCCTCCAAAAGTCCTATATCTCTTGCCTGTACTATGTAATCACTCGACCAATCACTACAATCATTGGAAATTAGATTATAGGCCTTTTCCACCACGCTCTTTAATTCTTCCTCATTTTGCGTCCTAAACGACAAACCGCTAAACCCGCTTTTCGGGGTAACTCCCATTGAGATATTGTAGCTGCAGCTTTGATTGTTCTTATCAAAGAAAATTATCTCATATTCCCAACCGCCGCTATTGCCTTCGATTCCATAAGGCAAAAATGCCTTTGTGTTTAATGCGGCGTAAACTTCTGTTATGATTTCATCATATGCAGTTGAATAGCCAATGCCATCATTTCCGTTTCTGATGATAATATGGTCTATTTCGTCTTTTGATAATCCTGTTAATTCTTCAAATGTATACAATCGCGCAGGATCACCACCGCTTACCGGCATTGTTTCCGCACTGCAATGAAAGATAGACACCAACATAACCGCTAAAATCAATACTGAGATAATCTTTCTCATTTAAATCCCTCCTTAAATGGCTTTTGCTTAATTAGACGAACAATGTTAAAATTTGTTCCCGCTTTTCAGTTTATTGAGCATTCTTTTCACCGAACATCGCCATTCTGAAATTCACATATTCATCGGTTATTTTATAGTCCACCGTTGTGTTATACTTTTTGCAGAACGCCTTTATGGAGCGGGTACCTATGCCATGGTCGGGCTTATCAGATACAGGGAAGCCGTCGCTGTCAACATTAATTGTTCCCGAATAGGGGTTTGAAATGCTGAAAATCAAATTCGGATAACAAAGACACTTGCACTTTATAACCCGTTTCCCCTCCGGCAATTCAGCGCAGGCATTAATCGCATTCTGGAACGCATTGGCAAACACAGTTGAAAGCTCGGTTACGTTAATCGAAACCTCACTCGGTAAGGCGATGTTATGCTCAACACGTATTCCCGTGGATTGAGCTTTTTGAAAATAGTATGAAATAACAGCATTCAGCGCCGGGTTTTGGCAATAAAAATCAGGCTTTATGTTGTCCAGGATTTCGCATGATTGAGTCATATAATCAAGAGCCTCGTTGTAATCCTTATTCTTAATCATAGAGGCTATGGTGTTTAAACGGTGCCGCATATCATGACGCTCTATCCGCATTTTATCTTCATTGTTTTTAATGTCCTCTGCTCTTTTTTCTATCATGTCCGCATGAAGACGTAAAATATTAGACGCCTCCTCTGCTTCAAACCGTTTGGATTGCTGATGAAGGGCAGAGAAAATATTAAAATAAACCAGAGGCATCAACAGGAATATTACAATAAAGTGAGGCAGATATTCCAACCTGTCGGTAACAATAAAGGGGACGCTGCTCTCAAGCACAAGGCTGATATAAAACAGCACAGACACAACCGTGAATAACCACCAACCTCTTTTAATTTGGTTTTGCAGCTCAATATATCCTTTTCTTAAGTACTTGATTACAAAAAACTCAAGAAGCGGAAAAGCAATAAGCCTTGACACGAACATTACCACATAGTGATCCCCGGGCAGGAGGAAATCCAAAAGGCTTGTTGTCCCGGTGATTTCCATCGCAACGGTCTGAGACAGGCAAAAGGTGAAGAAAAATCTGCCGTCAGGCTTTTTGGTTACAAACAAGAAGAATATTAATGCAGGCACAGCGCACAGCGGAGCAAGAAAATGCACATACCGCCCCGGCCCTACCCATAAAAAGCACAAAATGTTCAGCACAATCAGAGGCACCATAAAAATTCCCGTTAATATAAGAGTCTTGCGAAATGAATAGCGAAAGTCATACAAGAACACAAATATTATAATTGCGTGAAAAAGCGACCACACAACAGATAAATCCCTTAGTATTGTCATTTGTTTTCCTCCAGCCAAAAATCCAGCCATTTTGTTTTAATGCTTCCGACCGCCTTTTTAGACAGCGCAAGCTCAGAATTATTTTTAAACACAATCCTATTGTTTTCAAGAGCCTTGACATAGCTCAGATTTATGCAAAAGCTCGCGCCGCACAGCGTAAATCTGCTGTCCTCAAGCAGCTTTGCGACAGCCTCTCGAAATGGTACTCTCAAATATTGTCCGGTTATGCGTCCGCCTCCCACAAGAGTGTATGCCACGGCGCGCTCTCTGAGCTCAGCATACATAATTTCATCAAAGGTAAGAAACTTAACGCCGTCGCGAATCTTTACGGCAATCCCCTTCTTATTCCTATCCTGCACTTTCTCTATCGCTCGGTTCAGAACAGCCATAAGTTTATTTTTATCCACGGGCTTTAACAAATAAAAAAATGCGTTTGCCTCGTAGGACATTACCGCATATTCGGGAGTTGTGGTCAGAAATATTATTTCTCCTCTGTCCCCGCGCCGCCGCAGCTCCATTCCCAGCTCAACTCCGTTAATCTCGGGCATTATTATATCTAAAATATAGATATCAAATCCTCCCTCCTCCTCTGCTGCGTTCATCAGCTCTCTAACAGACGGGGACGCCCAAATCTTAACTGCGGCGTTTATAAAATAGTTCTTTAACATCTCTTTAAGCTTTTCAAGAAAATCGCGGTCATCATCACATATAGCAATTTTAATCAATTCTGTCACCTCTTCTGCACTTAGATTATACTATGTAATTTCCACTCTGTCAAAGTGTTGCGGTTCAAATTTTACGCAAATCGACATAAATTTTACGCAATTTTCCATATTATTACGTGGCTGTGATACAATGATTTTAACACTAAGAAAGGCGGGAACCATACATGAAAAAATTACTCACGATTACAATAACAGCCTTGCTGCTGATTTTGCCCGGCTGCGCAAGTGACACAGGGAGCAATATTGAAAGCTCTCCCGTAAGTGACAAGAAGATAGCTTATATCCTGAATATGCCCTCCAGCGATATATTTCAGCTGTGCGCCGAACGAAGTGTGGAAACGGCAAAAGAACTCGGCATGGAGTGCGATGTTTTCTTCTCAGACGGCGATGATACGGCTTTTCAAAACTATATCACAACCTGCGCCGAAAATGGTTACGACGGGCTGTTTTTGTCCCACGGAGGAGAGGATTATTCCTATACATTTTTAACTTCCCTGCTCGAAAGCTATCCGAATTTGAAAATAGTGACCTTTGACACAGAGTTTAAAGACGCATTGGGAAACACTCAAAGAATTGAGGGCGTCACTCAATTCTTCCAAGATGACGCAGGTCTTGCCGAGAGCTTGCTGGATTATATCTGCAACGAGCTGTACCCCGGAAAGGAAACCGTAAACATGCTAAAGGTTTGGGTAGGCCCCAATTACATAGCAGCCTTTGACAGACGGGATGTGGGTTACCAAAAATATGAGGACATGGGAAGAATCAATACTGTTGAGGTAATAGGCCCCAGTGATTACAGCAACGCCACCTCCTCCATGCACGACGTTATGAGCGCAGCTCTCGACAAGTATAAAGACGATGAAATCGACGCTGTTTGGGTCGCCTATGACGCATATGCCCGTGGCTGTTACCAAGCCCTTAAGGAATCGGGCAGAGACATCCCCCTCGTTTCGGTTGATATTTGCAACACAGATATAGAATATATGCTTGAGCCAAGCTCCCCGTGGAAGGCCTGCGCCTGCACAGACTTTAAGGCTAACGGCGAGCAAGGCGTCAGAATACTCGCCCTTGAACTGAACGGAGAGTACGAAAGCATTAAAGACCCCAAAACAGGTGATGTGACCGATTATATTGAAATGCCCGCCTCCCTGATTACGCAGGATATGCTCAAGCCCGATACAACAATCGAAAACATTTATGATATTGCCCCCGAGCAGTACGGCAGTGTTGACAACTACGTCACCTCAGATTGGTTAAAGGAATGTATCGGATATTAATCTGAATTGAAGATACAAAAATATAAGGAGGACAATTACCATGACAAGCTGCGATAACAAAAGACCCTGTCCCTGTACATACAACTGTCCGCGGCACGGAAAGTGCTGCGACTGTGTTGCTCATCACAGGGACAACAACGAGGGCGTGCCCGGTTGCTTCTTCTCTCTTGAAGCGGAAGCCACTTATGACAGAAGCATAGAAAACTTAGCAAGAGACCGAGGCGTTATTTGATAGCAAATATTGCAAAATCAGAGCCGGCGCAAGGGAAATAATTCCCTTGCGCCGGCTCTTTGATAAATACTTTATGGATATTAATAGCTTATGTTATTGCTTTCCAGCCAGCCCTCAATCTGAGCGTTCTGTGCCGGACCGCGCAATCCAACCCGAACATCCGCATTTCCGCATGCATTTCTTAAGTCTGTTTCAGACGTTGCTATACCGCTGCCTCCGCTGGTGCAAAACGGCATTATTGTCTTGCCCGACAAATCATAGATTTCAACAAATGTATTTATTATTCTCGGCATAGTTCCCCACCATATGGGATAGCCGATGAAAATCGTGTCATAATCATCTATGTTCTCTATAGTTTCAGACGCTATGGCAGGGCGTGCAGCTTCATCGTTCATTTCCTTGTTTGCGCGGCTGTTGTCGTCATTATAATCTAAGTCCTCATCTGTATAGGGCTCCTCCGGTACTATCTCATATAGATCTGCGCCAACCATATCAGCTATTGTCTCTGCCAATTTCTCGGTTGTGCCTGTAGCTGAGAAGTACACCACAAGGCTTGCGCCCGCCGTGGACTGAGGCTCTGCCTCCGGTGCAACCGCTTCCGTCTCAGCAGGAGCCGCTGCTTCCTGCTGTAAATCTTTTGTTCCTCCGCAGCCGCTCAGGGCAAAGAGCATTATTCCCGACAAAATAAGCGCCAATAATTTTTTCATAATTCTGTCTCCTTTTTAAAGCTGATTTTACAGTCCGAGGCTTTCAACCCAAGCCCTAATCTCATCAACCGAGGTCGCAGGGCTGAAACGCCTTCCCTCTTTAAGCTCGGCTCCCTTGCAGGAATTTTTCAATTCTCTGTTGGTGCCGCCCATACCGCTGCCGCCCGAGGTTGCAAAGGGCACTATTGTCTTACCGTTCAAATCATATGTCTCGAGGAATGTATTTATAATAGTGGGCGCAACATACCACCAAATGGGAAAGCCCACATAAATCACGTCATACTCCTCCATATTCTCCACCCTGTTTGCAACAGGCGGACGGAAAGACTTATCATTCATTTCAACACTGCTGCGGCTGCTCTTGTTTCTCCAATCCAGGTCTGCCGAGGTATACGGCTTTTCGGGCTGTATCTCGTGAAGGTCGCCGCCGACAGCCTGGGCCACTGTTTTAGCAAGCTTTGCAGTCACACCGCTTGCCGAAAAGTATGCTACCAAAATCTTGCTCATAATTTTCCTCCTTAAAACTAAAGCGCGTTATAGCTTATATCATCCACCGCTTCCAGCCATTCGTTGCTGCCGCCCTCTGCGGGAATTTCTATTGCCACGTGAGTGAACCACTGATCTCCGCAGGCTCCGTGCCAGTGCTTAACCTCGGGAGCTATATACACTACGTCTCCCGGAACCAGCTTTCTCGCCGGGCAGTTCCACTCCTGATACCATCCCTCGCCGTCGGTGCAGAGCAGTATCTGGCCGCCGCCGTGATGTATATGCCAGTTGTTTCTGCAGCCCGGCTCAAACGTAACGTTGAACACACCTACTCCCTCTACATTAAGAGGCTTTAAATAGCTCTGCCCAACAAAATATTGAGCAAAAGCATCGTTGGGCTCGCCTATGCCGAAAAGACTGTCCGAAGCATCAACCTTTTCGTTTTCATAGGCTTCACGAACCATAGGGAATACCGCCCAAGCGTTAGGCCAGCCCACATAAAACGCCAAATGAGTGATAATCTCAACCATTTCGGCTTTGGTTACGCCATGGTTTTTGGCGTTTGTAATATGGTACTTGAGAGAGTTATCGGTAATTCCCTTTGATACCAGAGCCGTCACGGTTATCATAGCCCTGTCTCTCAAGGATAACTTATCCTCTCTTGACCAAACCTCGCCGAACAAAACGTCATCATTAAGCTGGGCAAATTTCGGCGCCAAGTCGCCCAAGCCGTCTCTGCCTGCAGTTTGCTTTATCATTTTAAATTCCTCCTTAATATTTATTCACTGAGCCATTCCGCAACAACATCTCTTGACGCACCGCCCGAGAAGCGTCTGCCTGCAAGCCAGTTAGTTCCGGGTGATGTGAGCCCGTGCAGGTTGGTATCACTTGAACCGATACCGCTGCTTGCGGAAGTACAGAAGGGAACAATTGTCTTTCCGTCAAAGTCATAGCTTTCAAGGAAGGTGCTCATTATTTGCGGAGCACGACCCCACCAAATGGGATAGCCTAAATATATTGTGTCATACTGTTCCATATTTTCAACAGTATTTGCAATTTCGGGTCTTGAGCTGCTGTCATTTTGCTCTATGGTTGACCTGGAGGAACTGTCGTTGTAATCAAGGTCCGCGCTTGTATAGGGCACTGCGGGAATAATTTCAAACAGGTCAGCGCCCAGCTCCTCCGAAATATACTCTGCTATCGTTTTGGTGTTGCCCGTGTTTGAGAAGTATACAACCAATGTTTTTGCTTCCTGAGGCGTCTCAACGGGAACCGGTGTAGGCTCAACAGCTACGGCATTTGTAACAGTAACCCTCTGCTGCTCCTCATTCCACTCAACGCCAAAGCCAAAACTCTCGGCAATAAAACGTATGGGCAGCATTGTTCTCTCGTTTAACAAAACGGGTGCAACATCAAGCGTCACAGGTGTTTCGTTAAGATAAGCGGTGCTGCTTTCGATAACAAGAGTGATTATATCGCTGCCATATCCCAAAATTACTGTTTGAGTTTCATCATCCCAGGCAACGCTTCCGCCGAAGGATTCGATTATTGTTCTGACCGGAAGCAATGTTCTGTCACCGACAATTACCGGTGCAGTTCCCCGTCCCGGATCAACCTCATATTCCGTTCCGTTTACCGTCATAACAGGATTATCAATTTGCAGGATAACAGTAACGTCCTCACCTGCTGCGGCAGGCACAACATCGTCCGCAAAAACAGGTATCCCCATTATGCAGAGCATAAGTCCTAAAATCAATGCTAAAATCTTTTTCATGCTGACATCTCCTTAATATTATTTTATTATCTTTACTGTATATATTATAATATTAAAATCTAAATCTGTCTAATACTTATTTTAAATAACTATCAATGCCTAAAATGCATGAAATGTTTATTAATGATTTACAATTATTCAATGTTTTTCAAAAACATTGGCATAAACCATTTTTAAGTATATTTTGATAAAGGCTTTGACGACATTGCCGCCGCGGCTTGGCATGGCGGAATATGGGCTCGGCATTTGTTTCAAAGGCAAAGCCTTTATCAAAGTGTTTAATATTTATCCCGGCTCGTTGCGCATACTTTGCCGTCTTGAAATAATCAGCGGCAGGTGCAGCAAGTCCTCAATGGTGACATACTCTTTTTGAAATAACACAAGACCGCTTTCCTCAGAAAACGGTCCTATATCATTACTTATTAAGCTCCTGACTTAAAAGCTTGTTTACAACGCCCGGATCGCCCTTGCCCTTTAATTCCTTCATGCACTGACCCATCAAAAATCCGATTGCCTTTTTATTTCCGGAAACATAGTCGTCCTTTGCCTTCGGGTTGTTCTCAATAACCTTTTTAACTATTTCAAGAACCAGACCCTCATCGCTTACCTGTTCAAGATTGTTATCCTTAACGTACTTCTCAACGTCCAGCTCCTCGTTAAATGCAATGGCAAAAATTTCCTTCGCCTTGTTGCGGTTGATGGTTTTCTTTTCAACAAGACCGATGAGCTTTGCAAGAGCCTCGGGGCTGAGCTTCATATCCTTTGCCTCTAAACCCTCGTCGCTCAGCTTTCTCATAACCTCACCCATAATCCAATTTGAAACCTCTTTCGGATTGTTGCAAAGAGCTGTTGTCTCCTCAAAGAAATCCGCCAGAGCTTTTTGACCTGTTATCATGTTAGCGTCGTACTCAGGCAGCCCCAGCTCGTCAATATAACGCTGCTTCTTGGCGTCTGCCAATTCGGGGAGACTGTCTTTCATTGAGTTAAACCACTCATCATCAATCTCAATAGGAGGAATATCCGGCTCGGGGAAGTATCTGTAGTCCTGAGCGTTTTCCTTGCTGCGCATTGCGTAGCTCTTATCCTTGTTGTCATCCCAGCGCCTGGTTTCCTGAATAACCTGTCCGCCCCGCTCTATAACGTCAATCTGACGCTTTGTCTCATAGTTTATCGCCTTTGCTATCGCCTTAAAGGAGTTAAGATTTTTCATCTCGGTTCTCGTTCCGAACTCCTCCTCGCCGACTTTTCTCACAGAAAGATTTACGTCGGCGCGCATAGAGCCCTCCTGCATTTTACAGTCGGAAACTCCCAAATATTCAAGGGTAGACTTGAGCTTTGAAAGGTATGCGATAACCTCCTCCGCACTGCGGAAATCGGGCTCGCTTACAATCTCAATAAGAGGAACGCCGCAGCGGTTATAGTCGCACTTTGTCTCATCGTTAAACTCATCGTGAATGAGCTTTCCCGCATCCTCCTCCATGTGGATTTCATGTATTCTGATGTCTTTCTTTACCCCGTCCTCTGTCTCGATAGGAACTCTGCCGTTTTGGCATATGGGCAGATAAAGCTGTGACACCTGATACGCCTTTGGCAGGTCGGGATAGAAATAATTCTTTCTGTCAAACTTATTATATCGGGTTATGTCACAGTTAAGAGCGATACCCGCCTTCATTGCGAAGTTAACAACCTGCTTGTTTACCACAGGCAGCGTGCCCGGCATACCGGTGCATATAGGGCAGCAGTGAGTATTCGGCTCGCCGCCGAACTCCGTTGTGCAGCCGCAAAATATTTTTGATTTGGTCGCAAGCTCAACATGAACCTCAAGACCCATTACGGTTTCCCATGCCATACTATTCAGCCTCCTTTCCAAATCTAACCGCCGATTGCTTATGATAGTCCGTCATTGTCTGGTAGGTATATGCAGCGTTCAAGATAACATGGTCGTTAAGAGGCGCGCCCACAAGCTGCGCACCGATAGGCATTCCGTTCTTATCAAAGCCGCAGGGAACTGATATGCCCGGCAGCCCCGCAAGATTAACCGATACAGTGTAAATATCAGACAAATACATTTTAAGGGGGTCGGAAAGACTTGAACCCATTTCCGGAGCCGTGGTAGGCGCGGCAGGGAACAAGATTACGTCAAACTTTTCATAGGCTTCATCAAAGGCCTTTTTAATCAACGCCTTAACCTGTAACGCCTTTTTATAGTATGCGTCATAATATCCCGTTGACAGAGCAAAGGTGCCCAGCAAAATCCTGCGCTTAACCTCCTCGCCGAAACCCTCGCTTCGTGTTGTCATATAGAGATCTGTCAAATCCTCAAACTCATCGGCTCTGAAGCCGTACTTAACACCGTCAAACCTTGAAAGGTTTGAGCTGGCTTCTGCCGCCGCAATAATATAGTAGGTGGGAACAACATAGTCGATAATCGACATATCAAATTCTTCGACAATCGCTCCCTTTGATTTTAAGGTCTCGGCCACCGACAGCACAGCATCTTTTACCTCTCCGTTTAAGCCGTCTCCGTAGCACTGCTTGGGAATACCGATTTTAAGGTTCTCAACATCTCCCGTAAGACTTTCCAAATAGTTCACATGTTTCACGTCAAGAGACGTTCCGTCAAACTCATCTCTGCCGCAGATAACGTCAAGAATTGCCGCACAGTCAGCCGCGTCCTTAGCAACGGGGCCAATCTGGTCAAGAGATGAGGCGTAAGCTATTAAGCCGTAACGTGAAACCGCGCCGTATGTCGGCTTCATACCCGTAACGCCGCAGAATGATGACGGCTGCCTGATACTTCCGCCTGTATCCGAACCGAGAGCATAAATCGCCTCGCATGCTGCAACAGCCGCCGCAGCTCCGCTTGATGAACCGCCGGGAACCTTGCTCGTATTCCACGGATTTTTGGTCGCCCCATAGTATGAGGTCTCTCCGGTGCTTCCCATAGCAAATTCGTCCATGTTCAGCTTTCCCACAATAACCGCTCCCGCCTTGTTCAGCTTGTCAATAACAGTCGCGTCATAAGGAGGCTTAAAGTCCCCCAAAATCTTTGAAGCACAGCTTGTCTTTATGCCCTTTGTGGAAATATTGTCCTTAATCGACACGGGCACTCCTGCCAACGGAGAGTCAGCAAACTCTCCCGCTTCAATGCCTTTCTGAACCTCTTCCGCACGGGCGAGAGCTGCCTCCTCGATCACCGTTATATAGGCGTTAATATCTCCGTCCTTCTTCTTTATCTCATCAAGAACAGCCTTCGTTGCCTCAACAGAGGTAACTTCGCCGCTCTTTATCTTTTTACCCAACTCAACGGCAGTCATATCTACAATGTTCATATGTCCGTCTCCTTTCCGCTCTAAATAATCATTCAACTGTCTTTGGAACAATAATCGCCTCGTTATCATACTTGGGCGCGTTGGCTAAAAGCTCACTGCGCTCGGCGCTTGGCTTAACAATATCCTCACGGAGAACGTTTTTAACGGCAAAGGCGTGAGACATAGGCTCAACGCCCTCGGTGTCTATGTTATTCAGAATATCCATATACCCGATTATTTCACCCAATCCTTTTCTCGTGGTTTCAGCCTGTTCGTCATTCAGTTTGAGCCTTGAAAGCTCCGCAACATATGAAACCATGTCCTTGGTAATCTCCATAACATCACTCTTTTCATCATAAAATTGTTTCACAAATATACGGTCAATTATACCAAAAGGTTAAATCTTTGTCAATACAGTATATCCTAATTCTCCCCTGTACAAAATAAAAATTGCCTTACCGAAATTGAAAACAATTGCAGAAAGACAATTTATTATTCACTTTATCAGCTTGGGAATAAATTTTAAGTAGTCACAGGAAACAAGGGTCAAATCTACCCCCTTAACATCTCCCTGAACGGCAAAATTATGGGCAGCAGCATGAAGATGACCGTACACACATTTTTTTACGCCGTATTCCCTCATAATATCTATAAAATCAAAGTTAGCGCCGTTCTTTTCCACGGGCGCATAGTGCATTGCAACAATAATATCTTTGGGATTTTTCCTCTTTGCATCCTCAAGAGACAAGATCAGACGCTGCTTCTCCCTTAAAAAAATGCGTTTATCCTCCTCGGAGGAGTTCTCATGAGCTATATTCCAGCCTCGGGTTCCGCAAATGGCGGTATCCCCGTACAGCACGGAATTATTGTGCAAAAAATTAATATTTTTAAAATTGTTGCCCTCTAAGTACTTATTGAGCTTGCTCATTGTTGACCACCAAAAGTCATGATTGCCCTTTAAAATTACCTTTATGCCCTTTAAGCTGTTAATATAGCTGAAGTCCTCAACAGAGTCGTCCAAATACGTCGCCCAGGATATGTCGCCCGGCATAATCACCAAATCGTCATCGCTGACAATCTTCTGCCAGTTATCAAGCAATCTTTCAACATAGTTATCCCACTTGTCGCCGAACACGTTCATAGGCTTATTCACGCTGAGCGGCAAGTGTAAATCTGAAATTGCAAAAATTGACATATTTTCACCTCTGTTCTGTTTCGGAAAATTTAAAATTCTAGAATATAACTCTCCCTTTTGGCAATACTAATCCCGTAACACGAAAGGAGGATATATCACTATGGAAGGAAGTACTAATAAAATTGTTTGCAGGGTTAAGGACTGCGAATACCACACAAGCGGCGACGTCTGCACAGCTTCATGCATTGAAGTGGGCGGAACAAAGTGCTGCAGCTCATGCGATACCGAATGCGTAACATTTAAGCCTGCAAAATAGTTTAGGCAAAATGCGGACAGTCTGCGGCGGCATATAATAACAACATACGCCGCCGCACTCGGTCTGCTATTTTATTTTTAAAGCCTTTTTGATCGATTTATACATATCTTCTACGTCAATCACCTCATCAAAGCGAACAGCTTTTCCGTTCAGCTCCGCGAGAGACTTGGGAATATCCATATCGCTTTTTTCCTTGAGCAGCTCAAGAAGCTCAAATTCACTCTTGCCGCAGGGCTCAATACCCAAAGCGGAGAGCACAGAACCGTTAAACTTAAAGGGGCTCGCCGTTGAAGCTATTATTGTCTTTGTCATATCCCCTGTTCCCGCAACGTACTGCTTATAAACATCAACAGCCACGGCCGTGTGGGTATCGAGAGTGTATGAATCCTCGGCAAATGTTCTCCAAATCTGAACCTTTGTGAAGTAATCATCACAGCAACCGCCCCAGAACAGCTTTGTAATCTTGTTGTGCATCGTCTTTGTAACGCTGTACTTTCCGTCCTTTGCCAACTGAGACATAAGGTTGTTTATCTTCTTATCGTCATTACCGGAAATGTCAAAAAGGAGCCTCTCCAAGTTGCTGGAAATCAGAATGTCCATAGACGGAGAGCTGGTAAGGATGAAATCTCTCTTACGGTTATAAGTACCAGTGGAGAAGAAGTCAAACAATACCTTGTTCTCATTGGATGCACAGATCAGCTTCTTCACCGGAAGTCCCATCTGTTTCGCATAGAA
>CATWQA010000044.1 GCA_958352815.1 uncultured Eubacteriales bacterium
GGAAACCGATTGGGGCGTTGCCCCAAACCCCAACAAAATTTTGATAAAGGCTTTGGCGACATTGCCGCCGCGGCTTGGCATGGCGGAATATGGGCTCGGCAATGGTTTCAAAGGCAAAGCCTTTATCAAAATGGACGGGTTTAAATGTATAAAGTTTTAAGTGTTACATAGTACTACGGCATCATGATTTTCATATATCCTAATCAGTTTATTTTGAAAAATGCTTCAGCGACATTGCTTGCAAGCCGCCTTTGCAAAGGCGTAGACTCACTCATCTCTCTTTAATAAGCAAATCAATAAAACCGTTAATAATCCGCTTTTCCTTTTCGGTGCACTTAGAAAACTTTTTCATCAAATCAGAGCTTAAATAGCTCTTATCGCTCCTGTTTACCCCAAGCAAAACCGCATCCGGCGTTATGTCGAGAGCCGAACAAATATTAATCAAGGTCTCTAAGCTGGGAATGGAGTGTGAATTTTCAATATTCGACAAATAGTTATTGGATATTCCCGACATTTCCGCAAGCCGTTCCTGGGTCAAATGCTGCTGCAATCTATGCTCGGCAATCCTTTTTCCGATTAGTTTATAGTCTACCATAATTCGTCTCTCCCTTATTAAAATCCGAGCCACGCCCCCTGAACTTGTTTAAAGCAAAGCCAAGGCGTAACCTAAGCTTAGGTTACTACACAATTGTATAATAAATACACTTATAATTTAATAATTTAGTAGTGTATTTACACTTGCATATTAATAAGGTACGTGATATAATATGTGGTATATATAGCAGTGAATATTAAAAGAAGGAGAATAACGCCGCCATGCTAAAAAGAATAGGCGCTAAAATAAAAGTTTACGGAGAGTTAGTCAGAGTGGGCACCGAGACAAATCTGTACCGTATGAAACACTTTAGCATTACAGGCATAGTTTTACTCACGGTATTTATTATCTCAGGCTGTTTTATATTCAATTGGAGGCCCACATGGGAATACTTATGTTTATACGGGGTATTAATAACCTTTGCCGTCTTTTCACTTTTGGCGGTAAAATTCGGGTTCCGCAGCTTTTATATTGTCCAGAGTATGTGCATAATAATGTACCTGGCGCTTTTTGCAAATTTAATTCTGATAAACGCTTACTGCAACTCAAATTATTGCAGAATACTTATACCTCTGTTTATCATGCTGATGCCGACAGTATTTGAGGTCAGACAAACGGTTACTCTTATAATTTCGCTGGGAATGACCGTCGTATATATAATATTCATAAATCCGGAACGGCAGGACGTATTCTCCTGCATTGCCGCTATTATTTTTTCGCGCCTTTTATCATATTATATTTTTAACGGAAAGATTAAAGAACACCATGTGAAAAAAGAATTATACAAATTATCCACTGTTGACTCCCTCACAACTCTGTACAACAAGTACGCCTGCGAGCATAAATGCCGTGATTACATAAATTCATCGGGGCGCAAACAAAGCTACGCCGCAATGATGATGGACTTAGACAACTTTAAGACAATTAACGATATACTTGGGCATAAGTTCGGAGATGAAACTCTTAAAACCTTCGGCAACCAAATTAAGGAGCTGTTTAGGAAGGATGATATAGTATGCCGTGTGGGCGGCGATGAATTCTTTGTTCTTATGAAAAATATTCCATCCACGGAATACGTCTGCCAAAAGGCAGAGGGAATACTCAAAATATGCCGCAGCCATAAAAATGACGCTGGCATACAGTTGGGCTGCAGTATCGGCATTGTTACGGTCAATGACGACAAGCTCGCCTATGAACAGCTTTACGAGCTTGCCGACAAGCTGCTTTACAAATCAAAAAGAAACGGGAAAAATAAATATACATTGGTTGAATATAAATCAGATATAAAAAACCGCCTTTAGGAGATAGAATTGAGAATTTGGGTATTGCTGTGCCTCTATTTCATATCCCGTTTGAAAATAAGGCTTTGTCACATATATCCCGCCCTCATTTAAGGAGTGCAAAAAATACTGTTTTGGCAACTTATTTTTTGAAATGACCCCCAAATTTTTAGCTGCCGTTTCGTATTATATAATACAAGCGGCTTGAAACTAAAAATCTTGGAGGAATCAACATGAAACTATCACGAAAAGTCATGAGTCTCCTTTTGGCAGTATTTATGACGTCAGCCTTAGCGGCGGCGGTTACGGAAGCTGAGGTTATGTATGAAAACAGTGATTTTATAGAAACAGAACAGCCGGAACTCAGCGAGGAATCAAAACAGCTTATTTCCCTGTATCAAAAAAATCCCACCGAGGAAAATTATCAGAACCTTCGGAATAATGTTATAGACAATTATAATGCCGTACTTGCCAGGAAAGAAGCGAAACTTGCAGAACTGAAAACAGAAACGGCAGGGAAACCCGGCGGCGAAGAACTTGTTGCCGAAATGGAAGAAATCGTGCAGGAAATGTATATCACCTATTGGAGCCGTATTAACAGCAGTATGCTTCGGTTTACCGATACGCGGCTTTTGAAGTGGAGGATTTCCGAGGCGGCACAATATGAATATATCCCTGTTATGGGCGCGGGAGAAAGCATTTACGTCAAGCGCACGCCTGTTACCAACGCCGAATACGCGGCGTTTATCACCGAAACAGGCGGGCAGGCTCCGTCTAATTGGACGGACGGGACTTATCCGAACGGTGAGGACGACTACCCCGTAAATTTTGTTTCCTATGCGGACGCTGAAAGCTACTGTGCCTGGTTGACAGAGCAGGACGGTGTAAATACCTATCGCTTGCCAAGCGAAAGCGAATGGGAGCTTGCAGCAGGACATATGCCAAAGGACGCTGATTTTAACTGCGGCGTTAATGACGGCAGGGTGTCAGTTGAAGAATATGCAGGTGTTACAAGAGGCGCTCATGGCGCGATTGACTTTTGGGGCAATGTTTGGGAATGGACCTCTACGGTGAGAAATAATTTAGACGGAGTAACCTCATACGGTGTTAAGGGCGGTTCATGGAAAACCGATAAGACGGACTGCCGCACAGAATACCGTAAGGAAAGCAGAGATGGTTCAGAGGTGTATGACGACGTAGGATTTCGGGTTATTCAAGTAAAAAATGGTATGGAACCGGAACAAAAGGTGGAACTTGCAACGCTCAGCTCCCCCGTTGTGTCGGCTTCATCGTCAAACGACAGCATTACGCTGTCATGGCAGCCTGTTGATGGGGCAACAGAATATCAGCTCTTTGAATATTCTACAGATACAGACCTTGTGCAAATGCTCCAAACAACAAATAAGACCTCTGTCACGATCAACAGGCTGGAGTCGGGAAGCACGCACAGTTATATCGTCCAGCCTATTTCCTACAGGGAAATTGCCGATAATGTATCGGCTGAAAACAGCGTATCGGCAACCTGCGGAGCAGTGACAGATGAAACTGCGCTTCCGTTTATTGATATAACCGAAACGGATGTGTACTATGACGCTGTTAAATATGTCTATGAAAAAGGGTTGTTTATCGGTGTAAGCGGCACCCAATTTGCCCCGGAACTCACTATGACGCGCGCAATGTTTGTTACGGTTCTCGGAAGATTATCCAATGTGGATACGGCTCTCTTTACAGAGACATCCTTCAATGACGTGACAGCAGAAGAGTGGTATGCACCCTATGTGGAGTGGGCGGCAAAAGAAGGGCTTGTCAACGGTTACGGCGACGGCTTATTCGGTGCAAGCGATGAAATCACCATACAGCAGGCGGCGGCGATTCTTGCGAGATATGCTGAGATGAATGGGGGTACTGTAGACTATACAATCGATAGTTCGGCTTTTCAGGATATAGACGATACGGAGGAATGGGCACTCACGCAAATGATGTGGGCAGTAGAAAACGGAATTTATGCCGCCGACAACGGTATGCTTCTCCCAAATGTTCCTGCGCCAAGAGCGCTGCTCGCAGAAATGCTGTATAATTACGACGGTCTTTTAAACAAAACGACTGCCGAGACCGCACTCTCGATGAACGTATATGAAACTAACGAAATAAAATATTGGCTGTATACACCGTCCAACGCGAAAGAAAATATGCCGCTGATCGTTTATCTCCATGGTATCAGCGGAAAAGGCGACAACCCCGATACCGTTTTGGAAGAAGGGTTCCCAAAATTTCTTAAAGATGGAAATCTGGGGGAGATATCCGCATATGTTTTAATACCGCAGCTTTCATCGGAACAGAAGGATTGGGTTGCGATGAAAGAAACTGTGATAAGCCTGATTCATGAAGTTGCGGACAAGTATAAAATTGACAACGGCAACATCAGTCTAACCGGTTTCAGCGTTGGCGGAGCCGGCGTCTGGAATATAGCCGCTTCATACCCCGAAATGTTCAGTCGGATTGCACCGTGCAGCGGCGGCGTACGCTCCGACGACAAAACGCTTTCTACCCTGAGCCAAATGCCTATATGGGCGTTTGTAGGCACGGATGATACGGTAGTTGAGCCAAAATCCACGATTGATTTTATAGAAAAGCTATCCCCGACAAACACTCAGGCGCGGGTTACAGAATTTGAAGGTGCATCCCATACTGATGTTACTGCTCTTGCCTATCTTGAAACAGATGTGGTTGATTGGTTAATTAGCGGTAATAGATTTTGAAAAACAGGGCTTTTGTGTTAAAATATAAATGAATGCGGCAAGAGAGGAAGTGAGAGCAAATGGAAACAGCCGAAAAGGTAATGCGGGCGCAGGCGGATTGGGACGCGCGGGAAATATTTATAAAAGAAAACCTGCCGTTTATCTATAGCTGCGCATCACAGGCTGCCGGACGGTTTGTAGATGAAAGCGACGACGTTTTTTCGGAAGCATTAACGGCGTTCCATGACGCTGTCACGGCATACGAGGAAAGCAAAGGTAGCTTTCATGTTTTTGCTAAAATCTGTATCCGCAATAGAATCAGCGACTATTACAGGACGCAGAGCCGTCATAAACGCACAGTCCCCTTCAGCAGTCTTGCTGCACAGGACGATAACGGCGAGGAAATACCGTTTGAAGCGGAGGATAAAAATGCCGGCATATCTGAAACTGCGCTTGAAATATATTCCCTGAAAGCAGAGCTGGAAGCATTCGGAATATCGTTTTTTGAACTGCCGAAATCTGCGCCGAAATCGAAAAAAACTCGCAGCGCCTGTATACAGATTGTACGGTATATTATAAGCAAAAAAGAGCTGCTTTCTTTTGTATACGATAAAAAATCTCTGCCGATAAAACAGATACTTTCACATTTGAAAGTAAACAAAAAGATCCCGGAACGGCATAGGAAATACCTCATTATGGGAGTGCTTATTATGCACGGGAATTATGAAATTTTGGCGGGATATTTTGATTCTGAAAACGGGAGGTGGAAATAATGCAGGGTATTGTAATGGATATAAGGGACGGCAGGGCGGTTGTATTTCAAAAAAACGGGGATATAACCGAAATCAAAGATAAGGGATACCATATAGGCCAGCAAATCAGCATTTCAGCCTATCCATATAAAATTCTTATGGCAATGGCGGCATGTTTCCTGCTTGTCTTTGGCGCAGGAATTTCCGGCTACACGATATACCGTACTCCGTCAAGCTATGTCTATGTTGACGTCAATCCCAGTATGCGGCTGGAAATGAACTGTTTTGACAGGGTCATTTCGGTCGTACCGCTTAACGACGACGCAGCCGGGCTTATGGAACTATATTCATTTAATACGGCTGACATGGAACAATGTATCGATCAAATTGTATCCGCCTGCTTTGAAAAGGCATACTTGAATAACAATAACAATGATATTGAATTGAATGTAGTCACAAAGGATGAAAATCTAAATAATCGTATTCATACGGTATCAGAAAAATTAAAAAAGGCTCATTGGCGCGTCTATGTACGCAATGTAGACGCTGAGGAAAACCACAAGGCTTTGCAATATAAGACGTCGCCCAAAAGACTGAAAGCAGTAGAAGATTACACAAAGGCATTCGGCGGTACCCTCGAAGAAAATTTTGCCGCTTTGCGCGGTGTAACAAACGATGAAATTTACTCCAGACTCACGGAAGCCGGTATTGAAACGGACGGTCCCGTAAGCAGCAGCGGTAAATACAGTTCCCCTCCCGACAGGCTTAAAGCCGTCAAGGAATATACGGACATGTTCGGCGGAAGCCTGGAAGAAAACATGGAAGCGCTGAAGATGTTTAGCACAGAAGAAATTTATGCCGCAATAGAAAGCGGTTTTCGGTAGCGGGAATACAGACGCTGCTTTTGAGTCTTGAAAGCAGTATAAAAACTCCTCTAAATTTCTGCACAAGAGAAAAGAGATACAGGCTTATTTTTGCAGTCTGTATCTCTTTTGCTTCACGCCCCGCATATAGGCAAACGATAATTATTTTGCATACTTCTTTATTACCATTCAACTTAAAACGGGGAACTCTTTTGTTCAAAAACTATTTAATTTCCTTAACCGAGACAACCTCAACATCGTCGGGGGTCATCTTCTTTTCCATTACGCTTACCAGTGCGCCTACCGTGTCAAGAGACGTCATCAGGGTTATGGAGCACTCGGAAGCGCACCGTCTTATCTTAAAGCCGTCACTGCCCTTATCGTTACCCTTCTTGGGTATGTCGATTATCAGGTCGCACACTCCGCTGCGGATTACGTCAAGAACATTGGGCACGCCCTCGCCTATCTTTTTGGCAACCTTTGCCTTTATGCCGTTTTCGTTAAGGAAGTCGGCTGTTCCTCCCGTTGCAATAAAGCTGCAGCCCATGTCCGCAAACTTTCTTGCCATAGGCAGGAAGTTTTCCTTATCACGGTCTCTTACAGTGGCTAAAATTGTGCTTCCCTCGTGAGGGATTGTTATATCCGCTCCCACGAAGCCCTTGTATATTGCCTCTTCAAAGTTTCTGCCAACGCCCAGAACCTCACCGGTTGAACGCATCTCGGGGCCGAGGCTTACCTCAACCATAGGCAGCTTCTCTGTTGAGAACACGGGAACCTTTACGGCAACCATGTCCGCCTCGGGGCTTATTCCGCTGCCGTAGCCCATTTCAGCCAGGCTCTCTCCAAGCATTACCCGAGTAGCCAGCTCGATTACAGGCACGCCCGTAACCTTGGTGATATAGGGCACGGTACGGCTTGAACGGGGATTAACCTCGATAATGTACAAATCATTTTCAAACTCGATGAACTGTATGTTAATCATTCCGATTACTTTCATCTCAACAGCAATGCGGCGGGTTACGTCCATAATCTTCTGCTTCATTTCTTCCGAAATATTCTGGGGCGGATATATAGAAATACTGTCGCCCGAGTGTATGCCCGCGCGCTCCAAATGCTCCATTATACCCGGAATAAACACGTCCGTGCCGTCGCATATGGCGTCAACCTCCAGCTCTCGGCCGCCGAGATACCTGTCAATCAGCACCGGGTTATCCTTATCCTTCTTAAAGGCGTCCTCAAGATACTGGACAAGCTCCGCTTCATTATGGGTAATCTCCATTCCCTGACCGCCCAAAACATACGAGGGACGAACCAAAAGGGGATATCCCAGCTCGTTTGCCTCCTCAATGCCTCTCTGGACAGTCCATACGCCTCTGCCCTTGGGACGCTTTATGTTGAGCTTTTCAAGAACCGCGTCAAACTTTTCTCTGTCCTCTGCCGCATCAATATACTTGGGCATGGTTCCGAAAATGGGCACGTTCATCTTATCCAAGAAGTTAGCCAGCTTAATTGCTGTCTGACCGCCGAACTGGAGGATTACTCCGTCAGGCTTTTCAAGCTCGATTATGCTGTACACATCCTCCTCTGTGAGAGGCTCAAAGTACAGCTTGTCCGACGTGTCAAAATCGGTGCTGACCGTTTCGGGGTTATTGTTTATAATAATCGTTTCAATTCCCATCTTCTTCAGCGCCTGAATACTGTGAACGCTGCAATAGTCAAACTCGATACCCTGTCCTATTCTGATGGGACCTGAGCCCAGCACCAGCACCTTTTTCTTATCTGAAGGAACAGCCTCGTTTTCCTCATCGTAGGTTGAATAGTAATAGGGCGAAACCGCCTCAAACTCACCTGCGCAGGTATCAACAATCTTATACACCGGGCGAATATTAAACTTCTCCCTGAGAACGCGCACATCGCTGCCCTTGCAGCCGATAATCTCTGCGATGCCCTCATCGGCAAAGCCCATAACCTTGTATTCTCTGAGCACCTCAGGCGTGAGAGTTTCAAGAGTATATTCCTTGAGCTCCTCCTCTTTTTCAACTATCTTCTTAATCTTTTTGATAAACCATGGGTCCATACCTGTTATCTCGCAGATTTTCTCCATAAGGTAATCCCGCCTTATAAGCTCCGCCAGGTCAAAGAGGCGCTCATCGTCGGGCACAACAACTCTGCGCTTCAAGCCCTCCAGGCTGTGCTGCTTTGAGAACTCACGGATAAGGGTGAACTGCTTAATTTCAAGAGAACGTATTCCTTTAAGGAGAGCGGCTTCAAAGCTGTTTCCTATAGCCATTACCTCTCCCGTTGCCATCATCTTTGTTCCCAGCTGTCTCTTTGCGCCGAAGAACTTGTCAAAGGGCCATTTGGGGATTTTAACAACGCAGTAGTCAAGAGCCGGCTCAAAGCAAGCATATGTCTTTCCCGTTACGGCGTTCTTAATCTCGTCCAAATTGTAACCCAGAGCTATCTTTGCGCCAATCTTAGCGATGGGGTATCCCGTCGCCTTTGAAGCCAGAGCGGAAGAACGGCTTACACGGGGGTTAATCTCGATAACCGCATATTCAAAGCTGTCGGGATTAAGGGCAAACTGCACGTTACATCCACCCTTTATCTCGATTGAATTAATAATATCAATTGCCGCTTTTCTCAGCATTTGATACTCTTTATCCGCCAAGGTCTGGGCAGGAGCCACAACAATACTGTCGCCTGTGTGCACGCCCACCGGGTCAACGTTCTCCATGGAACACACGGTTATACAGTTGCCCGCTCCGTCACGAATTACCTCAAACTCAATCTCCTTCCAGCCCCTGATGCACTTCTCAATAAGCACCTGACCTACGCGGGACAGGTGTATTCCCTGGGTAGCTATTTCGATAAGCTGGTTCTTGTCCTCTGCGATGCCTCCGCCTGTTCCGCCCAGAGTGTACGCCGGACGAACTATAACCGGATAGCCTATCTTCTCCGCAAAGGCGCAGGACTCCTCAACAGTGTTCACAATCTCGCCCTTTATCATAGGCTGGTTTGTGCGCTCCATAAGCTGCTTAAAGCTGTCTCTGTCCTCACCCTCCTTGATTGACTCAATAGAGGTTCCGATTACCTTAACGCCGTACTCATCGAGAATACCGCTGTCGTACAGCTCACAAGCCAGGTTAAGTCCTGTCTGACCGCCCATTCCCGCAATAAGGCTGTCGGGGCGTTCCTTTTCAATAACCTTTTTCAGGTAGTCCACTGTCAGAGGCTCAATATACGTTTGGTCGGCAGTGTTCTTGTCGGTCATGATTGTAGCGGGGTTGCTGTTTACAAGAACAACTTCAATGCCCTCTTCCTTTATTGCCTGGCACGCCTGGGTTCCCGAATAGTCAAACTCCGCAGCTTGTCCTATAACAATCGGACCCGAGCCGATAACCAGCACCTTTTTAATGTCTTGATTTTTAGGCATTCTCCTTACCTCCCTCTAACAAACTTAGAAAATCGTCAAATATAAATCCTGTGTCAAGGGGTCCCGGAGACGCCTCCGGATGGAACTGCACGCTGCGCACGGGCAGGGTCTTGTGCTTAATTCCCTCACAGGTTCCGTCATTCACATTGGTGTAGAGCTCCTCAACACCCTCGGGAAGCTCTGACACAATATAGTTATGGTTCTGGGATGATATATAAACCATCCCTGTTTCACGGTTCTTAACCGGGTGGTTTCCGCCGTGATGGCCGAACTTCAGCTTGCTTATCTTGCAGCCCAACGCCAAGCCTATTATCTGATGCCCCATACAAATTCCGCAGACCGGATACTTACCAATCAGAGCCTTTACCGTCTCAATTGTCTCGGGCACGTCTCTCGGGTCTCCGGGGCCGTTTGAGATAAACACCATATCTGGGTTTATTGCCTCAATCTCTCCGGCGGGAGTATTGTACGGGAACACCGTTATGTCGCACTCCCTCGCCTTAAGGTCGCGGATAATCCCCGCCTTTGCTCCCATATCGATAAAGGCGATCTTCTTGCCGCTGCCCTTTATATTATAAGTATTCTTTGACGAAACGCGGCTTATAACATCGCTGTTATCGAGCTCGTTAAACCGCCTTTCAATGTCGCTGTCGCTCAGGCTCTCCTTGACCGTAATCGTTCCCTTCATACAGCCCTTTTCCCGAATAATCCTGGTAAGAGCTCTGGTGTCTATCCCCTCCAGACCCATTATGCGGTTCTGGCGCAGAAATCCGTCAAGATCCATCTCTGTTCTGAAATTGCTGGGATAGTCGCACCTCTCACGGACAACAAATGCGGACAGCGCCGGTCTGTCCGACTCCATATCCTCAAAGTTAATTCCGTAATTGCCGATAAGCGGGTAGGTCATAACCACTATCTGGCCGCAAAACGACGGGTCGGTCAGGGTTTCCTGATACCCGGTCATATTTGTAGTAAACACAACCTCTCCCACAACGTCATGAATATGCCCAAAGGCTTTCCCCTTAAATTTACAGCCGTTTTCCAGTATCAGGCAAGCCGTCTTACTGTTTTGCATAAAATCAACTCCTTTAACTTAAAAATATGCAAAATAAAAGGACAAATCGAAAAACAAAATCAATTCACATTGTCCTTGTTTATTAAATTCGGAAAACAAAAGCCCCTCGGAACGGAAAAAATACAAACACGGAATTTCATTCTGAAATCAAGACGCGAAACGGTCATTCTAATCTGCACCCTCCTACTTAAGCTTTTGTTTTAGGCAATCAATCATTGCATTTTTATTATTTTACCACTCAGATATTTAGTTGTCAATAGAAATTTTCATTAATTTTAAAATTTGCATTAAGAGCGGCTCCTTTTTTCTTCCATAAGTCTGTCTATATCCGCATAGGCATTTTCAAGACTTTCAGAATGATATATCTCATACATATCATACAGGAAGTTTGTCAGCCCCAGCTCATCCCACTGTCTCAGAATTTCATCCGCCGTTGTTTTTTTGTGCCTTGCATAGCGTTCAATAAGATAGATAAAAAATTCGGTTTCTCGGGTCATTCTGCTTCACCTCGTATATACAAAGAATTTCTCGGATTGCCCGTCACTTGCTCCGCCTCCCACATATTAAAAACAATGTTGGGGCTCATCTTGTAAATCTCCGTCTCTTCATCAGTCAGCATTTTGTATGTCTCCGAACATAAAAATTTACGCAGAGCCGTCTTTTCATCAAACCCATATTTTTCACTGATCAGCTTGATATTATACCTGTCAAAAAAGTCCATTGTTCTCACATTAATTTTGCTCATAACATTTCACTCTCCGTAAATTCCAAAAGCTGCAAGGCGCTTTTATCATGTAAATGAATTTGCCAAAAATAATACTTTGAAAATGTTTTAATTTAAATCATGTTTTTTGATAAAGGCTTTGCCTTTGAAACCATTGCCGAGCCCATATTCCGCCATACCAAGCCGCGGCGGCAATGTCGCCAAAGCCTTTATCAAAATACGTTTACATATAAATTGCTTGCCGCATTTTGTTAAATGCGGCATCAATTCCCCAAAAATGCTTTTTCGGTCTCGTGCTTTTTGGCTCTGCCCATCAGATTTGCCACCGCTTCCTTGGCGGACATTCCCTCAAACAGCACCTTGTACGCCTCGTTTACAATGGGCATTTCAACGCCCACCTTGTCCGCAAGCTCCTTGGCGGCGCGGCAGGTTCTCACTCCCTCAACCACCATTTTAACCTCGCTTTGCGCCTCCTCCGGGGTCTTGCCCTTGCCGATGAGAATGCCCGCTCTGCGGTTTCTGGAGTGCATACTGGTGCAGGTCACAATCAGATCCCCCACCCCGGACAAGCCGTTAAAGGTTTCCTCCTTTGCGCCCATGGCAACTCCCAAACGGGACATTTCCACAAGACCTCTGGTCATAAGGGCAGCCTTAGTGTTGTCTCCCAGCCCCATGCCGTCAATTATTCCCGCGCACAGAGCAATTACGTTTTTAAGAGAGCCGCCCAGCTCAACCCCCAACACGTCGGGATTGGTATAAATTCTGAAGTTCGGGTTCATAAACGCTTCCTGAACGTACTCCGCCGTCTTTTCATCATCGCAGGCGACAACATTGGAGGTGGGTATGCGTCTTGAAACCTCCTCCGCATGGCTGGGGCCTGACATTACCGCAATAACGCAGCCCGGTATTTCCTCACGGATTACCTTGGAGAGGGTATAATACGTCCCCTCCTCAATGCCCTTTGATATGTTGACTATTATTTGTCCGTCCTTTACGTACCCTGCCATATTCCTTGCCGTTGCCCGAACAGCGTGGGACGGCGTTGCCATAATTATTATATCCGCATCTTCACAGCAGCGGCTTAAATCACAGGTAAACTCCACTCCCTCAGGGAACATTACCCCCGGCAAAAAGGGCTTGTTTTCCCCGTACTTTTTCAGGTTTTCGCACTCCTCCTCAAGGTACGACCAGAGAGTTATGCCGTGCCCGTTCTCCGCCAGCATAATCGCCATTGCGCTGCCCCAGCTTCCGCTGCCTATAACGCTTATACGTGCCATTATTTTTTACCCCCTAATTTATTTTCTGTTCCGTTAAGCAGCCGCTTTATGTTAGCGTGGTGCCTGCCTATCAGCAGTCCGCCCATTATGATAACGCATATCAAGCGAACAACAATCACATCATGAGTGACAAACATTTTCACGGCCTCAACCACAATATACGCTCCTCCGCCCAGAACCGAGCCCAGAGAAACATAGCGCGTCGCCGCCATTACCGCAATGGCGCACAAGCCTACAATAAGCCCAACCTTCCAGTCAAGAACCAGCACCACGCCCAGAGACGTGGCAACGCCTTTTCCGCCCTTAAACTTAAAGTACAGAGGAAAGTTGTGCCCGAGAATAACGCACACGCCTGCTATGTACGGCAAAGCCGCCGCGGTCAGTGCACTGACCGCCTCATAATTTCCCTGAGCCTGAGCAGATGAGATTAAATACTTCTCAAACAGCACCGCTATCAGCACGCACACAACGCCCTTAACCACGTCCAAAAGCAGGGTTATAACCCCCATCTTCTTGCCGTGGGTTCGGAGCATATTTGTCGCCCCGGCGTTTCCCGAGCCGCTCTCTCTTATATCCTTGCCGCTTATTGCTCTTGATAATATTATGGAAAAATTAACCGAGCCTATTAAATATGAAATAATTCCGATTATCAGCCCGCCGATAACCACGCTAAAATAAACATTCTCCATTATTCCTTTGCTCCCTTTTCACGAATAATAAACTTTATCGGCGTTCCCTCAAAGCCAAATCTTGCCCTGAATTGGTTTTCTATATATCTTATATAGGAATAGTGAGCCAGCTTGCCGCTGTTCACAAACAACACAAAGGTAGGCGGCTTAACCGAAGCCTGGGTCACGTAGTATATTTTAAGGCGCTTGCCCTTATCACTGGGTGGCTGCACCGCCGAAACCGCATCGTTTAACACATCGTTAAGCACCCCTGTGGAGATACGCTTTCTGTTCTGTTCAACCGCCGCATCCATCATTTCAAAAAGGCTGTCCACTCTCTGCCCCGTCTTTGCGGAAATAAACGCAGAGGGAGCGTACATCATGAAATTAAAGCCCTCCTTCACGCGGTTTTTAAAGTCCTTCATGGTGTTGGTTTCTTTTTCAATCAGATCCCATTTATTGACAACGATAATACTCGCCTTGCCCGCCTCGTGAACATATCCTGCAATCTTGGTGTCCTGCTCGGTTACGCCCTCAACCGCGTCCACCATAATCAGGCACACATCCGCCCTGTCAACTGCGTTCAGAGCACGGGCAACGCTGTAACGCTCCACGTTCTCGTTTACCTTGCCCCGCTTTCTCATGCCCGCAGTGTCAATAAGCATATACTTCTTCCCGTCACGCTCATAAAGGGTGTCTATAGCGTCTCTTGTGGTTCCCGCAACATCGCTGACAATAACTCTGTTCTCGCCTAAAATTTTATTAACCAGCGAAGATTTACCCGCATTGGGTTTTCCCACAATCGCCACATGAATAATTTCCGAATCCTCCTCCTGCTCTGCATCCTCAGGGAAAAACTTGACGATTTCATCAAGGAGATCGCCTATACCCAAACCGTGAATTGAAGAAACAGGCCATGGGTCGCCTATACCCAGATTATAGAACTCATACATTTCCATAGGCGGCTCTCCCGGATTATCCACCTTGTTCGCCGCAAGCAAAACAGGCTTTCCGCTTTTTTGCAGCATTGCCGCCACGTCTCTGTCCGCCGCGGTCATTCCCTCGCGGACGTTTACCATAAACACAATAACGTCCGCCATACTGATTGCCAGCTCCGCTTGGGACTTCATCTGGCTGAGAATAACGTCATTGCCGGCAGGCTCTATGCCGCCGGTATCTATCATGGTGAATTCCTTTCCGCACCATTCGGCGTCAACATATATTCTGTCACGGGTTACGCCGGGAGTATCTTCTATTATGGATATGCGCCTGCCCGCGACCTTATTGAAAAACGTGGACTTTCCCACATTTGGTCTGCCTACAACTGCTACAACAGGTTTCATACGCTGCCTCCTTCATTTCTAAATCATCAAATACAGTATACCATAAATATTTCTATTCATCAAGAATTAGTTTTAATTAATTTTGTAACTCATCATTGACGAACCTGCACGGAAAGCATTTAGGGTATTTGGTTAAAACAAAACTGACGCCGATTGAGCGTCGGCATCAGTTTTTATGTAGTCTATTGGGTTCTTATTGCTGAAATGGTCTTACTGGTTAAATTCTGCGCTTGTGCCGTCACCAATCACGCGAGACCACTGTTCCGCAGCTGTGCCTTGGATAGTTTCGCAATCATGAGTATGGCTCGCCTCAACCATTGGAGTAAAATACCATTCATTCTCGTCAAGGTCACTGAATATGTGAATGTCGGAAATAAGTATATTTTCCTTATTCGGACGTCTGTTCAGCACGTTGTTTACAAGAGTTGCAAACTCGCATCTCTTTATGCTGTCGTCGGGACGGAATGTATTGTCTGGATAACCGTCAACCCAGCCCTTCTTATAGGCTGACTTGATGTACTCCTCGCCCCAGTGTCCGTCAATATCCGCAAACATGTTTTCATCGGTACTCTCAAGCTTATCGAACCTGCTTGCAACCGCAGCAACCTCGCCCCTTGTCATAGGCTCATCAGGCAGGAATGTTCCGTCGCTGTAGCCCGTAACTATACCAAGCTCGCTTAATGTCATTACCGATACGGCATACCACTCATTCATATCCACATCGCTGTAGTCAGACTTATCAAAGTCCTCAATATCCTTGCGGTCGTTCAAAAGTCTGTAGAACGCCATAGTAACCTCGGCTCTTGTGATATTGCCCTCGGGTCTTATGCTGTTATCCGGATAACCGCGCAGATACCACACGTGGTCTGTTGTGAGCAGCTCGGGTACAGTTGTCTGACCAACTGTTACCACCACTCCGGCCTCGCCCTCAACCTCTCCTGTCTCATTGGAATTTGCCGTTGCAGAGCCCTCAATAACATCATTCTGTTTTGCGGCGGCGGAAACGGTAATCTCCAGCTCGTAGGTTTTTGACTCACCGGGTGCAAGAGACTCGATAGTATCTATCACTCCTCCCTCTGTTCCCATTTCATCGTAGACAACCACGTTATGGATGGTATTTGTACCGTTGTTTGTAACCGTAACAGTATACTTTACCGTCTCTCCGGGCATAACAACTCTCTTTTGTCCGTCGGCAAGCTGTTTTGTTATACGGATGTCAAATTCATTTTTCCCCGTAACAGGCGTTTCGGGAGACTCTGTCTCAGCGCTCGGAGCAGGCGTCGCCGTTGTGGTTGAGAAAGACGTTCCGCCGCCTCCGCCTCCGCCGCTTCTGTTTCTCCACTGAGCATAAAGGGTTGTATCCTCGGTTATAGTAAACGTGTTTATATCGCTGACAGTGTATGTGATACCGCTGCCGTCAGGCTTTGTATTCCAATACAGGAAGTTATAACCCGAACGCTCGGTATCGCCCTTATCCTTTACGGTAACGGTTGAGCCGTAATAATATGGGCTGTTCTCATCTGCAACAGTTGTTGTACCGCCGTTTCCGTCATAGATTACATTATACTTATTGCGGTCATAGTAGAGCTTTAGCACTGTTGAGCCGTCAGGAGCAATCTCAGCTGACGCCAGTGTGCCCTCGACATCCTTGTTCAACTCAAAGTGTTCAAAGTTCTTTTCCTCTGCTGTTACAGTTGCTCCGGCTATGCCCTCGAGACTTTCTGTTGCCTCGTTATTTATCTCATAATCTGTACCGTCAATGTTTTGCAGATAATACTCGACCCTGTACCGGGTATCGGTGTTGGGGCTGTACTGTGCGTAAAGAGTTGTGTCCTTCTCAATTACAAAGGTTGATGTGCCTTCGCCGCCATATGTGGTGCCGCTGCCATCAGGCTCGGTGTTCCACTCCGTAAAGGTATAGCCAACCTTTGCCGTATCGCCCTTATCCTTTACGGTAACGGTTGAGCCGTAATAATATGGGCTGTTCT
>CATWQA010000045.1 GCA_958352815.1 uncultured Eubacteriales bacterium
GTATGTAATGTCAATAATAATACAACGTTTGTCGCCGATAAAGCGGCGCCCCTACTACGGTGTAAATATATAACTCGGACAATGAGTATCAAGCGAAACCGAAAAACTTGATTTAAAACCATAGTTTTTACGGTTATACAGTAAAAACTATTGACTATTTTAAAGTTTTTGGGTATACTATTAAGAAGAAGGAGGCGATAGTATGATAATAAGACCGCGATATATGGAATTGCTTAGAACCTATCGTGATATACCCCTTGTGAAAATATTGGCGGGAATCCGCCGCTGCGGAAAATCTACTATTTTAGAAATGCTGCGGTACGACCTGCTGAAAGACGGCGTTGCCGATGACCACATTATCAGTATGCGCTACACCTCTGAGGATTTTGACGATGGTATGACCGACAAAGATATGTATAGGGGCGTTAAGGAGCTGATGACCGAAAGCGGACGGTATTATCTTCTTCTTGATGAGGTGCAGGAAATTGACGGCTGGGAAAAAGCCGTGAACAGTCTGCTTGAAAATACAGACGCCGATGTTTATGTGACCGGGTCCAATTCAAAGCTGATGTCCGGCGAAATTTCAACCTATCTGACAGGACGGTATATTTCTATCCCGGTTTATACCCTGTCCTTTGCCGAGTATTTGGAGTTTAAAAAGCAAAGCTCTCTTTCGACAGGTGAGCTTTTGAACGAATATATCCGTATGGGCGGATTTCCCATTGTCGCGCTGAGTAATTTTGATGAGGGTTCTGCCTATCAGATTGTGGAAGGGATTTATAACTCCGTTATAACAAGCGATATTACAAAACGGCACAATATAACAAATTTTGATTTGTTTAATCGCGTTGTTCGTTATATTGTTGAAAATGTGGGCAAAACCTTTTCTGCCAATGCAATTGTGAAGTTTTTGAAAAGCGAGGGACGTTCCCTGTCTGTTGAAGCGGTTTACAACTACCTGAATTGGCTGGAAAAGGCTTTTGTTATATATCGCTGCCGACGGTATGATTTGCAGGGAAAATCTGTTTTGAAAACTCAGGAAAAATTCTATCTTGCAGACTCTTCTCTAAAATACTGTATAATGGGCTTTAACCCAAAATCCATTGCCGCTATGCTGGAAAATATCGTATATTTCGAATTGCGGCGGAAAGGCTATGATGTATATATAGGCAAGAATGAAACCAAAGAAATAGATTTTGTAGCAGTTTGCCGAGATGAACGCATTTATGTTCAGGTGTGCCGCAGGTTGCCGGAGGAATCGGATCGGGAGGTTGCCAATCTTCTTGAAATTAAGGATCATTACCCCAAATATGTGGTAACGTTAGACGAGATGGCAGGGGGAAATATTAACGGCGTTAAAATTGTGCATTTGGCGGATTTCCTGCTGGGAAAGATTTAAGCCTAAGAGTAATCATAGAATTATTGATGCTGCTGTTTTGTAAAATTTGGAATAATGCGAGCAGTTTCGCCGCCTTTTGCAAAGGCGGCGAAAATTCCAATATAATTAATAATATTGGTTAGTGAACGGGCGCGGCTGTGACCCAACTTCTTTGAAGTTGGACGGCACTCATTATTCCAATTTAGCAATAGTATGTAATGTCAATAATAATACAACGTTTGTCGCCGATAAAGCGGCGCCCCTACAAATTATAGATAACATATTTCCAAAACCATTGGCAAATAAAAGAGCCCGCCGGGGTGCAGGCGGGCAAAAATTTCAATCAGTTGGCAAGATTTTTCTTGCGCAGGTCTGATTTATTTGTAAATATAATCGAATAGCTGCCGAAGATGCGTGAGGTAAATCTGGAGCTATACATCTCCTCCATGGCTTCAAAGTCCAGATTGGTGGAGATAACCGTTGACTTATTTTTTAGCAGGCGGGTATTTATCAAATCAAATATGGCAGCCGCCGTAAACTGGGTCATAAACTCGGTGCCTAAATCGTCAATAATAAGCAGGTCAACCTCGTCAAGATATTTTCTGAGGGTTGAAGCTTGGTCGTAGTCGTCAGGATTGTCGTACTTACCGAACTTTATGTTTTCAAGGAGCTCGCACAGCTTATACGCCGTCTGATAGTATACGGTTTTGCCCCGCTGCAGGGCGCGGTTTGCTATGCAGCTGGAGAGATAGGTCTTACCCGTGCCTGCATTGCCTCGAAAAATCATGTTCTTCCCCTCTTGCTCAAAGGTTTCCGCAAAATCTTCGGCACGCTTATACGCTTTTTGGGCAAGATCCAGCTCCGACTTTCCCTTTTCGTCGGGCGAGGGAGAAAACAGTGAAAAATCAAAGTTTTCAAAGGTCTGCTCCCGCATCAGGTCTGTCATGTTGGAGTTCTTGTCAATATACTTGCGGGTCAGCTCCTTTAAGCAGCTGCACTTTTTGCCCTCCTCGTCAAAGCCCGTATCACGGCAAAGAGGGCAGTTATAAATTTCGTCTAGGTAGTCTTCAGGCAGGTTGAGCTGCTTTAAAATATTTAGCTTTTCCTTTTGCTTGCCCTGAATGAAGGTCTTTATTTTGTCAAAATCCCTGCTGCCGCCCAGAACAGAACGGAGCAGGGCGTTGCCGCCTTTCATAAGGTCGGCTTCCACAGCGGCGTACGCCGGGGACAGCCTGCGAACCTCCGCTCGTCTGCGCTCCAGCTCTGCGCTGTTATTTTCCCGTATTTGATTAAGCTCGCTCATGGCAAGGGCGTGAGCCGATTGCATAAGTCATCACTCCTATTTTTTATTTAGCCGTCAAGCATCATGTCAAGCAGCTTTTCTTCCAATTCTTTATAGTCGGTCTTGTTTGTGTCCTCATAGTTGTTAAACTTGCTCTTCTTTTTTGTGGCGGGCTTGGTCTTGCTGTGTATAACATCCTCCCGCTTAACCCCCTCCGGATCCTTAATACCGTTGTCGTGCCAGGAGGTGAGTATCTTGTTCATGTACGCCCAGGACAGCTTGCCCGTGTTCTCAACCGTCTTGTCATATGCAAGGCTGACCAACTCGGGAGAAACGTTCAGATCCTCTGTCCATGCCTTTATGTACTTCTTCTCGGTTTGGGTCAAGGAGCGGTCATAAATCCCCAGTACGGAGCGTATCTTATGCTCGTTGCTGTGGATTTCCTCCAGGCGGGAGATGTACTCCTCCGCTTTGTCAAAGGTGTCAATCCCCTTGTCCGCCCAGTCTATGGCAACGGTTTCAAGATACCGCTTACCCGTTTTCCCCAGCTTTGCCGCATAGCTGAGGAGCATAACTATAACCTCGCAGGGCAGCCCCAGCCAGTCATAAAAGGAGTATAAAAGCTCCATTTCGTTTCCCGACAGCATATGCCCTAAAATGCTCTCTGCCTGATAGAACATTCCCGAAAGAACAGAGTTCCTCTCGGCGGCGGCGTCAATCTCGGCGCTTTTGTATGAGGGGCGCATTTTTGCGCTTGTGCGCTTGCGGCTCTTTGCTCTCGGAGTCTCCGCCGTCTTTTTAGTCTCGGCTTCGTCGCCGGCGTCCGCAAAGGCGTATTCGCCGTTATTTTGTACTATCTCCCCCAGACTCGCCCAGTACCCGAAAATAAAGTTGATACGGTCGGTGGGGATGGAAAGCTCGGTTGACAGGGTTTCCGCCGACGGGGGTTCGCCGTTTTTCTCGTACAGATACCGAGCGAAAATATATACTTGTATGTATTGGGGGTTGGCGAAACGGACGTATTTCTCCACAAATCCCCCGTTTAGTTCTACACTGATGTTGTCCATTCCTATCTCCTTTGTGTCTTACTTGCCAACGCAAAATCTGGAGAAAACTTGATCGATAATCTCCTCCTGAACGGTCATGCCCGTAACCTCGCCCAGAGCGGACAGGGCGTCCTCCAAATCAACATACAAAAGGTCAAAGGGCATATCAAGCCCCTCGAGAGCCAAATTCACCGCTGCCTTCGCCTTAACCAGCGAGTCTCTCTGGCGCAGGTTTGAAATAAAAACGTCGCCGCTTCTGATTTTGCCCAGGGCAAACTTTTCCGCAATAAGATCCTCCAGGCGGTCGATTCCCACGGGCTCCTGCCCCTTAGGGGTCGCCGTCTCTATTATATCACCATCGGCAAAGCCTCGTTTGCATATTTGCTCTCGGTCGGTCTTAATCTCCTTGTCGGTCTTGTTTAAAATGACAATAGTGTTTTTGCAGTTGTCAAACAGGGCTTTTATAATCTTGTCGTCCTCGGCGCTCAGCTCCGAATTTGCGTCTGCCACAAAAAGGCACAAGTCCGCCAGCTCAATATTTTTAAGAGCCCGCTCAATGCCGATTTGCTCAACCCGGTCGCTGGTTTCGGCTCTTATTCCCGCCGTGTCCAGCAGCTTTAAAGCCGCGCCTTTTATGCTTATGTGCTCCTCTATGGTGTCTCGGGTGGTGCCGGGAATATCGGTGACGATTGCCCGCTCAGAGCGGGTCAGAGCGTTGAGCAGAGAGGACTTGCCCACGTTGGGCTTGCCCACAATAACCGTGTGTATTCCGTCACGCAAAATCCGCCCCGTCTCAAAGCTGCCGATAAGCTCTGTGATTTCTCGGTTCACCTGCCGCAGCCTTTGGGCAACCTCGCCCCTCGGCAGAGGGTCAACCTCGTCCGGGTAGTCCGCCGCCGCGGAGATGTTGGCGGTGATCTCCATAATTATCTCCCGTATACGGTTTATCTTTTGGGTCAGAGCCCCTCCCAGAGACTTGGCGGCGTTGCTCAAGCCCAGCCCGGAATCCGCCTCTATTATGTCCATAACGGCCTCTGCGCCGATCATGTCGGTCTTGCCGTTTACAAAGGCGCGGCGGGTAAATTCTCCCGCCTCCGCAGGTCTTGCGCCGCAGTCTAAGAGCTCCTTTAAAATTCGTCCTGCCACGTAGTAGCCGCCGTGGCAGTTGATTTCAACAACCGTCTCCCCCGTATAGGAGCGGGGGGCGCGCATAACCGCCACAAGCGCCTCGTCCAGCAGGCCGGAGCTGTCCCCCGCCCTGTGAATGTCAGACAGGGTCAGCTTGTGGGTTTCAAGCTCTTTCAGGGTCTTGCCGCAGCGGGGGGAGACCACAAGGCTTGCAATCTCCTCCGCCCTCTCACCGCTGACCCTTATAATGGCAACGCCACCCGAACCGATTGGGGTGGCAATTGCGGCAATAGTATCAAACATATTCATATATCATTAATCCCTTTTTATGTTGGTGACAAGCTCTTTGATTATTTCCTGAAGCTCAGGGTCCTCGGTAACCATCTTCTTGATTTTCTTAACCGCGTTCATGACCGTTGAGTGATCCCGCTTAAACTCGTCTCCGATTTTAGCGTAGGACTCGTCCAGAATAACCCGCGATATGTACATAGCAATGTGACGTGGGTATGCAATGTCGTTGGAACGCTTTTTGGTCATGAGCGAGCCCTTTGGCAGGTGGTAGTACTTCTCCACCTCGTCTATAATAACCCCGGTGGTAATGTTCCTCTGGGGGAGGGTGGTAAGGATTTCCTTAAGAGCCTTCTGCGCAAGCTCCATGGATATGGTATTGGTTCTCTCAATGCCCGCGTATGCCAAAATCCGCTTTAGCGCACCCTCCAAGTCGCGGACGTTGGAGGTTATGTTGTTTGCCACGTACTCCACGATTTCCTCGTCAAAGGTGAAGTACTCATTTTCAATCTTGCTCTTGAGTATGGCAAGGCGGGTTTCGTAGTCAGGGGGCTGAATATCCGCCAGGAGCCCCATTTGGAAACGGGTCTTAAGCCTGTCCGCCAAATGCGGGGTTTCCGAGGGAAGCCTGTCCGACGTGAGAACGATTTGCTTTCCCGCCTCATAGAGGGCGTTGAAGGTGTGGAAGAACTCCTCCTGCGCCAGCTCCTTGGTGGCAAGGAACTGAACGTCGTCCATAAGCAAAAGATCAACCGTCCTGTGCTTATTCCTAAAGTCCTGATTGGTTTTTTCGCGGATGGCGTTTACCAGCTCATAGGTAAACTTCTCGCTGGTGGTGTACAGAACCCGTTTGCCCGGGTTATTGGCAATAAAGTAGTTGCCGATGGCCTGAATAAGGTGGGTCTTGCCCAGCCCGCTGCCTCCGTAGATAAACAGAGGGTTGTACTTATGTCCCGGAGCCTCCGCCACGGCAAGAGACGCCGCCTGCGCCAGATTATTATTGTTGCCCACAATAAAGCTCTCAAAGGTGTATTTGGGGTTAAGGGCGTTCTCCTGTTTTAAGGGGTCGTCCGCTGCGGAAGCCTCAGCCTCGGTGTCAAAGCACACGTCAATGTCCAAGGTTTTGCCCGTAACATTTTTAAGGCTGCTCTCGATAAGGGAGCGGTACTTGGTCATAATCATGCTCTTGCCCAAGCTGCCCTTTTGCAGCCCTCCCGGCACACGCAGCTTAATAGAGGTTCCGTTAAGCTCCACGGGGATCAGGGGCTTTATCCAGGTGTCAAAGGCCACGGTGGACATTTCTGCCTGAAGCTGTCCCGTCACGCTTCCCCAAATATCGGTTATGTCCGCGCCGTTCTCGGCGGTAAATTTTACGTTCTCCAATGTCGTATCTCCTCTGTATCCAAACGGTTTTGTTTCACTCGTAACATTCATGTAATACATTTTAACAGAAAGAAATATAATTTTCAACACCAAATTCGAGAAAAAATTTTTTGAAAATCCGCTGAAAATTGTTTTGTACAAAATGTTGTTTCGGCTGAATTTGAGTACAACAATATATGCGAAAATTCTTGAAAAAATTTTTTAAAAAATATTATTTTTTTGTATTTGGCGAAAATTTACTCTTGACAAGGAGCAAAACACGTGATAAAATAGTATAGATTTTTCCATGGGCTGCCGCTTTGCGGCGGAAAATGGATTGCTTTGTAAATAATTAAGGTATATATAGTGTGTTGAAGGAGGGATATAGAATGCTTAGAACATATCAACCCAAAAAGAGACATAGATCAAAGGTTCATGGCTTCAGAAAGAGAATGAGTACCAAGAACGGCCGCAAGGTTTTGGCGAGAAGAAGACTCAAGGGCAGAAAAAAGCTGTCTGCTTAAAAGTTTGAAAGAATAGACGCCGAATATGGCGTCTTTTTATTTGATAATACTTTTGGTTCGGCGAGGTGACCCTTTATGGGAGAGACGTACAGCTTAAAAAGGAACGGGGATTTCAGGCGTCTGTACAGGCGCGGCAAGTCCGCCGTTGCCCCTACCCTTGTGGTGTACGCCATGAGGAACAGGGCGGGCATGAACAGGCTGGGGCTCACCGCGGGCAAAAAGGTGGGCTGCGCGGCGGAGCGAAACCGAGCCAAGCGCAGGCTTCGGGCTCTTTACAGAGCTCATATTATAAAGGGCGGGCTTGTGCCGCCCAATGTCACGCTGGACTTTGTGATTGTGGCGAGAGCCGCCGCGGTAGACGCGGAATTTCCCCGTCTTGAGAGGGATTTTGTCGGCGCGGTTAAAAAAACTGTGGAACAAATTTGCAAATGATAATTTTTTTGGGCAAAACGGTTGCAAATTTTTCCTTTTCGTGTTATATTAGTAGACAAGTGTGATTGAGCGGCGTTTCCGCTCATGTGTGATATTATACTCGTGTGTGATACTATTATGAAGAAACTGCTGATTTTGTTGATAAGAAAGTATCAGAGATATATTTCGCCCCTTAAAACAAAGCCTACCTGCAGGTTCTATCCCACCTGCTCCGAGTACGCCGTGCTGGCGATTGAGAAGTACGGTGCGTTTAGAGGGGGGATTAAGGCGGTGTGCCGCATTCTGCGGTGCAACCCCCTGTTTAAGGGCGGCATTGATTATCCCTGATCGCCCGATAAATTATTATAATCAGAAGAGTTAGGAGTGCTCAAATGTCCTATATTATGCTTGCCCTGGGATGGGTTTTGAAATTGATGTATACCATAACCGGAAACTACGGTGTGGCTATACTTTTGTTTACGATTGTTGTCAAGATGTGCCTCATGCCTTTGACGGTTAAGCAGCAGAAGTCTATGCTGAAAACCCAGAAGCTCCAGCCCCTTCTTAACGATTTGCAGAAGAAGTATGCAAACGATAAGGATAAGCTCAACCAGGAGACCATGAAGCTCTACCAGAAGTATCAGGTTAATCCCATGAGCGGTTGTCTGCCCATGGTTATTCAGCTGCCTATTCTTATGGCTCTTTATTGGGTTGTGAAGCAGCCTATTATATACATTATGGGCGTTGGCGGGGACGATATTTGGAGAATTGTCAGCGCAATCGAGGAGTGGAGAGTTGCAAATCCCGAGCCGGTAAATCAGCTGCTGGCTTCGATGAATATGGACTCCTTTAATGCTTTTCTTGAGACAAGTCCGCCCTTTAAGATGTTTGGTCAATACGAAATTCAGGTGGCAAGGTTCCTCCATGAGTATCCCGAGATTATGAACAGTCATTGGATAACCGAGACGGGCAGAACCTACACCTTGATAGACTTTAACCTGCTGGGAATAGACCTGTCTCAGACTCCCGATATGATGGGCCTGCTGGGTCTTGTGCTGGGCAAGCTCCCCGACGGCGGTATAAACTGGAACACTATCGGTCTGTGGCTAATTCCGCTTTTGGCGGGCGGCAGCTCGTATCTCACTTCTAAGATTTCTCAGAATATGCAGCCTCAGCAGCCTGTTCAGAGAGATGAGAACGGCGAAGAGAAGCCTAATACGATGAAGACTATGATGATTATGATGCCGCTTATTTCGGCATGGATTGCTTTCACCCTGCCTGCCGCAATCGGTTTCTACTGGATATTGAGCAGCATTATTCAGATATTGCAGCAGATTGTTATCAATAAGGTTGCCAAAGTGGATCTGACAGACGAGGACGTTAAGGAGGAAATGGAAAATGCCAAGAAAAATAGAAAAAAACGCAAAAAGTAAAGAGGAAGCCTTAAAGCTTGCCGCTGAGGAGTTCGGAGTTCCCGTAACGGAGCTGTCCTACACGGTGGAAAGAGAGATAGGCAAGGGAATTTTAGGCCGTCTGCTGGGCAGGGAGGTTATAATTTCCGCTTGGATAACAAAAGAGGCCGAGGAGGAGGAACGCCTGCGCAAGAGCAGAGAGCAGCGCCGCGCCGCAAGAGAAAAGAAGGCGGCGGAGCAGCCTCGGACGCCTGCTAAGCCCAAGGCTGAAAAGCCCGCCGAGCCCGCCCCGAAGATGAAGGAGAGCAAGCCTCAGGCGGCTGCAGAGCCTAAGAGCGAGGCCGCAAACGTAAAGAGCGAAAAGCCCGTTCAGCCCAAGCCGCAGAAAAGGGACGGCAAGAACAGAGAGGTTACCGAAAAGGCTGTTGCGGACGCACAGTATTTTGCGGAAAACCTAATTCATCTTATGGGTCTTGAGGATGCGAAGATTGAGGCGGTAAACGGCGGGAACGCTGTGGATATAACGGTGTCCGGCGAGAGAATGGGTCTGCTTATCGGCAAGAGGGGCGATACCCTTGACGCAGTACAGTACCTGACCAGCCTTTACGTAAATAAAGAGAAAAATTCATACGTTAAGATTAATCTTGACACCGAGGGATACCGCTCAAAGCGTGAGGAAACCCTTGTGAAGCTTGCCCACAGTCTGGAAAGACGGGTTTTGAGAGAGGGGCAGCCCATCACTCTTGAGCCCATGTCTCCCAACGAGAGAAGAATAATACATGCGGCGCTTCAGGGCAGTGATAAGATAAAGACTTACAGCGTAGGCGACGAGCCGAACCGTAAGGTTGTTGTTGCGCTTCAGGATTAACATGGGATATAAATTTTTCGAGAACAAGAATTGCGAATATTACCCTTGTCATAAAGCGGAACGGATAAATTGTCTGTTCTGCTTTTGTCCTTTGTACGGGTTTAGGGACTGCGGCGGCAGCTATACCCTGATTAAGGGCAGGGACGACGGAGAGATAAAGGATTGCTCCGCCTGCCTTTTGCCCCACTTAGAGGGCGGGTATGACTACGTGATTAAGAGGCTTAGAAGAGAGGAGCTTAAAAATGAGTGAACACTTAACATTGGAACAGGTCAAGGCCCTTGACAAGAAATATTATATGAACACCTTCGGCGACAGAACGCCTCTGTGCTTTGTGTCGGGCAAGGGCATAGAGCTGACGGCAACAGACGGCAGAGTGTATAAGGACTTCTTTGCGGGCATAGCCGTATCGTCTCTGGGGCACGGCCACGAGAGACTGACAAGAGAGGTGACCGAGCAGGTAGGCAGCCTGATACACACCTCCAGCGTGTACTATGTGGAAAACCAGGCAAGGCTGGCGCAGATGCTGGCGGAAAACAGCTGCGGCGACAGGGTGTTCTTCTGCAGTACGGGCGCCGAGGCAAACGAGGGCGCGGTTAAGCTGGCAAAAAAGTACCAGGTGGAAAAGGGACGTCCCGGCAGGATTGAGTTTGTAACCCTTAAAAACTCCTTCCACGGCAGAACCCTGGCGACTGTGGCGGCAACAGGCCAGCCTAAGTACCAGGCTCCCTATAAGCCGCTGATTGAGAAGTTTGTCCACGTGGAGCGGAACGACATTGAGGCTCTGAGAGAGGCCGTAAACCAAAACACCGCCGCGATTATGCTGGAGCTTATTCAGGGAGAGAGCGGAGTTCATCCCCTCACCCAAGAATTTGTTGACGAGGCGGCAAGGCTGTGCCGTGAAAACGACATGGCGCTGATTGTTGACGAGGTTCAGACGGGTATCGGAAGAACCGGCAAGCTGTTCGCCTACGAGCATTACGGAATTGAGCCGGATATATTCACCATGGCAAAGGGTCTGGGAGGCGGCGTTCCCATCGGGGCGTTTTGCGCCAAGGAGAAATTTGCCTCCGCCTTTCATCCGGGAGACCACGGCACTACCTTTGGGGGAAACCCCCTGTCCACAAGAGCGGGACTCGTGGTGCTTGACGAGCTGCTAAACGGCGGTGTGCTTGAAAATGCAAGGGAAAGCGGCGAGTACCTGATGTCGGAGCTCAAGGCTCTTGCTGAGGAGAGCGGAGCCATAAGCCAAGTCAGGGGCATGGGGCTTATGTGCGGCGTTGAGTTCTCCGAGCCTGTGGCAAAGGAGATAGGGCAAAAGCTAACAGAGAAAAGTATTTTGGTCGGCGTTGTGGGAGACAGAGTTCTGCGCATAGTTCCGCCGCTGATCGTTCAAAAATCGGATATAGATATTTTAATAAAGTCAATCAAGGAGGTACTGTAATGAAACATTTTATCAGCTTACACGACATAACTCATGAGGAGTTTTCACAGCTGCTCTCTCTGGCGGCAAAGCTAAAGAAAGAGACAAAGAGCGGTGTGGAGCACCATATTTTAAAGGGCAAGACCCTTGCAATGATATTTACGAAATCGTCCACCAGAACCCGTGTATCCTTTGAGGTGGGTATGTACCAGCTGGGCGGTCAGGCGCTGTTCCTGAGCTCTAACGATATTCAGCTGGGACGGGGCGAGACCATTTACGACACAGCCAAGGTGCTCAGCCGCTTTGTGGACGGCATTATGATAAGAACCTTTGACCACAGCGACGTGCTGGATTTGGCAAAGTACGGTTCAATCCCCATAATTAACGGTCTTACCGATCTGCTCCACCCCTGTCAGGCTCTGGCGGATCTTATGACGGTTAAGGAGCATAAGGGCAGACTGCGGGGCTTGAAGCTGGCGTATATAGGCGACGGCAACAACGTGGCTCACTCCCTGCTCTACGCCTGCGCAAAGGCGGGCATGGACATCAGCGTGGGTACTCCCAAGGGCTACGAGTGCGACAGTGAGATCGTGGCTAACGCTGTTGAGGACGCAAAGGAACTGGGCGGTAAGATTGTTATTACAAACGACCCTGTTGAGGCAATAAAGGACGCCGACGTTGTGTATACGGACACCTGGGCAAGCATGGGTCAGGAAGCCGAAAAGGCGGAGAGAGTTAAGATATTTAAGGACTATCAGGTGAATAAGGAGCTGTTCTCCTATTCAAAGCCTGACAGTATATTCATGCACTGCCTGCCTGCATACAGGGGCTTTGAGGTAACCGAGGACGTTATCGACAGCGAACGCAGCGTTATCTTTGACGAGGCGGAAAACAGGCTCCATGCCCAGAAAGCTGTTATGGCAATGCTTATGGTAGGTGACAACAAGTAATGGAAAAGTTGTATGCCTTTGAGGTGAAGCGTGCGGTTGAGGAGGACATTCCCGCGATTATTAAAATAACCAAGGACGCTTTTTTGAAGTACTGCGAGATGGCAGGGCTGAGCTATGATATTGAGGCGCTCAACGAGACCTATGAGGACGTAAAGCATGACATTGAGACAAAGGAAGTCTATGTTGTGTTTATTGACGACGAGCCTATCGGCGCGGTGAGAGTGGAGCTGCAGGATAACCATCGGGCATACCTCAGCCGTTTCGCCGTAAAGTCCTCTCAGAGAAATAACGGTATCGGCAAAATACTTATGAGCATTGTGGATAAGGTCATGAGAGAGAACGATGTGCACGTTTTAAGGCTGCACACCGGTTCCCATGTAACTCCCCTTATCAGGTTTTATTACGGCAGAGGCTTTTATATAAAGTCTGTGGAGAACAGCCGAGGCTACCCCAGAGCGGAGCTCGTGAAGTACTATGCGCATACCCGCGCCGAAGTCTAAGTTTGTAGGAGGTTTGAAATGGGGCTTATAATACCAAAGGACTATAAGGACTGCCTTGACGGAATTTCCAACGAGGCGGCAATCAAATTTATAAAGGACGCTTTTCAGGGGGAGCTGAAAAAGGCTCTTAATCTGCACAGGGTTTCCGCACCCCTGTTTGTTCGCCCGGAGACGGGGCTTAACGATAATCTTAACGGAGTGGAGCGTCCTGTCGGCTTTGACGCGCCCTGTATAGGGGGCGAGCTGGAGATTGTGCACTCCCTGGCAAAGTGGAAAAGGCAGACTCTGGCAAAGTATAACCTGCCCGCAGGGAGCGGAATATATACCGACATGAACGCCATCAGGCGAGACGAGGAGGTGGATAACCTCCACTCCATGTATGTTGACCAGTGGGACTGGGAGGTAGTCATAAACCGTGAGGATAGGAATAAGGAAACCTTGAAGGACGCGGTTAGGAAAATATATTCCGCCATGAAGGCAACTCAGGAAACCGTGTGTGAGAAGTACGGCGGCATAGCGAACAACTTCCCTCGGGAGATTGAGTTTGTCACAACCGAGGAGCTTGAAAATATGTATCCCGACGACTCCCCAAAAGAGAGGGAAAACAAGCTGCTGCGTGAGAAAAAGGCGGTGTTCCTGATGGAAATCGGCGATAAGCTGCCCTCGGGAGAGAAGCATGACGGCAGAGCTCCGGACTATGATGATTGGCACCTGAACGGAGATATTCTGGTGTACTACCCCCTGCTTGATATGGCGTTTGAGCTGTCAAGCATGGGTATTAGGGTTGACGAGGAAGCATTAAGGGAGCAGTGCGCAAAGGCGGGCTGCGAGGACAGACTGAATTTGGATTTTCACAAGGCAATATTAAATAAAGAGCTGCCCTGCTCTATGGGCGGCGGTATCGGTCAGTCCAGACTGTGCATGTTTATGCTGTGCAAGGCGCATATAGGTCAGGTTCAGGCTTCGGTTTGGCCAAAGGATATGATTGACGTCTGCGCCGAGAACGGTGTTAATTTGTTGTAACATAGGCAAAGATGTTACCCTCCTCTAAGGAGGGTAACACTCATCATTTCAGCGTGGCGTTATTGCTCACGCTGAAACGCTGAAGAGCTTACGCTCCCTTTGCATGTTGCAATCGTTCACAAGCTCCGTTTCAAACGAGCTTGACGGAGCGTTGTTCCGATTTAAGATATTTTTGTAAAGGAGAAAGAGCAAATGAGAACCGAGATAAAGAGCCTCTATAACAATGAGGAAAAGTACGGCGGCGGAGCAGTAACCGTCTGCGGATGGATAAGAAGTATCAGAATTTCCAAGAACTTCGGCTTTGTGGAGGTCAATGACGGCAGTTATTTTAAAAACCTGCAAATTATAATCGAGCCCGATAAGCTTGAAAATTACGGGGAAGTTTCCAAGCTTAACGTGGGGGCGGCAATCTGCGCCGAGGGTCAGCTTGTGCTCACCCCCGAGGCAAAGCAGCCCTTTGAGCTTAAGGCGGAAAAGGTGACGGTGGAGGGCGCATCCTCTCCCGACTATCCTCTCCAGAAAAAGCGTCATTCCTTTGAGTTTTTGAGAACAATCCCCCATCTGCGTCCCAGAACCAACGCTCTGTCCGCAGTGTTCAGAGTGCGTTCCATGCTGGCGCAGGAAATTCACCGCTACTTTGCAGACAGGGGCTTTGTCTATGCTCACACCCCCATAATAACAGGCAGCGACTGCGAGGGCGCAGGCGAGATGTTCCGTGTAACAACTTTGGAGCCGGGCAGCGGCGAGACTGCGGAGAATGATTTCTTCGGCAAGCCCGCTTCTCTCACGGTCAGCGGACAGCTGGAGGGCGAGGAGTTCGCCATGGCTTTCGGAAATATTTACACCTTCGGCCCCACCTTCCGCGCGGAAAACAGCAACACCACCCGTCATGCGGCGGAGTTCTGGATGATAGAGCCGGAAATGGCGTTTGCCGACCTGAATGATGACATGGACGTTGCTGAGGATATGCTGAAGCACCTGATTGGGTTCATTCTTGAAAACGCCAAGGAGGAGTTGGAGTTCTTTAACAAGTTCGTGGACAAGGGCTTGATTGAGCGGCTCAGGTCGGTTGCCGAAAGTGAGTTCGGCAGAGTGACCTATACCGAGGCGGTTGAAAAGCTGGAAGCCTCCGGCAAGAAGTTTGACTATCCCGTCAAGTGGGGAATGGATTTGCAAACAGAGCATGAGCGGTATCTCACCGAGGAGGTATATAAGCGTCCTGTGTTTGTAACGGATTACCCCAAGGAAATTAAGGCGTTTTACATGCGGCTTAACGACGACGGCAAGACCGTTGCGGCGGTAGACTGTCTGGTGCCCGGCATAGGTGAGATTATAGGCGGAAGCCAGCGTGAGGAGCGTTTGGAGGTTTTGGAAAACAGAATGAAGGAGCTGGGTCTTGATATAGACGCCTACAGCCGTTATCTTGACCTGAGGCGGTACGGCGGCTGCAAGCACGCAGGCTTTGGTCTGGGCTTTGAGCGGCTGATTATGTATGTAACGGGTATGGGCAATATCCGTGACGTGCTGCCCTACCCCAGAACGGTTAATAACTTGGTTTAAGGAGTGTTTGATTTGGGCGAGACAATTTGGAAGATAATATTATTGGCTGTCGCTTTGTTGGTAATAGTCAAGCGCGCCGCCATTGTTGCTCTGTTTGCCAAGCAGAAGTATGCAAAGGGTAACTACGAGGGAGCTCTTAAAATCTTTAATGTGGCGGATAAGGTAGGCAACCTGGGCGTTGGGGACAAGATTTTGTTCGGCTATAACTGTCTCCGCTGCGGGTATCTTGAAAAGGCTAAAAAGGTTTTCTCCGATGCGTATATGCTCACCCGTCCCGAAACGGCGGACAGGTACAGAGTTATGTCTCTTCAGGCGCTTGTTGACTGGAAAAGCGGAGACGTGGAAAAAGCGGTGGACAGGCTCGAGGAGGTGTACGCCTCAGGCTTTAAAAACACTAATTTGTACCAGAATTTGGGTATAATGTATAATCTGTCGGGCGACCTTGAAAAGGCTCTTGAGTTTAACAAAGAGGCAATGGAGTATAACAGCGACGATAATATTATCATGGATAATCTTGCCGACACATACCATCTTATGGGCAGGCTTGAGGAGTCCAGGGAGGTTTACGAGGAGCTTATAAACAGGGATCCTGAACCCCGGTTTCCCGAAGCGTATTACGGATACGGCAAGCTCTTGGTTGAGCTGGGCGAAAAGGAGAGAGGCGTGGAGCTTATAGAAAAGTCACTGACCAAGCCCTTCTCGTTCCTGAGCCTGAAAACCAAAGAAGAAGTAGAACAGCTTTTGGAAAGCTGTAAGTAAAACATTTTTAAATGACAAATCGCCCGCCCCGGCGTTCGGGGCGGGTTTTATCTACATAAATTAGATAATCACTGTAGCAAATCAAATATTCGTAGGGGCACTATTTTTATCGGCAACAAGCGTTGTGTTATTATTGACATTGCATACTATTGTTAAATCGGAACACAGTGAGCCGTCCAACTTCAAAGAAGTTGGGGCATAATTGCACCCGCTGCCATGTTAACAGTCAATGCTATATTATATGGGTTTGGCATTTTATTTAAATCGCAATTCCCGTAAATTTATATAATCACATTGGTTTGTATACGGGCGCGATAAATGGCGCCCCTACGAATTAAAGGGTTGTATGCACGTCAACCCGCTTGTTTTGATGACAGCTGTTTCTATGGATCGGGGCGTATGGGAATCCGCCCCCTACACCGTAAACGACGATACAGTTGAATATTTGTGTATAAAACGCACCGCAGAGCGTACTCGCAAAAAGTCGTGAGACTTTTGCGAACAAGGAGGAGTAGCTATGCGGCGATTGATTTTTTCAATTGAAAAAATCGGAGCAAGCAAAGCTTACTCCGACGCAGCGGCAGCCTGACAAGTGAAGCCGTGTTTTGTGTAAACAAAACGCGCAAGCCATAAAGGCTTTAAAATAA
>CATWQA010000046.1 GCA_958352815.1 uncultured Eubacteriales bacterium
CCCCGAAGGGGAAAACCGACACCGCCCGGGTCCGGCGGGCGGAACTGGGCTCGGCGAACGGTTATACTATTAAGTATAAACGAAACTATATGGGTATAGTATAAAAGTAAAGTTTTAGTATTTGCATGCCAGTAGTGGGGTTTGGGGCAACGCCCCACAATAAAAAGCAAAGCTGCGCAGCCGAATTTAGCTGTGCAGCTTATTTTTATTGATTTGATATCTCGGGCTTGCCTCTGTCAAGGCGGAAGGTGAACTCCGCATACTCGCCCTCAACGCTGGACACCTTAATATCCTTACCGTGAGCCGCAAGCATACTCTTTACTATATAGAGGCCTATTCCTGTACCCTCTTTATTAATGCTTCTTGACTTGTCCACCTTATACAGTCTCTCAAAGATTATCTTTTGCTGCTCCTCGGGAATGCCCACGCCTGTGTTGTGAACCGAAACCAGAACCTCACCGCCCTTAGTTTTAGTGGTGATTGTTATGGTTCCGCCCTTATATGTAAATTTCACGGCATTGTCAATCAAGTTTGTGAGCACCATTTTAATCTTGTCGGCGTCCGCCTTAACGTAGCAGACGTCCTTTTCAAACAGCAGGTTTATTTCAAGATTTTTCGCATCAATCTTGTTACCCAAACCTATGATTATCAGCCTGATAACCTCGTTTAAATCAAAATTCGTAATCGTTAAATTTACCTTATCCGACTGCATACGGGTAATATCCAAAAACGTGTTCACAATTCTTGAAAGACGGGTAACCTCATCGCGAACAATTTTAAGGTACTCCTTCTGCTTCTCCGGCGGAATGGTGTCATCAAGTATTCCGTCAACAAACCCGCCGATTGTAGTCATGGGAGTTCTGAGCTCGTGGGACACATCGGAGATAAAGCTCATTCTCACGTCCTCGGACTTTTCAATCATATCTGCCATATCGTTAAATGAATCGGCAAGCTCTGTAAGCTCCGTAACGTTCTCGTCCGCCCTGTTAATTTCCACTCTGGAGCTCATATTGCCGCTGGCAAACTCCTTAACGCTTTTGCTGACCCGCTTTATAGGGTTAGCAAGTATTTTGGACAGCATATACGACAGCACAAAAGACACCATTATAACCACCAGCGCAGAGAACAGAAGTATTTTAAACATCTCGTACATATTGCTGCGTCTTTCGGGGATAGGCGTGCTGATCAGCACTGCGCCGTACACGTACATCTCTTCCCCTCTGACGATTGGAACCTCAAGGGTGAACATGGTCTCGGAAAACGCACCGTTCATTGTACCCACGGCGGTGACCCGCTTTCCGGAAAGCACATCTTTTAAGTTTTCACCGTCGATGGCTCTTCTGTTTTCAGACCAGTACCCGCTTTCGGTGGTGTTTACCAAAAAGGTTCCGTCCGAATCGGTCACTATAATATGGCTGTTGCTGCTTCTTGAAAAACCGTTGAGCACGGAGCTCAGGTTCTCCTTGGAAATCCCGTTATTAATCAGGCTCACAATAGAGTCCGCATTCTTAGTCAGGGTGGTTTCGCTCTCCTGCGAGATATAGTTGCTCATAAGCACCATTTGCAGAGACGCAAGAATAACTATACCTATAAGCACAGTGGCAAGGTTTGTAAATAATACCCTGGAAAAAATATTCTTCCCGAACAATTAGCTCACCTCAAACTTATAACCCACGCCCCATACTGTTTTAAGCGCCCAATTCTTGTTGGCGCCCTCAATCTTCTCTCTGATACGCTTTATGTGAACATCAACCGTTCTGGAGTCGCCGAAGAACTCATATCCCCAAATTTCATCCAGAAGCTGGTCTCTTGTGAAGACCTTATTGGTGTTCTTTGCCAGGAAATACAAAAGCTCAAATTCCTTTGGCGGCATTTCTACCTTTTTGTCGTCAATATATACCTCGTAGGTGGACTGGTTTATGCGCAGACCATCAAACACCAGCTCGTCCTCATCCGACTTTTCGTTTTCGCTGCCCGCGCTTCTTCTGAGCACCGCCCGTATTCTGGCAATAAGCTCCTTTGGCTCAAAGGGCTTGACCACATAGTCGTCCGCCCCCAGCTCAAGACCCAAAACCTTGTCAAAGGTTTCACCCTTTGCCGTCAGCATAATAATCGGCACGTTGCTTTGGGCTCTTATCTCACGGCATACCTGCCAGCCGTCCTTGATGGGAAGCATTATGTCCAGCAGGATTAAATCGGGCTTTTCGTTGTTAAACTTGGCAACTGCCTCCTGCCCGTCGTTGGCGATAACTGCCTCAAAACCCTCCTTCTCTATGTAGAGACGGACAAGCTCGCATATATTTTCCTCATCGTCAACAATTAGTATTTTAGTTTTATTTTCCAAAACTAACACCTCTCTTTATTTCAAGTCTGTTTTATTTTTAAAATTAGTATATTTCCCCAGCACCATGCAATAATTAAAACTTTACTTTTATACTAAACCCATATAATCTTGATTAAATTGAATACTTTAACAAAACGCCCGCCCCGTTGCGCTCGCCCAACCTCCCCGAGCGCGGGGACGGGCGAACAAAGGACAAAGCCTTTATCAAACTAAATTGAAACATCATGTTTATATTATAACATATACTTGTGCAAAAGTCTAAATATTTTGTAAACATTTAGAAAATATTTTTTATCTTAATCGGGGAACACTAATCTAAAGGAGTGATTAAAAATGAACACAAACCAAACTGCGGCGGCGGGCAGCAAGAGCATACCCATGCCCGACGACAGAACAAACAAAAAAATCATGAAGCAGGAGAGCATCGCCTACGAAAAACTTCGCCGCGAGGCGCTCAGCGCTCTTAACGAATACAGACGATGCCGCAACAATTTTGACTTTATCGCAGACGACAAGCTGGTTGACGTTTCCATATACGATATTCAAAAGGCTCTCAGCCGATACGAATACCTCATATGCGAACTAAAGCGGATTAAGCTCTAAACCCCAGCCCATAAAAATCCTTTATGTAAAGATACGCCTGTTCCATTAGTTGGGCTTTATCCTCCCGAGCGGCTTTATCCTCGACTATCACCACGTCAAGCCCTATTCCGGAGGCAGTTTTAAGCCCCACCAATATATCCTCAAACAGCACGGAATCCGCTGCCGAAGCGTTCAGCCGCCTTAAGGTCTCACGATATATCTTAGGACTGGACTTGCCCTCTCCAACCTCATCGGCATAGGTTAATACGTCAAAAAACTCAAGAACACCGTTGTTTTTAAGGCACGCCTCGGCAAGCTCACGGGAGCTTGCCGTTGCCAAGGCCAACGACTTACCGTTTTCCTTTAAGTATTCCAAATACTCGGCAGCCCCGCTCTTTAACCTGATTTTATGGGCGTAGCTATCATATATCATATCCGTCCAGCGGTTTATTATCCCCTCGGGAGACATGGGCAAGTCAAAAAGCTCGCACACCCGTGCCGAGCTTTGCTCCATGGACATATAGGCAACCTCATCCAAAAGTTCGTCAGAGGCTGTATAACCGTACTCCGCCAGAAAATCAATCAGAAGATTGTCCCAAACCCACATTGAGTCTGCAAGGGTTCCGTCCAGGTCAAATATAAAGTTTTGCTTTTGGTTAATCTTAAATATTTTCTCGTTAATACTATTCATAAATTCCCAAGTATCTTGACTTCTCACGCAGAATTTTAGCCGCCTCCCTCGGTGCTCCGCTGCCCATTATGCAAGATACCACAGCAACGCCGTCGGCGCCTGTGCCGTAAAGCTGCTCTATGTTCTCCGTGTTTATTCCGCCGATTCCCACAATGGGGATTTTCACCAAACCTCTTATCTCACGCAAAATTCCGACGCCCACGTTGTTTGCGTCCTTTTTGGTTGCCGTGGGGAACATTGCCCCAACTCCCAAATAGTCCGCGCCGCTTCTCTCGGCGTTTAAAGCCTCCTCTGCCCGTCCTGCGGACAAGCCGATAATCTTGTTCTCGCCCAGCACTCTACGCGCCGCTTCAATGGGCAGGTCGCTCTGTCCCAGATGAACGCCGTCCGCATCGGCTGCCAGGGCAATATCAACCCTGTCGTTAATCAGCAAGGGCACGTTCCTGTCCGCACACAGCTTTTTCAATGCGACAGCTTCGTTATAAAACTCCCGAGATGACAAATTCTTTTCCCGAAGCTGAATAAGGGTTACTCCTCCCTCAATTGCCTCGCGGCACACCTTTATCAAATTTTCTCTCGGGCATATATCCGTGTCCGTCACCAGGTACACACTGTAATCAACAGTTCTGTTAATCTTAATCATCTCCGATTTCAGTTAAAAATTTTCCCGCGCCTGATGAAATCCTCATCTGTCATGGTGTAAATATAATCAAAGAGCTTCACCTTGAAGGTTCCTATTCCGCCGCCGTTTTCCCGAGCATACTCGGCGGCAAGCTCTCCGGCAATGCCCAGCATGGTCACCGCCGAAACAGCCGCCGTAAGCGGGTCGCCGCAGACTGCCGTCGCCCCGGTCATGGCTGTGCACATACAGCCCGTGCCGGTCACATCGCACAGCATGTCGCTGCCGTTTTTCACGTAGAACACACGGTCGCCGTCCGATATAATATCCACCGCTCCCGTGGCGCACACAACGCTTCCCACTGAGGCGGAATACGCCTTTACAATGCTGCCCATGGCTTCCATATTGCTGTCGCCGACGGCGTCCTCCGCCGCTGCGTCAACACCTCTGCCGCCTACCGCTCCCTTGCTGAGAGCCAGTATTTCCGACATGTTTCCTCTTATAATCCACGGGCATACATGGTCGATCATCTCCCGATTAACCCTCATTCTGTACTTAGAGGCTCCCACGCCTACCGGGTCAAGAACAACAGGCTTTCCCATAGCATTGGCGGCCTTTGCCGCGGTCCTCATTGCTGCCAGGTATTCTTCCCCGAGAAGCCCCATGTTTAAAACCAGTCCGTCGGAAATAGAGACTATCTCCTCCATTTCCTGTTCCATCTCCGCCATTATTGGGGAAGCCCCCATAGCAAGAAGCATATTGGCACAGTCGTTTATTGTAACCCGATTTGTCAGGCATTCAATCAAAGGCTTTTTTGATCTAATGTTATTCGCAAGCTCAATAACCGATTTGAGCATTTCGTTACCGTTCATCAAAACATCTCCCCGGAACTATTCTTTTTCGACGCACTTATATTCAAGCTCAACATTGGGCTCCGAGGTCTTCCACAGGTCGTAAAAATGGTGAATAGGACCGCAGCCCGCACCGATATCCAGTCCGTTTTCTATGCCCGTCAGCACATACTTTTTCGCCTCGCCCACTGCCATGACCGCGTCCATACCCTTCGCAAGGTTGGCGCATATGGCAGAGGAAATCGAACAGCCTGTTCCATGGGTATTTTTGGTGTTTACGCGAGAACCCTCAAAAATTGTCATGGTTCTGCCGTTATACAGCAGGTCGTCCGCATTGCCGGACAGATGACCGCCCTTAATCAGCACGTAGCCCGGGCCCATGTCGCCTATTACCTGAGCCGCCTGACCCATATCGTGAATGTTCTTTATTTTAACTCCGCTGAGCTGCTCCGCCTCGGGAATATTTGGGGTTACCATTTTCGCCAAAGGCAACAGACGTTCCTTGATTATCTCAACAGCCTCATCATCAAGAAGCTTTGAGCCGCTTGTGGACACCATAACCGGGTCAACTATAAGAATTTTGGGCTTATACTCCTCCATCATGTCCGCAACCGCCGCGGCGATTGCCCCGCATGAGAGCATACCAATCTTGACGCCGTCCACCCGTATATCATCAAACACCGCCTTAATTTGGGCTTTAACCATTTCGGGAGAGACGTCCATAACATCCGTAACGCCTGTAGTATTCTGGGCGGTTATCGCCGTGATAGCGCTCATGCCGTATCCGCCGTTTGCAGCAAAGGTCTTTAAGTCCGCCTGTATTCCGGCTCCTCCGCTTGAGTCAGAGCCTGCAATTGTCAATAAGTTTTTCATAGTGCACATTCCTTTTTCAATAAGCTAAATTCCGATATCCTCGCCGCCGAGAATTTTGTTCATGTTCTTCACGGCGCACTGCTCTCCGCACATGGTGCAGGTGTTCTCCTCGCGGGGCTTTGAACTTGCTCTGTACGCCTTGGGCTTTTCAGGTTCGAGGGCAAGCTCAAACATCTTATCCCAATCTATATCACGTCTGGCGTCGGACATTTTGTTGTCCCACTCCGCTGCGCCTTTTACGCCCTTGGCAATATCCGCTGCGTGAGCCGCAATACGGGAGGCAACAATGCCCTCCTTCATATCATCAAGGTCGGGAAGCCTCAAATGCTCCGCCGGGGTTACATAGCACAAAAAGTCCGCCCCGTTTGCCGCTGCTATAGCTCCGCCTATGGCAGAGGTAATGTGGTCATAACCCGGAGCAACATCGGTCACCAAGGGCCCCAGCACGTAGAACGGAGCCCCGTGGCAGATACGCTTCTCGGCAATCATGTTTGCGGCAATCTCGTTTATCGCCATGTGTCCCGGGCCCTCAACCATCACCTGAACGTCATGCTCCCAGGCTCTCTTTGTAAGCTCTCCCAGAACGATAAGCTCTGAAATCTGCGCCGCGTCCGTTGAGTCGTCAATACAACCGGGACGGCAAGCGTCACCCAAACTGATTGTAACGTCATACTCGCGGAAAATTTCCATAACCTCGTCATAGTATTCGTAAAACGGGTTTTCGTTGCCCGTCATTTCCATCCATGCAAACAGCAGGGCGCCGCCTCTTGAAACAATATTCATCCGTCTGGGGTTCTTCTTCACCTTTTCGGCTGTGGCGCGGTTTATGCCGGCGTGAATTGTCATAAAGTCAACGCCGTCCTCCGCATGTCTGCGGACAACCCGCATGAAGTCCTCTTTGGTTATGTCCTTGAGCTTTTTCTCACAGTAACCGATTGCGTCGTACACAGGCACGGTGCCCAGCATAGCTGTCGAGATGTCCAAAATTTTGCGGCGCATCTCGTGGGTCTTGCCGTAGTTGGACAAATCCATTATCGCCTCCGCCTTCATGTCTATGGCGGTTCTCACCTTCTCAAGCTCCAAATCAAGGTCTGCCGCATCGCGGGATATGCCCAGGTTTACGTTAATCTTGGTGCGCAGCCCCTGTCCTATGCCCTCGGGAGACAGAGTCGTATGATTTTTATTCGCCGGGATTGCAACAACTCCCTTTGCCACGCGGCTCATAAGCTCGCCTGCGTCTATCCCCTCTTTTTCAGCCACGATTTTCATTTCGGGAGTGATAATTCCCCTCTTCGCCGCGTCCATCTGCGTCGTATAATTTCTTTTTTCTTCTGCTCTTTCCATTAATTTCTCCCCTTTTTTAAGATTAAACAAAAAGTGCCTACCACAAGGTAAGCACTGTAATTATTGCAATTTATGTAATAATGTGTGCTTTCCTACGCCGGTTTTAACCGCCAGGTTCAAAGGGTCAAGCATTCGCTTATCTCAACCGCCCTGCGGCAGTCCCCCCAGCCATCTTTACTCTATTATACATTATGTAATTCCAAATTGCAAGAACTATTTTTTGCAGCTTGAGAAATTTTAGCCCGTGAAGCCTCAGCTTGGTAAGTTTCAGCTTGGGCAATTTCATCCTCCAGCTTCTTTTTCGCCACCGACATCATCAGCTTTATTCTGTTAAGCTGGTTAACCGCACTCGCACCCGGGTCGTAGTCGATTGCCGCAATATTTGCCTTTGGGTGCCGCTTTCTCAAGGGCTTAATCATGCCCTTGCCCACAATATGGTTGGGCAGGCAGGCAAAGGGCTGCAGGCAAACAATATTGTCAACCCCGTCGTCAATCAGCTCCTGCATTTCTCCCACAAGGAGCCAGCCCTCACCGCACTGGGTGCCGAGAGAGGTAACGTTTTCCGCCTTTTTGGCAATCTCATCAATATGCAGAGGCGGGTGGAACCTCTTGCTTTCCTTTAAAGCCTTTTCCACGGGCTTGCGGAATGTATATACAATCTTCATAGCTGCCCGACCCAGCATATGGGCGGACATCTTTCCCGCCATTTTTTCATAGTTAAAGTCAGCGTTCTTGATTGAGTACATTACAAAGTCCAGTAAGTCAGGAACAACCGCTTCTCCGCCCTCCTGCTCGATAATGCCCACAATGTCGTTATTGGCATTGGGGTGGAACTTAACAAGGATTTCTCCCACAACTCCCACCTTGGGCTTTACAACGTCCTCATTAATGGGTATGTTATCAAACTCCTCAACTATCTTTTTCACGTTGGCTCTGAACCTGCGTATGCTGCAATCGGTCACGTTTTGCTTTGCAATTTCGTTCCACTTCTCATAGAGCCTCTGCACGCTTCCCGGCTCCTTTTCATAGGGGCGGGTGGCGTTGGTCAGCCGCATAAACAGGTCTCCGTACAAAACAGCCATAATCGCTTCCACGGCAAACCGAGGCGTAAACTTCATTCCCGGGTTCTGTTCCAGGTTCTTGTTAAAGTTAAATGAAACAACCGGTATCTGCTCCATGCCCAGCTCCTTAAGCGCCTTTCTGAGCAGGGCTATATAGTTGCTGGCACGGCATCCGCCTCCCGTCTGAGACATGACAACCGCCGTTTTGTTCAGGTCGTACTCTCCCGAAAGCAGGGCGCTGAGCATTTGTCCCAATGACACAATGGTTGGATAGCAGGCGTCGTTGTTAATATACTTCAGTCCTGTCTCCACCGCTTTTTTGTCAACAGAGGGCAGAACCACCGCCTTATACCCCGAGTTGCGCAGAGCAACCTCCAGCAGGTCAAACTGCATGGGAGCCATTTGGGGGATGATTAGAGTGTACTCCTCCTTCATCTCTTTTGTATAAATCTTGCGCTCATAGGGCTTTCTGTTATCGTTATGCTTTATGTTCTTATCTTTCCGCTCCTCAATTGCGGCTTTCAGCGAGCGTATTCTTATTCTTGCTGCGCCGAGATTGGAGCCCTCGTCAATTTTCAGAATGGTATAAAGCTTGTTCCTTGCAGACAGCAGTTCTTCAACCTCATCCGCCGTTACTGCGTCAAGACCGCAGCCGAAAGAGTTAAGCTGAACAAGATCCATATCGTCTCGGCCGGCGCAGAAGTCGGCAGCCTTATACAAGCGGCTGTGATACATCCACTGGTCAAGAACGCGTATGGGGCGAACCAGCTTTCCCAAATGCGCCACCGAGGACTCGGTGAGCACCGCAAATCCGAAAGAGGCGATCAGCTTGTCAATACCGTGGTTTATCTCCGGGTCAAGGTGGTAGGGGCGTCCTGCAAGGACAATTCCGTGTCCTCCCGTAGCCTCAACAGTCTTAATAATCTCCTCCGCCTTTTGCCTGATTTCTTCTTTAAAGGCGGCGTCCTCCGCTCTTGCGGCGTCAAAGGCTGCTTTGATTTCGTCCTTTCCCACGCCCAACGGTCTGAGCTCCTCGCAGAGACGGTCAACCATTCTCTTGTCCTCATAGTAGGGCAGGAACGGGTGGAAAAACTCAACGTCGTTATCCTTTAAAGCGTCGTCCATATTTCCGGCTATAACCTCCGGATACATGGCGACAACGGGGCAGTTATAGTGGTTGTCTGCGGTCTCATCCTCTATCATCTCATAGTTTATGCTGGGATAGAAAATCCGCTTTACGCCGTTGTTAATAAGCCATTTTATATGACCGTGAACAAGCTTTGCAGGGTAGCAGATTGTATCTGAGGCTATAGTGTCCATTCCCGCCTCGTAAATCTTTTTGGTTGAGGGCGGGGACAGAACCACTCTAAAGCCCAGCTCCGTCAAAAGGGTGAACCAGAACGGATAATTCTCATGAATGTTAAGCACTCGGGGAATGCCTATAGTTCCCCGAGGCGCCTTGTCCTCAGTCAAGGGCTCGTAATCAAACAAGCGTTTATATTTGTATTGAAACAGGTTAAGCTCCGCCGTGTCCGAAACAGGCAGTCCCGCTCCCTTTTCACATCTGTTTCCCGTTATAAACCTGCCGCCGCCTGCAAATGAGCTGATTGTGAGCTGGCAGCGGTTGGTGCAGCGGTTACACCTGGTATGGGTGGTGGAAACCGTAAAGGTTTTAAGCTGCTCCCTATCAATTATGCTTGACTTAAAGCTCGGGTTTTCCTTTGACACTCTCTCAAAATCCCTTTTACCGATAAGAGCCGCGCCGTATGCGCCCATGTTTCCTGCAATGTCAGGGCGAATAACCTTGCGCTCCAAAATCAGCTCAAGGCTCCTCAAAACCGAGTCGTTAAGAAAGGTTCCGCCCTGAACCACAATGTTCTTTCCCGCTTCCTCCGGGTTCCTCAGCTTTATAACCTTATAAAGGGCGTTCCGCACAACGGAATACGCAAGACCTGCGGCTATATCCTCAATTGCAGCGCCCTCTTTCTGCGCCTGCTTAACCTTTGAGTTCATAAACACGGTGCAGCGGGTTCCCAAATCAGCCGGGTGCTTAGAAGCGACCGCCTTATCCGCAAACTCGCTTATTGTCATATTAACCGACTTTGCATAGGTCTCCAAAAACGATCCGCAGCCCGAGGAACAGGCCTCGTTTAGTATAATACTGTTTATGGCGTTGTCCTTTATACGTATACACTTCATATCCTGACCGCCGATGTCCAGAATAAAGTCCACCTCCGGCAGGAACTCCTTAGCCGCATTATAGTGGGCAACCGTCTCGATCTCGCCGCCGTCCGCCTTTAAGGCTGCCTTAATAAGCCCCTCGCCGTAGCCAGTGGTAACGGTGTAGGCTATATACGCCTCCTCGGGCAGCTTATCATACAGCTCGCTGAGCATTTCAGCCGAGGTCTCAACGGGATTGCCGTTATTGTTATTGTAATATGTATAGAGCAAGCAGCCGTCCTTATCGATAAGCGCCGCCTTTGTTGTGGTGGAGCCCGCATCAATTCCAAGGAACACAGGACCCGAAGCCTTGCTCAAGTCCTTTTTGGGAACCTTGGTCTTTTCGTGCCGTTCCTTAAACTCTCTGTAATCCTCATCCGTTTCAAACAGGGGCGGCATCTCCTTAACCGCCTCCTTGCCCCCGGGTTTATTAATCCGCTCAATCAGCGTGTCCACCGACACGGGTTCCTGCTTATCGGAGAGGATAGCCGCTCCGATTGCCGTGTAAAACCGAGAGTTTTCGGGGAATATAACCTGATCTTTCCTAAGGTTCAGCGTCTTTGCAAACCTGTCCCTAAGCTCGGACAAAAATGAGAGAGGGCCTCCCAAAAACGCCACGTTGCCCTTTATAACACGGCCGCAGGCAAGACCGGTAATCGTCTGATCCACAACCGCCTGGAAAATGGAAACAGCAATATCCTCCTGGGCTGCGCCCTCGTTTATCAGGGGCTGAATATCGGTTTTGGCAAACACTCCGCACCGCGCAGCAATGGGGTATATTGTGGAATAGTTTTTCGCCGCCTCATTAAGACCCATGGCGTCCGTGTTAAGCAAAACAGCCATTTGGTCAATAAAGGCTCCCGTGCCGCCGGCACAGGTTCCGTTCATTCGCTGCTCAATGGTTCCGTCATAAAAGGTAATCTTAGCGTCCTCGCCGCCGAGCTCAATGGCAACGTCCGTCTGAGGTATAAGCCTCTCAACCGCAGCGGAGCAAGTGATAACCTCCTGTTCAAACCGAACCCCCAGCTTGTTGGCAAGATCCAAACCGCCGGAGCCAGTTATTCCCACGTGGTACTCCCCCGGGTGCTCTTTGTTGAAATCCTCAAGGAGCTCTTTTACCTTACGGAACACATCGGACATGTGCCGTTCATACCGTTCGTATATGAGCTTGTCGTTCTCGTCCAGCAAAACAAGCTTTACCGTTGTCGAACCAACGTCAATTCCAACACGTAATCTGTCCAAATTAATTCTCCCTTTCCTAAAGTATGAAACAGGGTCTGCCAAATCCCACGGGCAACCGCTGTATATTGTATTAAGTCAGGCACAAAAGCCTATTATCCTGTATTTTAAACCTAATCGTACTACAGATTATAATACAGTCAACTTTTTATTTCAATAAGTATAAACTAACTTCGTGTAGATTAGACAACAATTTTGTTGAATTTGGTCTTAAACTGTCACATTTTATAGTTCATAAAAAGTTAAAGCCCCCATGTTGTAACCGTTAAATTCGTAGGGGCGCCGCTTTATCGGCGACAAACTTGGAATAATGAGTGCCGTCCAACTTATAAGAAGTTGGGTCACAGCTGCGCCCGCTACTATCGTGTAACAACTAAAACTTTATATTAAATTATAATTCCTATTATTTTATATACTCACATTGGTGTGCCTGTCGCCCGCCCTGTTGCGCTCGCCCAACCTCCCCGAGCGCAGGGCGGGCAAACAAAAGGCAAAGCCTTTATCAAAATTATGTGCCCGTGAGCAAACATATGTTGGGTTTGGGGCACAGCCCCAATCGGTTTCCCCGAAGGGGAAAAACCGACACCGCCCGGGTCCGGCGGGCGGAACTGGGCTAGGCGATAGATTATATTATATAAGTATAAATAAAATTACGTGGGTATAGTATAAAAGTAAAGTTTTAGTATTTACATAGTACTACGAATTTATCGGTTACAAATATAAAATCCCGTTTGTATGATGATAACCGCAGGCAATACATATCAGTATTTATGGCGCAGTCCAATCGATTTCCCCGGAGGGGAAAAGCGCAAAAGGCACTTTCACTCGTTTTCTAAAAATATACACGAGAAGTTTTGATATTATTACTCTTGAAAAAATACTTTTGTTGTGCTATAACTAAAAGCAAGGCGGCGGGCTCCGCTTACTTTTTTCATTGGGAGCTGCAATCTCCCACTGAAACGTTGAATGACGGGGCAAAGCCCCTTATTGAATGTGAAAACTTTATTTAAAAGGATTGGTAATATGAAAAATTGTTTTATACATAAGAAATTAGCTGTAAAAGCAGTATCACTTATTGCGGCAGGAGCGGTTCTGCTCTGCGGAACTCCTGTTTTCGCATCTATTCTGGGAGACCAAACCTCCCATTCTCAGGTTGAATACGCCCAGAGCACAACCTACAACCGCAACACCTTTGAAAGCAGCAGCGTCGGGCAGCAAACCGAAAACTATTTCGAGTATGTTCCCAACCCGGATGTCCTGCCCATAATCTCAAACGGAGAGCAGGTTTTCGGCAAGCGTACCGTTGTTGAAGCCAACAACTATCTAAACAGTCAGGGAATTTTTGTGGCAATGGGCATGAACGCAGACTTCTTTTCCTTTAAAACCGGCGTGCCTATGAGCAACACCATTTACGAGGGGCACGTGCTCACATCGGATCAGGATCAGCTTTGCGGCTTGGGCTTTAACACTGACGGAACGGCGTTTATATCCGACATGAAAATCTTTATCACCCTTACCACTCCCGACGGAGCTCTGTTTGATATTGAGTGCCTTAATAAATACAGGCAGCCATATGTTATGTATATGTACACCGATGAGTTCGGCAGCTACACAAATGCAGAGGGCGACGGGATAAACGTAATATTGGGAGACGTGAGCGGCGAGTTCGTTTTAGGAATGCCTGTCTCCGCCACAGTAGAATCCATAACCGAGGACAGCGGCTCAATCCCCATTCCCGAGGGAAAGCTGGTTATAAGCGTTGACAAGAGGGTTTCCGAGGAGGTGCTCAGCCGCTTAAACAGCCTCAGCGTTGGGCAGAGGGTCACAATCACCGCGAACGAAACTACCGGAGACCCCCGCTGGCTGACAGCTCAATACGGAACGGGCTGCCTGGGCGGTTCTCTTATCAGAAACGGTCAGCTTGACTTTGAGGATGACATCGCCGCCCCCAGAAGCGCAGTGGGCATTAAGGCGGACGGAAGTATTATCTTCTACACCATAGACGGCAGGCAGTCGGGCTACAGCTACGGCGCGAGAAAAGAAACGGTTGCCAAAAGGCTGCTGGAGCTGGGCTGCGTGGACGCAGTTAATCTGGACGGCGGCGGCAGCACTCAGCTTGGCGGAACCCTGCCCGAGACCACCGACTTTGTCATTCTGAACTCACCCTCGGAGTCCCTCAGACAGTGCGCAAACTTCATCTTTTTGAAAAAGACAAATGCACCTGACGGAATACCCTATAAGCTCCTGACCTACCCATACGGAGACTATGTTCTCTCGGGAAGCACGGTGGGCGTGTGGGTTTCCGCAATAGATAAGTCCTATGGCAAGGCAACCCTGACCGAGCCTGTTGTGTACACAGTTGACAGCGGCAACGGAACGGTTAACTCAGACGGTTACGCAGTGGTGCAGGGCGACGGTGATGTGTACATCTCCGCGGCATCGGGAGCGGCAACAGGCAGCACAGTGCTGCACTCTGTTTCAAGCCCCGACGGCATTTCCGTGCTGAACGAGGACACAGAGCAAGAGGTTACCGAAATCACCATAGGCGGCGGAACGAGTCTAAACCTTGAGGCAAGCTCTGTGTATCAGGGCATGAAGCTCACTTCCTCAGACAATGCGTACACCTGGTCACTAAGCTCTGATACCTTGGGAACAATCACGGCGGACGGCACCTTTACCGCAGGCACATCAAGCGAGAGCGGTTATATTACGGTTTCGGCAGGTCAGACCTCAACCTCTGTACCGGTAACAATTTCTACGGAAAATATGCCTACGGCTACCCCTGTACCGCGGCCGCCCGAAACAGACTTTCCGAGTATAACCTGCTCAAGCACGACCACGAGCTTTACCGCAAAGATTTTCGGAACTCACGGAGAAATTGATACTACAAATATAACCTTTAAAGTAGACGGAGTAAAAAGGCAGTTTGACTTTGAACCGAGCAGCGGCGTTTTAACCTATGATTTCCCGGAGGGATTTCTTGACGCGCCCCACCAAATTTCTGTTTCTGTGACGGACAATTCGGGGTACAGCGCAGTTAAAACCCACCAAGTGGGAAGCCTGTCCTCCGCCGAGAACCCGTACAGCGACACATCCGACCATTGGGCGAGAGATTATATATCCTATATGTCAGGCAGAGAAGTTGTCTCGGGTTACTCCGAGGACGGCAAGCTCACATTTATGCCCGACAAAAACATGACCAGAGCCGAGTTTGCTTGTATGATATCCAACTACCTTAACATAAACGTGTATAACTATAGGGGAACAGAGCTGCCCCACGACGACGCGGACAAAATCCCCCAGTGGGCATATATGCAGGTTCAGGCAATGTACGCCCTGGGAATTATGAACGGGCAGCAAAACGGCGACAGACTTGAATTTTCACCCTCCGGGAATATTAAGCGCTCCGAATACTCGGTTGCAGTATCAAGGCTGCTGCCTGACGGACTGTACAGCGCGCCTCTCGCGGCAGTCGACGCTGCAGACGTGCCCTCTTGGGCGGTTGCGGGAACAGAGCTGCTTTTAACCCACGGAATAATGAACGGTTACACAGACGGCTCAATCAGACCCAACAATAACGTAACCCGCGCTGAGGCAATAAAAATCCTGTTCAGTTTAGGATAAAATATAATAAAAAAGAGGAGTTTTGATGTGCCCCCCCGAAAGTCAGACCAAAATACTGACTTTTTCGGGGGCGCATCATTTTTTTACATCCTCTTTTTTATGTTACAAATTTACTTCAACGCTCTCAGTAATCGGTTCCATGGTGTTTTCGTCCCACACAAAGACTTTAAACATTGTGGCTCCGCTTGTATGTATTTCCGCATGTGCCGCGCCGTCGCTTAGAGTAACCTCCTCAGCGGTCAACAAATAATTTCTGCCGCTGTATGCGCCAATCCATACGGTCGCTCCGCCGGGAATATCCGCCGCCGTTAAGTCTGCCGCATAATATCCACCCATATCCTTTACGGTAAACTCAGTAACCTCAGGCTGAGAAAATACCGTGACTGTGCAGCTTGCGCTCACCTTGCTATATGACGCAGTGACCGTGATAACCGCCGTGCCTACGCTTAACGCCGTTATATTGCCGTTGTTGTCAACAGTTGCAACATC
>CATWQA010000047.1 GCA_958352815.1 uncultured Eubacteriales bacterium
TGGCGACATTGCCGCCGCGGCTTGGTATGGCGGAATATGGGCTCGGCAATGGTTTTAAAGGCAAAGCCTTTTATACGTTATGCTGCTGCTTTGCGTACCCCGAGAGTGTCCTTTTCCCAAATTCTTGTAGCGTATATAATAAGCAATACTATAGCTGATAGGCCGTTACTTGCAACTACCGAATACCAAATACTTTCAACTCCCATATGCAGCACTCTTTGGCAGAAGAAAATTGTTACGAACCTGAAAACCCAAAGTCTTGCGGCTTCGATAATCATGGTGATTTTTGTCTTGCCCGAGCTGTTCAAGAGACCCATTGTACAGTGGTAAGGACTGTTGGCAAAGCACCAGAACGCCATTATTGAAATAAAGTCAACTGCCATGGGCATAACATCATGGTCGTCGGTGAATATATTTACTACCGCCGATGCCACAGCCTGCCTTGAAAGTATCATTCCCGCCGTGAACAGGAAGCATATTCCCATAAGCATTGCGCTCTTGTAGCTCTTTTCCGCCCGCTTAATCTGTCCCGCTCCCAGGTTCTGCCCCACAATGGTTGAGGTGGCGGAGCCCAAAGCGTTGGCGGGCAGGGTTATTATTCCGTTAATTTTATTGCCCACGCCGTATGCTGCCATTGCGGCAGAGCCGAAAACATATACGTTCTTTGACATAAGTACAAAGCCAAACTGCATTGCGCTGCTCCCGATTGCCGTGGGAAGCCCTACTGTAATAATCTTCTTTACCATATCATTTTGGGGCTTTAGCAAGCTTTTTTCAAGATATATGTTATTGTTTCGATTCAGCAAATATTTCATAGCTATGACTGCGCAGGGAATTTTTGCGCCCAGAGTAGCGATTGCCGCTCCTGCTATACCCATGTTAAAAACCATCATAAGCAGCGGGTCAAGCACCATATTTATTAAAATTCCCAACAGGTTTATCAGCATGGGGAATATGGTGTTGCCTTGGGACTGATTAACCGATCCGAATATATTTATGATGAACAGAAGGGGAGTATCCAGCACTACAATTCTGAGGTAAATGTTTCCCAGAGTGAATATGTCTCCCTCGGCTCCCATCCAGCTTGTGATTTGCGGAGTGAAGATAAATAATCCCGCGGCGCAGAAAACAGAGAAAAGCATTGCGCATATAAAAATCTGGTTTGCCATATGCTTGGCGTGCTTCATCTTTCCTGCGCCGATATACTGCGCCATAAGGATAGACCCCGCCATGGTTATACCGTGCCCGAAACCTGTAACGGTGCTCTGTATGGGAGAAACCATTGATATTGCAGCTTGAGGTATGGTGCCGATTTTGCCGAGCCAATAGGTATCGGTCAGATTATACATCTGCTGCAGGAAGTTTGTGCATACTATCGGCAAAGCAAGCATAAGGAGAGCTTTCAGGATATTTCCATTAAGTATAAGCTCTCGGTTATTTTTAACAAGGAACATGTTTTTAATTCGACTCAATTAAAGGACCTCCGATAGGTAATTAAATTTTTATGAGCCTCCGCAGATGTGCGAGGCTCATATCTGCCAAGATTTAAATCGGAGCAAAGCTCCGTCAAACTTGTTTGAAATGGCGCTCGCAGATTGCGAGGGACATCTTTGCTAAGATTATAGAGCATTTATTTATGCATTTCTATAATTTTTTTGTGAACTTGAAAATTTTTCTTTATTTTTTTGCCACTTATGGTATAATACTAAATGGAACTTGTTAGATAAATTTTTAAAGAATATAAAGGGCGGTGGGAAAAGTGCTACAGGACGATAAAATCAGAATTTCAACAGTGCGCCGAGATAAAAACTACAGTATAAATCCACATTTTCACAGGCATAATGAGCTGTACTATCTTGAAGAGGGCAAAAGCCAAATGTTTGTAGATACAAAATTATTATCCTTAAAAGAGGGGAATTTGGTTTTCATTAAAAGCGGCAGAATACATAAGACCCTGTCGGGAGATAATAACAGTCACGTGCGCACAGTGGTTATGTTTCCCGATAGCGTTATCAGTGAAATACTAAATTCAAATGATGAGGAGCTTTCTTTAAAGGACGTCGGCTTGATGGTCATATATGTTCCCGAGCTTGCCAGAAACAGCGTAAAAAATATTTTGCAGGATATAAATAAAGAAATTGAGTATCCTGACGCCATGTCCGAGATTATGGTAAAAAGCTATGTAACAAAGCTGATTGTAGAAATGCTCAGGAACCATAAAAGGCAGATCGGCGGCTCAATGGAAGAAGAAAATATGCTGGACGCAGTGATACGAAACGCTATTGAATATATTTGCAGGAACTTTAACCGCAAGCTTACCCTTGAAAAAGCTGCCGACTATGTTAATATGAGCCCCACGTATTTTTCCAAAAAATTCAAGAAGGAGACAGGCGTGGGATTTAAGGAATACCTCAGTAAGTATAGACTGAGAGAGGCTGAAAGGCTCCTAAAGGGCGAGGTTCGCTACTCCATAACAGATATTGCTACAAGGTGCGGCTTTAACGATAGCAACTATTTTGCAACTGCCTTTAAGGCGGAATACGGAGTTTCTCCCAACAGGTTCAGACACTTGTCGGGAGGTTAGGGATTAAGCTGTAAAAATCGAATATATTCCCATGAGCAGACCGTGCACTATATAGCTTTCAAATATAGCGGATATTGTAGATGCGGACAAGAATATTATAAGATAAAACAATATTTGTATTACCTCCTTGCCCCTCGGAAAAAAGCGGAGGAGTGATTTTTTCCTCCGCTCCTTTGGGGAGAGCTTTCTTATTTCCGAAATGGATATAATAAACCATACCATGACGCATATAATAATTATGTTGCGCAGCAAAACCGACACTAGGGAAAACACAAATCCCTTTGCGCCGTATCTTGCAATCAGAAAGGTTACGGTAAAACCCATGCTGAAACCTTTTGAAAATAAGCGCAGGAAAGCAAGGGGATACAAAACGGTTATTATACCGCAAAGGGCAATAAACGCACCGGTGAAAACGCCCTCATACACAGCTTTCTTAAAGAGCTCGGCATGGGACGCGCCTACAATTACAGACCCTGTAAAGTAATTCTGCATATAGGAGAATATAAGGTTTTTTGATTCCTGCGGGAAACAGGAGTAAATAATTCCGCCCACAATTCCGCCTGTAAGTATGGCGGCAACTGATATGAAAAATACAAGTCTGTTTCTGAAAAGCAGTTCGGAAATATTGCTTCTGTATCGGTTTCGTATTCCGGAACTGTTTATATTTCCCACAACAGCCGGCAGGTTCTCATTAAGAAATTTTTTCATATTATTGCCTCCTATATATAAAATCTATGTGCCGAGAGAAATAATATGTCATCGAAAGGAAGATTTAAATGAATATAAAAAAATATTTAAAGGAGCTGACGCAGACGTACGGCGTCAGCGGCAACGAATGCCCCATTGCCAAGACGGCTGAAAAATATTTGTCAAAATACTGTGACGAAATAGCTGTTGACAAAATGGGGAATCTTATAGGAAAGATAAACGGCAAAAAAGGAAGCAAAAAGATAATGCTTGAAGCCCATATGGATCAGGTCGGCTTTCTGGTTTCGGATATTGACGATGAGGGAAATCTCTCTTTTGTCGCCGTGGGAGGTATTGACCATAGGATTTTGCCGGGATTGAAAGTAAAGATTTTCGGAAAAGAAACCGTAAACGGCGTTATTACAGTGCCCAAGGACGGAGCCGAGAAAAATGCCGAAATCAAGGATTTGAAAATCTTTACGGGATTTCCAAAGGAAGCCCTTTTGAAAAAAATCAGTATCGGTGACCACATTATTTTTGACTATGACTTTACGGAGCTAATGTGCAATAACCTGTGCTCGGGGGCAATGGACAATCGTTCGGGCATGGCGGTTATGATTTCTGCCTTGGGTAAAATCGCAAAGACCAAGCCCGAAAATGATATATACATTGTTTTTTCAACCCAAGAGGAGGTTGGCCTGAGAGGAGCGTACACAAGCTGCTACGGCGTTGAACCCGACATGGCAGTTGTGGTTGACGTAACTCACGGCACAACAGCTGATTCAAAGGACGACAGCGGCGTTTTTGATTTGGGAAGCGGGGCGGTTATATTAAGAGGCCCCAATGTTGACTACAGCAAAACACTGGCTCTTATTGAGCTTGCGAAAAAGAACAAAATCGACTATAAAATAGAGGTTGCGGGGGGAGCCTCGGGAACTACAGCATGGGCAATTCAGACCGTGGGAAAGGGCGTTCCCGTAATGCTTATTTCAATCCCTCTGCGGTATATGCACACAAATGTTGAGGTTCTGAAAGAGGATGATTTAAGAGCGGCGGCGGAGCTTGTGGCAGAGGCAGTAAGCCGCATATAGCGTTTTATCAGCCTGCGATAAGCGCGTAAAAGAATACGGCGGGCAGAAAGGCAAGAAGATAATGAATAATATGGATTTTATACAAAAGCTCTCGGAAGCCTTTGGGGTTTCGGGAAAGGAAGATGAAGTCAGAGAACTGATTTTATCGGAGATAAGCGGGGTATGCGACAGCGTACAGGTTGACAGCATCGGCAATATTATCGCAAAAAAGAAAGGAGAGGGAGATAAAAATATATTGCTCACAGCTCCCATGGACGAGGTGGGCTTTATAATCAGCAGTATCAAAAAGGGCGGCGGAGCGTTTTTGGGCTTTGAGCCTGTTGGAAAAATCAGACCGCAGTCGGTTATATCTGAAGCTGTCGTTGTGGGGGATAAAAAGCTGAGCGGAGTTATTTCCCTGAAGGCGGTGCACCTGACAACCAAGGCTGACCGCGAAAAGCCCGCGGCATTATCCGATTTGTTTATCGATGTTGGAGCGGACAAAAAGTCGGACGTTGAAAAGTCTGTCATGATTGGTGATTACGCAGGGTTTAAGAGCAGGTTTACGGCTATCGGCGAAAGCTGTCTTTGCAACAAGGCTATAGGCCTGCGGGCGTGCTGCGGAATATTGACGGAGCTGTTAAAGAGCGACCTAAAGCAAAACGTGACCTGTGTTTTTACGGCTCAAAGGCAGGTGGGAGCAAGGGGAGCAAAGCTGAACCTTGACATTGACGAGGCGGATTATAGCTGCGCAATCGTTCTTGACACCATAGAAAATTCCGAGATAAAGCCGGGCTGCGGCGCAGCAGTCCCTCTTATGGTAAACGAGACCATTCCAGACAGATGTTTGGTTCAGAGTATATCAGGGGCAGGCGGCAAGGTTAAGATGGTCGGCAAAAAGGCCGAAGACGGAGACATAGGCGCTGTCAGCATAAAGGGAAAGGGCATTGTTTCGGCGGAGATTGACCTGCCGGTGCTGAATAAAAACACCTCCTCTGAAATAGTGGATAAAAAGGACATCAAAGAGGTATACGATTTAATTTTAAAATATATAAATAAGTGAGCGGAGATTAAGTTATGGCTGATAAAAAACTATTAATTATTGACGGAAACAGCATATTAAACAGGGCGTACTACGGAATAAGGCAGCTGACCGCTCCCGACGGCACGCCCACCAACGCGGTATACGGCTTTTTGAATATTTTATTTAAGTATCTTGAAGATGAGAGCCCGGACTATTTAGGCGTGGCGTTTGACCTGAAGGCTCCCACGTTCAGGCACAAAATGTTTGAGGAGTATAAAGCCCAGAGAAAGCCTGCACCCGAGGATTTTATCGTGCAAATCCCCGTTATGAAAGAGGTGCTGCGGGCTATGGGCTGCAAGTGTATTGAGCTTGAGGGCTTTGAGGCGGACGACATTATCGGAACGGTTTCAAGAATTTGCGACGAAAATAATGTGGCTTGCAGTATTCTTACCGGTGATAAGGACGACCTGCAGCTGTGCTCGGAAAATACCGTGGTCAAGCTGGTTGTAACCCGAATGGGCAATACGACCACCACTCCCTATGACGACAAAGGGGTTTATGAAAAATTCGGCGTGACCCCTGCCGAATACATTGACGTAAAGGGACTTATGGGCGACCCCAGCGACAATATTCCGGGGGTTAAGGGAGTCGGCGAAAAGACGGCCTTTTCCCTGATACAGAAATACGGAAGCATTGAAAATATATATGACAAGATTGATGAAATTGAGGTGACAAACTCAGTCAGAACCAAGCTGAAAGACGGGGAGGATATGGCAAAAATGAGCAAGACCCTTGCCACAATCGTAAGAGACGTGCCCATTGAGTTTGATTTTGAGGACTATAAGCTCGGAAATCCCGATAACGAAAAATTAGGAGAGCTCTTTGTCAGGCTGAATTTTAAGTCGTTTTTGAAAAAGCTGAGTCTGTCGGAAAAGGCAACGGCTCCGATTAATTCGGAGAGCGCAGCCGTCAGTGAGGCGGAGGCGCTGAATATAATCGGGTCGGACGGGAGCGTATATTATTATCTTAATGAGTACTCGGATAAGCTGTACTTTTCAACAGACGGCAAGACGTTGTACAATTGCAAAATCGGCGAGAATGGCTTAAAGCGGATTTTTGAGAATAAGGATATAAAAAAATTCGGATACGACATAAAGATCGACATTTTAAAGCTGAATAAAATGGGAATTGACTACGAAAGCCCGGGCTTTGACGTGCTTATCGCGGCGTATATAAACAATCCGTCGCGGACAAAGTATGATATTGACATTTTGTGCTTTGATTACCTGGGCAAGAGCCTGAAAGGCTCCGATATGGCAGGCGTTGACGACGGCGGGCAGCTTTCCTTTGACGCTATAGGCGAGGAGGAGGACGAGACAAACGTTCTTGCCGCCATAATTGAACTCACGGAATATTTTGAGGATGACATAAAGAAAAATAACCAGGAGCAGCTGTACTATGAAATAGAGCTGCCGCTGATTAAGGTGCTTGCGGATATGCAAATAACGGGCATGTATGTGGATAAGCACGAGCTCTCGGAGTTTGGAAAGCGGCTGAAATCAAGAATCGATGTTTTGAAGGATGAGATTTATGAATACGCCGGTGAAGAATTTAACATAAATTCTCCGAAGCAGCTGGGGCATATTCTATTTGAGAACCTGTCGCTGCCCCACGGCAAAAAGACCAAGAGCGGCTATTCCACCAATATTGACGTACTTAACAAGCTGGTCGGCTCTCATCCCATAATTGAGGATATTATCGAATACAGAACGCTGACAAAGCTGAACTCTACCTATGTGGACAGTCTTATTGAGGTTATAGACAAAAATACGGGGCGGATACATTCCAGCTTTAACCAAACTGTAACCGCCACGGGAAGAATAAGCAGCACCGAGCCCAATATGCAGAATATTCCGGTACGCACAGAGCTTGGCAGGGAAATCAGGAAAATGTTCGCAGCGGAGGGTGAGGATAAAATCCTTGTGGACGCAGACTATTCCCAGATTGAGCTCAGGGTTCTGGCTCACATATCCGATGACGAAAATATGTGCGCCGCATTCAGAGAAAACCTTGATATTCACAGGCAGACCGCCGCTCAGGTATTCGGAGTTCCTCTTGATGAGGTTGACGCAACAATGCGCTTTAGGGCGAAGGCTGTTAACTTCGGCATTGTATACGGTATAGGCGCATTTTCCCTGGCTCAGGACATAAAGGTCAGCCGAAAGGAAGCCGAGAGATATATTAACGACTATCTAAAGCACTATAAGGGCGTTGACGAGTACATGAAAACTATTGTGGAAAAGGCGGCAGCGGACGGGTACGTCTCAACTATGTACAACAGACGCAGGTACTTGCCGGAGCTTGCGGCAAGCAATAAGATAACCAAGGCCTTCGGAGAGCGTGTTGCCCGAAACGCACCTATCCAGGGAACCGCCGCCGACATTATAAAAATCGCAATGGTAAACGTCTATGAGAGGCTAAAGGCCGAGGGGCTTAAGTCAAAGCTGATTTTACAGGTGCACGATGAGCTTATCGTTGAAGCATATGTTGAGGAAAAGGAGGCCGTTGAAAAAATCGTCCGTGAGGAAATGCAGAATGCTGCCGATTTACGGGTTCCCCTCCTTGTTGACTTAAATTCGGGGCGCAGCTGGTACGACACAAAATAACAATTTTATTAAATTACGGTAATAGTTTTGTTTATATAGTGTGGATTGCGAAAATATATGCTATAATCTAAGCAAAGATGTAATAAAGGTTTGATGTTATGGTAATTGGTTTAACAGGCGGAATAGGTGCGGGGAAAAGCACTGTCGCAGGTATTTTTGAAAAGCTTGGGGCGTATATTATTGACGCAGACGAGATTGCGAGGAACATAATGAACAAGGGCGAGGACGCATATAACGAGGTTGTCTCCTATTTCGGAAACGGGATTTTAAGTGCGGGCGGAAGCGTTGACAGAAAGGCTCTGGCATCAATTGTGTTTGGAAACGAGGCGCAGCTAAAGGCCTTAAACGAAATCACCCACAAGCACGTGTTTTCAAAGATGAGAGCCGAGCTTGATGGCTGTTCCTCTGACTTGATTGTTCTTGACGTGCCTCTGCTGTTTACCTGTGACTTCCCGATTTCCTACGATAAGTCCGTTGCGGTTATTGCAGAGGAGGAAGTTAGGATAAAACGGGTTATGGCAAGAAGCAGGCTGACTCGGAAGCAGGTGCTGGAGCGGATTGGGAGCCAGCTTAGCAATTCCGAGCTGCGCCGCAGAGCCGATTATGTAATCGAAAATAATTCGGACGGCTTTGAGGAGCTTGAAGAAAAGGTCAGGGTTTTATATGGGGAGATTATGAAGAATTTTGAGGTAGGTTTATGAGGAGTTCAAACCGCGGACAGCGCAGGCGCACCCGTAAGAAAAACAGAGGCTGCTTATGGGCAGTGTTGTTTATAATCTTGACGGTTATTTTGCTGGTGTTTTTGCTGAGGGGCTGCACGGCGAAGCTAAATGAGTTGTTCGGCAACGTCAGCGACAGTATTATGCTGCAGCAGTATCCTATTAAATACCAGAATTTGGTTGAAAAACATGCCAAGAAGTATGATTTGGACAAATATCTGGTTTATGCGGTTATTAAAACCGAGAGCGGATTTGACCAATATGCTGTTTCAAAGGCGGGAGCCTACGGTCTTATGCAGCTGCAAACAGAGACTGCTTCCGACTGCGCAAAAAAACTGAAAATGGACGTTACCCTTCCCGATGATTTGTATGAGCCTGACATAAATATTCATATAGGTACTTACTATCTGTCATGGCTGCTGGATAAGTATGACGGCGATATTAGTCTTGCCGTGGCAGCCTACAACGGCGGTATAGGAAATGTTGACAGCTGGCTTAAAGACGATAGGTACAGCGACGGCAAGGGTGGGCTTGCGTCTATACCCTTTGCTGAGACGAGGGGATATGTTGAGGGAGTTAATTCGTCCTATGAAAAATATAAAGAAATCTATGATTAGATAAGGAGATATGAGCATGGCAAAATCAGAGAAAAAGGATTTGTTCTACGAGAACAAAAACAAGTTTTCAACAGTAAGCAGTGATGAGAAAAAGAATATTAACTCATACAGCAAGAGCTACAAGGCTTTTCTCGATAAGGCTAAGACTGAAAGAGAATTTGCCGTTGAAGCCAAAAAGTTTCTTGAGGATAACGGCTTTAAGCCTCTTGGTGTTTATGAGAAGTTAAAGCCCGGGGACAGAGTGTATACCATCAACCGCGGCAAGGGCGTTGTGGCGGCTGTCATTGGCACAGAGGACATAACCGAGGGCACCTCTATTGTGGGAGCCCATATTGATTCTCCCCGCCTTGACCTAAAGCCAAATCCCCTATATGAGGACAGCCACTTTGCGTATTTTAAGACCCACTACTACGGCGGGATTAAAAAATATCAGTGGACAACCATTCCTCTTGCCCTTCACGGCGTAGCAACGCTCCAGGACGGAACCCAGATTGACATAAACGTGGGCGAGAGCGAGGACGACCCAACCTTTATGATTACAGACGTTCTTCCTCACTTTGCAAGAGAGCAGATGCAGAAAAAGCTGTCCGAGGCAATTCCAGGCGAGAGCCTCAATATTATTCTGGGCAACCTTGAAGCGGAGGACTGCGACAAGGAGGTTAAGGAAAAGGTTAAGTATAATATAATGTCTATGCTGAACGAGAAGTATGACATTTGCGAGGAGGACTTTATAAGCTCCGAAATTGAGGCTGTCCCCGCCTACAAGGCTCGGGATTTGGGCTTTGACAGGAGCATGGTTGCCGCTTACGGTCAGGATGACAGAGTTTGTGCCTACGGCGCGATGAGAGCCGTTGCAGACCTTAAGAAGCCTAAGTATACCGCAATATGTCTCCTGGTGGACAAAGAAGAAATCGGCAGCGTGGGCAACACGGGAATGCGATCAAGATATTTTGAAAATATCCTTGCGAAGATAGTTGAAAAGAGAGTTGATAACTATAACGATATTAAGCTGAGAGACACAATTTCCAACTCAATATGTCTGTCGGCAGACGTGTGTGCGGCCTTTGACCCCAACTTTGCCGAGGCAAGCGAGAGACGGAACGCTCCCGTTATAAACGGCGGGATAGGCGTTATAAAGTACAGCGGCTCAGGCGGAAAGAGCGGTTCCAGCGACGCCAATGCAGAGCTTATGGCAAGTATAAGAAGAATATTCAACGAGGGCGGTGTGTGCTGGCAGTCCGGTGAGCTGGGTAAAATTGACGGCGGCGGCGGCGGAACTATTGCGGGCTTTGTTGCCAACTTGGACATGGAAGTTGTTGACGTGGGCGTACCTCTGCTTTCCATGCACTCCCCCTATGAGACAGCCGGAAAGCTGGATATATACATGGCTTTTAAAGCCTATAGGGCGTTTTACCAAAGATAAAAAAATTCGGTCTGTCTCTCCATGGGGAGGCAGACTTCTCACCGTGAAGGCGGTAATAAAATTAATCTAAGAGGTGGATTATGAAAAACGTAAAAAACTTTTTAATTCTAACATTGGTTGTTGCGGTAATGCTTGGAACAACCGCATATGCCGAGACGGTTCCCATACCCTATGAGCAGAGCGGCAGCGCGGCGTTTTCAGTCGCTTGCCCCATAAGCAATTTAAAGGTAGGGGACACGGCGTACATAACAATTAAGGCGGAAAACTTAACAAACCCCTATGGCTATGAGTTTTCCCTGAACTTTGATGAAAGCTTTCTGACATACAGCAAGGCGGATTGCGGAATAGAGGGAGATTATATATCCGCTGAGGATACCTCCGAAAAGAACAATGTAAAGCTGGCGTTTTCAAAAACGTCAGACAGCGCCGCTATAGGAAATACATTGGCAACAGTGGAGTTTACCGTAAAGAAAAGCGGGTCGTCAACCGTAACATTGACTGATGCCGTAATAGTAAATGACGGAATGGATTACAACATATACAGTGATATGAGTGCGTCCGCAACCGTGACCGCCGCCGCAAAGACCACTTCAAGCGGAGGCGGAGGAGGCGGAGGCGGCGGCAGCTATGGCGGAGGCTTCACCGTTCAGGGAGGAAATACCGTTACAAGCCTGTCGCCCACCATTCAGCCCATTGACCCAAGCATTCCTACCGATACGCCTGTGATTTTTACCGACTTAAATGATGCGGAATGGTCGGAGTCTGCAATTTTAGGATTGTATGAACTTGATATTATCGGCGGCTATGAGGATAAGAGCTTCAGACCGAACAACAGCATTACCAGAGCCGAATTTTGTAAAATCTTGGTCCTGTCTCTCGGGGTTGAACTTGAGCAGGACTATTCCCAAGCAGAGTTTACCGATGTAGTCGAGGACGAATGGTATGCGCCCTATGTTTTAACAGCGGCAAAGGGCGGCATAGTCAGCGGCTATGAGAACGGAACATTTATGCCCGATTCAGATATAACCCGTGAAGAAGCCGCTGCAATGGTTTGCAGAAGCGCGGAGTATCTCGGTGTGGATTTAAACTCCGTCCGCCTTAACATAAACTTTGAGGACGAGCAGGATATAGCGGAATATGCGGTAGGCTATGTGGATAATCTGTACATGGCAGGAATAATAAACGGCGACGAAAACGGCTGCTTCAGACCATTTGACAGCATTAGCCGTGCTGAAACGGCGAAAATGCTTTGGGATTATTATAATATTTTAAATCCCCCGCCCACAGAGGAACCGGAAGCAACGGAAAGCTCCGAAACGGTAGTCGGTGAGCGAATGGCATTAGATGATGAGGATACGGCGGAGGAAGATTTAGAGCCCACGGAGGAGCCGCTGCCTGAGGAAAGCGGAACCCCCCAGCCGACAGAACCGATTGAGACAGCAGAACCGACAGAGGAACCGGAACCTACAGAAACTCCTTTAGAGCCCACGGAGGAGCCTGATTTCACATTCGAGCCTGATATCGTATATGACTGCGACAGTCTTGAGGAGCTGTATTCTTATACAAATGTGTATGCCTACCTAATTCCCGACGACGGCAGCAGGGAAGCCTTTTATGACGATTTTACCACCTTCCAGAGACCGACTGCCGGAGAGGCGGAAATTGTTTATGAAGCGCCCTATGCAAACGGCGCAGAAATAGTTTCATACTTTTACGGTGGCGAGGCGTTGGTTGATTTCAGCTTCCAAACTTCACTTGACGGAGAGGAATGGACTGACGCGGAATTTACATGTGAATACACCGAAGCTGAGGGAAAGTGGACAAGAGCAGTTTACACCTTATCGGATATTGAGGAGACAAAGCTCGTAAAAATAATTTATCCCGAAACCGTAAACTGGTGGACGCCTCTCGTGTCGCAGGTGTCATTTACGATAGGCAGCTCTGTTCCGAAGGGAATTAACATAAAGGGAGACAGGGAGCTCATAATTCCGCGGTATGACTACACCGATTATGTGTACAGCGGGGAAATTGTTGATAATATAGGCGAAATTATTAAAAGCGAGATTTTATACTCCATAGCCGAAAGTGATTTTGAGGGTGTTTCCGTTGACCAAAGCGGAACCATCCGCATCGACAGCAGCTTCCCAAGCGGCGGTAAATTTGTTCTAAAAGCTGAATGCCCCGAATTTGGGTTTTCAAGCGAAATTGAGGTAACTTTAAAGCCCGCCTTGATTGGGGATATGAACGGCGACGGAGCTATAGACAGCGCAGACCTTGAAGCAGTTTTGCAATGCTATAATAAAAGCTCCGGTGATGCTGAGTGGAAGCAATACAGAGACGCCGATATTAACGGTGATGAAAAAGTGAATATTATCGATATTGCCTATGTGGCAAAGATAAGCTCATTTAAGTAACAGGAGAATGGAAATATGAAAAGAATTTTTAAGATTTTAGCTATAGTCGGCGCGGCTGCCCTGTGTATAATATGTGCCGAGACCATGGCATTTGCGGAAGATGTGTATGATGACTGCGCGGACTTCAGCCGCGTAATTGACATGAGCGAGGGCTTAGTCTTAGATGTTGTTACCGAAGAAAATATGTACGCCTTTAATGACGGCACTCATATAATCAGGGTAACCTCGGACGCAGAATACCTTGAGTATGAGGTGGACAGCGGCGGATATTTTGTGTTTAACACAGCCTTTTCTCCAAACGAGACTATATCTCACTTCTCTTTTGAGTATTCGGCGGACGGCGAGTCCTGGTACGCCGTAAACCCAATTACCACAGTGGACACCGTTGAGGGCGGAAAGTGGATAACAGTGCACTACAGCCTGAAAAAGCTGGACAGCTCCGCAAAGTACGTGAAAATTATTTTCGGAAACGTGGGAGGAACGCCCTGGTCGCCCTGTATAGAAAGCGTGGAGCTGCGCCCGCATAACACAAACGAGATTGGCTTTACCGACTGCGTTTCAACCAAGTACTACAGCGCAACAACAAAGCTTAAAAACTTAGGTCTTATAAACGGGTACAGCCAAACACAGTTTAATCCGGACGGGGATATTACCAGAGCCGAGTTTTCAAAAATGATTGCAAGGCTGCTGAACCTTGACGAAACCTTTAACCCCAAAGCCTTAAAGCAGGTTTTCCCCGATGTAGACAGCGATTATTGGGGAGCGGGGGCAATTTACGCCCTGTACGGCATGGGAATTGTAAACGGCGATGAAAACGGGCACTTTAATCCTGAGGACAATGTAACCTTGCAGGAAGCGGTAAAGATTATGGTGTCCTCATTGGGATATACCGTTGTTGCCAACGAAAAGGGCGGCTATCCCTTCGGCTTTATGACCGAGGCGTCACGGCTCAAGCTCCTTGACGGCGTCGATGAGCTTGGCTATGAGGACAAGCTTTGCCGAGGCGACGCGGCAATCCTAATGGATAACAGTCTTGACGTGGAGGTTATCAGTCAGACTACCTTTGGAAGCGGTCAAAACAGATATGAGTTTGACGGCGACACTATTTTAAATAAGTATCATGGTATATACGAAAAGGTCGGCGAGATAACCGACGTGGGATATGCAAGTGTTTTTGCGGAAGGACAGGCAACCGAGGACAGATTTGTTATAGATGATGTAGTGTGCAAAATAGGTGACTGCCATGTTCTGCCTTATCTCGGCACAAACGTTACCGCCTACGTGCAGGAGGACAATAACAAGGATTACACCGCCCTGTACATAGAACAAAGCGAGAACACCAAAATCACTGTTATAGATTATAACAGCTTTGACCGTTTTGAGGGCAACAGTATTTACTACGAAAGTGACAACGGCAGAGAACAGAGAGTTACACTAAACGACAACACCAAAATAATATATAATTACAAGTATAAAACAAGGGTAGGCTTGGTCTCCGACATAAACTTTAGCTGCGGCTTTATTAAGATTATCGCAAATAACAGCAGCACGGCGGACTATGTTATGGTATACGACTATGACACATATATTGTAAGCGGTGGCGCAAGGATAGGCGGAACCTTTTCCGACAGGAACAAGGGCGGCGTAAACCTGAACCTTGACAGCGCAGATATGATCATGTTGCAAAACGATGGGGATGCTCTTGAATATTCTCCCGATTATATGCTTAATCAAAACGATGTGGTGTGCGCGGCAATAAGCGAGGACGGCAAGATTATCGATATACGCATATCGGTTGACACGGCGTACGGAGCCGTAACAAGCGTCAATGCAGCGGAGGGCGAGTGCGTAATCAACGGCAAGGCCTACAAGACCTCGGAATACTTTAAAAATTCGGGAGCCGTAATAGAGCCTACTTCGGGCAATGTTACAGCATACCTCGATATAAACAATAATATAGTGTACTGCTCAAACGCCGGGCGTTCGGAGAGTTACGGATATTTAAGAAGAGTTTCAAGCCAAAGCGATGTTTTTAACTCCTCGGTTGACCTTCAAATTATTACCGAAACGGGAAAAGCGGAGGAGCTTACGGCAACCTCAAAAACCGCTCTGAACGGCAGTACTTCGGCGCTCAGCAGCATATCAAACCTGAGCCCTCAGCTTGTAAAGTTCACCTTAAGAGGGGACGGCACGCTTGCTGCTATCGATACGGCAACAGACTGCTACGGGGCTGTAAACACCGATATTTTTACAATGAATTTTGCGTCAGACTCCGCAAAATATTATGATACAATAAATATCTTTGCATCAAAATATCAGTTAAGCTCCGACACAAAGGTTTTCCTGATTCCCGAGGACGACAGCGACATAAAGAAATATGAGGTGACCGACCTGACCGCATTAATAAGCGACACCGCATATAACGTGCAGCTTTACGACCTAAACGACAGCTACAAGGTAGGGGCGGCAGTAATAAAAAAGGCGGCGGGCAGCGACGAGGTCAGAAGCAACAGTCCGATTTG
>CATWQA010000048.1 GCA_958352815.1 uncultured Eubacteriales bacterium
AAGCTATAGTAACCAATGTCAATAATATTCCTTAGTTTTTGCCGGTGCAGACCGCACGTGAGGCGCGCAGTCCCCGCCGCCTTGGCGGCATATTAATACCAACATTATTTTAAATCATATTTTTTGATAAAGGCTTTGCCTTTGAAACCATTGCCGAGCCCATATTCCGCCATGCCAAGCCGCGGCGGCAGTGTCACCAAAGCCTTTATCAAAATAAACAAGTTTCAAAATAAAGCTTTAATCATTAACACTACATATTGGATTAATTAGGAGTACGAAAATGAAAAAAGATACTAAAGCAATCAAAATAATCAAAAAGGACGGCACAAAAGAAGACTACAACGTTGAAAAGGTTGTAATCGCCGTTAAGAAATCGGCAAACCGCGCCCTCATCACCTTTACCGATGAGGACATCGGCAGCATCTGCTCCTTTGTGGACAGCCGAGTATTCAGCATCGGCAAGAGCAAGATACATATTTCCGAGATGCACAACATTGTTGAAAGCGCCCTGGACATGGTGAACCCTATTGTTGCCAAGAGCTACAGGGATTACAGGAACTACAAGCAGGACTTTGTTCATATGCTGGACGAGGTTTACCAAAAGAGCCAGGCGATTATGTACATAGGAGACAAGGAAAACTCCAATTCCGACTCGGCTCTGGTTTCAACCAAGCGTTCTCTTATTTTCAACCAGCTTAACAAGGAGCTCTATCAGAAATTCTTTATGACTGTTGAGGAGCTCCAGGCGTGCCGCGACGGATATATATATGTTCACGATATGTCCGCAAGGCGGGACACCATGAACTGCTGCCTCTTTGACGTAAAGACGGTTTTGGAGGGCGGCTTTGAAATGGGCAACCTGTGGTACAACGAGCCTAAGTCTCTGGACGTTGCCTTTGACGTTATAGGCGATATTGTGCTCTCGGCAGCAAGTCAGCAGTACGGCGGATTTACCGTGCCTGAGGTTGACAAGCTTTTGGCTCCCTATGCAGAAAAGACCTACGTTAAAAACAGAGACCGCTACATAGATATGGGTATTGCCGAGGAAAAGGCTGAGGCTGAGGCTATGAAGGACGTACGCCGTGAGTTTGAGCAGGGCTTCCAGGGCTGGGAGTACAAATTCAACACCGTGGCGTCAAGCAGGGGGGACTACCCCTTTATCACCGTGACCGCAGGACTGGGAACGGCTGAATTTGAAAAGATGGCAACCGTCTCTCTCCTCAACGTTCACAAAAACGGACAGGGCAAGAAGGAGTGCAAGAAGCCTGTTTTGTTCCCCAAGATTGTGTTCCTCTATGATGAGAACCTCCACGGCCCCGGCAAGGAGCTGGAGGACGTTTTCCGCGCGGGAGTTGAGTGCTCCGCAAAGACCATGTACCCCGACTGGCTTTCTCTCACGGGGGAGGGCTACGTGGCAAGCATGTATAAGAAATATAAAAAAGTCATTTCGCCCATGGGCTGCCGTGCCTTTCTCTCCCCATGGTATGAGAGAGGCGGCATGAACCCGGCAGACGAAAAGGACGAGCCCATATTCGTAGGCAGATTTAACATAGGCGCTGTCAGTCTTAACCTGCCTATGATTTACGCCAAGTCTCAAAAGGAGAGCCGCGATTTTTACGAGGTTCTTGACTACTATCTGGAGCTTATTCGGCGGCTGCATATCCGCACCTATGAATACTTAGGCGAGATGAGAGCCTCCACCAATCCTCTGGCGTACTGCGAGGGCGGTTTTTACGGCGGGCACCTGGGTATTCACGACAAGATTAAGCCCCTGCTCAAATCGGCTACAGCCTCCTTCGGCATCACCGCCCTTAACGAGCTGCAGGAGCTCTACAACAAAACCTCTCTGGTTGAGGACGGGGAGTTTGCCCTTGAGGTTATGGAGCACATTAACGAAAAGGTTGCTCAATTTAAGGAGGAGGACGGGCATCTCTACGCCCTTTACGGAACCCCTGCGGAAAACCTGTGCGGCCTTCAGGTTAAGCAGTTCAGAAAGAAGTACGGCATAATCGAAAACGTGTCGGACAGAGAATACGTCAGCAACAGCTTCCACTGCCACGTTTCCGAGGACATAACCCCTATTCAGAAGCAGAACCTGGAAAAGAGGTTCTGGGACTTGATGAACGGAGGAAAAATCCAGTATGTTAAATATCCCGTGGACTACAACAAAAAGGCAATTGAGACCTTAATCCACAGGGCGATGGATATGGGCTTTTACGAGGGCGTTAACCTGTCCCTGGCGTACTGCGACGACTGCGGTCACCAAGAGCTGGAAATGGACGTTTGCCCCAAGTGCGGCAGCCGCAATCTGACAAAAATCGACAGGATGAACGGCTACCTGTCATACTCCAGAGTTAAGGGAGACACCCGACTGAACGACGCGAAAATGGCGGAAATAAAAGACAGGAGAAGTATGTAGTCATGCGGTACCACAACATAACTAAGGACGATATGCTTAACGGCGACGGGCTGCGGGTTGTTCTGTGGACGGCGGGCTGCGAGCACAGGTGCCCCGGCTGCCACAACCAAATCACTTGGGACGAGCAGGGCGGGCTGCCCTTCGGAGAGGCTGAAACAGATGAAATTTATGCCGAGCTGGAGCATGATTACATCTCGGGCATAACCTTTACCGGCGGCGACCCTCTCCACCCCTCAAACCGCAGTGAAATCGCCCGTATTGCGCGGGAAATTAAACAGAGATTCCCCCAAAAGACAATCTGGCTCTACACGGGCTATCTTTGGGAGGATGTTAAAGACCTGGAAGCGGTTCGGCTCTCCGACGTGGTGGTTGATGGGAAGTTTGAGCAGGACAAGCTTGACCCCAAGCTACACTGGCGGGGCAGCTCGAACCAGAGAGTAATAGACGTGGAGCAGTCCCTGAAATCAGGGGGCGTTGTGCTCTACTGCGACTGAATTAAAACGGGAGGTATTGATTATGTCAGGAATAGCAAAATTTGAAAAGGTGAGCCTTGAGCAGTTTAAGACCGCCATGGAGGACACCTTTGAAAGCTGCGAAAATGCGGAAAAGATTTATGATGAAATAAAGCTGCCTCGCCGCGCCACTGTGGGCAGCGCAGGCTATGATTTTTACTCCACCGTTGACTTTGACCTAAAGCCCGGGGAGACCATAACAATCCCTACGGGAATAAGAGTCAAAATCAACGAGGGCTGGATGCTGTGCCTGTTCCCCAGAAGCGGTCTGGGCTTCAAGTTCAGGCTTCAGCTCAACAACACCGTGGGAATAATAGACAGCGACTACTCCGAGTCCGACAACGAGGGACACATCTTTGTTAAGATAACCAACGACACCAACACAGGCAAGACGATTTCGCTAAAGCGGGGAGACGGGTTCGTTCAGGGGATTTTTATTCCCTACGGGCTCACAGAGGACGACAACACAACCGAAAAGAGAAACGGCGGTATGGGGAGCACGGATAAGCGTGAATAATACAGAAAACAGCTATTTACACGGATTAAAGGACGGAATACCGATAGGGCTTGGGTACCTGTCGGTTTCCTTTACGTTTGGAATAATGGCGGTCAGCGGCGGTCTGCCCGTATGGGGAGCTCTGCTCATCTCAATGACAAACCTGACCTCCGCCGGGCAGTTTGCCGGGCTTCCCCTTATGCTCGGAGGGGCGTCATATTTAGAAGCCGCTCTGACCCAGCTGATTATAAACCTGAGGTACTCCCTTATGTCCCTCTCCCTCTCCCAGAAGCTGGACAGGCGTACAGGCGTCCTGAGCCGACTGGGAATTTCTTTCGGGGTTACCGACGAGATTTTCGCCGTCTCCGTAACCAATCCCTGCACCTTAGGGCAGCGGTATATGTTCGGGCTGGAAACAATTCCGTACATAGGCTGGGCTCTGGGCACCCTCCTTGGGGCAGGGGCGGGAATGCTGCTCCCAGGTTCAATCAGAAGCGCCCTCGGCATTGCCATATACGGCATGTTTATAGCAATCGTGGTGCCGCCCGCAAAGGAGAGCAAAGCCGTATTACTGGTGCTGCTCGCCTCTGTGGCTTTGAGCTCCTGCTTTAGCTTTATACCGGCTTTAAGCCATGTTTCAAGCGGATTTGTTATTATAATCTGCGCCCTGGTCTGCGCAGGGCTCGGGGCTGTCCTCGCCCCCATAGACAGTGACGCCGAGGTGAACCAAAATGGATAGCGGAAAGATTTTAATATACACCGGAATAATGGCAGCCGTCACATACCTGATACGTATGCTGCCCCTGACCTTTTTCAGAAAAAAGATTGAGAATAAGTACTTCCTCTCATTTCTTCACTATGTGCCCTATGCGGTTCTGGGAGCCATGACCTTCCCCGCCATACTCTATTCAACCTCAAGCCTTTATTCAGCGCTGATAGGTCTGGCTGTGGCTGCGGCTCTCGCCTACATGAAAAAAGGGCTCACCACCGTCGCCCTTATATCATGCCTCGCGGTGTTTATTGCCGAAAAAATAATACTGTGAAAAAATCCGCCTTTGCAAAAGGCGGACGGCAAACACGGCAGGGCGTCGGAGCAAAGTACGCTAAGCTACGTTTTTCTTTGACAAGAAAAACATTCGCCCGCTGCCTTGCTCCTCCTTTTCGCGAAAAATCTTGCGATTTTTCACGAGTTTGCACCTGCGGTGCATTTAAGGCGACACGTGAGGTGCGCAGTCACGTCAGGACAGACTTCGCTACGTTCTGATTTTTGTATAACAAAAATCATTCACACCGCTGCGTCGTCCTTCCTCTATCCCAAAAAATCTAACGATTTTTCGGGAGCCCTGCCCGCCCCGGCGCTTGGGGAGGTCGGGCAAGCGCAACGGGGTGGGCGCAGCAACCCGGCTGATTATGCCGGAATTATATGGATTTGGAATTTTACTTTAATGGATTATCCCTGTTGAGTTATACCTTCACATTGGTTTGTATACGGGGCGTCTGGGAAGCCGCCCCCTACACCGTAATGATTTACATAAATTCAAATCCCCGTCTACAATATTTACTTATTTGATACTGCGTCAACAATAATATCGGCGCACTTATCCGCTCCCAGCCAGGTACTGTTTAAGCAAAGGTGGTAATTCCTGCAGTCGCTCCACGACCTGTCCGCATACTTTTTGTGGTACGCCGCTCTGTTCTTATCGATGGTCTTAACCGCTTTCTCCGCCTCGGCTCTGGTGGCATATCCGTATTCCTTAAACGCCTTGTCAATACGGGCGTCCTTGTCCCCGTGAATAAACACCTTTATGCAGCCCGGCTCGTCCTCCAAAATATAGTCCGCAAGACGGCCGACAATTACGCAGGAGCCTTCGCCGGCAACCTGACGGATAATCTTACTTTGAGCCATATACATCTTTTCCTCATTGGAATAATAATGCCCGCTCATGGCGGAAAACGCCGCTCCGTTTCTCCCCATAGGAATTCCCCACACAAAGGGCGAGGAAACCTTTTCTTCAAACTTGTTAATATAGCCCTCGGCAAGACCGCTTTCCTTTGCCGCCATATCGATCAGATTTCTGTTGTAATAAGGCACGCCCAGTCTTTCCGCCACGCGCTCTCCTATAATTCTGCCTCCGCTGCCGTACTCTCTGCAAATTGTTACGATTACCTTTTCCATAATAAGTTATATCCTTTCCGCCCGCATTTTTTAATATGCGCCCTTCTTACCGCGGGCAGATAAGAGACGCTGTACTTAACAAACTCAAAACTTTAACGAAAAGACCGATGCATAACACATCGGTCTTTTCTTAGGTGAATGGATTATATGAAAAACTTTAATTGCTATTAAAGCAATTAACATGCTCAAGGCTCCCTTATCGCAGGAGCAAACGGCACGAAATCGTGCAACCGGTGTTGCTAAAAACAACTACATACGTATTATAAAGCATTTAATCAAAAAAATCAAGTGTTTTTTTGAAAAAAATTCAAAAAAATAACATTTTAATTATTTATTGACAATATCATACAAATAATGGTATTCTTATATCAGTATTTTTTTATTGAAAAGGAGACCACGTAACAGAAACTTTTACATAAACCCATTTTAACTCATATTTTGATAAAGGCTTTGCCTTTTAAACCAATGCCGAGCCCATATTCCGCCATTCCAAGCCGCGGCGGCAATGTTGCCAAAGCCTTTATCAAAATTTACAATAAAAAAATATTATTACTTAATTCATGCCGACACGGAGCGGCAGAGAGGAGTTTTTTATGAAATGCAAAAATTGCGGGGCGAATGTCCGAGAGGGCTCTGCCTTTTGCGGCAGGTGCGGTGCGCCCGTGCCCAGGCCTGCGCCCCAACCTGTGAAGAAATACGAATACAGCGGGGCTGTGCCCAAGCAAAAGAAAAACACCGGGCTTATTGTGACGCTCATTCTTCTGGCGGCGCTTATTGCCGCGGCCGCCATAATAGTATGCGCCGCAATGTATAACAGAGACGACAGTGGCACTAACGCCTCCGAGACTTCAACTCAGGCTGTTGTTCCCACGGCAGAGCCTGTGTACGTTTCCCCGGTGTTCCCCACAATATCGGCTTCAGACGAGACCAGAGCGACCTCCTCCAAGAGGAACTACTCCCCCTCCCTTGCCGCTGACGGCGACCCGTCCACGGCGTGGAATGTTTCAGGCGGGGTGGGCGAGTGGATTAAGCTGTCGGCTGACAGCGTTCAGACCGTTAAGGGAATAAAAATCCTGAACGGCTACACCAAGTACAGCCCCGACTACAACATGTGGCTTTACTACGCAAACCGCAGGGCAAAGGATATAACCGTCAGCTTTTCCGACGGCAGCGAAATGAAGTTCACCCTGCAGGACATATTCGACCAGCACAGCTATTATTACCAGCCCATTGATTTCGGTACTGTTAAGTACACAACATACATAAGGATTAGGATAGACAGTATTTACCCCGGCAGCAAATGGGACGACATGTGCTTTTCGGAGATTGTTCCCTATTAAGTTTTGAGAAAGTTGAGAAATTATTATGTTTAAGCATGTTAAAGGTTTTTTCAAGGGCGTTGCGGTAATTTCCCTGTGCCTGACCGGGTGCCTTATACCGGCGTCCTGCGGCTCGACGGGAGGCGATATACACACTCCTGCCCCCGAAACTCCCGCTCCCACCCCTGTAACCCGAGGCTCCCATGAACCTATACCCGAGGAAATCAAGTCGGTTATGGACGGAATTTCCATGCCCGAGGGCGCAACCGTTACCTACGATGACCTGAGCTACCTCTCCATACCCTATCTGGATTTTAACATGGAGCTGCAGATCGGGCACATGGTGGTGGACAGGGAGCTTGCCGATGAGGTTCTGGACATTTTTCAGGAGATTTTGCTCTCCGGCTATCCCATTGAAAGCATGGAGCTTATAGACTACTTTAATGATAAGCAGACCGAGGAGCTGGACTCTCTGGATCGTGCTTCCATGGGCAATAACAACACCTCCGCTTTTTGCTACAGAGTGGTGAACGGGACAACAAGAATGTCTAACCACGCCTACGGCAGAGCCATCGACATTAACCCTAAAATCAATCCCTACGTAACGGTTTCGGGCTCGGTCAGCCCGAGGAACGCCGTAAAGTACGCCGACAGAAGCGGGGAGGCTCTGTCGGACATTGAAAGGGCGGCATTAATCCGCAGCGGCGACAGGGTCTACAACATCTTTATCTCCCGCGGCTGGGAGTGGGGCGGAGAAATATGGAGCGACTCCTATTACGACTACCAGCATTTTCAAAAGCCCAAGACCCCCTAAACCCCAATAAATTTCAAATAAACCCTTGAAAAATATATGGGTTTATATTATAATAGTCTAAATGCGGGTATACCCGCCGACGATGATTTAAATTGAAGAATATATCTAAAATATGTTAATGACTTGATTAACTATACGGAAAGGTTGGATTTAAGTGCAGAACCAAGAAAAGACAATGGAAAAGATAGTTGCTCTCTGTAAAGGCAGAGGCTTTATATATCCCGGCTCGGATATATACGGCGGACTTGCAAACTCCTGGGACTACGGCCCTTTGGGCGTTGAGTTCAAGAACAACGTTAAGAGCGCCTGGAGGAAAAAGTTCATTCAGGAGAGCCCCTATAACGTTGGGCTTGACGCAGCAATTCTTATGAACCCCAAGGTTTGGGTAGCGTCGGGTCACGTGGGCGGATTTTCCGACCCTCTTATGGACTGTAAGGAATGTAAGGCTCGTTTCAGAGCGGACAAGCTCATTGAGGATTTCAGCGGTCAGACTGCCGACGGCTGGTCAAGCGAGAAGATGATTGAATATATAAACGAAAACAACATTCCCTGCCCCGAGTGCGGAAAGCATAATTTTACCGACATCAGAAAGTTCAATCTCATGTTCAAGACCTTCCAGGGCGTAACCGAGGACAGCTCCAGCGAGATTTATCTCCGCCCCGAGACGGCGCAGGGTATCTTCGTAAACTTTAAGGCTGTTCAAAGAACCGCCAGGAAGAAAATCCCCTTTGGCATAGCTCAGGTGGGTAAGTCCTTCAGAAACGAGATTACCCCCGGTAACTTTATTTTCAGAACGAGAGAGTTTGAGCAGATGGAGCTTGAATTTTTCTGCAAGCCCGGCACTGACCTTGAATGGTTCGCCTACTGGAAGGACCACTGCAAGGACTTCCTGCTGTCTCTGGGCATAAAGCCCGAGAATATGCGTCTCCGCGACCATGACCCGGAGGAGCTTTCTCACTACTCAAACGCCACAACGGATATTGAATATCTGTTCCCCTTTGGCTGGGGCGAGCTCTGGGGCATTGCGGACAGAACCGACTTTGACCTAAAGCAGCACAGCGAGTTCAGCGGCGAGAAAATGGAGTACACCGACCCGGAGACGGGCGAAAAGTATATCCCCTACTGCATTGAGCCCTCACTGGGCGCAGACCGTGTTGCTCTCGCATTCCTGGTTGAAGCCTATGACGAGGAGGTTGTTGACCCGGAGAAGAACGACACAAGAGTTGTTATGCACTTCCACCCGGCTCTTGCCCCCATAAAGGCGGCAGTTCTTCCTCTTTCAAAGAAGCTGTCAGAGGAGGCAAAGGACATATACGCAAAGCTGTCCTCAGAGTTTATGTGCGAATACGATGAGGCGGGCTCTATCGGTAAGAGATACCGCCGCCAGGACGAGATCGGAACACCCTTCTGCATTACCTATGACTTCGATTCAAGAGAGGACGGCTGCGTAACAGTTCGCCACCGCGACTCAATGGAGCAGGAGCGTATAAAAATTGACGACCTTGCTCAGTATATCAACGACAGAATAAAATTCTAATAAACAGAAAGAGTGGCTCATATGTTCGGAAAAACCTTGTATGAGGAACTGATTAAGTTTTCAAAAAAGGATAAGGTGCGCGCCCACATGCCGGGTCACAACGGCGGCGAGGGGCTCAGCTCAAAATTTAAGCGCAACGCCTTTAAAATTGACTTGACCGAGCTTGACGGCACAGACGAGCTCAGAGACCCACGGGGAATAATCAAAAAGAGCCTGGAGCGCGCCGCAAACGCCTTTGGAGCCAAGCGGACGTACTACCTGGTAAACGGCTCAACTCTGGGACTTGAAGCCGCAATCCTTGCCGCCGCCAAGCCCGGCGACAGCCTTATTGTGGACAGGGCTTGCCATAAATCGGTCATATCCGCAATGATACTGGGTCAGGTTACGCCTATATTTATTGAGCCTGACTTTGCGGATGCATACGGCATTTACGGCTCTATGTCTCCCATAACCGTGATGGACGCCCTAAGCGCCCACCCGGAAGCTGCGGGGGTTGTTCTCACATGCCCCACCTACTACGGGGTGTGCTCCGATGTTGAGCGCCTTGCCAAAAACATACATGCCGCAGGGAAGTTCCTGATTGTTGACGAGGCTCACGGCGCCCACTTCGCTTTCAGCGAGGAGCTGCCGAGAACAGCCTTAAGCCAGGGAGCCGACCTGGTGGTTCAGAGCGCCCATAAGACCCTGCCCTCAATGGGGCAGACCGCCCTGCTGCACTTAGGCGGCACAAATCGGATTTCCGAAGAACAGGTCACGAAATGTATAAACCTGCTGCAAACCAGCAGCCCTTCCTATATAATGCTTGCCGCCATAGACGAGGCAATACATACCATGACGAGCGGCGGCGCAAAGCGTCTTAAAGAGATAACAGATAAGCTTACCTATATTAAATCAAAAATAGGCGTGCTGGACAAGGTTTCCTGCGTAGTAAAGAGCGGCCTTGAAAACAACTATGACATAACCAAGCTGGTTGTGGATTTCAGCGGTCTGGGCATAAGCGGATACGGAGCGGCGGAGCTGTTAAAGCGGGATTACGGCATATATCCCGAAATGGTAGACGAGCGCAACGTCCTGTTCTATATAACCGCAGGCACCACACTTCGGGACCTTGACCTGATTGACAGGGCAATAACGGACATTTCCAAGGCTGAGTACAAGCCCCAGCCCATAAAGAAGCAGGTTCCCCTGCCGTCAATAGAGCTTGCCATGGATATGCGCAAGGCGTTTGACGCAGACAGCGAAACCATTTCCCCGGAGAATGCAGCGGGACGGATTTGCGCCGAGATAGTGGACTGCTGTCCTCCCTGCGTGCCTATATGCGTTCCCGGGCAGTTAATCAACAACGAGATTATTGACTATATTACCGAATACACTGATATTGACAGTATCTCTGTGGTAAGCGGAGGTGATTAATCCGTGACGGAGACATTCGGCGGATTTGACGAGATATACGGGCACGACAGCGTTAAAAGGCTGCTGTCCGCCGCCCTTAATCATGACCGCATCGGCCACGCCTATATATTTACGGGACCTGCGGGAGTTGGGAGGTACACAACTGCAAAGGCGTTTGCCAACGGCATAGTTGGCACCTCAAAGGCGCAGCACCCTGATATAATCACTGTCACAAACGAGCTCTACGGAGTGTCGGGCAAGACCGACGCTATATTGGTGGACACAGTTTCCGAAATGCGCAAGGATATTTTCATAATGCCCTACAGCGCAAAGCGCAAGGTCTATATAATCCCCAAGGCGGACACCATGAATGTTGCTTCCCAGAACAAGCTGCTCAAGGTGTTTGAGGAGCCTCCGGAATACTGCACCATTATATTTATAACCGAGAACCACAACAAAATGCTGCCCACCGTTTTATCAAGGGCAACGGTTATTCGCTTCTCGCCCCTGGCGGACAGTCTGGTGGCGAAATACCTGATTGAGAGGCGAGGCGTTCCCGAGAGCGAGGCTGCCGTTAAAGCCGTAATAGGCGGCGGGAGCATAGGCAAGGCGCTGGAGGTTTTGGACAGCGCCGAGCCCGGAGAGCTTCGCAGCAGAGCCATAAGCGGGCTGACCGCCCTAAGGCACGGCGAAAACAAATATATCTTTGAATTTGCCCGTTTTCTAAAGGGGGAAAAGGATAATATCCCCTTTATTCTCTCGGTGCTCAGGAGCTTTTTTGACGACCTGATGCACATGAAGCTGGGCATAACCGACAGGGTTTCAAACCGAGACAAGCAGGCGGAGCTGAATGAGCTGTGCAAGGTTGTGACGGAGCAGTGCGCCCTGAACTTTTTGGATATTACGGCAAAATACGAACGTGTTTTCAAAACTAACGCAAATTTTCGCATAGCGGCATTTTGCATGTCATGCGAATATTGGGAGGAATTACATGGAAGAAATTATAGGAGTACGATTTAACAGTGCGGGCAAGGCATACTACTTTGACCCCTGCGGCATGAAGCTGTCGGTGGGGACAATGGTTATTGTGGAGACCGCTCGGGGCGTTGAGATGGGCAAGGTGTCTATCCCCAACCGACAGGTCAGCAGCGACGAGCTGAAATCCCCTCTTAAAAAGATAATCAGAGTAGCTACCGATGAAGACAAGAAGCAACTTGAGGAAAACACTGTTAAAGAAAAGGAAGCCTTTAAAACCGCCAATGAGCTCATAAAGGAACACAAGCTGGACATGAAGCTGATTGACGTTGAATATACCTTTGACAGGAGCAAAATCCTGTTTTACTTTACGGCAGACGGACGTGTGGACTTCCGCGAGCTGGTAAAATCTCTGGCAAGCGTGTTCAGAACCAGAATAGAGCTTAGGCAAATCGGCGTCAGAGACGAGGCAAGGCAGCTGGGCAGCATCGGTATATGCGGCCGTTTTCTGTGCTGCAGCACCTTTCTGGACGACTTTCGCCCGGTCTCAATTAAGATGGCAAAGGAGCAGGGCTTATCCCTTAACCCAACCAAAATTTCAGGGGTCTGCGGCAGGCTCATGTGCTGCCTCCAGTATGAGCAGAACGCCTATGAGGACGCTCTGAAATCTATGCCCCCAAGGGGCGCGGCCGTTGAGACAATTGACGGCACAGGCGTGGTTGTTGACACCAACACCCTAAAGCAGCAAATTCGGGTTAAGCCCGACGGCGTTGAGGGGCATAAAACAGATGTATATAAAGTAGGCGAATTTAACGTTATAGGTCAGCCTCCCACCGTCTCTCTTGAGGAGCTCAAGCAGAAAAAGGAACAGGAGGCTCTTGATAGGTTCACCCTCACTCCCAAAATTCAGCCCCAAGAGGATATTCCCCATGAGGAGCCGGAGGCTGAGGAGGCCGAACCAAGCAAGCAGCCCCGCAGAAAGAAGCAGCCGAGCCGCAGACCAAAACGCTCTCAAAATAAAAAGAGCGGCGACTCCGCCCCAAAGGACAATGGGCCAGGCAAGCAAGGCACGGCGCCTAAGAAGCCTCGCCGCCCCCGCCGTCCGTCCCAGAAAAAACCGTCCAACGGCGGTTACACAAACCAGTAGGAGGGGTTATGCGTAGATTTTTTACCGAACCCGAAAACGTTGACGGTCAAAGGGGCGTTATAAAAATTGTTGAGGACGCCGCCCATATTTCCAGAGTTTTAAGAATGGAGCCGGGGGATAAGGTGCTGGTGTTCGACGGCTCAGGCACAGAGTACACGGCTGAGCTGACCGAAATCGGCAGCGGCGAGACCTATGCCAAAATATTGAGCAGCTCCGCCTCGGACTTAGAGCCGAAAATCAGGGTCACCCTGTTTCAGGGAATACCTAAGTCGGGGAAGCTGGACGTTATAGTTCAAAAAGCGGTGGAGCTGGGGGTCTTTGAGATAGTGCCGTTCAGAGCGGCGCGTTCTGTGGCAAAAATTTCGGATGACAAAAAGGGCGCGCAAAAAATTGAGCGGTTAAACAAGATTTCAAAGGAGGCTGCAAAGCAGTGCGGCAGAGGTCTTGTGCCTAAGGTGCATATGCCCGTCTCGGTTCCGCAGATGGCAAAAATGCTGAAAGATCTGGACATGAACATAATGTTCTACGAGGAGCTGGGGCATATGGGCACCCGCAACCTTAAATCCGTTCTGCAGGAAGATGCGGAGACCATCGGGATTATTATCGGTCCCGAGGGCGGCTTTTCCCACGAGGAAGCCCAATTGCTGACGGAGACAGCCGGAGTGCGCACCGCAGGCTTGGGCAGAAGGATCCTCAGAACCGAAACGGCAGGCAGCACTGCCTTATCAATAATTATGTACGAAAAAAATGAAATTTGATGTGTGTAAAAGGAGAAACTAAACATGGCAACAATGACGAAAAAAGAGAAGAACGCTAAAAAGAGACAGCGTCTTATGGAGAGAGAGCAAAAGAGAGAAAAGCTCACCAACTGGTATATGATAAACCTGAGCTTCGGTATTCTTGCAATAATCGTTGTACTTGTCCTGCGCCAATTCTATTATAAACCGTCAGCCCTGGAACATATGCCCATGGTAACATGGATTATGACGGGCGTTTTCGCTGCGGCGGCTGTAGTCCTGCTCGTGCTGGGCGTGAAGGGAATTATAAAAAATTCTAAGCGCGCGAAGAATTACGCAATATTTATGGGCGTGTGCGCTTTGGGCTCGCTGTGGCTGGCGTTGTATAACAAAATCAGAATGTACGCGGAACTCGGACTGCAGAAAATCACCGGCAACGAAAGCCTGATGATTAATTCACATTGGAACATAAACCTGCTTATTATCGGCATAATAGCATATTTGATAATCGCATTTATCTACTATCTGATAAAGCTCTATAAAGTATAAACTGCAAAGCATTTGCCCCGCCTTTATATGGCGGGGCATTTTGATAAAGGCTTTGGCGACATTGCCGCCCCTCGTCGCAATATACCCTTGTCGCTCGACTTGCCTTTTCGGCAAGTCTACGCTTTTTCGGGTATTTGCTCCTCTTCCCAAAAAATCTTCGATTTTTCGGGAACCCTGCGCCTACGGCGCATTTTGATGGGGGTTTGGGGCGGAGTCCCAATCGGTTTCCCCGAAGGGGAAAAACCGACACCGCCCGGGTCTGGCTGTGACCCAACTTCAAAGAAGTTGGTCGGCTCGCAGTGTTCCAAGTTGCACATAGTATGCAATGTCAATAATAATCCTAAGTTGTTGCCGACAGGGCGGAACAGGGCTAGGCGGACAGGTATTCCAATGAAAGGATATAAATTATGCGGGATAATATGTTTGCCGCACGCGGCAGGTGTGCACTGGTTTCAAAGGCAAAGCCTTTATCAAAATTTTGTTGGGGGTTTGGGGCGCAGCCCCAATCGGTTTCCCCGAAGGGGAAAACCGACCGCGCTCGGGGCGGAGGCGG
>CATWQA010000049.1 GCA_958352815.1 uncultured Eubacteriales bacterium
GGGTCACACCCAAGCCGCGGCGGCAATGTCGCCAAAGCCTTTATCAAAATTATAATGTGACGTAATTGCATATACAGGGGTTTGGGGCAACGCCCCAATCGGTTTCCCCGAAGGGGAAAACCGACGGCGCTCGGGGCGGAGGCGGCGAGCGCAACCGGGTGGGCGATTAAAAACTATTGCTTTATCTGATTAATAGCATTAAGAGTGTTTGTAACAAGCAAGTCAGGCAATTCTGAGCCCTCTACTTTCCAGCCGTCTCCCGACTTTACCATAACAACGCTCAGATTTTTCGTAACCGAGGGCATTTCTCCGCTGCTTAAAATCTCCGCCAGCTTACCGTCCATCATTTCCTGATATTCTTCCTTTGTCATTGTAGGGAGCTTGCTCTGATACTCATCGCTTGAAATCATTGCCGCAATGCTTTCAATATATTTCTGCATAACCTGAGACGCGTCTATCAAGTTGATATCCGCATTTACCGTAACCTTTTTGGAGTTCTGCGCTTCTGCGGAATTAACCGTGTAGGTCACATTCCCCAGAGAGGACAGGATTATGCTTCTGAGCTCCGACTCCTGATTGATTGCCGAGGAATCGCAATAGGTCTTGATTTTTTCCACATCTCCCGCAACAAAAGCGTTCATCACGCTGTCAAAAGCCTGCCGTGCCTCCTGCTCCGCCTCCTCGGCGCTACCTCCGCAACCGCTTAAAGCCAATGCCAAAACCGAAACAGATAATAACACCAATACAACATTCCTGATTTTCTTCATGGTTTCTCTCCTTAATCTGTTTTTAAACATCATATGCTATCATGAATTATACACTATTGCTTATTAAAAGTCAATGGTTTACGGCTTTGTCTTAATTAAAATAAATCAGATATTAACCTCTAAACCTTTCTCTCATATAAAAAGGAACAATCAATTCACTGACTGCTCCTTCTTATAACTTGCTTAATTTTATTCCACTAAAAAATATCGAAATTGAAAGTATTATTGATTTGTGTTTCAAAAGCACAGCATTTCAACACCAAAGATTTGATTTACTCACAAACAGAAATCGAAACCATATCAATTATTATCCTCTTTATCATCTGCAAACATAAAATCTTCCGCTTTAATTGTTGATAATTCGATATATCCGGGATTTACTGTGTTTATTATTCTTCTTGCATGATTCATAACCAAGTCATCATAAAGATTTCTTGCCAATCTGCCGTTTGCAAAGTTCTCATCCTTAAACAAAATCTGTTGTTCAAAATAAAAGTGTATTTTTTCTTTAACCTTATCTTCCAAGACATAATCGTTACTCTTACACATAGAAAGTAATATCTCGTCAAGCTCGGTAGCACTGTAGTCATCAAATTCTATAAATGTGTTAAAACGAGATTTTAATCCGGGATTGGACTCAAAAAACTTGTTCATAGGTTCAGTATATCCGGCAACAATCACGACCAAATCATCTCTGTAATCTTCCAAAGCTTTCGTCAATTCGGTTAAACACTCTCTGCCGTAAGAATCCGCATTATCATTCTCTGTTATGCTGTACGCTTCATCAATAAACAGCACTCCTCCCTTAGCCTGCTCAATCACCTTTTTCACTTTGAGCGCTGTTTGTCCTTGATATCCGGCAATAAGGTCTGTCCTTGAAACCTCAACAAAATGCCCTTTTGACAGCAAACCTATTCTCTTATAAATCCTGCCGACAATCCTCGCAACTGTTGTTTTTCCCGTTCCGGGATTTCCGGTGAATGCAAGATGCAAGGTATTCTTCGCAGAATGGAGATTTTTTTCTCTGCGCATCTGCTGAACCTTTTGATACACAATTAAATCTTGAACTTTATTTTTCACTTTTTCCAAACCGACAAGAGCATCCAGTTCATCTAACAAGTCTTGGAGTGTCCTCTTATCATCATCTGCATCCGAAATAGACTTGCAAATACTCTGGATAGCGGAGTATCCGTAAAATTCAATCAGGCTGGATTTGACAACATGCGCAGCACATTTAATTTCTTTTCTAAAATTTGCATTGTCAACCGAGTCCGACATTTTTTTAAGCAAAGCAATTGTGGCAGATTTACTATGTTCTTCTACGATCGCATTTGCTAATTTTGTTATTTCACCGCAAGAGTCAGTAACAGCGTCTAATTTTGATGCATTATTTATCAATGCCTTAGCATACTTATCCATCATAAAATCCTCAAAACAGAAGTAAAATCAACTCGATTATTGCTAAACCCGCTGCCCCACCGGCAACCCAATAGGCATATTTAATTTTTTTCATCAATAACCCAATATTAATATCGGACATTAGCATGACTTCCGAAATTTTCTTATCTTCTTCAACCTTATTGTTCTGTATTTTCGTTTCAATATTCTGTAAACTGTTATAAACGTTGTTAAAATTATCTTTGAACGTGTTTATATCACCCCACATAGGATCAATATCTTCAATGTGATCAATCGATTTTAGATGATCTGTATAAAAAGCCGTTTCTTGAATTACAGGTATTTGATTGTCCAGCAAATTCGAAGTATTCTCAAGTTTTTCGGATGTACTGAAAAGCGACTCTTTAAATGTTTTTGCTTCATCACGAAGAACACGGATGTCTTTATTTACCTGTTCTGATAAAGCTTTGTTTTTATTATTAGCCGATTCAATATCTTTTGCTGTTTTTTCCGAAAGCTCTGTAACGCTGTCTGTCACTGCTTTAATTTCGTTACGAAGCGCACTGACATCTATGTCTACCTGTTCTGATAAAGCTTTATTTTTATTGTTGACCGATGTAATATCCTTTGCCGTTTTCTCTGATAACTTTGCAATGCTGTCTGATACCGCTTCAATTTCGTCAAGAAGATTACTTACATCTTTGTTTACCTGTTCTGATAAATTTTTGATTTTATTATTAGCGGATGTGATATCTTTTGTTGTTTTATCCGAAAGCATTTTGATGTTATCTGCGGCTACTTCAACTTCATTAAAAAGAGTACTGACACCTCTGTCTACCCGATCTGATAAATCTTTGTTTTTATTATTAACCGATGTAATATCTTGCGCTGTTTTTTCTGAAAGCTCTTTAATACCGGCTAACACTGCTTTGATTTCAGCTTGTATTTTAGCGTAATCACTCGATATTCTTTCAATATTTAAACCTTCGAATTTTTTCCTAAATGCTTTTAATGCATTAACAGCTATTGTGATATTTTCTTGTTCCTTCTTTATATCCGCTTGATGTACATTCAGTCTATTCTGCTGCTCTTCAAGTTCTTCATTGTGTTTTCTTAGTGTATCTTGTTGTTTTCTAACATCATTACTCGTTTTTCTAATGGCTTCAAGATTGGCAACTATACTTGCAATATAGTACTTGTCCAGCGTTTCAAGAGCATTATAGACTTCCCGAAATTCTCTAATCACCTTATTATTTGTAGTATTTACAGAAATAAAATTTTTTTGTATAGTCTCTAATCTATCATTCAGCTCATATCCGGTCACTTTATGGTCACCTAATCCCAAAAAACCGCCGTCCGTTCGAACCTTACTTATTTTAAGTTCGTCCTCTGTTTTTTCGGAGAACTCCTTTAGTCGTTTTTTAGCCAAATCAAATTCACGTTTATTGATTTTAATTTCATTCATAATTCCTACTCCTATTCCAAAAAATCGTCCAACTCATCTGAAATCAAATCATTCTCATTCATAACCGAAATAAATTCACCGTCAACAGCGACTTCTTTATTATCTTTAGGGTTTGCGTCCGCTTCACCGGAAAAGTCTTCCACAAAATCTTCCATAATGTCGGCATATGCATCTTTCATTATGGAAGCGGCTTCAGAATGTCGTTCAAAAATTGTTTGCGCACTTTCACTCTTAGCTTGATACATTTCCTCCATAGCATTAGCGTTTTGTGTGTTCGTGGTATGTTGAGTGTTTTGGGTGTTTTGGGTGTTTTGGGTGTTTTGGGTGTTTTGGGTGTTTTGGGTGTTTTGAGAAAAATTATCCTCATGAGGCTCTGATTTAGCCTCTGCTTCAGCCTCTGCTTTTTCATCTACCGTTCCTGTCATAATGCTATAAGATTTTCCTTTTTTGTGCAACCAAAAGGCAACGCCTGCAGCTAATCCGGCTACCGAAGCACAAATAAACAGTTTATTCATTACTATTTCCTCCTTCATTCAACCAATCAAGCAAATCATCCAAATCATCTCTTGCCTTGTCAAGTTCATTATTGATTATTACATCTTCTTATATATTTTGGGTGTATGTACGGTTTTAGAAAAATCCTCAACAAAATCTTCCATTATCTCCCCGTACGCTTCCTTCATTTGATTAGCTGCCTCGCGATGTCTCCTTGAAATATTGGATTGAGCATTTTCCTTATCTCTTTCGAGCAGGGCTTCATTTACAATTTTAACTTTATTCTGTTCATCAATAACTCGGTTCCCCTTCTCCATTACAGCAGCTTGCGCTTCAGCCTTTTGCCTTTTGGCAATAAACTTATCAATGAGATTGATAATAATGGCGCCAACCAATCCACTTACTAAACTCGCCAAAAACATACCTATTAGATTCGCCAAAGTTCCTAACAAAGGTAAACTTATTTGCATTCCGGGGACTGATAACAAGATTTTTTCAAACAATTCCCCAAGGAAAATTGCGCCTCCCGCAATTAAACCTGTTGTAATTATTTTACCAACTTGAGCCACCTTAACACTGAAAGGCTTATCTTTGTTTTTCTTATCACGAAGGTATCTTACAGCTTCAATCACAGAAGTAACACCTTGTTTAATGAGACCGGCAAGTTTCCTGAACATACTTACAATAGGACCAAAAATCTCAGTCACTATAGTACCGACTACACTGGATGCTCCTGTGTGCAAAACATCGGTAATTTTCATGAAAAACGATTTAATTGCCTTTTTCATTTCCTCTAAGAATCCTTTAAGCGATTTAGCTTTGCTCTTTAAAAATCTCACAAAACCGTTTATCACTTCTCTGAGCAATGAAACCAATGCGGATACCGCCATTTGTTTCAAAGCATCTTTACCGGCTTTCTTTGCAGTTGATTTAGCAACACCTTTAGCAACATCCCTGTCAATAGCATTTCTTGCAGCCTTATCACTTTTCTTCATAAGTTCATCATCTGCGTCAAGCTTATCCTGCAAGTTCTTGTTTTTCTTTTCTTTTGCCTTTTGCTTTTCAACATCAGACATATTAGATTTATCTATCTTTTCGTTTGCACGCCTATTTTGTTCTATCAAATCCTTTTCTCTTTGTTCTCTGCCTTCAATGTATTCAGCAACACTCTTTGCACCTTTGCTTTTGTTCAAGGATTCATTTGTAGGTTTGAGATTTTCATCCTTGTTAGCAAGATCTTCTGTACTTATTCCGGCTTGTTTTCTTCGCGGATTTTCATATATTTCTTTTCTGGAAACCACATGATCTAAATTTGCACTATCGTTTTGAGTAAAATATTTACCTGTATATTCATCTCTTAAGTTTCCGGCTTGCTGTTGTTCTTTCATAGCCTTATTGGCACTCTTATATTTAGAGTCCTGCATTACTTTCTTGCCGACATATTCATATGTTTCGTCCTTATGAACTCTATCATATTCCTGATTTAAGGTCTCATCGGTAAGATCCAACCCGATTTGGTTACTGAATTGTCTCAAAACTTCTTCATAAATTACCGTTCCTAAAGCCTCCGGATTTCCGATTTTTTCTTTTTCTTCTGCGAGAAATTCCATATCCTCAAGTTCTTCTTCCAGTTGGCTTTGAAGTTTTTCCTCCAACTCATCCAAATCAAAGGCTTCCGTTAAATCTTCTTCTATCTGACTACCTTTATTAAAAACGGCATTTTCATTCTCCATATTTTACCTTTCCTTTCAGAGCATACGTAAGTGATAATACTATTATAACATAACACTTGGACAAATCCTGACCTTTTAAGAAAAAACTTTGCTAAAAATTCAAATTTTAATCATTTTTTACATCCAAATTTGCAATATTTATTAGTTCTTGCAAATTAGTACGATTTATTGTAACATAAAACTCAACAAAGTGTAACACTAAGCATTTACGATCATATTTTTTAATACACATTGGTTATCCTATCTTGTCTATACTCTTTCCTGTGCCAAGATATCCCTGTAAAAATTACGTTAATAGTCTAATTCTTAAATATTAACTAAAAATTCGGGCAATATGGCAAAAATATTTATATTTAATACTTGAAATCACAAGATTTAAGGTGTATAATAAGTTATCAAGTATCAAAATTTGCCAAAACCGATACTTGCTGTTTGCTTTGAAAATAATTATCACTTAAAAATATACACAAGAGAGGTAAAACAAATGTCAAAATTCATGGACAAAATCAAGGAAACCGCCAAAGCCGATAAAAAGACAATCGTGCTTGCCGAGGGCGAGGAAAAGAGAACTATCGACGCTGCCGCTCAAATCTTGAAAGAGGGCTACGCAAACCTTATTCTCCTGGGCAACGAGAACAAGATTAAGAGCCTTGCAGAGGACGTTGATATTTCGGGCGCAACCATTATTGACCCCGAAACCAGCGAGCTCACCGAGGAACTGGGCAACGGTCTTTACGAGTTGAGAAAGAAAAAGGGTATGCTGCCCGACCAAGCGCTTAACACAGTTAAGAACGTTCTGTACTTCGGTTGCATGCTTGTTAAAACAGGCAGAGCCGACGGCATGGTTGCCGGCGCTGTTCACGCAACGGCTGAAGTTATGCGTTCTTCTCTCCAAACAATCAAGACAGCTCCCGGAACAAAGGTTGTTTCCGCATTCTTCCTGATGATGGTTCCCGACTGCGAGTACGGTGACAACGGTACCTTCGTTTTCTCGGACTGCGGTCTTAACGAGTACCCCGATTCGGAAAAGCTGGCTGAAATCGCCCTGTCCTCCGCTAAGTCATTTAAGAGCTTGGTCGGCGAGGATCCCAGAGTTGCTATGCTCTCATACTCCACCTACGGTAGCGCCAAGTCCGAACAGGTTGACCTGGTCAGAAACGCTGCCGACATCGCAAAGGCTGCCGCTCCCGACCTTAAGCTTGACGGCGAGCTTCAGCTTGACGCAGCAATCGTTCCCAGCGTTGCCGCTCTCAAGGCTCCCGAAAGTGACGTTGCCGGCAAGGCAAACGTTCTTATATTCCCCAACCTTGACGCAGGTAATATAGGCTACAAGCTGGTTCAGCGTCTTGCAAAGGCTGAGGCATACGGCCCAATGACCCAGGGAATGGCAAAGCCCGTTAACGACCTTTCAAGAGGCTGCAGCGCAGAGGATATTGCAGGCGTTGTTGCAATCACCTGTGTTCAGGCTCAAAATAAGGAATAATAGGGCTTAACCGTTACACTATCACAAATATTTGGAGGAGTTACATAATGAAAATATTAGTTATAAATGCCGGAAGTTCATCACTTAAATATCAGCTTATCGAAACCGATTCCGAAGAAGTATTGGCAAAGGGTCTTTGCGAGAGAATAGGTCTTGAAGGCTCAAAGCTCACCCATTCCCCCGAAAACAAGGACAGCTATGTTAAGGAGTCTCCCATGCCCGACCATAACGTTGCGGTGCAGATGGTTCTTGAGGCTCTTATTGACCCCGACCACGGCGTTATCGCAGATACAAGCGAGATTTCCGCAGTAGGTCACAGAGTTCTCCATGCGGGTCAGCGTTACAGCGGCTCGGTTCTGGTAACAGAGGACGTTAAAAAGGTTGTTAAGGAGTGCTTCCCTCTGGGACCTCTCCACAACCCGGCAAACCTTATCGGTATCGAGGCATGCGAAAAGGCAATGCCCGGCACGCCTCAGGTTGCTGTGTTCGACACGGCTTTCGGTCAGAGCATGGAGCCCAAGGCGTATATGTACGCTATCCCCTACAAATTCTATGAGAAATACAGCATAAGAAAATACGGCTTCCACGGCACAAGCCACATGTTCGTATCAGGCAGAACCCTTGACTTTACGGGTATGGACAACGCCAAGGTTATCGTTTGCCACCTGGGCAACGGCGCCAGCATTTCCGCTTCAATCGGCGGAAAGTGCGTTGACACAAGCATGGGTCTTACGCCTCTTGAGGGTCTCATTATGGGAACCAGAAGCGGCGATATAGACGCGGCTGTTGTTCAGTTCCTTGCCAACAACGAGAACCTTACTGTTGACCAGGTTCTTAACATTCTCAACAAGGAGTCGGGCGTTCTGGGTATTTCAGGCGTTTCCAGCGACTTCCGCGACCTTTCCGCTGCCGCAAAGGACGGCAACGAGAGAGCACAGATTGCCCTTGACGCGTTCATCTATCGCGTTGCAAAGTATATCGGCTCATATGTTGCCGCAATGAACGGCGTTGACGCTATTACTTTCACAGGCGGTATCGGTGAGAACGACTGCGACACCAGAGGAAAGATTTGCGAATACTTAGGTTATCTGGGCGTTGAAATCGACCCTGAAAGCAACAAAAAGAGAGGCGAGGAGATGTATATCTCCACACCTAATTCAAAGGTAAAGGTTTTGGTTATCCCCACAAACGAAGAGCTTGCAATTGCAAGAGATACTCTGGCTCTGGTAAAATAGTATAACCATAGGCTGCCTCCGTATTTGTACCGAGGCAGCCTTTGTTTATTAAAAGGGTGATTTAAGATGGATAAGAAAAATTTCGGAGCTATGGGCGACGAGGAATTGGCAGCCCTTGCAAAGAAGGACAGAAAGGCTGAGGAATTTCTGCTCAACAAATATAAAAACCTGGCAAAGGCTCGGTCAAAGGCGTATTTTCTGGTAGGTGGGGACAGCGACGACCTGCTCCAGGAGGGCATGATAGGGCTTTTTAAAGCCATACGCGACTTCGACCCTACCAAGGAGTCCTCATTCTACACCTTTGCAGAGCTGTGCATCAAGCGGCAAATTTATACTGCCATAAAGTCCGCCGGCCGCCAAAAGCATATGCCTCTTAACACCTACGTCTCCCTGAACAAAACTCTGTCCGAGGACGTATCCGAACGCACTCTTGCGGAAACTCTAAGCGGCAGAGAATCTGTTGACCCTGAAAAGCTGTACCTGAAAAACGAAAAAATGCGGGACATAGAGAGAGAAATCGAAGAAAAGCTGAGCCCCCTTGAAAAGCGGGTTCTTGTTCTGCATCTCCACGGTCTCTCCTATCGGGAAATCAGCGAAATTATAAACAAGCCCACCAAGTCAATCGACAATGCGTTGCAAAGAATAAAGAAAAAGCTGGAGGAAAGCCGCAAGTCCGATTAATCACCGTGCAAAATATCTGTAATTTTTAACTTAAAATAATTTAAAATCCCAATTATTTTTTAATTTTTGGAAGAGTGTGATTTGCAAAAAAACATTAAATTTTTACTACACAAATGTTAAACAAATATTATTATCCACATCGAAAAAGCTCCGTATATCAAGTTACTCACAGAGTTACGCACATTATCCACCGTTTTTTATTGTGAAAAACCCTTATTTCTCACCGATTATAAAAGTTATCCACAATCAACGTTTTTACGCCGTTTTCGGGGTATTAAGCCCTTTTGGTTTGTCCGATACGTATTTTCGTTAGTTTTAAAATAAATTAAAATAATCTGTATTTTACAGTTATTTTGCCAAAAATATTTTCTTTTTTCCACAAACCCTCTTGGCATAAATATTTCAAAAATTTTCAAAAATCCCTTGAACTTTACTACAGTTTAATATATAATTGTTATTGCTGAATGCAGCACCGGCACCTCATTGGGTTTTAGAGCGGAGGCGGCTGTGACCCAACATATATTCAAATCAATTTGTTTTGATAAAGGCTTTGTCTTTTATTTGCCCGCCCTGCGCTCGGGGAGATGGGCTGCGACCCAACATCTTTGATGTTGGTTGGCTCGCATTATTCCAATTAATGTAAAGTAGGCAATGTCAATAACACACCTCAGTTGTTGATAATGAGAGCGCAACAGGGCGGGCGATGGTTATACCAATATAAGAATATAAATTAACAGGGATTTAAATTTATATAAAATTTTATATTACACAGTGCCGGCATATTGCAAATTATAGTGTTAATTAAAATTTTAAAACATAGTGTTTTAAAATCAATTTTGTTATATTAAGGAGAGTTTTATGAATATTTACAAGCTGTCAGAAATGACCCCTGAAAAACTGGATTTCATTATGAAGCGTGCGGAGCTTGATATTTCCGAGCAGATGAAGATTGCCCGCGAGGTTTCGGACGACATTAGGGCACGGGGCGACCAAGCCGTTTTAGAGTATACTGCCAAGTTCGACAAGGTTCAGCTCACTGCCGACCAAATGAAGGTTAAGCCCGAGGAAATAGAAGCGGGATATAACAACCTTGACGGAGAGACCAGAGAGGCTCTGGAATATGCCATAAAGAACATCAGGAACTTCCACCAAAAGCAGATGCCTGAGGAAATGTGGTTTACCGAGGTGGACAAGGGCTTGCTGGTCGGGGAAAAGACAACGCCTATTGTTGACGTGTGTCTCTACGTGCCCAGAGGCAAGGGCAGCTTCCCGTCTGTTCTCTGTATGCTTGCCACTCCTGCCGTGGTTGCGGGAGTGGAGAAAATCGTAGTTGTGACCCCGCCCAACGAGGAGGGCAATGTGGACGATGCTATTCTCGCCGCCGCTAAAATAATCGGCGTTTCCGAGATATACAAGGTGGGCGGTATTCAAGCCGTTGCCGCCGTTGCTTACGGCACTGAGACAATCCCCAAGTGCCACAAGATAATAGGCCCCGGTAATTCCTATGCCACCGCAGCAAAGAGGGTGCTGGCAAACTATATAGATTCAGGTTTGCCCGCAGGCCCCAGCGAGTGCATCATACTTGCCGATGAAAATGCCGACCCGGAAAAGGTTGCTCTTGACTGGATGATTGAGGCTGAACACGGCCCCGATTCGGCAGCTCTGCTGGTTACCCACAGCGAGGAGCTTGTTAAAAAGGCGGCAAAGATAGTTGAAAGACAGCTGGAAAAGATTTCCGACAAGCGCCGTGAGTTCGTTACCACCAACTTTAACACCTACGGCGGCGCTGTTATAACAGAAAGCCTGGAGGAGAGCATTGCCTTTGTAAACGATTATGCACCGGAGCACATGGAGGTTATGACAAAGGAGCCCTTCACCGTGCTTCCCAAAATAAAGAATGCGGGAGAGATACTCCTGGGCGACTACACACCCGTTACCCTGTGTAACTTTGTCTTAGGCCCCAACGCAATCCTGCCCACGGGTCAGTTTGCAAAAACATATTCAAGCGTGTCTGTTCTGGACTTTTTGAAGCGTTCCTCTGTGGGCTACGCAAGCCGAGACGGCTTTGAAATGGTTCGGGATTACGCGTATAAGATTGCCACGGTTGAGGGCTTTGACACTCACGGTCTGGCTGTTAAAGAGAGAAAATAGAGGTTTTAACTATGAAAAATATTGTTGCTGTAACACGGCGCACAACCGAGACGGTTATCAAGGTGGAAATTGAAAAGGGCGAGCTAAAGCCCGACTACCGCAAGAAAATCAAAACCCCTCTGCCCTTTCTCAATCACATGATTGAGCACATAGCATGGCGGGCGGGCCTCAACATAAGCATTGATATGGACTTTGATGAATTTGAGCTTTGCCACTTGGTATGCGAGGACGTGGGCATGACTCTGGGCAAAGCGGTGGGCGAATTTGTTCGGCTGAACACCCCGTCGGGGTACGGTTTTGCCACAGGCATGATTGACGAGGCGTGCGCCGAGGCGGTAATCTCCTTTGAGGACAGGTCACTGTTTAACTTTAAGACGCAGGTCTCCTATGGGGAAAATGTTGAGGGAATGCCCTCTGAGGAGCTGCTGACATTTTTGGACGGCTTTGCCCAAGGCGCAAGGTGCACTCTGTACGTAGAGCTTAAATGCGGCGAAAACGGCCACCACATCTGGGAGGCCGTGTACAGAGCGGTGGGAATTGCTCTGGGCGGCGCCATGACTGTTGACCAAAACCGCATAGGTAAAACCTCAGGGGTTGCCGGAAAGGTGGAGTATGAAATTTCAGCCCGATAAATTTGACAAAATTATTTTTGATATGGACGGGGTTATCACAAGCGAGTATATTTATTGGCATGCCGCCGCCCTTACCGTATATGAGCTGCTGTACGACTACAGACTGTACGGCAGGTCCGAAACGGACAGGCAGTGGTGCTGCGATAACTACGAAAGGCTTTACGGAACGATTTTTTGCAACGGAAAGACCATTAAGGCGGTGAAGAACCTGGGCGTAAACACCAACTGGGACTTGGCGTACATTGTGTTCTGTGTGTCAAAATATATTGACCCGGAGCTCACCGACCTTGACGAATGGCATTTTGAATCGGTGCGTATGTTTATCGAGAACATAGCCGCTAAAGCGCCGGAGCTCTATGACTTAGTAGGGCAGCTGGCGGCGACAGCAACAGGCAGCGGCTTTGAGGAATACAAGCGCACAACCGGAGCCCTTTGGCACAAGCTGGTTGAGCGGTTTCAGCTTTGGTTTTTGGGGGATGGAGAACTTGAGGGCTTAAACCGCATGGAAACTCCTCTGCTGCCCATTGATGACATCAGAAAGACCCTAAAGGGGCTGCAAGACGTCGGAGTTAAACTGGGTATCGGAACGGGCAGACCTAAAGACGAAATTATGTACCCCCTTGAAAGCTGGGATTTAATGCAGTATTTCGACCCGGACATGATTGTGACCTACGACCATGTTCGTGAGGCGGAGGACGCGCTGAAGCCCGAGCAAACAATCTCTAAGCCCCATCCCTTCGTATTCCTAAAGGCGGCTTTCGGGGCGGACTGCAGCGACGGCGAGCTGCTTAGCCAAGACTTTTCCAAGGCGGCAAAGAGAGTAGCCGTTGTGGGGGACGCGCCCAGCGACCTGATGGCGGCAAAGGCGGCTAAAATGAAGTTTGTCGGGGTTCTCACCGGTGTGGACAGTGTTGCCGCTGAATTGTACTTTCAGGCAAACAAGGCAGATTACATTTTAAATGATATTACAGAACTAATCCCAAAACAGTAAGGACGATAAAAATGGCAATTAGAATTGAAACTCCATTAACTCACCAAAAGCTAAAGGAGCTAAAAGCAGGGGACAGCATTTTAATCAGCGGTGAGATTTACACCGCCAGAGACGCAGCCCATAAGCGAATGATTGAGACAGTAGAACGGGGCGAAGATCTGCCCTTTGATATAAAGGATAAGGTTATCTATTACGCAGGGCCTACCCCGGCAAAGCCCGGGCAGGTTATAGGCTCCTGCGGCCCCACTACCAGCGGCAGAATGGACGCATATGCTCCCACCCTGATTGAACTGGGGCTTACGGGAATGATAGGCAAGGGGGAAAGAAGCGATGAGGTCGTTAATGCCATGACCGATTTCGGCGCGGTATACTTTGGAGCGATCGGCGGCGCAGGAGCCCTTATTTCCCAAAGTATAACCTCTGCGGAGGTCATAGCCTATGAGGACTTGGGCACGGAGGCAATAAGACGGCTCACTGTCAAGGATTTCCCCGCCGTTGTAATTATAGACTCGACCGGCAAAAATCTGTATCATGACAGATGATTTATTTTTCTCAAAAAACTTCCGTTTTTGAATTTTTACCCTTATCTTATATGTAAATAAAACAAATCATATATTCGTAGGGGCGCCGCTTGCTGCGCCCGCTAAGCACACTAAAGGTCAATATATTATTATGTGGATTTTAGTTGTAATCCCATATAGTTTATATGCCACATCGGCATACATGTCGCCCTCCCCGTTGCGCTCTGTCGGCAACAACTTAGGTTTATTATTGACATTACATACTTTGTGCAAATCGGAATAATATGAGCCGTCCCACTTCAAAGAAGTGGGGTCACAGCCTTCCTCCTCCCCAAGCGCCGTGGCGGGCAAACAAAAAGCAAAGCCTTTATCAAAATACAGCTGGCAATTCGCTTTTACAAAGGCGGCGGGCG
>CATWQA010000050.1 GCA_958352815.1 uncultured Eubacteriales bacterium
CAGCCATTTTACATCGCTTATTGCGGGAGATGAGATAAGTTTCTTCTCCGCCGCAATTATATATTATTCTGTTGTGATTATTGCCGTGTTGGTTGCTTCGTCCCAGTCTACGGTATAGCCTAAGTTTTCCGAGAGGAAGCGGAGAGGCACAAAGGTTTGGTCGTTTATCAGGCGGGCGGGGACGTCCATTGTGGCTGTGGCTCCGTTGACCGTAGCGGTGGTGTTGTTAACGCTAAAGGTAACGCTTTTTTCCTCCGCAAGTCCGAAAGTGCGAATCTCTTGTTCTGTCGTCACAGGAACGGAAGCAGTCGCAGCTTGATTTGCTTCGTCCCAGGTTACCTCTGCACCCATTTGCTCAAACAGAAAACGCATCGGCACTAAGGTACGATCATCCTCCATAACCGGCGGCTGATCAAAACCTAAGATTTTATCATTTAATTGGACGTAAGTTAAATCATCAAATTGATACATTGGTATGCGAAAAATGTACTCAACATCTTGATCTATATATATATAATCATCTGTCGCCCATGCATATTTACTACTTCTTAAATATGCCGGTTTAGATTTATCTGTTTCCGGTAAACCTATCTTGTATACATAATCCGCAGTTATGTAGTTATAGTCATTTTCACAAAAATTTAATATCCACTTTGATTTAACTATATATCCCGATAGAGATCCATAAAATGCTTTTTCATCTGATTGGAAAACAACATCATTTTCAAAAACTACTTCTCTTGAAATATTATCATATTTCCCTGTTATATATATAACATTTTCATTTTTATCATTCTCAATTTTTATATTAGTTCCAAATGGAGTTATATATAACATTTGATCTATAGCAGATAACGCTGTTTCATATTCTTCAATAGTTACATTTTCAAAAGTTACGCCATTTGCCGATCTACTATATTGAATCGTGGATTCACCTTTAGCAGTATATATCATTGATGTAAAGTAAAAATATCCGTTATAAAATCCAGTACAATTCATAAGTCCGTTTGCATCAACAGTATCTATTAAATCACAATTTTCATCAAACACATATATACAGCCGCTACTAAATCCTGCAGGACGTTGGAAATCAGATAACGCCATATTGGGCGTGCCCATTACAATTGTAACCCCATTCCCGCTAAAAGCTCCACCTATGCCTCCATTGTTTCTCAAAGATACTTCTACTCTTTTATCAAAGTTAATCCCATCCTTTGAAAAGCGAATGTAATATCGACGTTCCTGATCTTGTACATCAATTCTATCAAAATCAATATAATACTCTCCGCTGTAAGCACGGTAGTACGGAAGTGCTGTCTTATTTTTGTTAATTTTTTCAATCATCGGAAAACTTAAATATATAAGTTCTTCATAATTTGCGCATATATCTTGATTTGCGGTAAGTACCTCAAGGTTTATCCACTGACCGTTATCATAATACCATTTTACTGTGTAAAATGAATTTTCCGTATCTGTTATATAAAGTCTTTTATTTTCAAGTGGCGGTATATCTTCTCCATTTCCAGGACCATAATGCGGACTTCCTTCAGAACTTGCAGCGACCTCTCTATCACCCGAAACTTCTACCTGTCCATCAATTTCAGCGATCAGGCTCCTATTACTAATATCGTCTGCCGTTACTACAGTAAGCTCTATGCGGTTTGTGTCCGCATTTTTATATATCACATAATTTTGACCTGCAAACTGCTCTAAGCCAGTAAGACCGCTTTTGTCACCGTAATCAAAGCCAAAAACCGTTGTTGTATTTAATATAAAAATCATTATAAGTGCTGTTAAAAATATCTTTTTCATTGTATTTTCTCCTTTCTCTTTACTCAGCATATAATATATTATATACTCCCATTACTCCTATGTTGGGTATTACTATAGAAAAGTCCAGTTTGCGTTCTTCACCTGCTCCAATATCAAAGCTGAACATCTCATAAAATACGCAGCGGGCTTTTCCGTTCTCATCTGTCTCGCTCCACGGCAATACACATCTTAAATTCCTATTATTTATATTAACGACATTTCCCGCAGAGTCGGTTCCCGTAATTGAGTATTCATAATACATTCCGCTTCCGTTGCCTACCATATAATATATTTTTTTAGGCTGTGACAATGTGTTCTTTACGGTAAGTGAATAGTTTTCCGTCACGGAGAAATTAGCCATTTTTATAGCGGCAGGGTCACTATCACTGCTTCCTACCTCCAGATTTCCGTTAGCTGTATCTGTATGGTAATTATCAAAGTAGAAGGTTTTGTGTTCATCTCCTTCTTCGGGTGCTCCAACCTTTGTACCGGTGAATTTAAGTCCAAGCATATCAGAGTTCGCTATAAAACTTGAATAATTTCTCGCAGATTCGGAATTTACATGCGTCATCCAATACCTAAACGTCGGAACAGTTAAAGTGTTAAAACCGTTACTGCCGTCATTCACCCTGAATATATATTCGTCATTATTACTTATTACAGGAGGCTGTACCCCATTAGACTGAGAGCGGTTATATATCTTAGGCGAATAGAATTTTGAATCATCTGTATCACTGATTGTCCACGTGCCTTCGCTATGGACTGACGCCGATGAATTTGAGACGCCTTTATATTTTTCTCCTATCTCGTTTATTTCGCCTCCGCCAATTTCATTTGTGTAGTCTCTAAGGGAGTCTTTGGTAAAGATCTTTCCTGAGGATAACGTGCCAATATTTATGTTACTCTTAGCATGAAAAGCTGTTGATTTTATAGTTGCAGTTCCGCTAATTATACAGTCAAATATTATAAATACAGGAAATCCACTTTGAGATAAATCAAGATTAATACACTGTTCTCCGAACAACCACTCACTATCACCACTATTGATAGTTATGGTCTTATTTAAAAGTTGATTAGTTTTATTTCCCCATTCACCTTCTCCAGCATTATATCCTAGATATTCATATGGTTTATTGTTTATAACTATGTATTTATTACCAACAAAATTATTTGAATTTACTAAATTTGTGTTAGTGTAATCTGCCCAAGCTTGGTAACTTACAGCTTCTTGGTATGTTCCATTCTCATTATATCCTCTATATGCTGGCGTCTGGATACCTATATTAGTAATTGTTACGGTTATTGGGTTATCGCTATTATTTGTAATTAAGTAGTCAAATGATAAATTATTATCATCAGAGCAACCACATTGGGTATGATCTACGGTAGCATCCCGGCTCCTCGCAAGATGAGAAGATGCCACCGTAACTTTTCCCGAAACGTTTTCCGCAGTTATAAGCGCAGTGTTTCCATATTGCGAATCCGCCAGATCTGCCTTGATAATATACTCCGGGCAGTTATCATAAATAAACGTGCCGGATCTATCGGGGGCAAAGACTAATTCATTATCTCCGGGAGACGATATGGTAAAGCTATAGCTTGAACTTGAACTTTCCGTCTCTACTTTTATGTATGCAGTCTCACCTTTCAGCAGATTATATCTTGCACCTCCCGATGAGGCATCAAGACCCTGTATATCACGCTTTTTCATATCACTGACCGTTACCGTACAGTTATTAAGATTTTTCACGTAATAATATCCTGTTTTAGGTGCAACAAAGTAGAACTCGCCGGAACCGTTTTTATCGCTCGCTTGGGTTATTGTTTTTGTGCCGTTAATATATAAGTCTATATAATTTGATTCGCCCTCGTTTACTATTTGGACATTTTTAATACCCTCGTCAAGGTCAAACAAACATCTTACTATTGATGCGCACATTTCTGCCCTTGTAATATAGGCTTTGGGGTTATACAGGCTTCCGTCACCCGTCATTATATGATTACAATACAACTGCTTTACTGCTTCCAGGTATATGCCGTTAATACTTGACTTATCGCCTAAACCCTTGCCCAGTTTCCAATTTGCCAGCTGCAAACAAGACGTTGCTGCCTCATCATAGTAATACAGCTTACTTGCCACTCCCATTTCAGATGACGCATCCATGTATATTGACTTTATTATGTACGCTGCCTCCTCTCTCGGGATTTCCGAATAAAAATATGCATCGTCTATCTCCTTGTCTTTGTATATATCAATCTGGCTTTGCATATAACTTATATATTTTCTTGCCCAAAATTCAGCCGTACTTTCTACGTCATCTATTTTTATGTCTCCGCACTCTATGATTATTTTAAATATTTCCGCCCGTGTTATAGAAGCATCGGCATTGACATTGCCATTTTCATCTCCGTTTACCGCACCGATATTTGTCGCCTTGAACAAATAGGGATAATACCAAAGACTGGCTGTTTTAGCCCCCAAATCATTGTATTTTTTCACTTTATACACCGCATTGGAGTTATATACATTGGGTACTATGCCGTCATATATCACCTTAACACTTCTTACTATCTCTGAATTGGCTTCCGGTGAAGATATTTTATATTCTCCGTTTTCTTCACCAACGGTTTGGGCAGACCATGCCCCTCCGTCAGACCTTTTGTACGCTTTAACATAATTTTCTGAAACAGTATAGTCCTTCGGCTTAGTAAAGCGGATATTATCATAAAGTTTTTCACCGTCTTTTACGGAATCAATTATATTTATTCCGTTTGCTATCTCTGTAATATACGCATATGTATTTATTACACTGTAAGTTCCGTCTGCCAATGCTGTATTGGTACCGTCTGCAGTGTACTTACCTGCGGCGGTTTTTCCGGTAATAATTTTACTTCCATTATCGTTAAACACCACAACAGGAAATCTATAACGCAGATTATTGTCAATTATTTCTTGCACACTGCTGTCATAGAGTTTCTTCCCGTTTGTAGTTATTTTGTTGTTTTTAAATTGCTCGCTCTTTTCCTGATAATAATCCGCTACAATTTTTGCATTACTGTCTGGCACACTCGACAGATTGCCCAAAGTAACATTGTATGCATCATTAACGCTTTCGTTATTACAAAGATTATATCCCTCTGTATACGCCGGCAGGCAATTATATATACCCAAAACCGATGCAATCGCCGCACCGAATGTATTATTCCCGTCAGACTTTAACATATGCTTATCTGCTCTAAAATCACTTGTATACGCAGAGGAACTGCTTGCCGCGTCCGCGCTCATTGTCATAACCTCCGACACAGTTCCGAATACAGAATAAAGCTCAGCAATTTTAAGGCGAAGCTCCAGCTCGCTTTGGCACACGTATATATTTTCATTTTGAACATTATCAGTTTCTTCCGATGAGAGAGCCATTATATATACTGCCGTGCCGTTGTTTTCCAGCTCCTCAATCTTTGCATTCAGGGCGTCGGCGTCTCCCAATGACTTGACAAATAACACCACAACCCTATCGGCAAGCTGAGAAATATTATCTCCGTCACTCAATGCCGCCTCGCATCTTTCCAAAAACGTCAATGCGTCCATGCTGCCGCCGTATTCCTTTGTCTTTATCAATTCAAGGCTTGATTTTGCGCTTGCCGCATCCTTTGTATAGCCAAAGTTGTCATCGGTCACCAAAACCATATCCGACGTTTCTCCGGCGGAGTCAATAAGTCCGTCTATGGTATTCATCCACGTCTTTGTCGTACCCAAATCAAACTCCGCCATATCGACTGAGGTATCAATTCCTATAGCCAGCGATACCGCTGCGCCTGTATCGCTTGTCTCGTAACTCTCTATATCGCTCTCTGTCAGCTCATTGTTTTCGGCAAGGAGCATTATATTGCTTTCGCTGACCGGTGCCTCCGCAACAGACACAGAACCATTGTCTATTATTATCGCCTTTCGGTCTATATAGCCAAGGGCGTCGCCTATGCCCACAATGACCTTAACATTTTTATCCAATGCGTCCTCATCTACGGTAAATTGCACGCTTCTGTAATCGTCATAGCCTTCTACGGGCAGGAACGTTCCCTGACGCGCAGACCAGAAGAAGAAGGGATCCGCATTTTGAGAGCATACATACTGGTCATCTCGTATAGTAAACTGGTACACTCCGTTTTCCTCATCAATAACGCTCATTGCCACGCTTGTTATCTCGGGATATACGTCGGGAGCCGTTTCAGGATAAATCTGGTCATACTCAAAGCCTATAGAGCGGATAGGTATATCCGTAGACGGCTTTATTGCGGGGTCTTGCTTTACTGTAATTGTATAGTTGGGCGTATAGGTTCCCGTGCTACCCGCAACCGTTGCATACAGCTTAACATCGGTATCGCTGCCATAGCAATCGGGACGGCTCACAAGAGTTCCGCCATCGGCTATATAATAAGTATTGCCGCTTTTCCACGTAATAGAGCTGCCGTTAGGCGCGGTACTCGGCAGCGTTATACTGCTCGTTATGGGCTGACTTATACTTGACATATAACTGTCCAGCCATTTTACATCGCTTATTGCGGGAGATGAGATAAGTTTCTTCTCCGCCGCATATATGCCGAGCTGCCCCTGATAGTTATAACCAAAGGTATACAGATTTCCGGCCTGATCTGCTACAGCGGAATAAGCATAGCCGCAGGACATGTCCGCTATGGTTTTTCCGCTGAATGCGGGCACCTGCTTCGGGGTATTTTGAATACCCGAACTGCCCATATCATATCCCAGCTGTCCATTGCTGCCATAGCCCCAGCTGTACAGTGTTCCGTTTTCAGTCAGCGCAAAGGCGTTCATTTTTCCGGCATCAATTTTTACAACTCCGCTGAGTGTCGAAATTTTACCGGGGATTTTATAAGTTCCTGTGCGACCCAATGCGCCGCCGGAGGGCGCGCCCCATGAATATACGTGCCCCATATCGGTCAAGAGCAACGCAAAGTCTATACCTGCAGATATATCTATAATTTCTTCTCCGTCTTCCAGCTCCACAGATATTTTCTTGGGTGCAGTGCACATTTCATTAGTGCCGTCACCTAATTGCCACCTGTTATTTCTTCCCCAGGAATAAAGACCGTCACTCGTCAACGCCAGAGCATAATCCTCACCCACGCTGATTTTTTCCACCTCGCTGAGAGAGGGGATGCGTTCCGGGTCTAAACGTCTTTCGGTGTCGCCCAAGCCCAGCTGACCATAGGTATTTACTCCCACGCTCCAAACGGTTCCGTCCTTTTTCAGGAACAAACTAAATTCTGTTCCGGCGGCAATTTGCTGAACATTACTTATTCCGCTGAGCTTTGAAGCGGTTCTTATCTTGCCCGCTCCTCTTCCCATTGGATAATTACTGTTGCTGCCCCAGCCCCAAACATCTCCGTTTATATCCAGAACCAGGTTATGGTTTTTGCCGCGGCTCACGGCAACAGGATTATCAATACCGCTTATTACTGTCGGATAAGTTATAGTCGTAGAGCTGTCTGTCCCGTCCGCAAAATAGCCCTCGCCCCACGCAAGAACCTGTCCTAGCTCATTTATTGCCAGAGTTTGGTTTCTGTACGCGTCAAGCTGCCTGATTGCAAAGGGATACTCAATTTTCAGCGGCGTTTTTACCCAATCAACATTTTCATCTATGTCATCCGTCATTATGCCCTCGCGCCAATACGCTCCGTTTCGGTCTTTGTATACGGTATACGCATCTGTCTGCTCTGTAACCTCATATATGTCCATTCTATATATACAAAGGGTTCCGTCAAAGGTCAAAGCATATATTCTACCGTTATACATAGCGGATTTGCCCGAACCGAGATACAAATTACTTTCCCCATCACAGCTCCAGCTATTGGTAGAAATATCATATATCTGAACCTTAGTTCTCGCATAGTAACCGCCCACCAGATAGATTTTACCGTCACGTACGTGAAGGGTCGCCCCTGCTGTTGCATAAGGCATATTCGCACCTGTTGACCAAGTTCCGCTTTGAATATCGTATATTCTGACGGTGCTCACCACATCACATTCTTCAAGCTCGCTATTCGTAGCTCCGCCCATAAAATACACCTTGTTATCCACAGCACACGCCATTTCCTCATATAAATTTGTATAGCCTCCATCACCTGACAAAAACTCATATGAATTGTCCGATGTATCAACGCAAAGTATATCATCCGAATCAGACCAACCAAAGTAGAATATATGATTATAGTATTCGCCCGGCTGTGTACACAATACAGGGTAGTCCGAACCGCCATAGACTATCACGGTGCCCTCTGTTTCCTCATCTATATCGTAATAATCCACCTGTTCATAATCCTGAGCAACATCCTCGTCATACACAACATAGGTTCCGCCGCTGAAATATATTCGACCGTTGCAAGCAACTGCGGCTTCATAAAAATGTCCGCCCACAGATCTTGATACCAATATACGGCTTGTATTGTTATAAATATCATACTCTGTTATCTTATAACCCGCTATATAGCTGTCGCCGCCCGCTCCCCACCATGAAGCATGTTCGTATAACTTGCCGTTATAGAAGGCAGTACAATCAGCCAATGCGTCCGCTATATAACCTTGACCGGTTAATATTCTCCATGAGCCTGTAGCGGGAATATATACTCTATTATATTCTCCTGCCAGATATATCAATCCGTTATACTCATACAAATCGCCGCCTGTGCTTAATCCGGAATTAACATCATATGTCCACGGGCTGCCCTGTTCTGTGGCAGAGTTGGACAAGGACATAATTTCGCTTTCAGGCGACCAGTAGGAAATAACATATTTCACCTTAGTATCGACAGACTGCCCCTCATCTCCCAGCATAATGCTGTCCTCAAGCACAACATCGCTGGATTTTTCGCCGTAGACCTCAGATGTTACGCTGATAACATATTTTTCATAGGAAGTAGGCAGGTCTTCAAAGGTAACTATTCCGTCCTCTCCCGTTGTCAACATCTGTCCGCCTACCGTTACCGCCGCCCCGGAAATCGGATTGGTTCCGTCGGTAACATAAACCTCCAAATCCCTTGCCGCTATGTTTATGGCGGCATACTCCCCGGTGGGTACTTGTACCACCTCATAAGAAGCGTCATCAGCATTGGCGTCACCCACATTCTCATCTTCTATGTTTTCATTCTCATCCTCGCCTACAGGTTCCTCTGTGAACTCAGGGGTTGGCGTTGGCAGCGCCTCCTCTGCTGTGGGCTCAGGCTGTTCCTCTGTGATTTGTTCATCAATCACTTCTGTTAAAGCGGAGTCTTCACCCTCTGCAAAAACATAGCCCACGTTAAATACACACAACATCAAAGATAACGCAACAAACAAACTTAAAACTCTTTTCATCATTTCACTCTCCCTTTTATCTGTTTTTCTTTATTGTACCTCTGAAAATATATAATTGTCAATAATTTACAATGCATTTTGCAAAATTTCCGTAAAATAATTTTTCAAAATTTGCATAAAATCCATGGAACGCCCATTCCAACGGGATTTTCATGTATTTGAAAAATCGGAATATATTTTAAACCACTAAAATCGTGCCAAGAATATAACAAGCTATACCTTAGGTTATATTTTAAAACATATAGCAAAATTATTTCTTACAACCATGAAAAAAGCCATCGTACACACGACAGCTTTTTGAATATTCTCTTTATTGCTCTTTGACTAAAATCTTTTGACCTAAAATTCAAGTGTAAGGTATAAGTTATTCCTTATTTTCAAACCTGATCACACCGAGACGAATAAATACGGGATACAAATATGACGCCCCAAAGGTTCCCAGCTTTTTCGGGCCGTTCACAACGCCGTTAAATTCCACAGCCTTTTCGAATGCCTTTAACACAGTGGATTTCGTTATGGTTTTTTCCTTGCGGCTGAACACAAGTTCGTTTCCCGGCTCCCCGTATCTGTTTTTCTTCAAGCTGTAGGTAAACTCCAAGCCCTTGCTCGTTTCGAATGGATAGCCGGCAAAGGCGAGAACCGCCTCCCACAAATTATCCGCAGTCGGCTCTCTTTTCAACTTTTCTATTGAGGAATTCATTTCATCATAATTTAAGTTCATATCTTGCTTCAACATATCTCTCACCATTGCCGTCTATAATCCCTCGGCGCCATGCCCTCTATCCTTTTAAATGTTCTGGCAAAATAATTCGGATCGGGAATACCAACTTCCGCACCAATCTCCTCAATGCTCTTTTCACTGAAACGGAGCAGGCTCTTTGCCTTTGTAATCCGAACCTGTGCGATATATCCGTTTATGGTAACTCCGTAGCGTTCTTTAAAAATCCTTGCCAGGTAGTGCTTATTAATAAAAAATATTTTTGAAAGCTCATCTAAGCTGAGCTTCTCTCCATAGTGCTCATCTATATAATTCTTCACCTCCATAACAGAAAGCTGCTTGTGGCCGCTGCCGGACGGAGATTTTTCAGAACTCCACGCGTCCTCCATCAAAAGTGCCAGAACCGCCGTCAGCTTTTCCGCTATCTGCATATCCCGAGTGTATGATGACGACCCGGCTATATCAAAAATAGCTTGAATATGATTTTGATACTGTGAAAAATTAGAGCTTCGGAAAACAGGTTTTCCGCCTCGTTCGCTGTACTTGTCATAAATTTCATTCATTGTCGGCCCATAAAAATGAACCCAAGACAGAGACCACAAGTCCACAGACGAGAATTGCCTGTACGGCTTGCGGCAATCAATAAACACACAATCATTTTCCTTTACTTTGTAGGTCACTCCATTATATACCAACTCGCCGCTGCCTCCGGTTACAATAAAAAACAAGTATGACCGCAAGCTTTCCCTCTGACTTACATGAGGCGCTATGGCAGTGAGACTGCCAACCTCCTGAAGATGAATGAGCGATGTTCTGGCAAACGCAGAGGGCGTGTGAATAATGCGGGTTGACTTAGTAAGCTCGTTCTGAAAAAACGGAATATTTGAATTAGTTTCGTCCATTGTTTTATTCCTCTTTTCCTATTGCCCAAGTCTTGTAAACATCTTTTTGCGTCTGCTGCTCTCCTCAATGTCACCCTTTAGGTTTATAATCCTCTTTGGATTTTTAATCATATGTGAAGCATAACGAAACAGCTGGTACCCCCATGCAAATACCCTCAAAGCAGGGTATTTTTTTGACAAATTCCAGTTTCTGCAGCCGCTCTTCTGTAGGTCTTTGACTTTTGCAATTATCCCGCCGCTTCTGACAAGTGTATTTACCGTTTTTGCCTCTTCAGAATTTTCCTTGTGCCCAAAATTGCCTTTTAATATGACATACTCCATCAGCTCTCGGCAGAGGTCGTTTTCTCCCTCTCGGCACCAGGTAATGTCCTCTGATAATCCAAAATAAATTTGACACATTTTGGTGACCGTAACCGCTAACGGCTTTAGTCCCGCCTTTATGTAAATAGATTCATACTCCACCCATGCCCTATCGTCAAGACATTTATCAACATACATCATCCAGTCAATAATCTGTCTAAAACCTAAACCGCTCCTCAAATGCTTAACAATATGGAGCATTAAAACCAAGCCGTTTTGAAGTTTTGGCAAAATCGGTATTTTGTATCCATCAAGAGTGATTTCTTCTATGTTGTCCAAGCCCTGCTGAAATAATTCATTAAGGTATTTGTCGCCCTCTTTCATTCCCGCAGGCCAACGGTGTAACTCAAATAATATACCGTTTTTCTCCAATGTATAGTGATAGTCCACGTTGTCCTCGTCCCTCGCAAGAACATAACCATCTTCAAGCATTAAGCAATATGCCTTGTCAAAGTCTTCAGTTTTTACCAGGAAGTCCACATCGCCCATCGCCCTATTCTCGGGCTTGGGATAATACATTGCTGCGCCGCAGCCCTTCAAAATCGCCATCGGGATCTTATTATTCCGAAGCAGCTGAATTAAATTATTCTGACAATATAGTAATTGACAATAAAAGGTCACCTGTGACAATGACGCCTTGCGCCACCGCTCTTTCAACTCATCGGAAATAAGAGGAAAACTTACCGCTTGCTCCGCAGTAACACCTACTACAGCCTGCTGCTGTACTTCATAAAAAACAGCATTCCGGTTTACTTGCTCACAATTATCAATTAAATCGGAATTAGTACCGCCCTGTTCACTGTCCGGAAACAATGATTTTTTTAATAATAGTAGTACCATGTCCTGCTCATTGGTCATATATAACACTTCCTTGTATTCCTGAGCGATAATACTCGTCAATAATTTGTCTGTAATTATTGAGAAAATATATTTTTTAATACCTGTATACTATTTTACACAAAACATCTTTTCCTGTCAAGAATAAAACAACTGCCCTAAATACACAACTGTGTATTTAGGGCAGCTCATTCTTATATAATATCATATTTCTTTAGGAGTTTTATTCTCTTTTGACTGATTTTAGAACTCTCCTTAATTAATACTCCACCGGTTTGTCTGCTATTCCTTAAAAATCTCCCCCAGCGCTTCAACCACAAACCGATAATTTTACAAGGCTTGCCTTCTAATTCCGGATGAAAATCTATCATATCAGATTTAGTAGGAAAAATCAACCGTAACAATGATTTTTTACCGGCTGAGACTGCCGCACTAGTCATTTGTGCAGCCGTATGCTTTTCTCTGGTTTCAATTCCAAACGCTCCGGCACTTAATAAATCACTTAATAACTCATCTATGCAACACGGCTCCGTGTCAATTTCTTGTCTAAATCCCAAATAAGTATTGGAAAGATGAACTAAATCTGAGTAAAATTTATCTGCTCTCAATCCTTTTAATGAACGCCGAATATATTCCCAATCTATTTCGTTTGAAAATTCTTGGCCATATAGCATGATATCAAGAACTTGACGAATTCCAAATCCGCCACCTGTAAAATGACGAAAAGCATGAATAATTAAAAACAGACAATGGTCGGTGTGCGAAAGTGTATATATAGCTACGTCTTGTATAACTTGAATTCTTTTATTTGTAAAAACATCAAGAAAATAGCTATTCATCTTTTTTCTAAGCTGATTATTCTCTCCGTTCAAATTCAAGTGAACTTCGATAGTCAAATTGGAACCACAAAAGGTTACCTCTTGAATTTTATCTTTTAAGTCAAATCTATCTGCATCTATATCCGGTACATATCCCTCTGCAATAAGAATATCTCTAATGCCTTCAAAGTCTTCTTTTTTTATCAATATATCTTCATCATACGACGGACGAAAATCCTGATATTCACCATACAACTCGCGACAGATAATTCCTTTCAAAACTAATGGATAATACCCATTTTCCGCAATTTTTTTATAAACTCTCAAAAACTCTCCCGTACGTTGTACTTGTGCAGCTATAGAGTGCATAGCATTATATAAATAACCTTTAAGTTCAGGATCACTACGGTTGATTTGATCTGAACAGACTTCAACTATTAACGGCAATAGATTATGACGGCTTGCCTCTTCTAAAACCTCTTTTATGTCTATTTCAGCGTCACAAAAACGATGTTCCACGAAACATCTTAACACTGTTAATATGTCATTCAAATCATTCACCAACTTTCTCTTTATTGGTTTTCGAAAATATTTTATTCTATGTACGATAATGATAGCGTTACAGCTTATAAAGTCAACACACCGAGTTTATTGTAACACATTGATAAACAACAATCAATACTTTTTTGCCCACTTAATTTTAATACTTATAGGTCTTAAATTGCAATAACAATCGAACTTAAGCAAAATCATTAAAACCTAATTTGCAATGTTATAATCAAATACTCTTTCAGACATAACATTACCAAATCTTCTATTCACCACAAAACTAATTGACAATATGTCCATTGTTAGTACAAACGCTACTATTGGATGTTTACTATTTTGTATACGTCCAAAATCTTGAGAGATATCAGGAAGTTTTGTTGAAGAAATGACAAGGCGGAAAGAAAAAAATTAAAAAACAAACCTATTGTAGTCCGCCCAAATAAAAAGGAAAATGTTAATTCATGTCTACAATTTCTGCATACAAACTAACATAATCTTAAATCGAGACTTTTTCAAGTTTTGTGTAAACTACAAATGGCATAAAATATTTGGTATTTGAAGGGCAGAAAATCTGCCCTTT
>CATWQA010000051.1 GCA_958352815.1 uncultured Eubacteriales bacterium
CCCTGAATTCATCATATGCCAATTGGTGAAGCTCCCGATAAATTCCCGTTATACTTTCATCGGGCAAATCCCCAAAGAACACCTTTAAAGCATAAAAGCACAGACGTTCATAGGCAGAATAAGAACCGCTGCTGTAGCTATGGTCGTCAAACTCAACAGCAACCTCTTGAATATAATCACTATTTGGCGGAACATAAAGGGACACCGAGGGCAGAGACCATATGTTCTCGTCCGCCTTAAAGGTATATACCAGCGTCTTTCCGCCATAGTGTATTGAAGTGTCATATTCCACAGCCTTCCACTCGTCAATAGGCTTGAAAAAATCGCTGCCCATATCCTTTCTGTAGTAACTATTAAAGCTGTCAATAAAATCCTGTGGAGCGCAGGAAAAGACAAGCTCCCCTTCCCGATAAGTCATGGTATTAATCTCAAGCCGTTTTACTTCCGATGGGGCTGTTGCCTCAGGCACATTTGTCTGCACTTCCGAATTTTCGACGGCGGGAGCACAGCTCCCCATAATCAGAGCCGCAAGGCAAGCCGCCGCAAATAATATAAACTTCTTTTTCATCATGTTCAATCTTTCTTAATATCGGCAAAATCTGCGGAAATCAGCTCGGCAAGGTCGCTCGGCTTCATTTTTATCTGAACCCCCAGCTTACCGCCGCTGAAAATAATTTGCTCCTTATCCCTTGCCGAAGCGTCTATAACCGTTTTAAACTGCTTTTTCATGCCTATAGGGCTGCAGCCGCCTCTGATGTACCCTGTGACCTTTGTTATATCCTTAACGTGTATCATTTCAAGAGATTTCTGCCCTACAGCCGCTGCGCACTTCTTCAAATCAAGCTCCTTGGCAACCTGAACCACGAAAACAAAATGCTCGTGAGCCTTATTTTCTGTGACGAGAGTTTTATACACATTCTCCGGATTTTGACCCAGCTTTTCGGCAACGGACACTCCGTCCATAAACCCGTTGCTGTCGTACAGATTGACATCAAAGGGTATTCCCGCCGTCTCCAAAATCCTCACTGCATTTGTCTTGATATGTCTCTTCGCCATTTCTAAATCCTCTTGCACTCAAGATAATATCTCTTATCTGCCGCCTCACCCATGGAGAACGTCTTTCTCGGCAATGCGCCGTCCTTTATAACCGTGGTGAAAAGGTCGTTTTTCTCCATTGCGTCAACCATAAAGCCTATTGTGTTCTCCGCCTCTGTAAGCCCACGCACAACCTCATCGCCGTGAATATAGTCTATTCTGCCGCCCTTGTCTGCCATGTATTCATCCAAAAACTGCTGCAAGGTACCCACAGGCAGGTTGCTGGGTCCGCCGCTTATGTAGATAGTTCCCTCATTGCCGCCGTATGTATACCTGATTTTCTGACCGCCGTTATCCTCATAAGAGGCGCCGCTGTAGTAGTTCATAAGACTATTCATTAAATCCTGCGGGTCAACGTCAAACAGCACACGCTGTATGGGTTCAAACTCCAGTGCGCCATCGTGTATGTTCTCAAGCTCGACCAGGGCGTACCTTGCAGGGTGGTTTTCAACTTCATCAGCCGACAGACTCTGCTTAAGCTCCTCCCAGCAGGTTTTGGCAGTTGCAAGAGAATGATTTCCGTCTCCCGCCGCAAACAGCAGCACGCCTTTTTCACCCTTTGGTATGCCGTACTTTTCAGCAAAAGCATCTTCATCCGCCAAGGCATCAAGCCCGCTTAAAACGTCATTTTTTGCCTTGTCGCTCACCTTGTAGCCCTTTAGGTGACCTCCGCCAAGCATCAGGTCAAAATCATACAGCTTTTCAAAATCCGCCTTTTGGCCGATTAAGGGCTCGATTACGCTCTTGTTCCTGTCGTCAATCAGCATAAGGATATGAGGCAGTTCAAGGGGCGCGTTCCTCCTGATTTTTTGTCTGGGGGGAATACGCTCGATTATGGTTCCCTCCGTGGCTCTTATCTTAGACTGTGAACCTTTATTAAAGTCGTATTCCTCCAGGTCAAGCATACCCACAATGCCGTGGCGGATTTTTCCGTCTGACTGGGTGCGCTCCACATATATAAAAGAGTTTTTGTACTCTTTAAATATGTCTGACTTAAGATAGCTTTCCATTTTGGCGTTAATCTTTTCAATGCGCTTATCCCCGTCCTCTCTTTCAAGATAGACCTCGGGGAAAATAATGTTTAGAGTTGAGGGACAGTCTCCCACAACCTCCGCCGCCTTTTCCCAGTAATCAGGCTCTGACGTGAACTGGTCACAGGCAACAACACTCCATTTGGAAAAATCAAGATCTTTCGGAATTAAAATATCCGCAGGTTTAAAAATACTCATTTTTACCTCCCATAAATCTATTTTGAGCAAAAAGGCAGTATCAACAAAGCCTGATACTGCCTATGCAACCTATTACTTTAACTTTTCAATGCTGTCCAAAACTGCAGCAAGCATTTCTCTGTACTTTTCGCCCTTTTGGCGTTCTTCCTCCACTACCTTTGCGGGAGCCTTTTCGGTAAATCCCTTATTGGACAGCTTACCCTCAACACGCTTAATTTCGGACTCAAGACGCTTTTGCTCCTTGGAGAGACGCTCAAGCTCCTTTTCCTTATCCACAAGCTCGTCAAGAGGCAGCAGCACCTCCGCACCGGGAACAACCACGGAAACGGCATTTTCAGGGGCTTCCGCCTTATCAGCAACTACATAAACATCTGACGCGGATGCAAGCTTCTTGAAAAACACAGAGCCCTTTTCAAAGGTTTCTCTCTCATCTGTGGCAACATATATTGCCGCCTTTTTTGAGGGGGGAACGTTCATCTCGTTCCTGATATTTCTGATGCCCTTAATTGCATCCATTATAAGCTGCATTTCTTTCTCGGCGTTCTCATTCTTAAACGCCTCGTTGTATACAGGGAAGCTTGAAATCATTATGCTCTTTCCCTCGTGGGGCAGAGCCTGCCAAATCTCCTCAGTGATAAAGGGCATAAAGGGGTGCAGCAGCTTTAGCGTATTTGAAAGCACGTATACAAGCACCTGCTGGGCAACAATATTGCTCTCGCCCTCCTCGAAAAATCTGGGCTTTACAAGCTCAATATACCAGTCGCAGAACTCATCCCAGATAAAGTCATAGAGCTTTGATACAGCAATACCCAGCTCGTATTTATCCAGATTTTCTGTTACCTCTTTTACCAAGTCGTTATATCTTGACAAAATCCACTTATCCGAAATTTCCAGCTTTGAAAGGTCGGGAAGCCCGCAAGTATCAACAGAAAGGTTCATCAAAACAAAACGTGAAGCGTTCCAAATCTTGTTGGCGAAATTACGGCTTGCCTCCACGCGCTCGGTATAAAATCTCATGTCGTTACCGGGAGAGTTACCCGTTGCCAGAGTAAATCTCAGAGCGTCTGCGCCGTATTTATCGATAATTTCAAGAGGATCGATACCGTTACCCAGGGACTTACTCATCTTTCTGCCCTGTGAATCACGAACCAAACCGTGTATATACACATCCTTAAATGGAACCTCTCCCATATGCTCCAGACCCGAGAAAATCATTCTCGCAACCCAGAAGAATATTATATCGTATCCGGTTACAAGGACAGATGTGGGGTAGAAGTGTTCCAGTTCCTTCGTCTTGTCAGGCCATCCCAGAGTTGAAAACGGCCACAGGGCACTGCTGAACCAGGTGTCAAGCACGTCCTCATCCTGCTTAACCTTTCCGCCGCACTTGGGGCAAACCGTTATGTCCTCTTTGGAAACAGTTGTTGCTCCGCAGTCCTCACAATAAAAAGCAGGTATTCTGTGTCCCCACCAGAGCTGACGGGAAATACACCAGTCATGAACGTTGTTCATCCAGTTCATGTATGTCTTTGTAAATCTCTCGGGAATAAATCTTGTCTCGCCATTTTCAACCGCCTTAACGGCAGGCTCGGCAAGGGGCTGCATTTTAACGAACCACTGCTTTGACGTAATAGGCTCAACAGTTGTTCCGCAGCGGTAGCATCCGCCCACATTGTGTGTATGAGGCTCAACCTTAACCAAGAGACCCTCTTTTTCCAGATCCTCTACTATGGCGCGTCTTGCCTCATATCTGTCCATGCCCTCATACTTTCCGCCATAGCTGTTTATGGTTGCGTCGTCGTTCATAACCTTGATTTCCGCAAGACCGTGACGCTTACCCACCTCAAAGTCGTTGGGGTCGTGAGCCGGGGTAATCTTTACGCAGCCCGTTCCGAACTCCTTATCAACATATTCGTCGGCAATAACGGGAATTTCTCTGCCCACAAGAGGCAGAATGAGCATCTTGCCCACCAAATCGGTATACCTTTCATCCTCGGGATTTACGGCAACCGCTGTATCGCCCAGCAGCGTCTCGGGACGGGTGGTTGCTATTTCAACAAAACCGTCGCTGTCCTTTATAGGATATTTTATGTGCCAAAAATGACCTTCATGCTCCGAATATACAACCTCTGCATCCGACAGAGCAGTTTTACATGAAGGACACCAGTTAATAATTCTGGTTCCCTGATAAATCAAGTCCTTTTCATAGAGGTTGACGAACACCTCGCGGACAGCCTTGCTGCAGCCCTCGTCCATGGTGAACCGCTCCCTGTCCCAATCACAGGAGCAACCGATCTTCTTAAGCTGGTTTATAATCCTGTCGCCGAACTTTTCTTTCCATGCCCAAACTCTCTTTAAAAATTCATCGCGACCCAGGTCATAGCGGGTTAAACCGTTTTCGTTGACCCTCATGTCCTCTTCTACCTTTATCTGAGTCGCAATTCCCGCATGGTCTGTTCCCGGAATCCACAGGGCGTTATATCCCTGCATTCTCTTGGTTCTTATAATTATATCCTGAAAGGTTTCATCAAGGGCATGACCCATGTGAAGCTGACCCGTGACGTTCGGGGGAGGAATGACCACCGTGAACGGTTCCTTGGTCTCATCAACCTCAGCGTGAAAATATCCGCCGTCCAGCCACTCCTGATAAATTTTTTCTTCAACCGCTTTAGGGTCATAGGTTTTTGAAAGCTCCTTAGCCAACAAAATCGCTCCTTCCGACACAGAGACCGAGCCTTATAAACAGCCCCGTCCCGTAGATTATCTAAATTTTGTACTAACCTTTGCATTATACCATTTATTTCAACATAAATCAAGCATTTTATTTAAAAGACATTTACGCTTCGGCAGTGTCGGGCTCCATTCCGTATTCAATACAGCCTATAAGGTCAGCCTGCACAGAGCTGTAGCCCTTATCATTTTTCACAACTGCGTCGGCGGCGCTGAAATACAAATCCCGCCGTCTGTCGTAAATAGCCTTGAGCTTATCCACGCCGTCTTTAAGCAACGGGCGCCCAGAGGTGTCAATATCCCCGGTTATCATCGCAAGAGGCCTGTCTATAAAAATAATGTACGCACCTGCAGCCTTGGCGTTTTCAATGTTGGAATAAATCTCCACAATTCCGCCGCCTGCAGAGATTACAGTCCTGTCCCTTTTAAGGCAGTCCGCCAGAACCCGTGACTCAACAGCTCTGAAATAATCCTCACCCTCATCGGCAAAGATTTGGTTTATACTCCTGTTTTCGCGGTTCACAATTTCCCTGTCAACATCCACAAATTCAAGCCCGAGGCGTCTTGCGGCATTCTTGCCGAATGTGGTCTTTCCGCATCCAGGCATACCAATCAATAAAAAATTCATGCTTTCACCAACCATCTATTTTAAAACCTTATAGTTTCCGAGGAGCTTAAACTCGCCTGTTCCCTCGATTACGTTATTAGTAATTCTTCTCACGTCCTCATCAAGAAGATTTCCTGTGTAATCCACAAAAAACATATACTCAAAATTCCTGTCATACAGGGGTCTTGATTCCAATTTCAGCAGGTTCAAATCCCCATGGGCGAAGCACGCCAAAACTCTGTACAGCTCGCCGCTCTCGTGGGGCAGTGTGAATGCTGCGCTGATTTTGTTGCAGCCCTCGTCAACCTCAGCGGCAGTTGCCACCACAATAAATCTTGTGGTATTCTTATCGCTGTTGTTTATGTTCTCGGCAAGAATTTCAAGGCCGTATATTTCTGCGTTCTGCCGCCCTGCAATGGCAGCCTGGGACTTATCATTGTCCTCCGCTACCTTTTTCGCACTCTGAGCCGTGCTGTAAAACTCCCGACACTCTACGTCTCCCAGAGTTTTCAGGAACTCTCGGCTCTGCATTATCCCCTGCTCATGGGAATATATGTACTTAATATCCGAAAGCTCCGCCCCTTTAACTCCCATAAGACAATGCCTGATAGGAACGGCAACCTCGCCTACTATGAAATATCCGAACTTTTCAAGAAGATCCATTACGTCAACAATAGTGCCCGTGTTGGAGTTTTCTATGGGAAGCACGGCATAGTCCGCCTTATTGTTTTCAAGGGTGATAAAAGCCTCCTCAAAGGACGGGGCGTTGCACCTTGAAACATCATCGCCGAAGTATTTCTTTGCCGCTTGCTCCGAATATGAACCCTTTGCGCCGTAGAATACAACCCTTGGGTTTTGTACGGGTTTCCTGGGCTTTAGCATATCCTCGATACGCTGTCTGCTCTTGTCTCGGTTCAGTTCGCGGGTCTGTCTGTCGCGGCTTATGGACATTATAGCGGAGAAAAATTCATATACCTCATTTTTCTTGGACGGATCCTCCAGCAGCTCCATTTTGCTCTCCAAAACCTGCTTCTCCCTTGCGGAATCAAGCACGGGCATACCAACGCTGCGCTTATAGTCCGCAACTCCGCTGGAGAGCTCCATTCTCTTAATAAACAGGGGCAAAAGCTGCCTGTCGATTTTGTCAATCTCACTTCTCAATTGTTCAAGTTTATTTTTTTGTTCCATAAAAATGTTCCTCTATCTGATATTCTATCTGTCATATAATACATCAAGCATAACAAGAGCTGCGGCGTTCTCAACAACAATCGCCCCTCTGTGAACAATGCAGGGGTCGTGCCTGCCGTGAATTTCAATCTCCGTATTTTCCATTTTTGAAATATCAACGGTTCTCTGCTTTAGGGCAATTGATGCAGTAGGCTTTATAACGGTTTTAAAGATAACAGGCATTCCGTTTGTTATGCCTCCGTTTATGCCGCCGTTATTATTGGTATAGGTTTTAATAACTCCGTTCTCGCAATAAAACTCATCGTTGGCTTCGCTGCCGAACATGTCCGCAAATGCTCCGCCTGCTCCAAAGGCAACGCCCTTTACCGCAGGAATTGAATACATCATAGACGACAATCTACTCTCCACTGAGCCGAAGAAAGGCGAGCCCTTGCCCGGGGGCATTCCCACAACGGCGCACTCTACCATTCCGCCCACCGAGTTCTTGTTCATCTTTGCGTCGGCGATAACCTTTTTCATCAGGTCTCCCTGCGCCTCGTCAAAAACAGGGAAGCTCTTTTGCGACAACTGCTTAATCTCATCTGCGGTTACCTTAGCATAGTCAAAGCCCTTATCGGAAACATCCTTTATCTTCAAAATATGAGCGCCCACAGATACGCCCTCTGTCTCTAAAACCTGCTTGGCAATGGCTCCCGCAAAAACCAGGGGCGCGGTTATTCTGCCTGAGAAGTGTCCTCCTCCTCTGTAGTCGTGATTTGCGCCGTACTTGGTGAATCCTGTGTAGTCCGCATGACCCGGCCTGATTAAATCCTTTTCGTAATGCTTTGATATGGTATTCGTATTCCTTATCACGCCTGCAATGGGTGTGCCTGTTGTCATGCCGTTTACGAAGCCTGACAGGATTTCCACGCTGTCAGCCTCGGAGCGTGAAGTTGAAATACTGCTTCTGCCCGGAGCGCGGCGTTCCATCTCTCTGTTGATTTTGCCCATTTCAAGCTTAATCCCTCCCGGCAAGCCGTCAATCACCACGCCGATACCGTTGCCGTGGGACTCGCCGAAAATACTGACTCTTATATTGCTTCCCCAACTGTTCAACTAATAGTCCTCCTTATCAATTCTGCTTTGATAATCTGTCGTACACCTCAAAGAAATCGGGGTACGACTTCTTAACCGCCTCATTGGCTCCTATAATCTCAATCTCGCCCTCGGAACGGCAGGCGGCAATCGCTATTGCCATTGCTATACGGTGGTCGTTCCATGCGGAGCACACGTTGCCGTCTATGAGCTCACGGCCGTTTATAACAAGACCGTCCCTCTCCTCTCTTATGTCAATTCCCAATCGGGAAAGCTCCGAGGAAGTGGATTTCAGCCTGTCGCTCTCTTTTAGCCGCAGCCTGCCCGCATTGATAATCCTGCTCTCTCCGTTTAGGAATGAGCACAGCACCGCCGCTATGGGTACCAGATCGGGAATATGCTTTGCGTCAATTGTGATGCCGTGCATAACGGCTGTCTTTTTAGCCATAATACCGCCGTTGGGTCCCTTAACTATTCTGGCTCCCGCATCCTTAATTATGTCAAGAATTGCCCTGTCGCCCTGGAGGCTTTTGGGGTTCAGGTTCATGCACTCAACATTACAGCCGATTGCGTCCGCAACCAGAAAGAATGCAGCCTGGGAATAGTCCGCCTCAACCTTAAACTCGCCGCAGCTCTTGTACTTCTGCCCGCCTTTAATCCTGAACAGCTTATACTTATAGTTGGAAATCTCTATGCCGAATTTTGAAAGTATATCAATCGTCAAGTCCACATAACCCTTGGACTCAAGCTCTCCCGAGATTAATATCTCACTGTCCCCTTTGAGCATAGGCAGAGCAAAAAGAAGCCCGGTTATAAACTGGGAACTCACGTTTCCCGCAAGACTGTAGCTTCCGCTGGTTAAGGTTCCGTCAAGAATTATGTAATCATCCCCGACTTCAAACCTGATTCCCTTTTCTCTGAATATATTAAAGTACGGCGTTTGCGGCCTTTGCATAAGTCGCCCATGCCCCACAAACTTAACGGGGACGCCCTTGCCCAGAGCAAGAGGCATTAAAAACCTCAATGTTGAGCCGCTCTCTCCGCAGTCAAGATTAATTGTATTCTTAACCCTATAGGTCTTTTTTGCCGATACATTGACGGTCATGCTTTTTGTGTTCACCATACACTTTGCGCCCAGAGCACGCATACACTGCACGGTCGCCTTTATGTCATTGGACATAACCACATTTTCAATAGTACATTCCTCACCGCTGAGCGCTGCAGCAATTATAGCCCTATGGGTTACGCTTTTCGATGGGGGAACCGAAACAATTCCCTTTAGCATACTCGGTTGAATTTTTTTGATGTCTTCCATTTTCAGCCTCCAAATCTATGTTCTATGTCAAATCAGTCAGCTCTGTCTTTGCAAGCTTCTTAATCAGCACGTCTCCTATTTCGTTTAAAAGAATAAGATTGATTTTGCTGCCCTCGCCTTTTTTATCCACAGAGACAGCCTCTGCCAGCTCATTCTTGCTTATCTCAACATCGGTGGGAAGATTATACTGCTTTAATATCTTCACCATTCTGTCGGCGGTGCCTATGGGCGTTAAGCCCATTTTCTCCCCGTATTCGCACGCCATACGCATACCAACCCCCACAGCCTCGCCGTGGGTATAGGTTTCGTAGTGATACTGCTTCTCGATAGCGTGGCCGAAGGTGTGCCCGAAGTTCAAAATCATTCTGCCGCCGGTGTCAAACTCATCCTCTTCAACAACCTGTCTTTTTATATTACAACAATTATATATTATTCTGTCAATATTTGCAAACAATTCTTTTTCGGATTTTATACTTTCAAGCAATTCAAACAGGTTTTTATCTTTAATCGCGCCGTATTTAATCACTTCTGCCATACCGTCGCTTAAAACTCTGGAGGTTAGGGTCTTTAAGCAGTCGGTGTCGATTATAACCATTTTGGGCTGGTTAAAGGCTCCCACAAGATTTTTGCCTCTGGGCAGGTCAACCGCCACCTTGCCACCAACGCTGGAATCAACCTGTGCCAGCAGCGTGGTGGGGATTTGAACATAGGGTATTCCCCGCAAGAGGCTTGCCGCTGCGTAACCCGTAAGGTCTCCCACAACGCCGCCGCCCAGGGCGATAATAAGATCCGTCCTTGTCAGCCCAAACTCAAGCATTTCGTTATACAGCTTTACCAGCATCTCTACGGACTTGCTCTTCTCCCCTGCAGGAACGGTGATGATGCAGGTCTTAAACCCCGAATTATTTAGGCTGCTCAAAACCCGCTCTCCGTACAGAGGACCCACGTTTGAATCGGTAACCACAGCTATTTTCTCACCGGAAAAGATTTCCTTTATATATTCGCCGGTGTTCTTTAAAATATCCCTGTCTATAAAAATGTTATACTCTTTTCCCGGTATATTAACTCTCAATTTTTCCATTGTTCCGGCTCCTTTCCCTGCATGGTGATTTTATTCTCGCAGACGGTTTCAAGCAGCTTGTAAAGCCCGTCTCTGTCGGCTTTGTCTATGCTGTCTCTGAATTTGCTCAAATTCTCGGTGAGCCTGTCTATCTCTTTCACCACATTTTCGCGGTTGGAAATAAAAAGCTCGCTCCAAAGGGTTGGATTAATCCTTGCAATCCTCGTGCAGTCGCGGAAGGCTCCCGCCGTGTACGCCCTGTTCATATCCTCGGGATAGGTGAGGCATAATGCCGAGGCGGAGATATGCATAAGATCGCTTGTGTACGCTATAACCCCGTCGTGCTCCTCAGGGCTTGCCACGGCAATCCTTGTGGAACCTATATATTTTGCAACTTCACGAACAAGGCTGACGCTGCTTTCCTTTGACCCGCTAACCGGGGTTATAATATATCCGCTCATCCAGAAAAGCTCGGATGAAGCGTTGGCAAAGCCGTCAACCTCCTTGCCTGCCATTGGGTGACCGCCCACATAGTCAACCCCCTCCGGAAGCACGCGGCAAATATTCTCCGCAACCTCAGTCTTAACTCCGCACACATCGGTTATAACAGAACCCTTTTTGAATTTTTCGGCGTTTTCCTCTATCAGCCTGTGTATGCTATCGGGATAGGTGCAAAAGATTATCAAATCGGAATTTTCGATTGCCTCCCCCGCATTTTCGTACGCTGCGGCAACCGCCCCGTTTTTGACAGCCATCGCCCTTGTCTCCGGATTAATGTCGCAGCCCACAATCTCCGCTTTTCTGTATCCCTTTAAGGCGTACGCCATTGAGCCCCCGATAAGTCCCAAGCCTATAACCGCCACTTTAAAATCACTTTCCATCGCTCTGCTCCTATAACTTCCTGTCAACGTTTGCGCCCATTGCCCGCATTTTGTTCATGAGAGCATTAAACTGGTTTTCATTTAGAGATTGTGCGCCGTCGCACCATGCCTTTTCGGGGCAGTTGTGCACCTCAATAATAAGTCCGTCTGCTCCCACGGCCATTGCCGCCAAAGACAAGGGCTCTACCATCCAGCTCATTCCCGCAGAATGGGACGGGTCAACAATAACAGGAAGATGGCTCAGTCTCTTAACCGCCGGAATTGCACTGATGTCAAGAGTGTTTCTGGTGTATGTCTCAAAGGTTCTGATACCTCTTTCGCACAGGATTACGTTGGGGTTGCCCGACGCCAAAATATACTCGGCGGACATGAGCCACTCCTCTATTGTAGCCGACAGACCGCGCTTTAACAAAATGGGCTTCTTTGTCTTGCCCAGCTCCTTAAGCAGGTCAAAGTTCTGCATATTCCTTGCGCCCACCTGAATTACGTCAACGTCTCTATCAAAAATCTCAACCATCTTTGGAGACATAATCTCGGTCACTATGGGCAGACCTGTCTTTTCCTTTGCTTCTTTGAGCAGGTTTAATCCCTCAAGCTCCAAGCCCTGGAACGAATAAGGAGAAGTTCTGGGCTTAAAAGCTCCGCCCCGCAGCAGCTTAGCTCCGCTTTTCTTCACGCTTTCCGCAACACCCACAATCTGGTCTCTGGTTTCAACGCTGCAGGGGCCCGCTATAACAGTAAATTCGCCTTCGGCTCCGATTTCAGCCTCCCCAACCTTTACCACAGTGGATTCGGGGTGGAACTTGCGGCTCGCCTTTTTAAAAGGCTCCGCAATACGCATTACTCTGTCAACATGCACGTTGAGCATTAATGTATCGGGATCAATCTTACTGGTGTCTCCCAGCAGACCCAGAACCGTGCAGTCCACACCTCTGTTGGTCATAACGTCAAGACCCATATCCTTAATGTAGGATATCATCTTGTTAATATCTTCCTCGCTTGTTTTCGGTTTTAAAATTACTACCATGTTATGTTTCCTCCGGTTGATTATAATAATAAAATAAAAAGGATGAGCCAAAAGCCCACCCTTGAATAATTTTCAAAGTATAGCTGTTCTATGAACAAGAACACAAACGGGCTTTTCTTATATTGCTGCACCAAAAATAACCAAAGCTAAAGTAAAAGCTCTGGCTAAAGTAAAAGAAATATTCGGTTGCTTCGTTAATAATTCTGTGCAACAAACCACTCATTCTTCTTCTCCATAACAGCTGATAAATTATTGCGTAAATCAAACTCTAACGCACTCACACGTAGATTATACTACATAATTTCAGATTATGCAAGTACTTTTTTAAAATTTTTCCGATTTTCTTTAAGCACGGGCGCAAAATACGCCCATGCTTAAAGTTTAAAAACTAAATTGTTTTTGAAAGGTGACGAGTTACGTGACAGTTAATATTGACGGCACAGGGCATTCCCGCAATATGGGTGGGGAATGTCTCCACATTAACGCCGAGAGCCGTTGTAACACCGCCGAAGCCCTGAGGGCCTATGTCCAGCTTGTTTATTTTTTCAAGGAGAACCTCCTCAAGGTCACTGTAATACGGGTCGGGGTTTTTGCTGTCAACATCCCTCAACAGGGCTGACTTTGCAAGGTACGCCGCCTTTTCAAAAGTGCCGCCGATGCCCACGCCCACAACTATGGGCGGGCAGGGGTTGCTGCCTGCGTTTTTAACCGTGTTCACAACAAAGTCGATTATGCCTTCAATACCCTCTGAGGGCTTGAGCATTTTTATGGCGCTCATGTTCTCGCTGCCAAAGCCCTTGGGGGCTATGGTGATTTCAATTTCCTCGCCGTCCACTATCTCAGCGTGGATTACGGCGGGGGTGTTATCCCCTGTGTTCCCTCTGCGAATCGGGTCGGCAACAACAGACTTTCTCAGGTATCCCTTTTGGTAACCTCGCCTTACGCCCTCGTTAATCGCCTGATTAAAGGAACCGTTCACAACGTGAACATCCTGCCCCAGCTTTATAAAGAACACCGCCATTCCCGTGTCCTGACATATGGGCACTGTGTTCTCTGCGGCAATGTCCGCATTTTTCAGAATGTTTCCCAGAACATCCTTGGCAAGCTCAGACTTTTCGGCGTTATAGCCCGTCTCCAGAGCCGCTCTCACGTCACCGTTTAAGAAGCAATTGGCGTCAATGCACATCTGCTCAACAGCTTCAGTAATTATTCTTGCATCAATTTCTCTCATAGCTCTTCTCCCGATTAGTTGCCTCTGTTATGGAATACCCATGTATTAAACCACTTCAGCCAAATATTTGAATAATCCTTTGTCACGGTTGTTGCGGACAGCACAGGATAAAATCCCGCAAACAGCAATCCGCACAGAACCACGAACCAGTTGGAAATGTGTCTGAAC
>CATWQA010000052.1 GCA_958352815.1 uncultured Eubacteriales bacterium
AGCAAATCCGAGCAAATTTTCTTCGAAAATTCACTCGCTTAATTGCTTCGTCGCAGTCGAGAGCATGATACACTACGTGCTCCTGCAGCAGCAAATCCGAGCAAATTTTCTTCGAAAATTCACTCGCTTAATTGCTTCGTCGCAGTCGAGAGCATGATACACTACGTGCTCCTGCAGCAGCAAATCCGAGCAAATTTTCTTCGAAAATTCACTCGCTTAATTGCTTCGTCGCAGTCGAGAGCATGATACACTACGTGCTCCTGCAGCGGCAAATTCGGGCAAATTTTTTGTGAGGATTTAAGGCGGGGGAAGAATTACCGCAAAGTGCGTAATACAGAGCTTTGCGTATATTTACGCAAGGAACATTAAAACTATAGATTGTTTTAGAAATTTAACGTGGAAATCGGTATGGTAATATCGGGTGTCTGCGTTGGAAGGAGAATATTATGGGTAGAGCGTTTTCATTGGAGAAAACCAGAAATATAGGTATCATGGCTCACATTGATGCCGGTAAGACTACTACCACAGAGCGTATTCTGTTCTATACAGGCCGTGTTCACAAGATCGGTGAGGTGCACGAGGGCGCCGCAACAATGGACTGGATGGAACAGGAGCAAGAGCGTGGTATTACTATTACTTCTGCCGCTACTACCGCACAGTGGAAGAACCACAGAATTAACATAATCGACACACCCGGACACGTTGACTTCACGGTTGAGGTTGAGCGTTCGCTCCGTGTGCTTGACGGAAGTGTTACGGTTCTCTGTGCAAAGGGCGGCGTTGAGCCCCAGTCTGAAACCGTTTGGAGACAGGCTGACAAGTACCAGGTTCCGAGAATGGTATATGTAAACAAGATGGACATTATGGGCGCCGATTTCTACAACGTTGTGTCTATGATGAAAGAGCGTCTGAAGTGTAACGCTGTTCCTATTCAGCTGCCTATCGGCGCTGAGGACGAGTTCAAGGGTCTTATCGACCTTATTCAGATGAAGGCGTACGTATACTACGATGATCTGGGAAAAGACGAGAGAATTGAAGACATCCCGGCAGACATGGCTGACAAGGCTGCTGAGTACAGAGAGGCTATGCTTGAGGCCGTTGCCGAGACAGATGAAGAGCTTATGGATAAGTACCTGGAAGAGGGCGACCTGACCGAGGCTGAAATCAAGAAGGCTATCCGTAAGGCGACTATCGCAAACGAGATGGTTCCCGTTCTCTGCGGTTCTTCATACAGAAACAAGGGCGTTCAGAACATGCTGGACGCAGTAATCGACTTTATGCCGTCTCCTCTGGACGTGCCGCCTATTGCCGGCGTCATCCCCAGAACAGAGGAGGAAACAGTGAGACATTCATCGGATGATGAGCCCTTCGCTGCTTTGGCGTTTAAGATTGCTACAGACCCCTTTGTTGGTAAGCTGTGCTTCTTCAGAGTTTATTCGGGAACTCTAAAGAGCGGTTCACACGTTTACAATTCCGTTAAGGACAACAAGGAGAGAATAGGTCGTATCCTGCAGATGCACGCTAACCACAGAGAGGATATAGACATGGTTTATGCCGGAGATATTGCTGCGGCGGTTGGTCTTAAGAACACAACCACAGGCGATACCCTCTGCGACGAGGCAAACCCGGTTATTCTGGAGTCTATGGAATTCCCCGAGCCGGTTATCCGTGTTGCTATCGAGCCGAAGACAAAAGCAGGTCAGGAAAAGATGGGTATTGCTCTTGCCAAGCTGGCAGAGGAGGATCCCACATTCAGAACCTACACAGACGATGAGACAGGTCAGACAATTATCGCAGGTATGGGTGAGCTTCACCTTGAGATTATTGTTGACAGACTTCTCAGAGAGTTTAAGGTTGAGGCTAACGTTGGTAATCCTCAGGTATCATACCGTGAGACTATCAGAACAGCCGTTCACGTTGACCATAAGTATGCCCGTCAGTCAGGCGGTAAAGGTCAGTACGGTCACGTTGTTATGGACATGGAGCCTCTGGAGCCCGGAACAGGCTACATCTTTGAGAACAAGATTGTGGGCGGAGCTATCCCCAAGGAGTACATTCCCGCAGTTGACGCAGGTATTCAGGGTGCAATGCAGACAGGTGTTCTCGCAGGATATCCGGTTGTTGACGTAAAGTGCACTCTGGTTGACGGTTCTTACCACGAGGTCGACTCTTCGGAAATGGCGTTTAAGATTGCCGGTTCAATGGCGTTCAAGGACGGCTGCAAGAAGGGTAATCCGGTTATTATGGAGCCTATTATGAGAGTTGTCGTAAACGTTCCCGAGGAGTACATGGGCGACGTTATGGGCGATATTAACTCACGCCGCGGTCAGATTCAGGGTATGGAAGCAAGAACGGGCGCTCAGGAAATCACGGCAAACGTTCCGCTTTCAGAGATGTTCGGTTACGCAACAGAGCTGCGTTCAAGAACTCAGGGACGCGGTCAGTACTCAATGGAGCCCAGCCACTTTGAGGAGCTGCCCAAGAGTATTGCTGAGAAGATTATTAAGGAAAGATCAAAGACTGAGGACTAAAATGGCCTGCGATTAAAATTACTTTTGGTGATTATTTTAAAAATTTTTACAAAAAAGTCTTGAATTTTTTAAAATTTAATAGTAGAATAGAAAGTGATTTTAAAATCGAAGTTATTTTAATAGTTCAAAAATTAAATAAATAAAAATAAGGAGGTCATTGTAAAATGGCAAAGGAAAAATTCGAAAGAAATAAACCCCATGTTAACATTGGTACAATCGGCCACGTTGACCATGGTAAGACAACTCTTACAGCTGCCATCACAAAGGTTTTGGCTATGGACGGTAAGGCTAAGTATGAAGCTTACGACATGATCGATAAGGCTCCCGAGGAGAGAGAAAGAGGTATCACAATTTCTACAGCTCACGTTGAGTATGAGACAGAGAACCGTCACTATGCTCACGTTGACTGCCCCGGACACGCTGACTACGTTAAGAACATGATCACAGGTGCTGCTCAGATGGACGGCGCTATCCTGGTTGTATCTGCTGCTGACGGTCCCATGCCCCAGACAAGAGAGCACATTCTTCTGTCTCGTCAGGTTGGCGTTCCTTATATCATCGTATTCATGAATAAGGTTGACCAGGTTGATGACGAAGAGCTTCTCGAGCTGGTTGAGATGGAGATCAGAGAGCTGCTCACAGAGTATGAATTCCCGGGAGACGACATTCCGATCATCAAGGGTTCAGCTCTGCAGGTTATCGAGTCTTCTTCACAGGATCCCAACGCTCCTGAGTACGCTTGCATTCACGAGCTCATGGACGCTGTTGACAGCTACATCCCCACACCTGAGAGAAAGAGCGATCTGCCTTTCCTGATGCCTATCGAGGATATCTTCTCAATCACAGGCCGTGGTACAGTTGCTACAGGCCGTGTTGAGAGAGGTCAGCTCAACAACGGTGATGAAGTTGAAATCGTTGGTCTTTCAGATGAGACACGTAAGGTTGTTGTTACAGGTATCGAGATGTTCAGAAAGCTTCTTGACTACGCTGAAGCAGGCGACAACATCGGTGCTCTGCTCCGTGGTGTTGCACGTGACGAAATCGAAAGAGGACAGGTTCTGGCAAAGCCCGGTACAATCACACCCCACACACAGTTCAAGGGTGAGGTTTACGTACTAACAAAGGACGAGGGTGGTCGTCACACACCGTTCTTCACAAACTACAGACCCCAGTTCTATTTCAGAACAACTGACGTTACAGGTGTTGTTAACCTTCCCGAGGGAACAGAGATGTGTATGCCCGGTGATAACATCACAATGACAGTTGAACTGACAACAACAATCGCTATTGAGGAAGGACTGCGTTTCGCTATCCGTGAGGGCGGCAGAACAGTTGGTTCAGGCGTTGTTACAGAGATTATTAAATAATTAAAATTTTCGAGTTTTGCCCCGAAAGCGTATGCTTTCGGGGTTTTTTTGGCATATTATGAAAATATTTGCCTTAAAAATTGACATTTTGCTTAAATCTTGCTATAATGAACTTATTGGTGCTGTGTGATACTTAAGACCTTATTAAAATTAACAGGCTTGGATATATGTAAATCATTACGGTGTAGGGGGCGGATTCCTATACGCCCCTCAAGCAAACCAATGTGAGTGTATAAATTAAAGTGTAGAATGTAAAGTGTAGAGTGTAGAGTGTAGAAATGATATGCTCCGCCCGCTGACAAACCAATGGTTTTCGCCGGCACAAACGGGATTTACATATACGTGACCTATTAAGTTGTAGGGGGCGGATTCCTATACGCCCCGCCGAACAATCCAACGATTAACGCAATATTATGTGGATGTGGAATTTCATTTAATTATATTCCTGTTAATTTTATTCTCACATCGGTGAGCCGATCGCCCGCCCCGTTGCGCTCGCCCGACCTCCCCGAGCGCCGGGGCGGGCAGGGTTCCCGAAAAATCAAAGATTTTTTGGGAAGAGGAGGAACGACGAAGCGGGTGACTGATTTTTGTGTGAACAAAAATCGGAACAGAGTGAAGTCCATTCCGACGAGGGGCGTAGCCCCAATCGGTTTCCCCGAAGGGGAAAACCGACACCGCCCGGGTCCGGCGGGCGGAACTGGGCTAGGCGAACAGTTATACTATCAAGTATAAATAAAATTACATGGGTATAGCATAAAAGTAAGTTTTAAGCATTACACAGCAATAGTAATGTTTTATATAAACTAAAGGAGGAATGGAGTTATGTACAACAAAAGATTAAAAAAGTTACTTGCATTGTTTGCGGCGGTGGCTATGCTGGCTTCAGTATTTCCCGCAACCGTTTTCAGTGTGACTTCGGATGAGGCTCAGCAGCCGCCCGTGGGAGCTTTAAAGGCTTATCCCGGGGCTGAGGGATACGGCGCATACTCTGTAGGAGGCAGACAGGGTACGGTTTACCACGTTACTAATTTAAACAGTGACGGTGAGGGCTCCTTGACCTACGGTCTCGAACAGGTCTCGGGCAGCAGAACCATAGTCTTTGACGTGGGCGGCGTTATAGACCTGACCGATTTGGGCAGGGCTTTGGAAATTTCCGGCGAGAGCGGAGCAAACGTCACTGTTGCCGGTCAGACCGCCCCTTATCCGGGTATAACCGTCAAGGGCTGCGGCATAGACATCAGCAACACTCATGACGTTATTATCAGAAATATTAAGGTGAGAATAGGCGGCGTAATGCCCGACGGAGAAAACTATACCCAAGACCCATTGACAATAACCGCGTCAGAGGACGTTATTATCGACCACTGTTCAATGGAGTGGGCGATTGATATGGGCTTCAGCGTGACAGGCAGGGATATAACCATTTCAAATACGATTTTTGCAAAGTCTCTGCTTGATAACTCGCCTCACGAGAGGGGCGGTCACGCATACGGCGGAATGATAGACGAGGGCTCCAAAAGAGTCACCTTTGCCAAAAACTATTTGAGTGATAATACACTGCGTAGTCCCCGCATAACCGATGCGGATTGGGTTGACGCCTATAACAGCATTTTATATAATTGTAATTACGGCTTTGAGCTTTATAATTATGAGTTCCAAAACAGGAACGTAAGGCTGAATGTTCATAACAACTATGCCCGCAAGGGCCCGTCCTTGTCAAACTCTACGCCGTACAGAGCACTCCGCGGCCGTGACTATTCAGGCGGCATTATGGCGTATTTCAGCGATAACTACGGTCGCAGCTCCTCAAACAGCCTGAACGCTCAAGCCACAAAGGGCAGTACATTGCAGTACGTCTTGAATTTCGGAAGTGATAACGGCAAAGCGGGCACGGATTACGACTTAAGCAATGTTACCCTTGAGGAGTGGAACAGCAACCCGGCGTCCTATAATAATAACGATAGGACGTCGCCGGCGGCGACCATTACCTATATGGATTATCCCTTCCCCGCTCCCCGAGGTGATGTAATTGAGGTCTACACAGGTGGAAACACAAGCTCGGAAAATAACCTTGTGACCTATGCTGTCGGCGACAACGGCATGGGAGCAACCAGACCTGCAAGAGACCTTTACGACACAATGATTTTAACCGAAATGAAGGGCGGCGCAAAATCAAGCGCAACTCTGACGGCAGATGAGGTTTCTCCCTTCTTTGAGGAGCTGGAAAAGAGAACGGGCAGGGATTACAGCGAGTTTAAGACAGAGCGCACATGGAAGGTTAAGCAGGGTGCAGGACCTGTGCTTAAAGGGACCTCAACAGGCTCTGAAAAACCTGTTGACTGGGATAACTATACCGACACCAATGCCAACAACCCTGCTTATGACGCAGCTGCGAAATACGGAACCAATACCACAAGCTTTGAGGTTGGCGACTGGTGGGGTGAGTACTGCGGTTCCCCGGGTCAGGAGACGGTGTATACTCTCCGTGACAACGCAAGCGGCGATGAGATTAAGACAAGCGATGAAAGCTATGACAGTGAGAAGTACACCCTTGTAAGCACGACCACCGAATATCTCCCGACCGAGAGAACGGTTTCGGATTTGGTACCGTCAGATTGGGTGTATGAGGACTTCCCCGAGATTGCCGAATTTATGAATCAGTACAGAGAGGCAAACTATCCGGGAATGACCGACAGCGCAGATTCAAGATATAACCCGTCATATAAAATCACATGGGACACCATGAAGGACGGTATTCCCGACTGGTATAAGGAATACAGAGGTCTTGATAAGGATAAGTATTTAGGCGACACAGCCAATCCCGAGACGGGCTACACATATCTTGAGGAGTATATTCAGTTTATGGCAGGGGATAAGCCTCTTGCAGCAGAAAATACAGGGGCTTCCATAGAGAACTTTAAGGTGAACAATATAGGCTTCGGAACAGCGCAGATTTTCTGGAATACAGACTACAGAGCCTCCTGTGTTGTGGAATACGGCACAGCCCCGGGAGAATATTCTGACAGCGCAGAGGTCTCCTATGGCAGCGATACGGATTATATGCACACATATCACGCCTGCACCATAATCGGGCTTAAGCCGGACACACAATATTATTATCGGATTACCGCCACCGATGAGAACGGCAATATAAGCGTGGCAGAGTATGATGTTGATGACGGACAGAAAAAATATATGACCTTTAAGACCGAGGCGGCGCAAAACGGCGAGGATACCCTGCCTCCCGATAAGGTGCAAAATTTGGAATTTGCCTATAGGTACGATAACACTGTCGTTCTTAAATGGAGCGGAAATCCGAATACGGACGCGGAGTATGAGATTTACTATGACACCCAGGCTCATGAGGACTTAAATCTGTACAGCTATAAGATAAGCGGCATACCCGCTAACGTTAATGAGTACGCAATTGAAAACTTAGAAAACAACAGGGAATACAGCTTTGTTGTGGCAGCGGTAAACGCCAACGGAAAGACTGCTTCCGATGTGCTGACGGGAAGCACCACAAATATGATAAGGGAATATGACTTCTCGGCAATGTCCGATGAGGAAATCTCAGAGTTTATGAGTGACGCTTATTACTACAATCTTCAGGGAAGTATTTACGCGGGAGAAGATCCGGACACAGGCAAAAAAGCCCTGAACCTTGTGGATGAGACAAGTACTCATGGTATGTATTTGGATTTAAAGCTGCCAAAGCTATATTATGACCCGATTGTTCTTGAGGTTAAGGCAAAGATTATGTATCAGAAGCAGAGTGACGTTCTTAACGGACAAATCGGTATGATGGGGACGTCTTCAAATACCCATAACACTATTGATTTCGAGTTAATGGCAGACAGCATGGCAAACAGCGGCAGCTTTTCGGATATATGGGAAACCGCCGGAACCCTTACTTTTGACAGTGAGTCCACTCCCATAACAGAGGCTGACGGTCGGTTTGACGGAACTATGGAGCAGGGCACGATCTTATATAATGATGACGAAATCGGCGATTATCTTTCCGGAATAACTCCCGGGTCGGACTTGCAGGCAAATGCGGTTCTGCCCGAAACAATGTCTGCTGCTTCCGATTATAGATATCAAACCGCATACGGTGACGCAAGGTATGGGCAAATTGATCATATTTATCATTCGGTTTGGTATTACGATAAAAATTCAAGCGAGTATGTCACGTATAAGATTGCAATAGACCCCCGGGCGGGCAAGGTGAATATATACGAAAACGACAGGCTGATAGGCAGCAGTCTTGAGTATAAGGCAGACAATGTGGGCAAGCTGCGTATAGAGTCAAGCGCTCGGGGCTTTTCATGGTTTGCTGTGGAACAGGTTAGGGCTTACGGCGATGAGTTTATTAACGAGCCTACGGCAACGCCCAAGCCTACGGCAACCGCAGCACCCACAGCGACGCCTGCGCCCACGGCAACACCCACGGCAACACCCACGGCAACCGCTGCACCCACGGAGACGCCCAAGCCTACGGAAGCTCCCGAAACCAAGTATGAATTATATGATGTATACTATGGTGAGGACGGAATGGTTAATGTTGACGTAAGGTGCAATGTAGCCGAGCCCGAGTATTCGGCAATGCTTGTCCTTGCCTCCTATAGCGAGGATGAGCTGCTGACGGACTGCAGGGTGGTTGAGATAAGCGGAAGCTATGCTTTGCCTGTTGACTTCCCGAAGAATGAGAACCAAACTGTTAAGGCGTTCCTTTGGAGGTCGGGAACTTTTGAACCCATATGTGAACCTGCGGAAGTAAGAAGTAAATAAAAACGTCGGAGCAAAGTTCGCTTTGCTCCGTTTTGTTTTGATAAAGGCTTTGCCTTTTAAACCGTTCGCCCGCCCTGTTGCGCTCGCCGCCTCCGCCCCGAGCGCCATCGGTTTTCCCCTTCGGGGAAACCGATTGGGGCGTTGCCCCAAACCCTAATAGAATTTTGATAAAGGCTTTGGCGACATTGCCGCCGCGGCTTGGTATGGCGGAATATGGGCTCGGCAATGGTTTCAAAGGCAAAGCCTTTATCAAAATTAATGCATAAAAAATCCGCTCTTGCCCAAATCTTAATCTTGTGTTATACTCTAAGTGTCAGAGCTTTGCTCTGATTAAAACAACAGATGGGCGGTGACGATTTGGGAAAGATTAACTTAATTCAAAAGATAATCGGCTGCGTGGCGGCGCTTTTGTTGGTTGTCGGCATAGTTCCCATCGGACTGTTCTATTTCGCCGAGCCTGTTGTGGCGGAGGGCAGCGTTGTTAGAATTTCACCTGAGGCGGAAACCTTTGTGTACAGCGACGCGAAGAACAAAAACCGCGACCGCCTTGATAAGGACAATCTTGTTGTGGGGAACTACTGGAACACATATTTAAAGTTTGACCTGTCGGTTTTGGGAAACGTGAATAAGGCGGACATCACAAAGGCAAAGCTAAGGCTGGCCGTTTTGTGGAACGGCAAAAATTCCTCGGAGCTCAGCGACTGCTCCTTTAACGTGAGCTATATTGACAATGATAACTGGAACGATAATATGACCTGGGCGAGCAAGCCCATGGGCGAGGAGACATATCTCTGCACCGCCTCGGGAGGAGAGGCGAACACGATTTTGGAGATTGATTTATCGGAGTTTGTGCGAAACGCCGTTGCCTATGAGGACGAGGTTATTACCTTAAAGCTTAGCCCCAGTCTCAGCAATAACGCCTATATCTGCTTTGCTTCAACGGAGAATCCCGACCCGACCTACAGACCCTACCTGAAAATCCTTGTTGGGGACGCCTATGACACCGACTCCCCGAGCCTGAACAAGACCTATCTTGAACAGAGCGGCTATGTATCGGCTGCCCTGCCGGATATGCCCGCAAGGGAGCTCCTTGAAAAAAATAACGGCATATTGGTGGCGGACAGCGGTTCGGTGACCTATTTAAAATTCAGGCTTGACCTGAACAATATTAAAGGGGCAGTGGACGACGCGAGAATTTTCCTGCGCCCTTTGAGAGAGTCTGTCAACACAAGGCTTGATGTGTACCTCCTTGATAACGACGCCTGGTGGGACGGGGAGCTTTCATATAACAACATGCCCGAGGGCGAGAGCTGTCTCGTAAAGTCCTATGACGGAATTGAAGCCCGGGGCGGATTTAGCATTGATGTTACAGATATAATATATGGTATGGTAAAAAATCAAAGGACCACAGTGACCTTTGTGCTTGACGGAACCCAAACTGACCCTGCTTCAACGGACAGTCTTGAGCTGTACTCTGCGGGCAGCGAGTTTGCGCCCAGCCTTGCCGTGTCTGTCACCGATAACCCATATGAAACGGCATTGAGAGAGGCGTTGGTAAACCTAAACGGCAGCAACAGCTCTCTTGACAATATAACCGGCGACCTGCCGAATAGGTATACGGCGTCAAACGGCGAGACTGTCACAATCAGGTGGGAGCTTAACGACAACTTCTCTCTTGAAACCCTGCTGGGGCTGAGAAAGAGCGTAGTGACAAACAGCGGTAAGGTGAACCACCCGTCCGTGTTTGAGGAGCCCAAGACGGTTCAGGTCAAGGCTATACTCACGTCGGGAGACCGTTCTCTTGAAAGATATGTGGTTATAACCGTTATGCCCGAGTTTGGCGTTCCCAACAGGCTTTTGCCTCTCAGGGACGCCCTGGAATAAATACAATTATAGAGGAAAACAGCTAGTGAAAACTGCGGAATAATTTTGGAGGCAAATATGATTTTAGCGATAATTGATTTAGGTTCAAATTCTGTGAGAATGGATATTGTGGAAATAGATGAGGCGAGCGGGAAATATAAGTACCTTGACCGCCTCAGGGAAATGGCGCGGCTCAGCGAGGGCATGAATATGGACGGCTGCCTCAGAGAGGAGGCTATGGAGAGAACCATAGACGTGCTTCGGGGCTTTAAGAAAGCTATTGAGGATTACGCCGCTGACGACGTAATCGCCGTTGCCACGGCTGCTGTGCGAAACGCGGGAAACGGCGAGGAGTTCGTGGCAGAGGTTGAGCGGGAAACAGGGATTGTAATTCGCGTAATCAAGGGCGAGCAGGAGGCGGAATATGACTTCATGGGTGTTGTCAGCACCCTTGACGTTGAGGACTGCGTAATAGTTGACACGGGCGGCGGCAGCACCGAGATAATATTGGTGAACGATAAGGAGCCCTTGGCGAGAACCAGTATTCCCGTGGGAGCGGTGAACATGACCGAGCAGTTCCTGTCAGGCGGTGAAACCCGAGAGGCGGTTTTGAGCCTTTCGGATTATATAGACAGCCAGCTTGATAAAGTTCACTGGCTGGAGGATGCCCACGGTCTGCCTATTGTGGGCATGGGCGGCAGTATATATAACCTTGCGGTTGTGGAGAACAGAAACCCCAATGCGGACAGAGCCGCTCTGCATGGCTATGCCATGGCGGGGCAAAGGGTAGTGGACGCGTATAACGAAATTCTGGAAATGAGCGAGGCTCAGCGTGAGGACGCGGGAATTGAGCCGGGCAGAGTAGACACTGTTGCCGCAGGAGCCCTGCCCGTGGTTCAGCTCCTTGAGAAAATAGAGAGCGGCAGCGTAATAATATCCTCCGCCAGCCTTAAAGAGGGAATCCTTGCGGAGTTTATCGAAAACGCCTTCTAATGTAGAATGTAGAGTGTAGAATGTAGAGTGTAGAAATAGTGTACGCCCGCCCCGGCGCTTGGGGAGGTCGGGCAAGCGCAACGGGGCGGGCGATATGCCAAATTATTCAATTTAATCAAAATTATTCGGATTGGTATAAACACAAATGTTTATACATAAATATGCCGCTAAAGCGGCGCCCCTACGAACAGAGGGATTGCAAATATCTAACCTCATCTATTTTGATAAAGGCTTTGGCGACATTGCCGCCGCGGCTTGGGTGTGACCCAACATCTCCGATGTTGGTTGGCACGCATTATCCCAATTTGTACAAAGTATGCAATGTCAATAATAGCCCTAAGTTGATGCCGATGATGGCGGAATATGGGCTCGGCAATGGATTCAAAGGCAAAGCCTTTATCAAAATAACATCAAAAATTTTTTAAATATCATTTAAAAAAATCAAACAATAATCTTATAAGGCGCCCCCATAAGCTCCAGCGGCTCCCCGTCCCAGATAACAATATCCCCGTCCTTGCCCACGTCGATTGAGCCAACCCGATGGTCAATGCCACAGGCGGCGGCAGGGTTAATGGTAACGGCTTTAAGCGCCTCCTGCTTTGGCAGCCCGTGCTTAGCGGCAACAGCGGCGCAAAGGGGCAGGAACTTTTCCGGGGTCTCCGGGTGGTCTGTGATAATCGAGACCTTAATCCCGGCGCGGTTTAGGATTGCGGGGCAGGCTTCGCTCTGGTTGCGCAGCTCGGGCTTGCTTCTGTCGGTCAATATAGGGCCCGACAGCACGGGCAGCCCCTCGGCTTTCAACTCGTCCGCAATCAGGTGCCCCTCAGTGCAGTGGACGAGTACCAGGCGAACACCAAACTCATTTGCAATTCGAATTGCTGTAAAAATATCATCCGCTCTGTGGGCGTGGGCATGGAGCGGTATTTCTTTGCTTAAAACAGGCAGCAGTGCTTCGGATTTTATGTCGTATTCGGGCTTGTCCTCCTCTGTCGGGTTTTGGAGGTAACGCTCCAGTGCTTCCTTGTAGTCCGCCGCCTTGTGCAGAGCCTCCCGTATAAGAGAGGCGGTTGCCATGCGTGTAATGGGCGACTGGTTCTTGTCCCCGTAGGTGGATTTTGGGTTCTCCCCAAGAGCGATTTTAATTCCAACCGCCGCCTTGACGATCATTTTGTCAATCCGATTTCCGTAGGTCTTGACCGCGGCAAGCTGCCCGCCCATAGGGTTCGCGCTGCCGGGGCCCGTGATAACGGTTGTGATCCCTGCGGCAAAGGCTTCCCTAAAGGCTCTGTCCATGGGGTTTATTGCGTCAATAGCCCGCAGGTTGGGGGTTATGGGGTCTGCGTCCTCGTTCCCGTCGTCCCCCTCAAGGTTTAAGCCGTCCTCCCACATTCCCAGGTGGGAATGCCCGTCAATAAGCCCCGGGGTGACGGTTCTGCCTTCCGCGTCAATAACCTCCGTCCCCTCTTTGAGGGACAGGCGGCTCATCTCGCCTACTTGCATGATTTTATGCTTGTCAATGATTACGTATCCGTTTTCTATTTCTCCGAAGACCTCGCTCATGGTGAGCAGCCTTGCGTTAATAATAGCTTTCATATATAAAACACTCCTAAACAATTATTTAAATCCGCCTTATGCACAAAGCGGACAGCAAGCACGGTAGGCGGTCGCAGACCGCTCGTGAGGCGCGCAGTCGCCGCCGCTTTAGCGGCATATTTATGTATAAACATTTGTGTTTATCCCAATCCGAGAAGTTTTGATTAAATTGAATAATTGGGCATATCGCCCGCCCCACT
>CATWQA010000053.1 GCA_958352815.1 uncultured Eubacteriales bacterium
ATCCGAGAGCAGATAGTCGCTGACAGGATAATATTCCGACAGGTCATAGTTAAGAACCCTCATGAGAGCCACTGTAACGTCCTCGCGGGTTGCATAGTCAAAGGGCTTAAAATATATCCTGCTGTCCCCCTCGGTTGTGCTCTGATACCCGGGCATTTGCGCCGTTATAGAGTTAATATAGGGGAAGTACCACTCATTTACGTCCAAATCCGCATAAGGGCTGGTTCTGAGCGTGGACAGCCTGATCCCCGAGGCGTTCACCAGCATTTTGGCGTATTCGCACCTCTGAACGTTATTATGTGGCAAAAAGTACCCGTCACCATATCCCGAAACAATTCCGCGACTCTCAAGGCTTGTTATGTACGGAGCCGCCCAGAAATCATCGGGCACGTCATAAAAAGCCGTTGCCGACACAGAGAGGCTGCCGCAAGACAGTATAAACAATATTGAAAAAATCAATGCTACTTTCTTTGTAATTTTCTTCATTGCCGCAAATCAAACTCCTTTCGTAATATACAAGTATTGTAACACTAAACGGCGTATTTGTCAAGCTGAGCCGCAAATTGGTAATTAATCGACTCTTGTCTGCCGAGGCATATTATGATATACTAAGCATAGAAAAATCGGACGGAGGTGTGTATTTTGAGAGTATGCGGTGTTGTCTGCGAATATAATCCCTTTCACAACGGGCACAAATATCAGATTGACTATATAAAAAATAAGCTGGGCTTTGACGCTGTGGTAGGCGTTATGAGCGGCAGCTTTACCCAGCGCGGAGACGCGGCAATTTTTGATAAAAGTATTCGCGCTAAAACGGCAGTGCTAAACGGCATGGACTTAGTGCTTGAACTTCCTGCTGTTCACGCAGTTCAGTCGGCGGAGATTTTTGCAAGTAACTCAGTGTATATTCTGAACGCCTTGGGCTTAGTTGACGGAATTGTCTTCGGCACAGAGAGAGACAGTATTGAGGAAATCTTGCAGGCAGCAAAGCTCCTCACCTTTGAAACCGAAGAATTTAAGCAGACGTTAAAGGCAGAGCTAAGCCAAGGGAAACCCTACTTCTCAGCGCGCCTTGCCGCCCTCAACTCTGTTTCGGGCAAGAACTTTTCCGAGCTTCTAAAGGGACCCAACAATATTTTGGCTGTGGAATACGTCAAAGCTCTGCTCCGCCTTGAAAGCTCCATACAGCCCTACGGAATTATAAGAACAGCCGCCGACCACAATGACGGGGATTTTAAAAGGGGTATATCCAGCGCAACCTCTATCCGCTCTGTGATATTAGAGGGAGGCGAGCCCTACGGCGCGGTGCCTGAAAACTGCCGTGAGCTGTACGAGAATGCAAAAGTGCATAATATTGACAAATTAGGCTCTGCCATAATATGCCAAGTACTCAAATCCGACCCTGAAACAATCCGAAACCTGCCCGATGTTTCCGAGGGTCTGGAGAACAAAATAAAAAAGGCGGCTCTAGGCTCCGCCTCTCTTGAAGAATTATATGACAAAATAAAGTCAAAAAGATATACCCACAGCAGAATAAGACGGATATTGCTAAACCTGCTTCTTGGCACAACGGCGGCAGACGCAAAAGCTCTGCCTAAGTATATTAAGATACTGGCGTTCAGCCCTGTGGGGCAAGACCTGCTCCACAGAGCTAAAAAAACCGCAGCTCTGCCCCTTGCCAAAAACAGAAACGGCATAAAGAATAACCCTGCCGCCCTGACACTGTGGGATAGAGAGCTTGTAACCGATTGTATTTATAATTTATTATAAATACAATCGCCCACCCAATTGCGCTCGCCGCCTCCGCCCCGAGCGCCGTCAGTTTTCCCCTTCGGGGAAACTGATTGGGGCTCACGCCCCAAACCCCAACAAAATTTTGATAAAGGCTTTGGCAACATTGCCGCCGCATCGTCGCACTATGCCTTTTCCGCTCTCCGTGCCTGCTCGGCTAGGCTTCGCTTTTACAGGCATGTGCTCCTTATTTCCCAAAAATCTCTGATTTTTGGGAAGGAAGAGGGGCAAGGAAGCGGACGAATGTTTTTCTTGTCAAAGAAAAACGGAGTTTAGCGAACTTTGCTCCGACGTGGGCTCGGCAATGGTTTTAAAGGCAAAGCCTTTAGCAAAAGGCGACACAAGTGCGGGGCGTCGGAAATTCGCCCCGCCGCTTAGGCGCAAAATCACTCTATCGTAACATAAACCCCGTTTTTTGTCAGAGTATAACTCTTGCTGTCGTCCGAGGTCTGACCGTGGGCAACAATTGTAAATGTGTGGCTTCCATCGGAAATCAAGTTGGTTTGAAGCACGGTCTTATAAGGAATTTCCGTCTTTGTATCTATGCAATACCCGTCCAGATAATATTCAACATACTCCGTGTACTGCTCCGGCTGATACACATATCCGTAAATCGGGATTTCAGAGCCTGAGCTGTACACCCTGCCGCTGCCCTTTACAAAGGTGAACTCAGGTCTGTCGCTGTAGGACATAAGGTACTGCCCGCCTTCAAACGCCTCCTTCATAATCGACACATAGTTCGGCTTATACGCCAGGTCAAAGCCGATTACCTCTGTTTCCATATCGTGATTAAAATACACTATGCTCTTTAGTTGAGGGTACCGCATTGCCGCATACCAGTACATATTCCTCATGCGAACCTCGCCCCATCTGTCAAAGTCCTTATCCGTATAGGACAGCCTTGTAACCACGCCGCCCTCGCTGATTGCAAGAGGCTTGTTAATATTGTTCTCTGCCATGAACTCCGTTATATATTTAAGTGAGTTGGTAGTAAAGCCAAAGTCGCCCAGGGTGAAGTATATCTGCGCCTCACGGGTGGTTACGACCTCCGAACCGTCCTCAAAGAGCAGACTGTCCAAAAAGTCCATTTTGGAAAAAGATGAAACCCCTATCCAGTCCACGTACTCATCTCCCGGATAGTAATACCAAAAGGGTCTGTCAAGAGAACCGTTGTCGTTGGGCGACCACATAACCGCAAAATTGTGATACTCATGAACCATATCGGCAATTTTTCTAAACGCCTTTACGTACGCACTGGGAGAGTCTCCCAGATAGCCTATATTCATCTCCGCCCCGAACCTGACTATTGTAGGCTTGTTGTACGCCGCCAGATTATCCAAAGTTTCACGGATATAGTCGTCGTTTTCCTCGTCCAGAACCAAGTTAATATCCGCTACGTTCCAGGGCACCTGGCTTATGCAATCCTTTTCGGGAATAATGTAACTGCTGGGCTTGTTAAGCTGTGTCTGGAAATCGTCAAACTCCACATACGAGGAGTACATTCCGAAGTCGTTTTCAAACAAGGCAGGCTTGCCAATCTCCGGGTCGCCGTTTCCGTCACTGACTATTCCGGCGTACACGCCGCTTCTGGGCTCCAGCCTTGCGCCGTAGTAAACCGCCTCCTCCGGCTCTCCCTCCGTGTATATATCCAACTCGGTTTTGTCAACCTTTGCCTCCATTTCGTGGAGCAGAGCCGTCCAGTCCTCAACCCTCGGTCTAAAGCAGTTTATAATAAAGGCGTTATTCTCCCCGTCATAGCCGCCGTTCATGTTGTAGTCCGACCAGCCCCACCAAACGTTGTAGTCATCACTTAGATACACCAAGTCGTCCACGCTGACGCAGGCGTAGTTATCCAGGGCGTATGCCTCAATCTTAACTCCGTTTATGCGGCAGTCAAGAGTGCAGCTCACCGCTGTTCCTCCGCTGCCTATCTCCCATGTGTAGGGGTACTCGGTTATGTCCGACTGAGTTCTCAGGTTTAGGATATTCTTATCGCTGTCGTAATTCATCTCAAAGCCGTACCTTGTCAGGTCATCAAGAGAGACCAGAATTTTGTTATCGCAGTAATATCCCTGAATTTTATAACCGTCCAAATATATAGGCATATATGATATGCTGTATTCACCAACGAACCCGCCTTCCGCCTCAGCCCTCTCACAGCTTGCTCCCATAAGAGATAAGAGACAGATAACCGCAAGACAGACAGCCGCCGCTCCCGCAAGCAACCCCTTAAAGCTGAACCTTTTAGCTCTGTTCATAAAACCACATCCCCTAAATTATTTTTAGTGTATTAGACGATAACTATTTGGAAAAAGTTCCCGCAAATATAACGTAGAATTTAAATCATAGGACAGCGAAAAAACGCAAATCCTCAAAATCCACATACGTCAAAGCATATTTTTATTCAGAATATATCAAAATTCAGAAAAGTTTTAGTATCTATAAGTAATATCTTGACTTGATATATATAGTGTGATATAATCTTAACCAAAGATGATTTCTTTTATTTTGACCGGAGCACCCGCTCGGCTCGGGTTATAAAATTCAAAAAATTATAAATAAATTTGAAGGGAGAAAAATTATGCAAACAGCAAAAAAATTATTGTCACTTATTTTATGCGTGCTAATGTGTTGCTCATTTGCAAGCTTTTCGGCTTTTGCGGAAAACGACACAGAGTTTAACGCTGAAGCAGTGGCAACGGCAGACAGCAGTGTTACTTCGGAGATTACGGTAGATGATATATCTTCGGATGAATTTGAGGAAACAGAAAATATTTCAGAAAATGTCGAACTCACCTCATACGGTGAAGTTGAGTTAACGGCAACAGGCTTGTCGGGGGCGGGCACATCTAATTCGCCGTATTTAATAAGAACCGAAAGTGACCTGTTGGAGTTATCAAAGTCAACAGATGCATCATTTTTAAGCGCATATTTTCAGCTGCAAAACGATATTACTCTTACAACCGATAACTGGTCTCCAATCGGAATAAACACTTCAACTCCGTTTAAGGGCACATTTGACGGTAACGGTCATAAAATCAACAATGTGTCTATTCCTGAAAATTCATATTCATATGCCGGTTTGTTCGGAGTGGTGACAGGAACAATTAAAAATTTAGGCGTGTCCTCCGATATTGCCGGATGCTCAACAGCGGGAGCCTTGGCAGGATATGTAAATGAAGGCACGGTAGAGTACTGTTATTCAAGCGGCGCTGTATCAAGCACAAGCGGAAATACAGGCGGTCTGATAGGCTATATCAGAAACGCAACCGTACACGACTGTTATTCTGTTGCAACATCAACCAATACGGACGGCAGTGTCGGCGGTCTTGTCGGTCATATGCGTTCTTATGACGTGTGCACAATTAGGGATTGTTATGCTACAGGAACGGTAACAGGTTCCTCAAGTAATTCAGGCGGTATAGTCGGTAGCAAAGATGGTAGTGGCAGTAACAATATTTTAGGCTGCTATTACAATTCTTCTACCACAAAGCAAAGTGATACCGGTAAAGGCTTTTCTATAACATCATCAAAAATGAAAACACAAGACACTTTTACCGCATGGGATTTTGACTACGTCTGGGCTATTGACGGAAGCACAAACAACGGTTATCCTTATTTGCAGCTACCCATAACAGAAACAAAAGAAGATATAGAATTAGAGGGCTCAGGCAATGAGGTAGACCCGTACATAATAACAAACGAAACCGAATTGATTGCATTGGCTCGCGGAGAGTTAATAAACAGCTTTACTGCATATTATCAGCTTGCAAATGATATAACCGTAAATTCCGACTACTGGACGCCCATAGGCGGAAACGGACGTGATTATTTCAGCGGTACCTTTGACGGCAACGGTCATACAATCTCAGGCATAAAATTATCACAGGCGGCATTTGAGTATTCGGGATTATTCGGAATTGTATCGGGAACAGTCAAAAATCTCGGTGTTGATGTAAAAATATCAGGCACCGGGACAGCGGGAGCATTAGCAGGATATGTATATGAAGGTACTGTTGAGTATTGTTATTCAAGCGGAGCTGTATCAGGCACAAGCGGATATACGGGCGGTCTGATAGGCTATATCAGAAACGCAACCGTACACGACTGTTATTCTGTTGCAACATCAACCAATACGGACGGCAGTGTCGGCGGTCTTGTCGGTCATATGCGTTCTTATGACGTGTGCACAATTAGGGATTGTTATGCTACAGGAACGGTAACAGGTTCCTCAAGTAATTCAGGCGGTATAGTCGGTAACAAAGATGGTAGTGGCAGCAACAATGTTTTAGGCTGCTACTATGATAACTACAGCGACAGCTCATCTGATAAAGGCACGTTGGTATCAACAGAGGCAATGAAAACTCAATCCACGTTCACCGGCTGGGATTTCAACACAATATGGGCTTTATCGACAACAAAAAATAACGGCTATCCTTATCTGCAAAATGTGTCCACCGAAATCCAAGCCATAGCCGTAACAGGCATTACATTGGATAAATCCACATTATCTGTACCGGTGGGAAGGACGGCTGCAATAAAGGCGAACATAACCCCGGCAAACGCAACAAACAAAAACGTAACATGGACCTCATTAAATCCCGGTGTTGCGACTGTAAATAACGGTTCCGTGACAGGCATAGCAGAAGGTACGGCAGTTATTGTTGCCCTAACAGAAGACGGCAGCTTTACGGCAAACTGCACGGTGACGGTTACAGCTCCTGTTGCTGCAGCTTACCCTTATGAAATCACAGCCCTGTCCCTTGAAACAGAGGCAGGCGAAGCCTTAACTTCTGCTCCGACAGGAAGCAATTTCATAGTCAACGTAGAGCTTATGGAAATACAGGAGCGGAGCGAAAGGGATTATTTGTTTGTTGCAGTCTATGACACAGACGGCTCACTGCTCAGCATGAACTATATAAAATCCGATTTTGTGCCAAATCAAACATACAATCTCGGAATTAATATTCAGGCACAAACAAAGCCAATCGGCAAAATAAAAGCCTTTGTATGGGACGGTTTTAATGCTATGGATCCCTTGGCAGAAACCATAGAATTGCAATAAATATAAACTACATTTACTCAGCAGGTACGGTCATTTTTGACCGTACCTGTTTTCACTTGATAAAGGTAATATTATAATGCTTATATTCTTTATATATTGAATATAATATTACGTATACCAAGATATAATACTATACTTATCAAGTTATATTTAAATCAGGAATACTTTATAATATACTCATGTGAATATCTTGCAGCAAGGGGGTATTTTGTATGAGTAAATCCGAGACGAAAAACGAGAATTATGTTAAGATTGGCAGCAGAATACAATATTACAGACTAAAAGCCGGATTAACGCAAGACCAAGTTTCTGAAATAATCGGGGTTTCGCAAAAGCATCTTTCACGCATAGAAGCCGGGTACCATAATCCGCATTTTGATACAATTATAGCCATAGCAAAAGCAATAAATGTTCCCATAGACGCTTTTGCGGAGGACTTAGACGAAAACAATAACGCAGCTTGCTTAAATATGATTATGTCTGAAATATCGGATATGAGCCGTCCGCAGCTCGAAATGTTAAAGGATAACATTGCAACAATAAAGAAATATAACTTTACCGAAAACGTCTCCCCCTCCTCTTAGGCTGCGGGAGACGTCTCTTATGTACTATTTCTGCACCAAACACAAATAAAAATTGCACCCCGGAGGGTGCAAATCTCTATTTATGCTTAAACAAGGTGCCTACCCTTTCGCCCTTTAAAATCCTATAAATATTCTCGGGCTTATTTCCGTTGGTGAGCACCATATCAATTCCGTGCCTATTTACGTAGTTCGCCGCCTTGAGTTTGGTTTTCATGCCGCCTGTGCCGCGGCTTGTCCCCTCTGCCCCCGCAAATGCCTTTATCTCATCTGTTATCTCAGTGACAACGGGAATGACCTTGGCGTTCTCATCCTTTCTTGGGTCGCCGTCATAAAAGCCGTCTATATCCGACAGGATAATCAGCAGGTCTGCCCGAACCAGCTCCGCCACGTATGCGGACAGGGTGTCGTTATCGCCGAACTCAATCTCATAGGTGGAGATAACATCGTTCTCATTCACTATAGGCACCACGCCGAAGTCTATCATGGCGTCAAAGGCGCGCCTTGCACTGTTATAGCGGGTTTCCTCGTCAAGGATAAACTTGGTGAGCAGAACCTGACCTGTGTTGTAGCCGTACTCCTTAAAAATCTTGTCGTAAATCGAAACCAATCCCGCCTGACCGATTGCTGCAAGCGCCTGCTTCTGGCGGGTGGAGTCGGGCTTTTCATCAAGACCGATTTTGCCCACGCCCACGCCGATTGCGCCGCTGGAGACCAAAACCACATCATGCCCCAGATTTTTTACCTCGGCGATTACACGCACCAGCCTTTCAATCCGTTCCAGATTAAGCTTTCCGTTTTTGTGGGTCAATGTTGAGGTTCCCACCTTTATTACAATTCTGTTTGTCTTCAAAGCCATGTCCTTCCTTAGCCAAAATTATGTAATGTCCTACCGAACAAGGTTATAGATATTTTGGGTTATCTCTGTTGACGGCACATCATGAACCACCAAAGCAACCAGAACCACCGCCAAAACAATAACGGCAATGGGCAGAACAACCCTCAGTGCAAAGCCCTTGGTGCGCTGCGGCACCACAACCTTTTCCTGATACTCAAAGCACTCCTTTGCCACAACACCGTTTAAAACAAGCAGGCATATGAGGTTGGGGATTGCCATTAGAGCGTTGGCAATATCTGAGAAGCTCCAAACTATATCCAATGTGGTGGTCGCCCCCACAAAGGTTATCAGGCAGAAAATAATGCGGTACGCCATGGTTACCTTGTTGTTCTTCACCAGATACTCAAGGGACTTCTCACCGTAATACTCCCAGCCCAGAATAGTCGAGAAAGCGAACAGAGCAATTCCCACCGAAACCACAATCGGTCCCAGCTCGCCCAGAGCCGTGCTGAACGCCATAGAGGTCAGAACCGTTCCCGAAACGACCTCGCCGTCCGCAACAGTTCCCAAAACGCCCGAGGAGGCAATTGAAAGCCCCGTCAGAGAGCAGATAACCAGAGTGTCAAAAAACGTTCCCGTCATGTTTACGTAGCCCTGCTTAGACGCATTGTCCGTCTTTGCGGCAGCGGCGGCAATGGGAGCCGAGCCCAGACCTGCCTCGTTGGAGAATACACCTCTTGCAACGCCCTTGCTTATAACCGTCTGCACCGCAATACCCGCTGCGCCGCCGGCAAAGGGTCTTATGCCGAACGCCATGGAGAATATGTTTCTGAGACCCTCGGGCACGTTGCCTATATTAATAATAATAACCGCAAGAGCAGATATCACATAGAACACAGCCATAACAGGCACAACAACGCCGCAAACTTTGCCTATGCTCTTAATGCCGCCGATAAGCACGATTATACACAGGATTACCAAAACGATACCCACTATCCATGTGCTTATACCAAAGCTGTCCTCAATAGCGGATGCGATAGAGTTTGCCTGGGTCAGGTTGCCTATTCCGAACGAAGCGCACACTGCGAACACACAGAACAGAACTGCCAGGAACCTGCCCAGCTTCTTGTTCTTAAACCCGTTCTTCAGTGCATACATAGGTCCGCCCATATACTCGCCGTGCTCGTTCTTTTCTCTGTACTTAACGGCAAGAACGCTTTCGGCGTACTTGGTGGACAGTCCGAACAGAGCGCTTATCCACATCCACACAACCGCTCCGGGGCCGCCTGACGCCAGGGCGGTTGCAACTCCCGCAATATTACCCGTGCCGATGGTTGCGGCAAGGGCGGTCATAAGCGACTGAAACGGGGAAATATCTCCGTCCTTGCCGCCTGTATCCGACTTATCAAAGATTGACTTAATCGCAAACCACAAATTCCTCCATGGGAGAAACTTAAGGCGCACGGTGAGGAAAATACCCGTTCCCACCAGGAGAACCAGCATAGCGGGTCCCCACACAAAATCGTCAATCGCTACCAAAACCGATTCTAAATCCATTTGTCCGACCTCTCAATTTTAAAAATTTAAACAGCAAAGCTGCAAATGTTTATCAATAACCAAATAATTATAACAAAAATCAAAAATTTTGTCAATGTTTTAATTGGCAAAGAGCAGAAAATAGTGTAGAATGTAGATAGAAAATTTAATGCGGATGCATGTGTGACCATACAATTTGTAGGGGGCGGCTTCCCAGACGCCCCGCATATACCGCCAAAACAAACGGATTTATTTAGAACTTTATATATCTAAACCCGTCTATTTTGATAAAGGCTTTGCCTTTGAAACCATTCGCCCGCCCCGTTGCGCTTGCCACCCTCCTCCCCAAGCGCCGGGGCGGGCAGGGCTCCCGAAAAATCGAAGATTTATTGGGAAAGAGGATCACATACCTATAAGAGCGAAGCCTTGCCGAATAAGCATGGCGAGCGAAAAAGGCATAGTGCGACGATGCGGCGGCAATGTTGCCAAAGCCATTATCAGAATTATAATGCAGCATAGCAGCATATACAGGGGTTTGGGGCGTAGCCCCAATCGGTTTCCCCGAAGGGGAAAACCGACAGCGCTCGGGGCGGAGGCGGGCTGTGACCCAACTTCTTTGAAGTTGGAAGGCACTCATTTTTCCGATTTAAAAATAGTATGTAATGTCAATAACAAACCTAAGTTTTTGCTGATGGAGCGCAATAGGGTGGGCGAACGGTTTCCAAACTGGCAATTTATAGGAGAATACAAATGAACATAGGAAGCTTAAAACTTAAAGGAAATATTATACTTGCGCCGATGGCGGGAGTGACAGACAAGGCATTTCGGCTTATAACAAAGCCCTTCGGCCCTGCCCTTATGTACACCGAAATGACCTCGGGCAAGGGCTTACTCTACAAAAACAAGCGAACAGAGGAGCTCCTGGAGGTCTGCGATGAGGAAAAGCCCACCGCCGCTCAGATTTTCGGTCATGAACCGGAGGTTATGGCTGCCATTGCGGAGAGCGCACTGGTGCACGGGTCGGAGATGATTGACATTAACATGGGCTGCCCTGCGCCGAAAATCGTTAATAACGGCGACGGCAGCGCACTTATGAAAAATCCCAAGCTTGCAGGGGAGATAATACGTGCGGTGAGAAAAGCCGTAGACTGCCCCGTAACCGTTAAATTCAGAGCGGGCTGGGACGAGGGCAGTATTAACGCCGCGGAGTTTGCACAAATTGCGGAGCAAAACGGGGCGGACGCCGTCACCGTTCACGGCAGAACCAGAGAGCAGTTTTACTCGGGCTGTGCCGACCTTGACATAATCAAGCAGGTCAAGGAAAAAATAAAAATCCCCGTTATCGGAAACGGGGACGTTCATGACGGGAAGTCGGCGGAGCATATGCTGAAATACACAGGCTGCGACGGGATTATGATAGGCCGCGCCGCCCAGGGCAACCCCTGGGTTTTCAAGCAGATTAACGCCTACCTCAAAGACGGCAGGGTTCTCCCTCCGCCCACAGCCGAGGAGCGGTGCCGCACTGCCGAGGAACACCTGCGGCTTTTGGTGAAGTTCAAGGGTGAGCGGCGGGGCATCCTTGAGGGCAGGAAGCACACCGCCTGGTACTTTAAAGGCTTAAAGGGCGGCTCAAAGCTTCGGGACATGATAAACCGAGCCTCTACCTTAGATGAAATGCTTTCGGTTATTCACAGTGTAAAATCCGCATACCGCTAAACAAAAACAGTCAAAGCCCACAGCAGCACCAGCCCGGGCAGCCCCAGAACCCCCATAACAAGTCCGTTAAAGGGGTTTATGGGGATTACCACCCCGGTTTTTGAGGACAGCATATTAAACAGCAGGAGGATTATTACTCCTGCTGCGCAGCTCAGCAACAGTCTTACCGCCCAAAAAATAGGCCTTTTAAACAGCCGCAGCAGCAATGCTGCAATTGCCAGCCCCACAATGCACACAATGATGTTCCGCATATCAAACAGCATATTTATCTCCGTTCCGCCGCTCTTTGGGCGGCAATTTTAGTATCCGTACTAAAATTGTATGCTTGTTCGATGTCTCTTATGCTTGTTTTTCTCCGCGGAAATATTCATACACGTTTTTCGCTGTTCCCTTGTCCACGGCGCAGGAAAGCTCCTCCAAAGAGGCGCTTTTTATTTTGTCTATTGAGGAGAACGCCAGCAGCAGCTTGTTCCTCTTTGCAGGGCCCACGCCCTTAATATTGTCAAGTTCGCTGCGGACGGAGGCCTTTTCGTGCTTTTTACGGAAGGCGGTTATGGCAAAGCGGTGCACCTCCTCCTGAACCCTTGTGAGGAACTTAAACAGTTCCCCGTCACGGTCTATATCAAACTCATGGGTTTCATCGGTGAGGGCGGAGGTTCTGTGCCTGTCGTCCTTAACCATTCCGAACACGGGTATCTCCTCTCCCATTGTCTCAAACAGCTCCTTAACAGCGGACACATGCCCCTTGCCGCCGTCCAGCAGTATCAGGTCGGGGAGGGGCAGGAACTTCGCCTTTGCCTCGTCAAGGGTGCCGTCCTTAATTGCGTCCTCCTCCTTATAGGCTCTGGTAATCCTGCGGT
>CATWQA010000054.1 GCA_958352815.1 uncultured Eubacteriales bacterium
TCCATATCCTTAAAGGCGTAAACTATCATTATTATAATAAATGGTACGCTTGCAAAGAAGTGATAGATAAACACGCATCTTGTAACAAATACCCAGGGCAAAATCTGCGCCAGCAAGCCCACAACAATAAACAGAACCTTTTTGTCCCGCTTAATTATTCCCGCAACCACTGTGTATATAAAAGCGGCTATACCCGTCCAGAATATTAACGGATTACCGAACACCGATACGCAGCCGATGTTCTCCTGTCCAACAGTCTCCACAGGTGCGGAATACGCCCAGAGAGGTCTGTAATCAATAGGCCACTGGTACCAATACGAAGAGTATGGATGGGTGGACTCCAGCTTGCTGTGGTAGTTATACATATAGGTCTGGTTTCTGAGCATTGTCTCCCAAACATTGGGGTACCCCTCTACCATTGATATGGGCAGGTATGACAGAAGATAAATTGTTCCCGGCACCAGTATAAACAGCACCACGCAGCTTAGACAGGTCTTAACCGCAAAGCCCGTAAACAACTTCTTACTGTTCTTCGGCAGCTCAATATATACCCCAATCATTATCAGCAGGAACTCAACGGCAAGACCTGCCCCCGCATAGAGGCATATCCACTTGGACGCCGCGCCCAAGCCGAACATAATTCCCGAAAGAGCAAGGGTTCCCATAAGCTTTAAGAACGTCTTTTTCTCTTTAAGCTGAGACGGATTGTTTTTCGCCAAGTCCAGCACCCGCTTTCCGAACAGGAACATGAACAGGTACATTGCAATAATAAATGTCACGGGGTATGAGTCTATTGTGCCCAGTCTTGTCAGCGAGAAGTGCATAAAGTCAAAGGCGAATATTAGTGTTCCCAGTACCGAGTACCTTGTCCGCTCGAACAGCTTTTTAAGAAGCACGTAGAGCAAGGGAAGCATTATAATACCAAAGGTTGTTCCCATAACTCTCCAGCCAAAGGGGGTCATGCCGAATATCGCAATACCCACTGACATAATCAGCTTGCCCAGAGGCGGGTGAGTTGTCTCGTAATAGGGCATAAGGTGCAGATGCTCGTATGCCGTACGCGGATGATAAATCTCGTCAAAATACGTACTGTTCATATAGGATGTTCTGTACTGTGCGTATTCCTGCTCGTCCGCTATATTGGCGCAGTCTCCGCTTCCGCTGACAGAGCTAATCGGTATAAGCTCTCCGCCTTGGTTCCAGAAAGCAATTTCGAACATTCTGTAGTCAACGGCGTTTGTAACACCCCTAATATATCTCGCCTGAACGGGAGCATTCAGCTTTACGACCTCCCATTTAAACACAGATTTAAGCTGGCAAGCGGCATTCATATCCTTCCAGGTTCTGCCGTCAGTTGAATAGGATAGCTTCATTTCAGGCTTGTTTGCAACGTCACCGATGCCCAGATAATAGGTAACGGTGTCCACAGTCTGTGTGGAACCCAAATCAATTCTAACCTCCTCATTGACAGCCTGAGGCTGGTAGAAGGTCTGAGGGTTATGGACGCTGCCCAAATTGGTATACGCAACCACTGCATAAAGCACCACGATGACCGTCAAAACAATATAATCAATTCTCAGCAGCTTTTCGCTCTTAACGGGCGTTTGAGGTCTCTCCGTTTTACCCGCCTTAAAGACTGCTCCGCTGATTTTTGATGTCAGCATGAAGTAGGCACCCTTGAGCTTTTTAATCCAATTATCAAGAGGAGTGGGCTCGCTTAAATCAACATCGCTCTCCTCTGTCACCGCCTTTTGCCTTTGTACGGGGGCAGACTGAGGCTCCTCGCCTCTGAACCGACCATAGAGCGCCTTAACAGCCGCCATACCGTGATAAGGGCTCTCTTTATATTCCCCTGCATTTCTCGCAGAAGCCCGAGGATATAGCACATAATCGTGAATTAACACAAACATTGTTACAATAAATGTTATAACCTCCAGCATTGAGGCAACAGCCATAGCTTGATAGGGCGGGCCTGAGGTGTTAAACATAAGTATATACCGAAGCACGCAGAAAACATTTATAAAGTTCACGCTGCTGAACAGGGCAAAGATCCACAGAGTTCTCTTATTCTTTGACAGCATATACTCAAATATCAAGAATATTATAGGCGTAATCATATACCTCTCGTGCATTTTCAGACCGAAAGTGAACAAAAATGCGATTATAAAGAATGATGGTATAAATATTTTTCCGCTGGGACTCTTTATCTTAATGAACAAGAGCAGCGAAACGCCGACCGCGCCCAAAATCAAAACATAGTTCAAAATATTGAGCATAGTCTGCGCTGTTCCGCCCATTTCCAGAGACGTCCAGTTCAGCTTGAGCATAGCGTAGAAGTTAAAGGCGTTAATTGTAAAGTACGGATAAGAGGCAAGAGTGGCCTTGTACTTCTCGATAAGCCACATGGGATTGAGGGCGGAGATAAACTTTGTGCCAAAACCTGCGGCAGTGTTCGACCACGCTTCATAGTTATAAGGAATTGAGAACAGGAGAACCAAAACAATTCCTATACCTATCATCTTTAAAATCATTTTCCAGTCCTTTGCCGCCAAAAATGCAAACAGGAAAACAGGGCCGACCATAAGAGCCTGAGGCTTAATTAAAACAGCCAGCACATACAGCGTGCCCGACAGGTAGTAGTTCTTCTTATAGAGATTGTACATTGCCAGCACAAGGAACATGGCAAGAACCGACTCCACCTGTCCCCATGCGGCTGAGTTTACTATCATCAAAGGATTTAGCATATAGATTATGCCGAGGAACAGGGCAGATTTTTTACTCATATGCTTTGAGCCGATAACAAAAATCGAAGCCATCAGTATCGCGTCGGAAAAAATACCCGGCAGCTTAAAGCACAGCTGAGTTGCGTTTTCCGTCAGACCGAAAATCTCATTTATCCACGCAAAAAAGCCCAAAACAGTTATATATCCCGGGGGATAGTCACAGAAATAGTCCGGGGCATAAAAGTGACCCATGCCGCCGTTTAAGACCTTATTTCCCCAGGCAATCCAGCAAGACATATCCGAGGGATAGCCCTTTAAGAAATAGCCCATAACCATTCTGATTGCCAGAGCAATTACTCCCACAATCACAAAGGTTTTAACGCTAATCCCATCCTTTTCACGGCTAATAGCCTTTGTGGGACGAACATTTTTATTTTTCTGCTTCTTCCTGCCTGAAGCCTTTACGCCGAGAGCTACGGCGCCATGTCTTTCAAGCTGTCCTCCGCCCGGAGTGACATACTTTTGGAGCGCATAAAACACCAAAATGAATAAAACCGCAATTAAATAAGCTAAATACACTTCCTATACCTCTTTTTCATTAATTTTTTATATTATATATATCAGCTATTCAAGCTCACCGCTAAATGGGCTCTCATCGGTTTCCGAGTTCTCGAACTGCCCGATAACGTCTTTATAATCCTTTCGCCACATCTCACCAAACATACTCCGCAGGTCGTCTGCCAGAATTGTGTAGGGATAGCTCAGAATAATCAAATCGTCAAAGGGGTGAAGCTCATAAAACTCACCGATGGAGAACTTGTTATTATTCTCGCTGTGCCCGTTAAAAAGCCTGTAGTCTAAGATATATACGTTTTCATAATTGTTTACAAGCCAAGTTGAAAAGGCGTTGCCGTAGGACTCCTTTATAATACAAACCGACTTGCCGTTACCCGCATCTGTGTGAAAATAGGTCAGAGGATTATCCCCCTCTATGAACATAACATATCCGTCGTATTCCGGTTTAATCAACTGAATATCTTTAATCCTGTCTGTCATGCTCATGTTGTCATAGTAGCCGCCCACATAATCTGTTTGGGGCAGGTACACCCCTATTGTGTCCCGACTTTGATTGAGCATTCCGTAACCATCGGTATTAACCGTAACTTTTCCCCAGGAACCCAGATAGTTATTAACCGTCTTATATTGAAAGGTCTCTAAATCCGGAACGACATTGCCCGAAGCTCTGCAAAACTCACTGTAAGCATAATATGAACCCAGGTGCGTCCAATGGTGGTCGGTTCTGAAATATATGTACTTATCGGCATTTTCCATCATTGCCTTTTCAATATTCAGAGGGATGACCCTATCGCTTAATCTGTTGTATATATGGGAGATTGAGGCAAGATAGTTGGTCTTATACGCCTTGGTTGCATAAAACTCGGCAGCCGTGGGCGCTATACCGCAGAAAACGCGGACGTTTTCCAGTTCCTCCGCCATACCGTTTACTATCTCGGCATACTCCTCTCCGCTCTCGGGACTGATGTTCAAGAGCTCCATGCCGAAGTAATCGGTTTTGTCCCTGTCAAATATGGAAACGCCGTTATAAACACCGTCGTAATTGTCATAGCGGTAGTCGTCCGTAATCAGGGTGCCGCTCATTGTGGGATTTTCCTCCGCCGGAGAGGTTATTATAACAATCCTCTCATCAGGGTCCCAGTCCACATCACTGCCAAAGGCCTCCGACACGGCGCGGAGAGGAACCATAGTCCTGTCCTCTGACAGTATGGGGGCCACGTCCAGCCGGAGCTTTCGGTCGTTCACCGTCATATCCTTGCTGTCAATCTGCAAGACAACCTCAACATCTTCATTTACTGCTGTGACAATTTCCGTTCCTTCATCCCAAAAAACCTCCGCGCCGTACAGCTCAAAAACCGCCCGCATGGGAACCATTGTTCTCGACTCCACAATGACGGGCTCGGCGTCAAAGGCAAGCTGAATTCCGTCCAGCATCACTCTCACCGTATCGTCCGCCCAAACCACTGTCGAAGCAAGGCACATCAACAGAGCGGCGGCAAAAGCGATACCAATCCTTTTAACACAATTTTTCATCATAATCCTCCACATATTTTTTCTATCTTGCCATGGCTTTCAGGGCTTTAAGCTCCTCTGCGCCGTTCACCGTGACAGGATAACTGATTATTACCAAATCATCAAATTTTGTGTTTTCATAAAAACGACTGATGGAAAATTCACGGCTGTTCTCCAATGAATTGTAATAGCCGTTGAAGCACCTGTAATCTATAACATACACCTCGCTGTAATTATTCAGCGCCCATACTGCAAAGGCATTGCCGAATGACTCCTTTACTACGCAGAGCTTTTTCCCGTTGCCTGCGTCTGTTTTAAACACCTCAACAGGATAGTCCCCTTCCAAAAAGCAGTCATAATTCCTAAAGTTCGGATTTATGCCGACCATATCGCTTATGTACTCGGTCATGTCCGCATCAAAATACGCCTTGCCGCTGAATACGGATTTCGGATAGAACAACACCAGCTCGTCATAGGTATTTTTCATGAGCTCCGCACCGTTCGTACCACTCATATAATCTATAAAAGAACCCTGAAACATCGGAATAGTCTCGTTTTTAAAGTTTTCGGCAGGGTCAATAGCCTCACCGGTATAGTTTATAAACTCCTTATAGGCGTAATATGCCCCAAGCTGAGTCCAGTGATGATCCGTCTTAAAATATATATCCTTGTCTGCATTTTTTGCAAGAGTTCCGTATACATTAATAGGTGTAACCCTATCACTGAACTTGCTGTATATATCGGATATTTCCCACAGGTAATCAGTCTCATATTCATCTGATGCATAAAACTCCGCCGCAGTGGGAGCAACAATATTATAGGTATTTGCATCGGGAACCGCCTCGGCAAAGCTGTTTACAATCTCGGCATACTCCGACCGCTTGTCCTCACTCATGGATACCCGCTCCATGCAGAACATTTCCGAGCCGCCGTCATTGTCCTCGGCAAAAACATCGTATCCGTTAAAGGCGCCTATACGCCTGTTCAGCCTATACTCATCGGTTTTATATGCTGTATCCATAGGGTTGGGCAGCTCGCCTCTCTCCACGCGAACAGTGTAAGTCTGCGAATCCCAGCTTACCTTATAGCCCATCATGGTGCACAGTTCTCTTACGGGAACATACGGCCTGCTTTCCACAATCGTCATGCCGCGGTCGACCGAAATACCCTCGCCGTTTCTGTATATCAACTTTTCGTCGGGACGTAGCACGTATGTATTTCCGTTGAGCTTAACCGTAAGTTCCCCGTCATTCTCGGTAAATCCATATTTAAGTCCCAAAGCGTCAAGCAAGCCGAGAGCGGGCGTAAGCACGCTGCCGCTTTTCACAATGGGTTCGCCGCCGCTAAACTCAATATACGTATCGTCAGCTTTAACCCGAACATTCTGCATGAAAGCCCATACATCGCCCACAAAAAATATATCGACGAAGATGGCTACCAGAAACAGAGCTGTTACGGCTCGAACCTTCAACGAATATTTCATCCTAAAACCATACTCCTTTAAAATTTAACACACAGAACTAATTGTGACATTATAACACAAAATACAGCGTAATGCAATGGAAAATATAAAATTTATTACCTAACTGTTAAAATTTTTAAAAAGGCTTGCAATTTTGCAGAAAGTGTTTTAAAATTGTAGATTAGTGATAATTTGACCGAATTTTGAAAACAGCCCTGAAATTTGACGGGCGGAAAGGCTTTGGTATCGATTTTATGAAAGTGTTAATGGCGACAATGAAGCTCGATATAGGCGGTGCGGAAACTCATATTGTGGAGCTGTCCAAGGCTCTTAAAAGGCGGGGGATCGACGTATATGTCGCGTCTGCCGGAGGCGCCTATGAGCCTGAGCTTGAGGAGGCGGGGATTGAACACATATATGTGCCTATGGCGGGCAAAAACCCCAAGGACGTTCTCTCTGCTTATCGCACCCTCAAAAGAGTAATAACCGAGAAGAATATTGACGTTGTCCATGGACACGCAAGAATACCCTGCTTCATACTTAATCTTATCAGAAAGTCGGTGAACTTTAGGTTTGTCACAACGGCACACTGGGTTTTCAGCCTGAAGTTCCCCTATAAGTATATAACCAAGTGGGGCGACCGCTCCCTTGCGGTCAGCGACGACATAAAGAAGTACCTGATTGACAATTACGGCATCAGATCCGGGAATATACGAGTTACCATAAACGGTATCGACACCCAAAAATTTTCTAAGGACACGGACTTTTCAACTGTTGCCGATGAGTTTGACCTGAGCCCTGACAAGAGAAGAATTGTCTACGTAAGCCGTATGGATAAGGATCGCAGCTTAGCTGCTCACAAGCTGATTTCTGTTGCGGAGAAGCTGGACGAGAAGGTAAGCGACCTTGAAATTCTCATTGTGGGCGGCGGCAACGATTTCGAGGCAATGAAAATCGCCGCCGACAACGTGAACACTAAGCTGAATAAGAAGCTGATAAAATACACCGGCAGCCGCACCGATATTAACAAGCTGGTGGCAAGCGGCGATATATTCGTCGGCGTGAGCCGTGCCGCTCTTGAAGCCATGGCTGCTGAAAAGCCCAGCATAATCGCAGGCAACGAGGGCTACATCGGAATTTTTGACGAAACCAAGCTGGCAACGGCTATCGACACCAATTTCTGCTGCCGCGGCTGCGAACCTACCACATCGGAGCGTCTTTATGAAGACATTCTTAAGCTTATGTCCATGTCCGACGGTGAGCTTAATCGGCTGGGAAGCTACTCAAAGGAAACCGTCGAGAAATTTTATTCGATTGACACCATGGCGGACGACGCCATGAAAATGTACGTCAGCGTTATCAAGAACAAGGGCATTAACGACGTTACCACGGACGAATTCGACCAAATAGACAAGTACATCTATCCTCTTGACAGCAGCGGTAAATACGATGTTATGATTTCGGGGTACTACGGCTTTGACAACAGCGGCGACGATGCTATATTAAAAGCAATAATCAGCAGTCTTAAAGAGCTAAAACCAAACATAAAGATTGCTGCCCTTTCAAACAACCCTGTTCAGACAAAGGCAGTGTACGGCGTTCAGTCCATACATCGGTTTAACCTGCCCAAGATATATAAAAGACTTAAAAGCACCTCTCTGCTCATAAGCGGCGGCGGCAGTCTTATTCAGGACGTAACCAGCGACAAATCTCTTGCATACTACCTGACAATAATCAAGATTGCTCAAAGGGCAGGAACCAAGGTTATGCTGTACTCCAACGGTATAGGTCCTATCAGAAATAAGCATAACTACGGAAAGATTAAATCGGTTTTAAACAATGTGGACTTGATTACCTTGAGAGAGGAGTCCTCCCGTGAAGAATTATACAAAATGGGAGTTACAAATCCCAACGTCAAGGTAACCGCCGACCCCGCATTCACTTTAAAACCCACCACCGATGAGACAGTAGACGCGCTTTTAATGAAGTCGGGACTAAACCCAAATTCGGAATTTGTGTGTATTTCGGTGCGCCCGTGGAAAACCATAGGCAGGGAGTTTGAAAAAACTCTGGCAGACGCCGCAAAATATATTAAGGAAAAATACGGCCTGCCCTCTGTGTTTATTCCCATGCAGTGCCCCAAGGACGTGGAGATTTCAAAGCGAATAGCGGAAACAATCCCGGGCATTGGTTACATTGCCCCCGAGAACATGACCCCCGGCGAAATTCTGGGACTTACCAAGCGGGCAAAGCTGGTTATAGGCATGAGACTGCATATACTCATATACGGAGCTTCAATGTGCACACCGGTTATCGGGCTTATATACGACCCGAAAATCCGTGCCGTTATGAACCAGATAGGTCAGAAGTACAGCGTGTCTGTCGATAATCTGAACCCCGTCACCCTGTGCGGAAACATAGACAGGGTTATGAGCGAATACGACCAAACGGTAAGGAGTCTCCGAGCGGCAACAGAGACCGCCGCCGAACAGGCTTATCAAACCGCGGAGATGGCAATAGAGCTGACCGAAGAAAAACAACTCCAAAAACGTTAATCAAAAGAGGGGAACCTAAATGAACTTATATATATTTAACAGTCTTAATGACGACAAGCTAATCAAAACACTTTTAAAATTCAAGGACGAAAACAAAATCGAGGCGTACTACAAGGCAATGCGGCTGCTGATAAAGTTTTCCTCCCACCGTCTGACAGATGGCGACCTGATAGACGAATATATTCTCCGTGCAATGCTGGAACAGGAAAACCTGCCCAACCCCGAAAACATACGTGACTTTTTAAGACAAGACATAAAGGTTATATACGACAACCTGCTCAGCGTTGACTGGGACGGACTTTGCAAAAGCCGAAAGCTTATCCCCGCTTCCTCTATCGCGGCAAGCCCTGTCAGCACAGGGCTCAGCGGCTACACGCGCTCTCTTGAAAGCATGATGCAGTCCGGCTCGCGAGAGGCTCTTATGGGAGCCATTCTCGCCCATGCCGAAATATTCGGAACGGGCAGAACCTCCGCCTTTGCTGCTCTCAAATGGGAGGACGGCGCTCTCAGCGGTATCTACGATGTGGACACAATTACCTTCGGCAATCTTATCGGTCTCGACTACCAGAAAAAGATACTGATAAAGAACACCGAAAGCTTTATAAACGGCAAGCCCGCCAACGACGTGCTCCTCACGGGAAGCAGCGGCACAGGCAAGTCCTCCTGCGTTAAGGCGTGCCTTAACATGTTTAAGGACAGAGGGCTTAGGCTTATTGAACTTAAAAAATCCGACCTTGACGACCTGAACAAAATTTTCAGGGTCATAAACAATCGTGTTTTGAAATATATTATCTTTATAGATGACCTTTCCTTTGAGCCTGACGACATGAGCTATAAGCAGCTAAAGGTAGCTCTGGACGGTCAGGCGGAGGCACGGGGCGGCAACGTCCTCATATACGCCACCTCCAACAGGCGTAATCTGATTAAAGAGACCTGGGCGGACAGAGACGGCGGCATAAACGACGAAATCCACAGAAGCGAGGCTCTGTCGGAGCGGAAATCTCTTGCCGCTCGGTTCGGAATAAACCTCAGCTTTTTAACACCCACCCAAAAGGAGTACCTGAGCATTGTTTCCGATATGCTGGAGCGCGAAAATATTCAAATGACGGACGCTATAAGATCCAAGGCTCTCACGTGGCAGATACAATATAATGGGTTCTCAGGGCGTACTGCGGCACAATTTGTATCAAATTTCCTAAGCGAACAATAATATACATTCGGTTATTATTATATTTTAATAAAATTGGCACGAAGCCGATAATCACTCTTGATTTTTGTCGAAATTTGTGAGAGAATAGTCGCAGATATTTTTATATGAGGTGGATTATAAATGAGTGATAATATAAATAATAATATAGATAATGAACTGGAAAAATCCGAAGGCAGCAAGGAAGCTGTTGAAGACGCAGCTAAGAATATTATTGAAGAAAGTGATTTTGAGGAAACTTCTGTCAATAAAAATTCTGCCGAAGATACAACTGAAGAAGCCGTTGACAATACAAAGAAAGACGCAACTGTTACTCCAAACAAAATTCCCGAAAGAGTTGAAAAGGCTCCCGTTAAGAAAAAGCACAAGGGCGCAAAAATCGGCGCATTGGCAGCAGCAGGAGTTATTGTGGTGGCTGCGGTCGGATACGGCGCGTACGTTAACGCATATGACAGCATTCTGCCCAATACGTATGTTGAAAACATAAACCTTGGCGGTATGTCCCAGTCCGAGGCGAACGACCTCCTTACAAAGGAGTACGTTGGAGACAGACTAACGGGAAAGACTGTTAAGTTTAAGTGCATGGGGGATGAGTCCACAATTTTAGTGGAAAATCTGGCAATGACCTTTGAACCGGAGAAAATGGCAAGCGATGCGTATATGGTCGGCCGTGAGCAGCCGGGATTTTTCAAAAAGCTCGCAAGCTTCTCAAAAAGTCTTGTTTCAAAAAACGATATTGCCCCTGCCATCACCTATGACGAGCAGGCTCTTACAGGCGCTATTTCCGACTTATGCGCCCCCCATGAGGTTGAGCCCCTGGGATACACATTCAGAATCGGCGATGGCAGCAACATTATTATAGCAAAACCCCAGGACGGCGTTAAGGTTAATATGGAAGAAGCCGTGGAAGCCGTTGAGGAGCAGATTTGCACCTTTAATTTCGGGGACGTTGAGTTTGTTCCTGTTGTCACGCAGGCTCCCGAAATTGATATTGACGCGTTTTATGAGTATATAACCGCCCCCGCACAGGACGCCACATACGCAAAAGACGAAAACAATAAGGTGTACGTTGTTCCCGGTAAGCCTCAGATTGTTGTGAGCAAGTCCGCCATTGAGGAGGCCTTGAAGCATTCTGATGAGGAATGCAGCGTTCCCGTTCAACTGGTGGAGCCCGCTGTAAACACAGAGTTCCTCCAAGGCATTATGTATGAAGACACTCTGGGTACATACACCACGGATTACGGCGCAAGCAGTGCGGCAAGAGCAAGCAATATAAGACTTTCTTCAAGTACAATAAGCGGTCTTGAGCTGCTCCCCGGAGAGAGGTTTGACTTTAACAAGGTTGTGGGTCAGAGAACGGCGGCAAGAGGATACCAGCAAGCCCCCGTATACGTTGTGAAAGAGGGTAAAACCGAAAGCGAAATGGATTACGGCGGCGGCATATGCCAGGTTTCGTCAACCATTTTCTGCGCGGTGAACAGAGCAGGGCTTAAGGTTGTAGCCCGCACTTCTCACTCAAAGGACGTTAGCTACGTTCCAAAGGGAATGGACGCAACCGTTTCCTGGGGCGGACCCGAGTTTATCTTTGAGAACAGCACCGACTACCCCATAAGAATATTTGTTGACGCAAACGGCGGTGTTCTAACTACGCGCATTGTGGGTTCAAAGGCTTCAAAACCCAACGTCTCCCTTGACGTGCAGAAGGACGGAAGCTCGGTTGTTGTCACAAAGACAATCACCAATGCCGACGGCAGCTCTACACAGGAGATTATAGACAGCAACACGCCTGTGCCCACTGCGGCGCCTACAAATGTTCCCATATCTTCCGAGGGAGTTTCGGAAATCGTTGCCGAACAGGAAACAGCAACAGAATAATTTTATACAAGAAAGACTTTCCCGCCCTTGGGAAAGTCTTTTGATTTTATGAAAATTTAGCGGACTGCTCCACGGCCATTCTGTCGCACTCCTCGTTTTCAGGGTGTCCGTTGTGCCCCTTTATCCAGTGGAATACGACCTCGTGATTGTCCAGAAGATTGAGCATTTCCTCCCACAGGTCGGGATTTAACGCCTTGTCCTTCTCGTTCCGCATCCACCCGTTTGCCCGCCATTTTTTTGCCCAGCCCTTTTCTATGGCGTCTACAATATATTTTGAGTCGCTGTAAACATCAACTCGGCACTTTTGGTTAAGAGCCCTAAGTCCCACGATTACCGCCGTAAGCTCCATGCGGTTGTTTGTTGTGTTGGGCTCGCCGCCGCTTATCTTCTTTTCAAATTTTCCAAACCTTAAAATA
>CATWQA010000055.1 GCA_958352815.1 uncultured Eubacteriales bacterium
TTCTTAGCGCCGAAAATACTTGGAGGGCGACCTCCCGGGAACATAGGACGCTGCCTGCATAATTACACAAGAGCAAATTGATTTTTGCTCTTGTGTATCTCAAATATTCCTCTATAGCTCAGTTGGTAGAGCATGCGGCTGTTAACCGCAGGGTCGTTGGTTCGAGTCCAACTGGAGGAGCCACGTCGAAGCAAAGTTCGCTTTGCTTCGACTTTCTTTTTGCAAAGAAAGTCTTCGCCTGCTTCCTTGCTTCTCCTTTTTCGTGAAAAATCGTAAGATTTTTCACGAGTTTGTGCCTACGGCTCTTTTTTATTTTAAAGTCTTTATGGCTTGCCGCGTTTTCTATGAAAAAACACGGCTGCGCTTTTTCAGGCTGCCGCTGCGTCGGAGTAAGCTTTGCTTGCTCTGATTTTTTATTAAAAAAATCAATCGCCGCGTCGCTACTCCTCCTTTATTCCAAAAGGTCGCGCTTGCTGCGGCTATGTCCTTGTAAACGCGGACATAACGCCTCCGCTACGCTACCAACCTTTGGGAGCCCTCATTTGACCTTCTTTTTGCAAAAAAGTCTTCGCCTATGGCACTTCTTGCAAATATCCAATTATAACTGATTAATTGTTCGTAGGGGCGCAGCAAGTGGCGCCCCTACTACTTTATAATAATTAATACTTTGCTAAAAAAATATTGACAAATAATAAATTTAGTTGTAGTATGAACTAGGGACAGGAAAATTCGATCTAATGAGGGTTTGTGAATATACAAGCCCTTTTGGTGTTTTGTATATTTGTGTGTTGTGAGTAGGAGGTTTTTTACATGAGGGTTTTGATAGCAGAGGACTCTCGGGATATGAACCGCTTGATTGTTAGAGCGTTGACGAAATCGGGATATAATGTGGACAGTTGTTTTGACGGTGAAGATGCAAGACTCCATTTGCTCGGTGCTGAGTATGACATTATAATACTGGATATTATGATGCCTAAGGTTGATGGACTAAACCTCTTAAAGCAGCTGCGGGATGAGGGCAATGATACACCTGTGCTCTTGCTTACGGCAAGGGACTCTATAGCGGACAGGGTTAAGGGTCTTGACTTGGGAGCTGACGACTATCTTATAAAGCCTTTTGACTTTGATGAGCTTCTTGCACGCATTCGCGCGGTAACGCGGAAGCGGGCGGGAAACAGAACCAACCTCTTTAAGCTGGCGGACTTGGAGGTTAATTTGGAGCAGCATACTATAACTCGCGGCGGCGTGGCAATTCAGTTGTTCCCTAAGGAGTTTTCTGTTCTTGAATATATGATTCGCAATAAGGGTGTTGTTCTTACCAGAGAGCAGCTTGAAAACCGAATTTGGAATTATGATTATTCGGGCAGCTCCAATAACATTGATGTATATATCAGCAGGCTGCGCAAAAAAATTGACGGCGGGAGAGATGTTAAGCTTGTACATACTGTGCGCGGAGTGGGCTATGTGCTGCGTGAGGAGAAGGAATAATGCGCAGATTTAAGGTAAAGACCAAAATAGCTGCTTGGCTCACCCTGTTAATAGGGATTTTAACCTTAATGCTTTTAGGATTTCTGCTGTCTGTAAGCGGACGGGTGGCGCAGAGTAATGCTTCTCGGCAGCTGTCAAATACAGTCCGCCAAAACGCCGGGCGGATAAGCGTGGAGGACGGAACCCTGAAAACAAGCTCAAATTTTATGTTTTACAGCGGCGGAGTGTATTCCCTTGTTTATAATCGGGGAGGAGCCTTGGTGGCGGGGCAGCTCCCCGTAGCGTTTACCGCAGCGGAGCCATTTGAGAATGGCGTCGTACGAACTGTTGAAACCGAAAGAGCGGATTATTATATTCTGGATTTGTGGGTTCCTGAAAGCTGGGATAGCGGCTTTTGGATTAGAGGGTTAATCGAAGTTCCCGGGCAGAGAGAGACTGTCATATCCATGCTGGGAGTAACTCTGTTTGTTATGCCGATTTTTATGGCGCTGGCTGCCTTGGGGAGCTATTTTATTTTAAAGCGGGCATTTCGCCCTCTGGATCATATCAGCGTGACGGCCTCCGCTATCAATGAGGCTCGCGATCTCTCCAGAAGAATTAATCTCCCTCCGGGTAAGGATGAATTTTTCCAACTTGCAGATGTATTTGACAAGCTGCTCGCCAGGCTTGAGTCTGCCTTTGAGACTGAGAAGCAGTTTGCCTCTGACGCGTCCCATGAGCTGCGCACCCCTGTTTCCATAATAAAAAGCGCGTGTGAAACGGCGGAAAAGTATGATGAAACGCCGGAGGAGCGCAAGGAAAGCCTTGAAATAATTCATCGGCAGGCGGAGGTTATGACCAGGCTGATTGAACAGCTTTTAAGCATGACAAGAATGGAGCAGGGGACGGAATTAATACAGCTTGAAGAGATTGACTTGGGTGAATTTGTCCGTATCGCCTGCAAGGACATAATGACAGGTGCTTATGAAAAAAGTCTAAGCCTGGATTTAGAGGACGGAATAATTGTCTGCGGCGACAGAGCGTTGCTTACAAGGCTGCTTCAAAACTTGATAGATAACGCCTGCAAATACGGAAAAGACAACGGACATATTTGGGTATCGGTGGGCAAAAATGAAAACGAGGCGTTTTTGCGCGTTACCGACGACGGTATCGGTATTCCGAAGGAACAGCAGGACAAGGTATGGAGACGTTTCTTCCGAGCCGACGAGGCTCACAGCGGGGAGAGCGGAGCCGGGTTGGGCCTAGCTATAGTTAAGCAGATTGCGGACGTACATAAGGGATATATGACGCTGGAAAGCGTGCCCGACCGAGGAAGCGTGTTTACTTTATATCTTCCGATTGTCATGTGATTTCAGTTGATTGTGAGCCGTCTGTTCGGCTCACAATTTTTTTAAAAATTTTCATATAATTTTCATGTTTGGGTGTTATATTTTAATTAAGAAAACAGTATGAGCAGCTAAAAAGGAGGTAGATCATTATGACAAAGAGGATAATTATTGCGGCTGCTTTAATTTTGGTTATGCTGACAGGGTGTGCAAAGAACAACGCGGCCATAAAGCCTATCGGCACAGAGGCTGCAACAAAGCTGGCGATTGAGGCCTCCGGCGAGAGTGCGTCGGCGGTGGATGTGTCCGGCGTTACCCTGCAGCAAAGGGATGGCATCGACTACTATCAGGTTGATTTTGCGGCAAACGGGAAGCAATACCAATATAACATCGACGCTTTGTCCGGCGCAGTGATTAATTCGGAGCAGGGCGCTCCCCTGCAGGGAGACAGCGCGGCAAATGGTGTTATTGATATTGAAACCGCAAAGCAAAAGGCTCTTCAGCATGCGGGACTGTCCGCCGCGCAGGTTACTTTCTTAAAAAGCGCTATGGAATATGAGAACGGACGGCAGGTATATGACATTGAATTTTACTCATCGGACTATACGGAGTATGACTATGAGATTGACGCGCTTACAGGGGAAGTGATCAGCTATGATAACGAAACGGAGGTTCGAGTTCCATCAAACGGCGAAAGCACTATAAGCGCAGAACAGGCAAAGGAGATTGCTCTGGCTCAGGTACCGGGGGCGACGGCCGCCGATATTACGGATTTTGAAACCGATAACGACGACGGCCGGAAAGAATATGAGGGAACAATCCTTTATAATAATATGGAGTATGAATTTGAGATAGACGCTTACAGCGGCGCAATCCGCAGTTGGGAAGCCGAACCCGCAAAAAATAACAAAAGGAGATGATTTTTATGAAAGCAAGTTCAAAGAGAAGAATGACCCGTATATTATCACTGGTAATTTCGGCTTTGCTGATTAGCTGTGCTGCGGCTATGGGCGTATGGGCTGTGGTCGAGGATGTAACAGCGCGTCTCAGACCGGACGTGACGATCTTGCTGAACGGGCAGGAGCAGATTTTTTACAACGCTCAAGGGCAGGAAACCCACCCAATCCTCTATAACGGCACCACATATTTGCCTTTGCGCGCAACAGGTGAATTGATGGGCAAAAACGTAAACTGGGATCAGAACACATTAACCGTTACTATTGAAGGCGCAAGAGCGGATGGCAAAACGGCGGGCACGCCTGACGCTTCTGCGCAGAGTGCAAATATTCAGGCGCAAATCCGCTCGGACTTTACGGTTATTGTGGACGGCGTTGTTCAAAGATTTCAGGACGTAAACGGAAATCGGGTTTATCCCCTTCTGTACAATGGTTCAACCTATCTGCCCGTTCGCAGTATTGGAAATTTGCTGGGCTGCAGCGTGGACTGGGTGAGCGATACGCAGACGGTTATTTTGACCGCGGGAAATACAAATACTCTGGTGACCGACGCCGACAGCTTTAATTCCAATCCTCAGAGCACGTCTGCACCTCAGGGAACCGACGGCGTGGTTATAAGCGCGGAGGAGGCTAAAACAATTGCTTTGGCTCATGCGGGACTAAGCTCCGAGCAGGCGGTATTTGTTAAGTCAAACTTGGAATACGACAACGGCAGACGGATATATGACGTTGAGTTTTACACATCAGACCGAACCGAATATGATTATGAAATAGACGCTTATTCCGGCGCAGTGCTGAACTTTGATTATGACACCAAATCGGGAGCTTCCTCGCAGCAGGGGAGCGGAACCTCATATATCGGAGAGGAAAAAGCTCAAAGCATAGCCTTGAGTCAAGTTTCGGGAGCTGACGGAAGCTGCGTGAAAAGGGTTAAGCTGGAGCGTGACGACGGCAGGTGGGAGTACAGCGTAAAAATAATTTATAATGCTGTGGAATATGAGATTGAAATTGACGCATACAGCGGAGCCGTTCTGTCTGTGGATGCGGAGTCCGTTTATGACTGATTCTGTTTTAGGCGGGGGCTTCGGCTCCCGCTGAAATATTTTTAAATTTTTTAGGCAAAAGGGGTTGACAAGAGGGGATTTCTGTGGTATACTTGTTATCACTGTTGGTTAAGCGTCAGCGACAATGTTTTAAATAGGGTCCCGTGGTCAAGCGGTCAAGACACCGCCCTTTCACGGCGGTAACAGGGGTTCGATTCCCCTCGGGATCACCAAATAAAAACGAGCAAGTTTATTTGCTCGTTTTATTTTTTTCCTATTTTTAGTAATGCCTTTATGCGCCGCTTAAACGCTATATATACTTTTCTTATGGGGCGCAGAGCGCAGAGCCTTATACAGTATGCTTTATATCCCGCACCCCTGAGCTCATGAACCTCTCCGTTTTTTATGAGCCCCGTCATTACGGCAACTATATTGTCGTCTGTAATTCCGTACTCCTTAATAAACTGATTGTCGCCGCACATTATGTATCCGTGTTTGTCCTTGCCGATAATTCTGTGCAGAACAAAGCTGCCGTCCTCCCGCCTGTAGAGGGGTATATCGTATTTTTTTAGAGTGCCCTCAGGCTCTTTCAGAATAACCGTATCGCAACCGTTACCTATAAAGGGCAGCATACTTGTTCCGTTGGTAATCATTTTAAAGGTTCTGCCCTCTCGGAACTCCTCCAGCATTATGGGATAAAGCTCCTCCATGGATAGTTTTTTTCTCATTATCGGCTGCCCCTATTCTTCAAGCACGCCGGCTGTTCTCAAAATCTCAATAAAACTCTGTGTATCGCTTAACGCTTGCTCCGGTGCAACATCGTATTCTTCTGTGAGCGCATCAACCAGGTCGTTTATGTCAGCTCCGTTTTTCAAAACATTCCATAAAATAACGCCGCTTTCGTTAAGCTCTATAATTGAGTTTGACCCCTCCGAGGGCAGCGCCGATACTACAATAGCCTCCCCTGCCAGCTTTTTTAAGATATATCCGTCTTTAATTTTCATGTTCAAAACCCCTTTCAGTGTTGCCTAGAGTATACCATATTTAAGTTACTTTTTCAACAAAAACCGCTCACTTTTTAAAATAGGATTAAATCTTGTTGAAAATCGGAGGAATATGTGTTACAATTGTGCCATAGGAGGCGAAACGATGAAGCGGAACACCACATTAAAATGGCTGTACGGCCGCGCTAAGGGTCAGCTGCATATTGTGGCGATTTTAGTTGTTTTAAGGTGCACATCGGCGGTGCTTGGCATTGCCTTTGCCTTTCTGTCCAAAAACGTTATTGATGCGGCAACCTGGAAAAATATGGATTTGCTGCTTAGGCAGTCGGTTATAACCGCGTGCGTAATCTTGTGCCAAATCGGTCTGTCATACTTGGCGGGCAGCATTAGAGCCCGCTCCACCGCAAGGCTTGACAAGCAGATGAAAAGGCGGCTGTTCAACTCAATTACTAAGAAGGACTATGCAAAAATTTCAAGTTACCACAGCGGGGATTTGCTGACCCGAATTTCTTCGGATATAGGTCTGGTGTCGGATAATATTTTAACGCTCCTGCCTAACCTGTGCAACGTTTTCGTGACACTAATTCTTGCAATGATAGGATTAATGAAGCTGGATTTAATGTTCAGCCTTGTATTTATCTGCGGCGCAGCTGTGTTTCTGGTTGCAGTTCGTCTCTTCGGCAAGTATCTTAAATCCTTACATAAGCGGGTTCAATCCGCTGTATCAAAGGGGAACTCATTTTTTCAGGAGAGCATTTCCAATTTGCTCATGATAAAGGTGTTTGGCATTGAGCCCAAGGTGACGGAAATGAGCGACAGCTTACAGGATAATGTTTTAAAGGAAAAAATTCACCGCAGCAATGTGTACCTGTTTTCATCTATGGGGGCGGGAACCCTGTTTAGCTTGGGCGGCTTGTATGCCCTGCTGTGGAGCGCTTATCAGTTGGCTCAGGGAAGAATAACATTCGGAACCCTGACGGCGATAATACAGCTGGTCAACCGCTTTCAAGACCCGGTTGCAGATTTGTCGGGCATGGTTCCGGGAATATTTACGGTTTTTGCCTCTGCGGAGCGCATAATGGAAATTGAAAATTTGCCGGACGAAGCCGACGACGGAGAGAAAATCAACTCGAAGGATTATTATGATAAATTCAGGGAGATAAAATTTAATAATGTGAGCTTTGCCTATGACAAGCTGCCGGTGATAACAAATGCAAGCTTCTCTGTGCCCAAGGGCAGCTTTGTGGTTATAAGCGGTCATTCGGGAATAGGCAAGAGCACCTTGATGAAGCTGCTGTTGGGGGTATATCAGCCGGACAGGGGCAGCATAACCATGTCCGGCGGCGATGAGGAATATCCTGCCGGAAAGCCCATGCGACCCCTGTTTGCCTACGTGCCCCAGGGGAACATGGTTTTGTCGGGCACAATTCGGGATACGCTGACAATGGTTTGCCCCGAAGCCGATGATGAGGAGCTGTGGAGAGCGGCAGAGATAAGCTGTGCCAAGGAGTTTTTGGAGCAGCTGCCAAAGGGGCTTGATACGGAAATCGGAGAAAACGGACTGGGGCTGTCCGAGGGACAGGTACAGCGCCTTGCCATAACCCGAGCGGTTCTTTCCGGAGCGGGAATACTCCTCCTTGACGAGGCAACCTCGGCTTTAGACGCACAAACAGAAGCGCAGGTTTTGCAAAACCTGCGCAATCTTAAGGATAAAACTTGTATTATTATTTCTCATAAGCCCTCTGCCTTTAAGTATTGTGATATGTCTCTCAGTATGGTTGAGGGCGAAGTAAAGCTGCACCAAATCAGGAGCCCCAAATAGCGTTATAGGCAGTCCGAGCAGCGTCAAGGCTCATGTTGCAGTATATGCTGTAGAACTTAACTCTTTCCAGAAAAAAGTCCATAAGCTCCAGAGTTCTTTCGTAGTTCTCCTGATTTGGAGAATGGTATACCGCCGCAATAAGGCTTGTCAGAGCGGTTCTCGGCTTCATGGGAACCACATGGTTGTCCTCGCTGCGGTTTATAAGGCAGAACGCCTTTAATTCGGTGCGCATATTGGTGTGGAGAAACTCTTTCCCGCACCAGGGCGTTCCGTAGGCATAGACCCTGCCGTCTATAATCCGAACAAGGGGCTTGTCCCCGTTTACTACGGTGCATCTGTCCCCCAAAAGCCTTCTCCAATATGCCGCATGGGTTGACTTGCCGGTTCCGCTTTTGGCGGAGAAGGCAACGCCTTTTCCATCAACGTCCAAAACCACCGAGTGCATGAGGAACCCGTCATACTCGCCGATTTTCTCGGCAATCTTGCGGTATATTGCAAGGCTTTCCAGATAGCCCTCCGTAAACCCGGAGCCGTCGTCCTCCGCCGAGATTTCTTCACGTGCGGCGGAGACCTGAAAGTCCGTCTGCTTCTCGTCCGTGAGGTAGTCGGCGCATATTTCCTTTGTATATGAATACTTGTTGTCAATGCCGATTGTAAGGTCGGCAATTTTTATTTTTATCATTATTATTTTGTGGTTATTGTAACCGTGCTTGTTGCCTCGTCCCATTCAACAGTTGCGTTAAAGGCTTCGCTGACTGCTCGCAGGGGCACAAGTGTTCTATCTCCCTCCAGGAACGGTGCAACCTCAAGTTTAATGCTTGTGTTAAGAGATTGTGAAATGTCAGCCATGTTCAGAGTGTTCTTGCCGATTTTCAAGGTAACCAGCTTGTACCCCTTTGAGGCGATAATCAGCTGGTCGGCTTCTATCCATTCCACGTTTGCACCCAGCTTCTCGAATATGGCGCGCATGGGAACCATGGTTCTGCCGTTGATAATGCGGGCGGGAACGTCGGTCACCAGTGTTTCGCCGTTGATGATAACGGTGGCTGTTTCGATAATGTCAGCGGGAACAACCTCGACCTGTGCTGCAGGCTCGGTCTCAATAGGGGTTACGTCCTCAGGTTCGTCCGCAAAGACCGCCGCCGAGGAGAAAATCATAGAGCTCATAGTGAGAATTGCAATTAATTTTTTCATAGTCAATTCATTACCCTTTCTGCCCACAAAAGTTAGGAGCGCATTGCTATCGTGGGCAGATAGGCGCACAAGGGAGAGCCGTCTCCCATAACATTAATATTCTATATTGTATAACAAATTTCGAATAATTGCAATATTTATTTTAAATTTGTTTTTTCTCTTTTTTGTCGGAGCAAAGTTGCCTAGCTCCGACTTTTCGGGAAAGAGGAGCAATCGCCCCGCAAAAGTGAAGCCTTGCCGAACAGGCAAGGCGAACAAAGAGGGCGATTTGCGACGTTGAGCCGCCCAAATTCCTTGTGACAAAACCTATACTTTTTGTCACAAAATATTTTCTGATAATTCTGTATAAATCATCGTACTAATTCTATCACAATGTTGATTAAATGTCAACAAAAAATTCACAATTGTATTAAATTTTTCATATGTGACAAAAAGTATAGGTTTTGTCACAGGCTGTAAAATCCCCTTAATCACGGGGATTTACAGGGTTTTTGTCTTATTCCGAGTTGCAGGATGCAATTGGCGTTTGGTAAAGGGGCGGTATTACCCTTCTCTTCATGATACTGCCGTAGTGCCGAATAGTTAGCATAATCAACCAAAATTATGCCGGGGATTTTCAATTGCATCCGGCAATTCGGAATGGCAATGTTACGCAAATTATAATTAAAAATATATAAAAGAAGGGGTTTAAAATGAAAAGAAAAACAAAGAGAATTTTTTCGCTGTTGCTGGCTTTGGCGGTAATGGCAACAATGATGGCAGCCCTGCCGCTGACCGCAAGCGCAGCGACCTTAAATGATTTGACAAAAATTCCGGCAGGCGAAGATGGAACAAAAAGCGAATTTATAATGCAAAGTTACACTACAAGCGGTGATAAAACTGCTGATGGTTATTTTGGAGCTAAAAGTACGTTTAACACAGGAAGCGGCAAGTCTCTCGTGTTAAACGGAGAAACAATTAGTTTTACAGGTTGGAATACAAAAAATGCTGCGGCTGGAGGATTGGGCAATGCAAAAGTATATGCCTTTATTCCGGGGGGAGCTTGTACTATTAAGGTTTATGCAAATAATGACTCAAATACTAGCAGAGTACCTACTATATCAATAAATGGAGCTGAAGCAATAATAGGTCAAAACATTAGTACTGATACAGATAAATACAACTATGTAGAAAGAGTATATACCGCTGAAAATGTGACTAAAGGCGATCCTGTATATATAGGTGGTAACGGCGGTGATGGTTATCTATACAAAGTAGTTTTGGAATGGGGAGAGGTAGCAAATGTTCCTGTTACCGGAGTGACGGTTGTCCCTGACACGGTTAATCTCCAGGTGGGCTTCAGCACAGCTCTTAAGGCGACAGTAGCCCCCGCTAATGCGACAAATTTGGGAGTAACTTGGTCTTCGGCAAATGAGGATATTGCTACGGTAAGTGAGGACGGAACGGTATTGGCTAAGAGCGTAGGCGAGACAAAAGTTACAGTAAAGACTGTTGACGGCGATTATACAGCGGCCGCAACCATTAGGGTAACTGACGCTGATAAAGTATCAGTTCCGAATTTGGCAACTAATAATAATGACTATGTTGAGTGGGACTTTTCTCTGGAAAACAAAGAGGAGAGTAAAGCATCGAAAATTACATTTTATACAGATTCAGCTTGTACCACGGAGGGGACAGTCGCAGACGGAGAGAACTATGTTAAGCAGACGGCTCAAAAGGGTGATACAGGCGCAACATTAAGCATTAAAAGAAACGGAAAACCGGAAATTACCTATTCAAACGGTTTTGACAACAAAGCAGAGTTCAGCACTCTAAGCGGAAATTCTTACAGTGCAAACGGCAGATTAGGAGGAAAGGCGTCAGGTGTGTTTACGTACACAATTGACCCGAAGCTGAATGAAAAGTATTCTTCCGCAAAGGTTTACGTAATATACGGCAGCAACTCCGCAAATGCAGGAAGATATAACAGCAGTGCCGGAGATATGACCCTTTCACCGCCAAACGGCGTTACCTCAAATTCGGAGGTCAACTTTGCTGTGCTGACTGTTGAAAACATAACAGATACATTTACGCTAAATTCAACTGTTGAAGCATATTTGTTCTATATTGGTATTGAGTACATTCCTGCGCCGACAGCTACATTCGGAGAGTCCGCAACAGATTCGGGATATTATACAGATGCAGCAAGCAATACCTTAGGCGTAATCCGTTTCCTCCAAGAATACAGCGGCGACACACCGGACAGCTATGGTTTCTATTTTGTAAACAGCGAGGGAACAATCATTTTTGAGAATGCGACAGAAAGCAAGATTGAAAACAGCGAAGATGAAATAGCAAACGGCGGTTTTTACGGCGACTTGACAGATATTCCCGAAAATGATGAAAACACATACTATGCAAAGCCCTTTGTAAAAATAGGCGGAACTATGCTCTACGGAGATGCAATCGACGGAACAGTTGACTGGGAAAAAGAAGTTAATTATCCCGAAACAGCAGTGGAATAAAACAGAAGCCTTGAAAGGAGAGATGTAACTATGAAAAGCATAAAGAAAGAGTATACAGCCC
>CATWQA010000056.1 GCA_958352815.1 uncultured Eubacteriales bacterium
GGCATAGTGCGACGATGCGGCGGCAATGTCGCCAAAGCCTTTATCAAAATTTTGTTGAGGTTTGGGGCAACGCCCCAATCGGTTTCCCCGAAGGGGAAAACCGACGCCGCCCGGGTCTGGCGGGCGGAACAGGGCTCGGCATGAGATACACCGATGTGAGAATATAAAGTTACCGGGATTATTATTTTATAAAATTTTAACACCGCAAAACACTATTTCAATCCATTTAAGAAATCGGCTATGCACTCAACGGCGCAGGTAATTCCCAGCTTTGCCTCGCTCAGACTGTTGCCGCTTGTTCCCACCTCTATTATAACGCTGCCCTTGGTGGTGTGCCCGTTAAAACGCTCCTGTCTCAGGTTCACGTAGCGCATAAGATTTGGGTACTTACTGTCGATTTTATCCTGCAGCTGCACCGCAAATTTCAAGTTTTCCCGCCACTCCGGGTGGTACAGCCCCTTTTCATTGGTGCCCACAACAAACATAAGCTGCGCCGCATTTTTGCCGTCTATTTCGGTCACGACCTTTGCCTTTGTACCGTCGTCATAAACTATAGAGTCTCTGTGAATGTCAAACACCACCTGTATACTCGGATACTCCTCCAAATATTTCTCGGTTGAGGACAGGGCGTCCGCATAAGAGCCGTTAAAGGAGGGGTGATCGTGAAGCTCGGTATCGTGGAGGGTCTCAATTCCCCGCTCGTTAAAAAGCCTTGCCGCCTCCGCTCCCACAGCAACCACGTTTTCCGATGTGTCCATGCTCCTGTCGCTCTCATCGCGGTTGTACTTGCTCGCCCCCTCGGGGGCGTAGGCTTCGGTGGCATGAGTGTGCACTATAAGAACCTTCGGTCCCTCGCCGCTCATATCAAGCTCCAAGGGCTCGCTGAGAAGCTCATCCACGTTCACCCCGTAGGAGGTCTGGTTTCCTATTCGGATTTGGTATGAGTCATACCGTGAGTTTTGAGCCGCGTCTATAGCCTTTATATCCGAGCCCGTTTCCTCTTGGGGCGTTTCGGTTGGAGTCTCTGTGGGAGTCGGCTCTGCTGTGGGCGGCGGGGTATAGTTCTCCCCGCTTTTTACTATTTCATAGCTGTTTACCAAATCCGCCCCGTGAATTTCCGCCGCCAGAGCCCCCGTTGGGTTAAAGGGGTCAAAGCCCAATACCTTTGCGGCAAGACCTTTAAGGGCGTCCGTCAGAGCTCCCTTGACATAAATCGTCTCCGAAGCTGCCGAGTCAGCCGGCGCAGGTTCCTCATTCTCCCCTCCCGAAAAAGCCGTTGCAATAATTCCGACTATGACGGCAACCGCTGCCGCAAGCACTGCCGCCCTTATTATTTTGTGTCCGTCAAGCACCACCGCATGGTACGCGGGGGCGGTTCTTTTTCTTTTATAGCTTCTCTCTATCATCTATTTTCCTCCACGCTTGTCTTTGTATCATTTAATCATATTCGCTAAATGGAAAAATATACATGTACAGTGTAATAATAATGTAAATTAAACTTAACTTGTGTATAACTTCATTATGTGTTAAAATGTAACAAAATAGGAAAAAAATAATAACATTTTATAATTAATTAATGAAAGAAGGTTTTAAAGTGAAAAGCAGAGACTTTAAACAACTATCTTTGCAGCAGCTTAAAGGTAACTATGGAAATGTTACAGTGGCGCTGCTTGTGGTTATGTTGATTACAGGCGCGGTTTCAGCGATCTTTAATCTTCCCACAACAATCTCTACCAACCTCCAAGGCGGAACGGGATTAGAGGACATTTCCACTCCTCTCGTGATATTCTCATCTGTAGGAAGCGTTATCGCATGTGTTGTTGCCTCCTTGTTTGCATACGGCGTCAGCAAGTATATGCTGAACTTCGTTAGATCCGGTCAGAGTGACATCAGATACATATTCAGCGGATTTTCCGAGGGGTTTAATACTTGGGTACGCGCTTTTGTTCTCCAGGTGCTTATGAGCGTATTTATTATGCTTTGGAGCCTGCTGCTTGTAATTCCCGGAATTATCGCTTCTTACAGATATATGATGGCTTATTACATTCTGGCAGATAACGAGGATATGTCGGCAATAGACGCAATCAGAGCCAGCAAGCAGATGATGATAGGCCACAAGTGGGAGCTGTTTGTTCTCCACCTGAGCTTTATCGGCTGGCTTGCACTGTGTATTATCACATGCGGTATCGGATTTATCTTCCTGGCTCCCTATATGGAAGCATCGATCGCAAACTTCTATGAGTACCTCCGCGGTATTTATGACAGCAATAAGAGCGCAGTTGCATAGATTTAGACAGACGTAAAAAAAATCCTTGCCCAAACAGGCAAGGATTTTTTGATTTTCTTGCTTGCCAGATGCGGCAAGCAAACGCAGCACGTGAGTATTTACTTTTTATTCCAAAGCATATTATTTTAATCAAATTTAATAATTTGGCAAATCGCCCGCCCCGTTGCGCTTGCCCGACCTCCCCAAGCGCCGGGGCGGGCAATGATTTTGCAAATGGATTTAATTATACGTAACCGTCCAAGTTGTAGGGGGCGGCTTCCCAGACGCCCCGCAGTTAAACCAATGTAATTATATAAATTGACAGGGATTATGATTTAAAGAAAATTCCAAATCGGCATAATATGACATTTACTGTTAATATAACAAGCGGGGCGTATAGGAATCCGCCCCCTACGGCACAATAATATACATATATCCTGACCCATTTATTGACAATTGCAAAAAGCAGGGTCGGCGAAATGCCGAACCCTGCTTTTCGTCTTTTAAACCAGCTTATCAATACTTCCCAGGTTATAAACTCTTTCAAAGCCCATTTCCCTTGCGGCGTCCACAGCCGTCTCCGCTCTGGAGCCTGCCGAGCAGTAGAAAATTAAGGTTGTGTCTGTATCATAGGCGCTCAGTCCCTCTTGAATATTATCTACGGGAATGTTCACCGAGCCCTCATAGGACTTCTCCGCAAACTCCTCCTCTGAACGAACGTCAATCAGAACCGCTCCGCTCTCTGCCAGAACCAGAGCCTCCTCTGCCTCGATGGTATCGGCTCCCAGACTGCTCATGGGGATTTCCGCCTCGGTCTCTCCGTCGGTTATATACATAACCCCGTCCTCAATCCGCATATCCTTTATGTCGATATCCGCAGCCTTTTTCAGCTTATAGCACTTCATGCAGTCGGTGAAAACAATCACCAAGCCGTTATCGCAGCCGGCGTAAAGTCTGCCCTTATATTCCACAAGCTTGTTTATGCCGTAGGTATCGTCATAGCTGTAGGGCAGGTCTGCTTCATAGAAGAACTCCGTGCTGAGCCGGGTTTTTGAACCGTCAATATTGGAAGTCCAAACCTTTGCTTCTCCGCTCAAATCGTTTTTTGTCAGCGTTACTTGCGTGCCGTTCCATGTGGTGTACTGAACGGGTCTGTCAAAGTCCTGCGCTTCTTCCGCTTCTTCCGCCTCTGCCGTTGCCGCCGTGCTGCCGTAATACTCAACAATGATTGCATAGAGCTGCTTATTGCTGCTTCCGCCGTAGACATAAACCGGCTTTGTTATATCCGTTATTTCAAGGCTGAAGTCCTTATCAGAGCCTGTTCCGGGCTGGGTTATGTTGTTGTCCTCGCTCTGATAGATAGTCATGCTGCGTATTGCCTCACCGCCGTTAAACAGAGCCGTTACCCTGCAAGGAGCCTTGGGCGTAAAGTACAGACACCTGTTTGTGGTGCTTCCTCCGCCTGCCTGCCATGCCTTTGTAAAGCTGTAGTCATAGGTCTTTTCGTTTACGTCGCTGTAGGTATATTTTGTTGACTTGCTTGCTACAGCCCAGCTTCCGTAGCCGCTGAGACCGTTTACTGTCTGTTCATAAGCTGTATTATCGCTGCCTCCCGTGAGCACGGTATAGTCATAATCCTTGCTGTCAAGAGAATATACCACAATCTCACTGTCAACGGGCTCCGTCCATATTTGCTCATATGTTTGAGACAGAGCCTTACCCGCTGAGTCGGTTACCACAAAGGACACATTATCTCCGTCTGCCGCACCTGTTGCAAGCTCATACTCGCCGGCGCCCTTTACCGCAGTGCTGACAGGGGTTTTGTCCGCTGCCTGAGCGGTCAGCGTAACATCTGTAGGCAGAACGCTTCCCCTGTAGCCCAGAGTAACCTTAACTCTGCCGTCCGTTTTGTTCAGAACCTTGTCTATGGTGTATGGCTCCTCATCGTTATTTTCTATATAGTTGAGCCTGAAGTAGTCAAGGTTAATGCCGTTGGTCTGGATATAGACTGTTGCGCAGCCGTATTCGTCAAGGAGTCCGTTAAGCTGTGCGTTATACAGAACGTCACCGTTGAGCTTAAGGTCTGCCGTTGACCATGTGCTCCAGCCGTTTGTTGCCGACAGTGAGGCCGAGGCAATCAGATTTTCCGCGTTTGAGTTCTTAGCCAGACTCACGTTGACAACTCCTGCGTTCTTGCCCGCATAGCGTACGGCAATGCTCTCCAGGTTGGACAGCTTAACCGCCTTGTATTCCATCCACGCATCCGCCGTGCTTCCCGCATCGTGACCGCCGCTGGAACCGTTCTGGTCGTCTGTCAAGTCCGCTCCGTTACCGTCGTCGGCGTACTCGCCCTCAATCTGCATGTTCACCTGAACCATCAGCGTTCCGCAGGTCAGCTCCTCAACATTTGCGGCCGTAATCTGAATAATTCCGTTTCCGTAAATCGTCAGCTCGCCCGTTTCGCTGTCTATATCGGCAACCTTACGCACCGAATTGTCATACTTCTTAATCTGCCATACGAACTTTGAGCTGTCAACAATGTTTCCGTCCTTGTTGGTCACCTGCATCTGTATGCCGCTGTAGGGGCTGACGTTTGTTACTGTTCCCGTTGCTCCGTCATACATGGGTATGCCGCCCTCACGGTAGTCAATGGTTCCCTTTTCGATGTGCTTGGGATTAACCGAGCTCAGGGTGTAGGTCTCGGTCAGGTTATCCAGAGGCACAGAGTTCATGTTGTTTATCTTCTGGGCAAGAATATTGTCAAGCTCCGCCTTGGTTGTTGCCGCCTTAATCTCGTCAACGCCGTGGGCGTAAATCTTCTCAATCTCCGCCCGATTGGTCTCGGAATATGCCGCCATGGGCAGCTTGTCGTATGCCGCCTTGAGCTCAGCAAGCGCCCGGTTGATTTCGTCCGCTGACGGCTTAATCTGCAGCTTGTTTACAACCGGGAATGAATCCGTCTTGGTAACCCCGTCGATTGTGACGCTTGCGGTGATAGTGGCAACCCCCTCGTATGCTCCCGAGCTTACAACGCCGCTGCTGTTTACCGTTGCCACGTCTGTATTTGAGCTTTCGTACTTAACCGTTGCCTTAGACAGGTCGTACCATGACTCGTCGTTCATAACGGCAGACAGGTTTGCCTTGATTTGGGTTACCGACTGGAGAGCCGAACCGTCCTCGCAGATAAGACCGTTTAAGGACACGCCGTCAGGCAGAGCCTTTACCGTCTTTAATGAAGCGTCCAGAACACCTGTTACGTCAAAGGTCTTTGCAATTGACGTATCGTCAGCGTTCTTTGCGATGTATGCGGTATATGTTCCCGTGGGCACAATATCCTTCTGTGCGCTCTCGCTGAACAGGTACATATCACCCACATTAAGCTCAATCTCCACCGTCTCGGTCTCTCCGGGCTCAATCAGAGCCGTCTTTTCAAAGCCCTTAAGCTGCTTCTTGGGAGTGTTGCCCTCTCCTGCGCCGGGGTGAGCCACATATAGCTGAACAACCTCTCTGCCCGCCATAGTGCCTGTATTCTTAACGTCAACCGTGAACTTAACCGTGCCGTTGGCGTCAACGCTGGTCTTGTCAACAGTCGGGTTTGAATATTCAAAGGTGGTGTAGCTCAAGCCGTAGCCGAAGGGATATACCGGCGTACCGCTGTAGTACTGGTATGTATGACCCGGGTTGGTTCCGTCCGCCTGAATGTCGTAGTCGGTGTACTTGCCTTTTATTCCGCCTATTGTCTGGTCTTTCGTGTTGGAAAGCTCCATCTTTTCAACGTCTGAATTTTTATACCAGGTTGTTGTCAGTCTGCCTGACGGGTTAGCCTTACCTGTCAGAATATTTCCCAGAGCCGTGCCCTGCGCCTGACCGTTGTACGCTGTCCAGAACATAGCCTTGCACTTGTCCTTGAAGCCCTCAACGTTTATCTGTCCCAGAGCCGACAGCACAACCACTGTCTTTTCGGGATAAGCGTCACATATAGCCTGAACGTGCGCCTGCTCCGATGAAAGGTTGATAGAGGTTCTGTCCTTTGACTCTGAAGCTTCTCTGTTAAAGCCGTCCTGCTGGGGCTCTGTTCCGCCGTATGCGATAATCACGTCCGCTGCGTCAAGCTGAGCCTTGTAGTTGGCAACGGTAAACGCCTCGTTGTTGGGAACGGCCGAGATGTACAAGTCGGCTGTTCCGTTGTAGCCGCCGTCCTCGCCTGTGTAATCACCCGTGCATACCGCAAAGGTGTCGTTGTCCGCTGTTACGGCAGACTGCGCCCTCGCAACCGTGGGTCCGCCCTGACCGTAAGCTATTACGAAGGAACCGCCCTTGCGGCTTCCTGTGGACATTTCCACTTTAATGGATGCCACGTCCAGGAAGTTCACATTCTTTATGCAAGCCGTTGCCTTGCTCGTCACGTCCCGAAGAACTCCGCCCTCTAAGGTCATTCCCGAAACGTTCTCTGCCTTGGACAGGTCGATTTCCTTCTCCTTGCCGTCCTTCATTACCAGCTTTAAGCTCTTTACGTCAAATAACGACTCGTTGTCCGACACGCTGCCCAAAAGGGTTACGTTTGCGCTCGGGTTAATTTCCTTAACAGCCGCCGTTATACCGTCTATGGGGTTAACGTTCTTGGTTGGCGAACCGGAATAGTCGCCCAGAGCCAGCCTGTTTGTCAGGTTGCCCACAACTGCCACGTTGCTGACGTCGCTCTTAAGAGGCAGGAAACTGTCATCATTCTTTAAGAGAACCAATGCGTCCTCAGAAGCCTTTTCGGAAACAGCCACGTGCTCGTCGCATTCAACCACGCTTGGGCTTATATCTCTGTAGGGCGCCTCCTCGTCAAATTCACCGGTTCTGAACCTCTGGAGGAACAGGCGGTAAACGTTTGTCTCTATTTCCTCTTCCGTAATATATCCCTTTTCAACTGCCGCGACGCCGTACTGCTGGGTCTTGTTTCCTCCGCCCAGGTTGCACTCTAAGTCCATGCCGTTTTTAAGAGCGTTGGCAATATACGCCTCCGGCTCCAAAGTGTCGCTGCCCAAAGAGCCCTTTTTGTACGCGCTTGTGTTTATAAGATCCTCACCTGCGCCGCAGTCTGTGGTAATATATCCGTCAAAGCCCCAGTTTCTTCTGAGCAAGTCGTTCTGGGTATATGAATTTGCGGCGGAGGGAATGTAGTTATACAAAAGGCTGCCGTTTCTGTATACTGTTGTGGCGTTGTACGAAGCCATAACCGAACCGGGATTTGCCGCCTCGGTCACGTCCTTAAACACTCTTGTGTAGTAGTTCCTCAGGTTAAACTCAGTCATAACGGAGCTGCCGCCTCTGCGGTATGATTCGTTATTGTTCGCCGTGTAATGCTTAATGGTGGCAATAGCCTTTAAGTATTTGGGGTCGTTGCCCTGGAGACCGTTTACGAACTCGGTGCCCAGCTGGCTTGTAAGGTACGGATCCTCGCCGTAGGTCTCCTCGTTTCTGCCCCACCTGGGATCCCTCGCCATGTTGATTGTGGGCGTATAGAACGAGAGGTTGTATACGCTGCTCTTTGCTCTGATTTCAGTTGAAATAAGGTCTGAAATTGTATATATCAGCTCACGGTCCCATGTGTTTGAAAGTCCCAGGGGCGATGAGAACGAGGTCGCCTGTCCTTGGCGCGCCACGCCGTGCAGACATTCCTTCCACCACTGGTACTTAGAAACTCCCAGCCTCTCAATGGCAGGAGCGTCCTTGCCCAGCTGTGAAATCTTCTCCTCAAGGGTCATTCTCGAAACAAGGTCAGCCGCCCTCTCCTCAAAGGAGTAGCTTGTGTCCATATAAATCGGTTCGCCGCTTGAGATGTTGACGGCAATCTTTTTCGTGTTGCTGAGGGGCTGCATAGAGCTTATTCCGTCCCAGATGAATACCTTAACAATTCCTCGCTCCGGCTTGCTGAGAGCAACTGTCTGAGCTCCGCTGCCGTCAAGCGGAACGTTGGTCATTGCTGTCATTTCCGCCTCACTTGAATCCGCATAGGAAGCCGCAAGCAGAGTTGCGCCCTCGGGAGCGTCCTCGCCTTTCACATATGTAACCTGCAATGCGCCGCTTTCGTCATATTCCGCCCCTGTTACGGTGTAAGGCATATCAGGGTCAGCCGTGGGTACAGGTGCAGGCTCGGGAGGAGCCGCTGTGGGCGTCGGGTCGGGAACCACAGAACCGCCGCTGCCGTATAACTTAACATATACGTAATTTCCGCAGTACTGATTTGCCCCAATTCCTGTTATGTTTAAGGTCAGGTTGCCCGAAGCTTCGGTTGTGGTCAGGCTTGCGGTGTTGGTCTTAAATGAGTCCCACGCCCCGTTGTTCACGTTGGCAAAGGAGGCAACCTCTGTCTCCCCTACCTTAACGGAAACCGCCGCGTCGTTCTTGCTGGCAACATACAGGTCAATCTTGTCGTAGCCCGTGTTATTCAGGTCAACCTCGCCCATTGTGAGAACCGCCAGATTTGAGTCGTTGGTTCTCAGGTTGTCCGGGCGAAGCACGCCTCCGTTTGCGCTGTCCGTAACCATATCGCCTCTGTTTCCCTTAACGGTTATGGAGTCTGCGCCGAAGTTCAGCGTGACAGAGCCGTCGCTGTTTTGGGTAACGGTTCCGTAATCCGTCCCCGCAAGGGAGGCGGCGCTGACAGGCACAGCAAACACTGTTGCCATAACAGCCAAAGCCAAAATGAATGAAAACAATCTTTTAACTTTCATAAAAATTCCCCTTTTTATAAAATATTTTTTGTTAATTCTATTCTAACACATTTTTCAAGTGAATAATAGTCAACTAAGTTATAAAATAAGACAAAAATTGCTGTGTTTAATTTTCATCGACACCGACCTTGCCATACTCTCACTTGCCGCTGTGCATTTAGTAAATGGATTGATATATTTGTAACCGTTGGGATTGTAGGGGGCGGTCGTCGCAATACACCCATTATGCTTGCCTTGCCTACTCGGCAAGGCTTCGCCTTTGCGGGTGTTTGCTCCTCTTTCCCAAAAAATCTTCGATTTTTCGGGAGTCCTGCCCGCACGTCGAAACGGACTTCGCTACGTTCTGATTTTTGCATAGACAAAAATCAATCACCCGCTGCGTCGTTTCTCCTTTATCCCAAAAGGTCACGCTTGCTGCGGCTATGTCCTTGTAAACGCGGACATAACGCCTCCGCTGCGCTACCAACCTTTTGGGAACCCTAAACCTACTCAGCAAGGCTGCACTTTTACGGGCAATCGCTCCTTTTTTCCCAAAAACCTATCGGTTTTTCGGGAGCCCTATGTTAATTCACTTGGGGTTTGGGGCGCAGCCCCAATCGGTTTCCCCGAAGGGGAAAACCGAAGGCGCTCGGGGCGGAGGCGGCGAGCGCAATTGGGTGGGCGAATGGTTTCAAAGGCAACATTTCACCCCGCTGTGATATTATTTACATTGAGGCTCCCCGCCGCGCCGTATGAGCGGCGAACACCTCAAATATAAATTAAAAAAGGAGGACATAATCATGGTATACGGTTATGCAAGAGTTTCATCAAAGGATCAGTGCGAGGCAAGACAGCTTATGGCGTTTGACAGAATACATATCTCAAAAGAGAATATCTTTGTGGACAAGCAAAGCGGAAAGGACTTTAACAGAACAAACTACCGCAGACTGAAACGTAAGCTAAAAGAGGACGATCTGCTGATAGTCAAGAGTATTGACCGCCTGGGCAGAAATTACACCGAGATACTGGAAGAATGGCGGACTATAACCAAGACAAAAAAGGCGGATATAAAAATACTGGACATGCCCCTTCTGGATACCACAGTGAATAAAGACTTAACAGGAACTTTTATAGCGGACATAGTGCTCCAGCTTCTCTCCTATGTAGCGCAGAATGAAAGGGAAAACATCAAAAGCCGCCAGCAAGAGGGAATAGTCGCCGCCAAAGACAGAGGAGTTAAGTTCGGGAGACCGGAGATTGGAACTCCCAAAAACTTTAAAAAAGTATGCATGATGTGGAGAGATGGCGCCATCACAGCCAAGGAAGCCGCAGCCAAGCTTAATATGAACATAAGAACCTTTTACCGAAAGGCAAAGAATATTTAGGGCTCTGCCCGCCTCACGTGGCGCCTGCGGTGCCCTACCGTGCTTGCTTGCCGCATTTTTCAAATGCGGCAAAATGCGCCTGCGCCGCAGGCGTAATCAACACAAAAAGCCGCAGGCGTTATTTGCCTGCGGTCTTTCCGTGTTAGGATTGTGTTTCTGTGTTATATATATCCCTAT
>CATWQA010000057.1 GCA_958352815.1 uncultured Eubacteriales bacterium
TTCGGTCTTGTTCTGTTTGTCCGTTAAGGGTGTGCGCTTGGCTTCGGCGAGGCGTTAGCCGAGCCGACTTGTATATAGCCAAGCGCACGCCTTACTGCCAAAGGGTAATATATAAAAAACGATCCAAGAAATCATATAAGATTGTCACCGAGGGAAACCTATGCTAACGAATTGTCTGCTTATTCCCCGCAGCAATATCTCCGTCTGTTCATCGCCGATGCTTCTCTTCCGTTCAGGTTAACTTAAATTTGTGGAAAGTAATACAGTTATTGTTGTGAAAATCGTCAGCGCCGTTAAAAGCCGTGCGAATCACCGCATATGCCACGCCGTCCTCGATAAAAAAGGAAGGATATTGAACGCCGACGAGCTTAGCCGAATAATCGGATAAGTCTATGAGCGTTTTCTCCTCTTTCCAGTGAAGAGCATCGTCGCTTACATACAGCACAAGCCGATTGCGATACGGTGAAGGATTACCCATCGCATAATATTTTTTGTCATGTTTGATTATATGAAATTTAGTATACGCGGCAGCAAAATCCATTGTAGTAAAAAAGCGTAATTTGCCTGCGGGATTACTTTCATCAAGCGCCAGCACAACCGCTTTGTCCTGGCTATGACGAAGAATATCAACTAAAGTACCGTCCGGCATTTCCACCATATTGCCCTCAATCGCGCCCCACGGAACGATCAAAGGATATTCATTCTGTTCTAATGCGAATAACGGCGTCCGCGCCCACTGCCCGATATCCATAAAGTCTGCATGTTCGTCTATGGAATATACCGCAGGCATAAATTTCCCTTTACCCCAGGATCCGTATTCTATCGCGATATAAATTCTGCCATTATGTTTGACCACAGGCGTCGGCGCTTTATGATAGCCCATATTCATATATTGACCGATACCGCGGTCAAGCACGATACCGTGCCAGCTCTCACCGTTATCCAGGCTCTCCAAAATCTGCATATCGCCATATTCTTTCGATGCCGTAGCAATATAAACTCGATTACCGACCGTAAATAATGTCGCCCACATGGACGGAAAAATATCCGTTACAAACTTCCATGTGTCACCGTCGTCAGTTGAGCGCAATAATGTGGAAAGGTTCATTCCCTGAGCAACGGCAAAATAGTCAAACGAAGCCAGCAGATCTCCGTTTTCGAGACGCACTATGGAAGGCGAGCCCAAATAAACTCCAGAATAATCATATTGTTTGTCATCCGGATGGTTATATGCTATCACTTTGCCCGGATAATAGCCCGACCGAAACGGGCGGCGGTTACTCTGCCGTCCATCGTCAGTCTCCAGATAAAATGCACCGTCCCGTTCCTGTGCTACCCGAATAGAGCAGCGGTTCCCCTTAATGCGAATTTTTTCATACTTTACATAATCGTACGTAAGGAACACGGTACACGCATCATTATCCCGGTCGGCAAGATCGTACCACTCGAATTCCACGATATCGCCCTGCGGCGCGATACGCGTGATATACGGTCTGCCCTCCTGCCCGCCCCCGGGCACTAAAAAAGGTTTGTACCCGTAATCGGGCTGCGTTTTGAAATACATAGCTCTCTCCTTGTTTGAATTTATATATAGCGAAACAGTTTCTCCATCCGTTATGAAAGAGTGGATATTTCCGGATGCATAGGTTACCGTTTTTTTGGTGTTTTATCGGCAGGTCTAATTGTTCCAAATCCGCATAAATTCTTGCAAAAAAGCCGTTTTATTAAAGTCTGACACATATCGAACAAACCGACCTTTTCCCGGTAATAGGACACCTGGACGATTGACTGTATCGATGGCAAAAGCGCCTTCGGTCAAGGTACAGAAATCTCCCTTTATCATACTGACTGCCAGCACGTCATGCAGTACAGGCAAAGATCCGTGATGCTCTTTTCTCCATTTCCGAACCAGGCCTCCTACGTATCGGCAGAATTCATTTTTTGTCGCGTTCTCAATAACTGCGGACTGTTCCTCCGTTAACTGTGTTTGGGATGTAATCTCCACCCCAACGGCTACTAAATTCTTAGCTTGCGTAAAAACAGTCTGTGCACCGACAGGGTCACAGTAAATATTCCATTCAGGCGAAGCGCAACTGAAATCCCCGCCCATTATGACGGTTTCTTTTACGCTTGACAAAGCTACTGGGTTTTTATTGATCGCCCTGGCAAGATTAGTCAGGGGACCGATGCCAAGCACAGTCAAAGCTTTGCCATATCGAGTACACGCTGCTATAATAAAATCCACAGCGTCCTCTTCTCCGTTCCGGTTGTCTGGAGAAAACTCGATTTCATCCAATTCGTCCGCATATTGATTGATTTCCTGACTTGCCGGTATTCGTCCGGTAAGCGGCATACCGTACCCGTAAAATACGGGTACGGACACACCTTTTAACGCACATAGTTTTTTGACTATTCCAGCCCTTTTATCCGTTTCTTTAAATACAGTCGTAACACCGACCAGTTCGAAACAATCCTGACTGAGCACATACGCCAATGCAAGCACATCGTCTATATCGTCACCAGGATCCGTATCGATCAAAATTTTGTACTTTTCCAATTTTTCGCCCTGATTTTCTGTATCAATATTCAGTCTGCGTAAGCGACACGGAACTATAAATCGTACAAGGGAAATCCGCAGCCGTACCGCCCACCAGGTTTCCGAAACCGCACACATTGTCATTCTCCAACAATGCCTTTGCTACTGCGCCTATTCCTCCGCTCGTCCCGCTTATCTCCGCTCCCGCTATCGGACTGCTTATCCCTTCCTCCGTTATTTCCGCTATCTCTTTCCGCGCCAGCGTTTCTCTGCCTTCTGCATCCCTTTCGCTCATGTATATCTTTATCGCTGCTCCGCTCCTTTCTATCTCTATCCTCTTTATTACGTCCCCGTGGTTGGCTCCGGTCAGCCCCGTTATCCCTACCTTCTTGACCGTCGTCCGGTTCTCTGCCACCCCTTGCGTCGGCGTCGTGTAATAGTTTATACATATCCCGTCGTTCTCCGCAAACTGTCCTACATACAGATAGTTGCTCCCGTCGCTTATCGTCAGTCCCGCCTGGTAGTACGTCGACGCGCTGAAATCCACATCCGCTCCAAACGTATATCCTCCATGCATTACCGTGTTCATATACACTTGGTTCCGATGCCTTTGATCCTGCTTACCCACGTTGTTGTACAACATTTCCGTCTGCACTGCGTAGGCATACGCTCCCTCTTTCATAAATCCGCTCCCCTCGCCTATGTACGTGTATACCGCAGCGTTGCCGACCATTGCTCCGTTTACCTCTATCCCATTCAGTCTCTGCCCGCCTAACGTAACGGCTCTCGTTCCGCTGAACAGGCTCAGCCCTTCCACAAGCGCCTGCCCTCGCGTCAGATCCGTCGTCACAAAATAACTCTCGAACAGCATATTGTTGCTGCCGTTTGCATTATACATCCCGCCGAACCCTACGGCATGCTCCCGTCCTTCTACCAGCATTTCAGACAGCAGCTCTTTCATCCCCTGCTCGCTGAACCCGTTCCCGTCGTTGTTAACATCCGAGTAGGTATATTCCGCCCCTTCCCATAACGCTTCCACTCCGTCTGTCGCACTCAACCGCAGCACCGCTTGCCCTTCGAGCGATACGGTCAGCGTTTCTCCCTCCCGCATCACACTCATGAACCGATATCCGCGGTTTTCCTCTATATCCTGAAAATTAATGCCATACCCTGTACATGTCACAAACCGGTTATCCCAGTACTTCCCGTCCATTACGCGGAATCCGTCGTCCAGCATATATATACCCAGCTGATACGTCCCGTCGTTTACTACTATTCCGGCTATCCTTTGTCCCCAGTCCGCCAGCACTATATTGTCGGTCCGTACCTTTAACACTATGTTGGCTCCCGCCACATAGCTGTCCGATGCGAATCCGTTAAAGTACACCGGCGTATCGCTGTTCCCCGGCAGCTGTATGCTTCCTTCCGCTGTGTTCCTTACCCATGCGCCGGTTCCCTTCCTTCCCGTTACATACTCGACGCCTGCGTCTATCTCCTCGTATCCGGCGCCGGTCACCGCTGTACCATTCGGCGCTGCCGATCCGAAATCCATTGTCTTCGCTTCGATCGTGCCCAGTTCCGCCCCCGCCTCCGTTACCGTCACTTCTTGCTCTATCGTCTTGTATCCCGCCACTCGGACCGTCAGCTTGTATTCTCCTGTTACGGCTCGTCCGCTTATCTGCCCGTTCTCTATTCCGAGAGCATATTCTTGTTCACTCTCCATACACTTCAGTACTGCTGTCATGTTCCCCGCATGTGCCGTATCGTAAGCTGCCGTAACAACCCCGTTCACTTCGTACAGCCGGTTATAGTAAAGACAAAGTTTCGTTGAGCCATCCCCCGCTATCACCGCTTCCGTGACGCTCAGTCTATCCATCAAAAGATACTCGTCCTCTAAAAACGACAATGCATCTATATCGGCATAAACTCGGCTGCCAGTACACCCATTATCATATGTTTTACATAGCTCTTCAACTTTTACATATTCATTGCCATGTTCCGAAATATAAACTTCTAGTGCATACGGAATATCCGTTTTCTGAATCCATATTGCTTCAATATATTGAGATTTTTGAACTTTTGTCGTAAAATCGTAATCCCATCCGCCAAAGTCATAGCCAACCCGCGACGGTATCACATCGGGCTCGACCGCCAGACTGCCCTCTTCCACCTTCTGTTCCGGAATTTCTCCTTCGCCGCCCGCCAGATCGAACAGTAAGGTAAAAATCTTATTCCTGTGCACCACCAGTTCGTGAACTTCGAGTGTATTCGCCGCCGTGACCGTAACAAAAAAAATGTTGTCGCCCGGGGCAAGCGTTACTTCTCCCGTAACCTTATCCTTACCGTTCAAGTCATGACTGATGACAAATTCATAGCCTTCCGCGACATGTATAATCGGGTACAAATCAAACATAGCAACATCGTGAGATACCGTAAGGATATCTTTATTGCCTGAGGATTGCGCACCTGTGACCGAATAGGAACTCTCCGTCGGCTCAGGTACGGTATCCTTGTCCGCACAACAGCAGCAAATGGCTGCGATCAGAAACAGCGTCAACGGAATTGTTGTTATGTAACTGAAAAATTTTAATACGGTTTTCATATCTCTTCCCCTATAACAAGAAGTAACGGTATTGTCAGGTCGCTTCTGACAAAAAATTATTTTCATACCGCGCGGACATCCGATATTCCGGCGGCAAATTTTCAACAAATTTCCTGTTAATCGAATTAATCTGGCCGACTATTATCTTCTGATAATCGCTGAGTGAGGCGATGTTGGTTTTCCTGCATTCCAGCGTAGTATCTATACCGGAAAGTGCAAGCGAATACTTACCGGTTGCCGGATAATTTTCGTTTTCCATATGTGCAATCATGCTTATCTGTTCAGCGACGCTTTCAGCCTCGGAAGAACGTATGTTATTACAGAGCCAAACAAGCATATCCGGAATAAAATTTCCGAGAATTCCGGAATAGCCTGCAGCTCCGCGCAATAAGGAGTAATATAGCGTTTGTCCGTTCGCATTAAAAATCATCATATCGCTGTTTCGGGCACACTGTAATCTATCCGAAATAATACCGGGATCGCAACATGTATCTTTGAAAAAGCTGAAACGTCCGGATTTTGCACACCAATCGATCAGTTTAGCAGACAAAAGGCGTTTATACGGCGCCGGACATTCGTAAAGTCCGAGGCTGACAGCCGGATCTATGCGCGACAGCAATCTCTCCATATTTTCTTTCCAAACTTCGTCGCCTTGATTATACATGTCAAGCCGGTTTGTTGTCAAAACGACTACATCAGCGCCGCTCTGCGCCATACATCCGATTTCTTCCGCCTGATCGTCAAGATCTGCCGAGACGTGCCCGCCGGTTACAACGTTCATTGTCCCGCCAGTATACTCTTTGGCGTATTCTACCACAAATTTCGCCAATTCGCTCCTTTCCCTCAGACTTAAATACTGCATCTCGCTGGACTGACAGACCGCAAAAATGCCGACACAACCGGCGTCGGCATAAAAGCGGATAATCTGTTTTACTGCTTTATAATCGATTGCACCGTCGCGAAACGGAGTAATCATAGTAGGATAAACGCCACAGGCAATTTTTTTCATTATGCCCTCCCCGAAAATTCTACTATAATTATAAAACAATCAATTCCTCCTTTCAATGGGATAATGTGACACGCACATGTCATTTTGGGACATTATTTGTCTTTAATAGATTCACGGAATTCTTTGGGAGATGCGCCGCTATAAGCTTTAAATGCCTTAGAAAAAGTAAACCCGTCGCTATATCCGACATTCGCAGAAATTTCTTCAAGTGTCATATTCGTGTCCAACAGAAGCTTTTCTGCCTTAATAAGTCGGAGCTTCTTATAGTAATTTGCAGGCGAAATACCGGTACATGACTGGAAAATTCGTGTAAAATGTCGTTTGGACAACATAAACTCCTCGGCTATTTCTGTCACCGAGCAACGCATTGACAGGTTGTCGCTCATATAGGTTATTGCTTGTTGAACCAAGTCATCGTTTTTAACTGAATACTATCCTTGGTGATTTTAGCCGTGTCGAGAACAAGGGCTTCCATTTCATAAAATATGGTCGCAAGCGTGGCTTTTATCACATCTATATGATTGCCCGAAGTATTTCCAAGACAGCACTCTATGGTATCTATACAGTTTTCCATAACCTTTGAAGCTGCAACGGCTCCTATTTTAATGCTTAATGCACACAATTCGTCTATGCTTGCCATCGCATCTTTATCGGTCGCCGAGATGCGCACGCCCCAAACAAATTTTTTAAAATCATCGCTTTGCCTGACACACGTGTGGTGACAATACGGCGGTGTTATAATAAACATGTTGGGACGTAATATATAAGGAACACCGCATACGTCCAAAATTCCGTCACCGTCAAGACAGTAATGTATTTCAAAAAAAGAATGATTGTGTTGAGATTTGATAAATGGCTGCGGATTCTGATAAACCCTGCACCAATATGTTTCAAAAGTAAATTTGTCGACAGTAAGGTTTAATAAAAGTGTGGGTAATCTGTAAATATCTTTATATTTTTTCATATTTCGTAGATCTTTCCTTTTCGTGATCTGACTCCTTCCGTCATGCATATAACCCAATACTTACTTTTTTACACCTGAAACAAGGCACCAATGACAATTCTATACATCATCGCACCCCGTCGCGATTAAATATTATAATAAGTTGCCTTGACTATGGAAAACTATTTTATTCGTCATCAATTGCCTTATCCCGATACATTCATCTTTCCTGCACAGATATTACACATAAGGATATTATAGTATTGTTAAGGCTAAATGTCAAGACAAATCAAAAAATACGCATTAAATGCAATTATTAGTATTTTCATATACCTCTGTCAGGTCTGTTTTTCAAAGTATTAAATTTCTGCGCAAAAAGACTTGCCCCATTTGTCCATAAAAACATGTGACAGTGGATTTCTCAGGGCATTCCGATATAGTTCTTCCAAAATATAAAACCATAATATTTGTAAATGGTTATTTTTGGCATATGCATAATTGTAAAGATTTTCTACTGCCAAAATTGACTTGGAATATTGGAGACCTAAACTTGAGCAGAATAAGGCTCGTTACTTAAAAAATATAGGTGAATTACAGCCCAAAAGTTGGAACGTAGTTATAATATGGGAGTGCGAATTAAAAACAGCTACAGATAGAAAAGTTAAGAATGGAACAGCTTATACAAGAAATTAAATCATAAAAACCGTAATCATTTGACTACGGCTTTTACGTTTGTATAAAGTTAAGCGGCATATTAAAGTATGCCGTAAAGATTATAATATCTTTGACGAATACTTGCCTTTCGGTGATTGATAGTTCCTCTGCCGATACCGAGTTCGGCACAGACTTCGGTTTGTCTCATTCCGTTCATATAGCAGTTCAGGATTGCAAGTTCCAGCGCGGATAACTGCAAAGCGCTTACGAGTTCATCGTATTTGCTGTAATCGGTCTGTTCTTGTTCAAAATGGTTGACGGGATCCATAGGTAGCGCTTTATAGTCCGTAAAATCTATGTATTCGATTGCGCCGTGTCTGTCGGAGCGGTTGCGCAAGCTATCGATGAATCTGTCTACCTCACGATAACACGCAAGTTTAATGGTAAATTCCTTGCCGCGTTTGTCTTTACCGCAAATCTCGGATACCTTTCTGCCGGCGTACTGATACAGAAAGCAGATAGCGGTCTGTGCCACGTCATAGCCGTCCGATACGATATAATCTATCTCGCTCATATGGTGCAGATCTTTGATGAGACCGATATACAATCTGTCTGCAACTTTCATATCAAACTTCTTTACGGTGCGGAGCGCCTGTAAAGCGATCATCTCACCCATAAGTTTAACGTTTTCGGCAGAGATAGGTTCGGCGAATAATTCGCCTTCGTTACGGTACTTTCCGTTTGAGAACTTTGTTACCAACATTTCCATTTTGAGTTACACCTCCGAATTGATTTGCCTTTTTCGGCAAGAGGCGAAGATGCATAGGACGGTAAATATCAGTGCACTAAATAGCAAGTGTGCGGAAGTCAACGGGACAAAGACAAAATCGTTGCGTACAGGTCAAAAAATGCCTCATAAACAGCAAAAGAGCCGAGCGAGGAATAAATTCCTTACTCGGCTCTAAAAGTTATTATAGATGGCGTTTTAAGCGACGATTTTGCGGCCGTTGACGTCCGCGAGGGACTATGCAAAACTAAGCCTCCCGAAAAAGCAAATTCGGAGGGCTACTTCAATCGG
>CATWQA010000058.1 GCA_958352815.1 uncultured Eubacteriales bacterium
CGACACGGCAAGCATTCCCGACTGGGCGCAGGAGCCTGTTCTTGTAGCGGTTCAGATGGGCTTGATAGCGGGAAATGAGGACGGCAGCTTTAGACCCATGAACAACTTGACAAGGGCTGAAGCCGCAACAATTATAGAGAGAATTTTAAACCTGTAGTAATTAGGGGCTGCCGCACCGGACAGCCCCTTTTGCCGTGTAACAGCTAAAACTTTGTATATTTAAACTCGTCTATTATGATAAAAATTGCAAAACCCGGGAACTTTTTGGAAAAATAATTCGTCAAATACAATATAAGGTGTTTAACTTAACAAAACGTTATAAAAACAAAGGGGGAAAATATTTTGAAAAGAGTAATATCTATTATTACTGCGGTCTGTCTGTCGATTACTGCACTGTCGGGTACAATATTCGCCGCCGAGTCTGACAAGACAGAGGTGGACTACATAGTCTCGGACTGGGCAGCTGCTGATGTAGACAGAGCCGCAAAGTTGGGTATCCCGGGCAGCTTTCCGTCCGGCAGAGATTTAACTCAACCAATAACCCGCGAGATGTTCTGCGAGGCGGTCTTTAACCTTACATCACGGATAACCTATGACACACTCAGCTCCGATCCCGACCTGTGCAAATTCACCGACGTAGATAACGACAAGGTGACATTTCTCTGCGGCATGGGAATTATAAACGGAAAATCAGAGACGGAATTTGCGCCTAATGACAGCCTCACCCGCGAGGAAGCCGCCACAATATCACTGCGAATGATTAATAAGGTAAAACCTATGCCTGCAACCACAATGTGGTTTAATTTCACCGACTTAGAGGATATATCCGACTGGGCTATTGATGCTGTCCAGACTATATGCAACATGGGCTTTATGAACGGTGTAGGCGATAACAGGTTCGCTCCTAAGGATACATACACCGAGGAACAGGCTCTGCTGGTTCTTATGAGGATATACGATGCCGCCAAGGCTATGGACGCAGCGAACGAAGAAAATGAAGAAACTCAGATATACAGCTTTGACACCCCGCTCGGAACCGTGACCCAGACATCAGAATACTGCAACAGCTGGATTAACTTCGGCGTCGAAACCGAGGCAATAGTAACCATAATAAAGGATAGATTAAATTACAGCGAGTCTTATATAAACGTCCCGGTCAAGGTAATAACCAACCAGGATACAGCTATGATGATAAGCTTTGACGACTTCGCGAAGCTTTTCGGCGGAGAGTGGAAGCTAAAGGAAAACAAGTTTGAATTTACCTACGACCCATCAGTGACTATTGAACTGTCAGACGAATACACTCCGTTTACGTATGAAAAGCCTATGCCGTCCAAAAATGCTAAGCTCTCACCGGTAATATATTTCGCGGATATGGACACTGTAATCATAAACGGTGAGGAAACCGAGCTGCTGTCTATGAACGGCGGTAAAATCCGTCCCGGCAGTATATCCCTGTACAACGGCTCGCTTTACATTTCCGTTCAAATGGTTGCGTATCTTATGGGCTGGGATTTGGCTTTTTTGACGCTGTAATTTAACCGTGGATTTTCTCCGTTTCCTCTCGGAAAATTTAGGTTATACTGTGGATCGTGACGAAACTATAAATACGGCAATTGTTACAACAAAATAAATGGGAGTTGCACATGTGTAACTCCCTTAATTTCGTAGGGGCTGTCGCACCGGACAGCCCCTATTGTTATTCGCTTGCTCTGTTATACTTCATCTCGTTAAGCTCCTGACGGGTTATAAGCACCTGTCTGGGCTTTGTTCCCTCATAGGGACCGATTATTTTCAGTTCTTCCATCTGGTCAATGAGCTTTGCCGCTCTTTGGTAGCCCATCTTAAACTTCCGCTGGAACATGGCAACAGACGCTTGACCGTTTTCAAGAACCAGCTCTGCCGCTTCGATGAACATATCGTCAACCTTGCAGTTGTTGCCTCCGCCGCTGTGAACAGTTTGAGGACTGTTCGCCGCCTCAATGTCTGCGGCAACGCGCTCATGCTCTTTCTCGATATGCTCAATAACCTCCTCGTCATATTCTGCCTCGTATTGTCCCTTGATAAAGTCAACCAGAGTTTCAATCTCCCTGTCGGAAACAAAATTGCCCTGAACTCTCAAGGGTTTAAGAGCGCCCCGGGGAGAGTACAGCATATCGCCCTTGCCCAGCAGCTTTTCTGCGCCTGCGGAGTCGATAATCGTTCGGCTGTCCACCTGCTGGGACACGGCAAAGGCTATTCTTGAGGGAATATTCGCCTTGATAACGCCTGTAATAACGTTTACGGAGGGTCTCTGGGTGGCGATAACCAGGTACATTCCCGCCGCTCTTGCCAGGGCGGCAAGCCTGTTAATCGCGTCCTCAACCTCGCTTTTGGCAACATTCATCAGGTCGGCAAGCTCGTCTATAATAATAACTATTTCGGGCAGCTTTGCGTCAGGCTCTCCCTTCTCGTCCATAAGCTTGTTGTATCCGTCAAGGTTTCTGACCTTGTTGTCTTTAAGCAGGTTGTACCTGTTCTGCATTTCCACCACTGCCCAGTTCAGAGCTCCTGCGGCGTGCTTCGGGTCGGTGACAACGGGAATAAGCAGATGGGGTATTCCGTTGTACACTCCCAGCTCAACCATTTTGGGATCAATCATTATCATTTTGACCTCGTTAGGCTTGGACTTGTAGAGTATGCTGGTTATAAGCGAGTTGATACAGACTGATTTACCCGAGCCCGTGGCTCCCGCAATAAGTATGTGTGGGAAGTCCGCTATGTCCGCTATAACGCAGTTGCCGCTGATGTCCTTGCCGAGGGCAACTGTGGTTTTAGACTTCTTGTTTCTGAACTCCGCCGTGTCCAGAACCTCTCTGATGGGCACTGCCTGAGGGGAGGAGTTGGGGATTTCGATACCTATGGCGGACTTGCCCGGGATAGGCGCCTCGATGCGCACTCCGGGAGCCGCAAGGCTCAGGGCAATGTCGTCCGACAGTCCTGTTATTTTTGAAACCTTTACGCCGAAGCCGGGCTGCAGCTCAAACCGCGTAACCGACGGGCCTTGGGTTATGTTGATAATCTTTGCCTCAACCTTAAAGCTGTTCAGAGTGTCCAGAAGCCTGTTTGCCTTTTCTTCAAGCTCCTGCTTGATCTCCGCCTTGGTTTTCTTTTTCGCCGCAGGCATTGCCAGCAGGTCAACCGAGGGCATTTGATACCGCACTATGGGCGGAATATTTTTCTGTTCCTCTATTTCGGCGGCGATTTTTTCCTCCGGAGTGTATTCCTGCTCCACCAGCATTTTTCTGCCCTTTGTTACCGCCTCGTCAAGGGGAACTCCGCTGTCCAGTGCCTTTTTGGTCATGGGGTCCAGCTTGTCCTCCATTTTTGCTTGGCTGGGGGGCTCAAAGTCATCCGTGTCGTCGCTCTCCGGGATTGTTCCGTCCTCATTGGGGATTTGGGTGAGAGCTCCCGTCTTGCTTGTGTCCAAAAATTCAGGCGGAGAAATTTCATCAAACTCGGAATGCTCCTCGGAAAGAGTTCCCGCATATATATTGTCTGCGTCAAAGGGCAGGTCGTCAATGCTGAACCTGTCCTTTTTGTTGTCAGTCTCTAAGGACTCTTTAAGCGCCTGACTGAGTTCCTCGTCCTCCTCAAAAACAAACCGCTGGGGCTTGGTCTCGGTTTCGGAAATAATCGTTCTTTTCCGCTTTGGCTTCGTCTCTTCTATTGGGATATCGATAGGCTTATATTCCGTGTGAGGGGGAAGAATTTCTTCTTGATTATGTTTTGCCCTTTCCGCCTTCCTTGCCTTTTTCTCTGCCGAGCGGGCAGCTATTCTCTTAAACAGAGACGGCTTTTTTGCCTTGGGGGCGGGAATTTCCTCCCTCTCGCCGGTAGAGGAAGCTATGTCGTCAATTTCAACCTCCCTTTCCATTCTGTCCTTAATGCTGTTTTGGCTCGCCTTGAAGAAGTTGACGATTTTGACGAACAACGCCTCTATTGATATTCCCGTGAGAATAATAAGCAGCACGAGAGTTGCGGTAGAAGTGCATATCCAAGCTCCGATATATCCGATGAGAAAAACAAGGCACTTGCATATAAGTCCGCCGATAATTCCGCCGCCCAGCCCGTTAATTCCGTTGTCATAGAGATTTCTTATGTTGGCGAAAAAGCCTCCATCAACAAAGGAGGTGTCCTTTAAAGCCAGGGCGTAAAGCATACCGGAGCATATCATAAGCCCGATAATAATCCACCACTTGTACAGTGAGTTCTCGCTCTTTTTCTCCCTGAAGCAGTTAATCCCCGCCAGCAGAAAGAATACAAAAAACACCGAGGAGGCAGCGCCGAACAAACCGTAGCATACGTTTCTGACGAACTCGCCCACTATTCCCATGGCGGAGATGTAAAACGTGCACGCCAAAAGCAGCCCGAGAGCAATCAGCAAAATTCCCTGAACCTCGTCGGACAGCAGCTTTGTTCGTGTCTGCTTGGGAGCAGCCTTGGCTACGGTCTTTGCCGACGTAGACCTGCTTCTTGTGGTTTTGGAAGCAGTCTTTGTCTTTGTGCCGTTTTTAGGTTTGGTTGATTTGGTTTTAGATGCTGCCATTTGTTTTCCCCTTTAAATCAAAATCATATCTCATTTTAGATTATACCACAAAATCCCTGCCTTGAATGTTACGGTTTCGTTTCAATAACAAAAAGCAATTCGTCATTTTTCTTCTTTCAGCTCTTTCACCATAAGCCGCTCATCTTCGGTGAGCTTGGCGCGGCTGAGCATACCGGGACGCTTGTAAAAGGTGTTCTTGATTGACATTTCCCGCTTCCACACCTCAATATTCTTGTGGTGCCCGCTGAGCAGAATTTCGGGCACAGCCTTGCCGTGCCATACCTCCGGTCTTGTGTACTGGGGAAATTCCAGCAGCCCGCTGAAGTGGGACTCCTCCGAAAATGCTTCCTCCGACTTGAGAACTCCCGGCAGAAGCCGCGCTGTTGCGTCCACGACAGCCATGGCGGCAATCTCTCCGCCGGTGAGCACAAAGTCCCCCGCAGACAGTTCTGCGTCCACGATCTCATCAAGCACCCGCTGGTCAACCCCCTCATAGTGCCCGCAGAGAATAACTATGTGGCTGTACTTTTTCGCAAGTCTCTTAGCGGTTCCCTGACGAAAGGTTTTGCCCTGGGGCGACATATATATGGTGTAGGGCTTATAGTCAAGGTTTTGGGTCAGGCTCTCATATGCCTTGAATATGGGCTCCGCCTGCATAACCATGCCCTGACCGCCGCCGTATGGGTAGTCGTCCACACGGCGGTGCTTGTTAAAGGCAAAGTCACGTATCTGAATATAGTTGAGCTCAAGCAAGCCCTTTTCCTTGGCTCTGCCGATTATGCTCTTGTCCAGCACCGCCTCAAACATTTCGGGAAACAGAGTGAGTATATCAAATCGCATCAGTCAATTAGTCCTTTCATAAGCTCAACCTTAATGTAGCCATCATCGATATTGGTCTCTTTAACCACGCTGTCAATAACCGGGATAAGGATTTGTTTCTTGTTAAAGGTCTCCCGCAGAACATAAACATCGTTGCTGCCGGTTTTTATAACCTCGTCCACTATCCCCAAAACTCTGCCCTCGCCGTCCTTCACGGGCAGCCCGATTATGTCCGCCACAAAGTACCTGCCCTCGGGCAGCTCTAAATCCTCACGGCGGATATAGACAATTTTGTTTTTAAGGGGCTCTGCCAGATTTATGTTGTCTATCCCCTCAAGGAGCACAATCTGGCAGGTCCTGTGGAAACGGTTGCGGAGAATGGGGAACTCCTTGCCGTCTATAATGAGGCAGTCAAGCTCGTCAAATATTTCCGGCTCATCGCACCAGGGCTGGATTTTAACTTCCCCTCTGATACCGTGAGTGTTCACAATCTTTCCGATTTCAAGCAAATTATTTTCCATAAAATATCTTTCCTGTTCCATAGTATATTTGATGTTATTCTAACACGCAAGCCGCCTGCATGTCAAGTGCGGCGGGGTACCGCAAACAAATTGTTAAAAATTTTTTCGGAAAAATCCTTGACAAATAAACTTAAATGTTGTACAATATCAAAGTTGTAAAGCTAAAACGCTTTACTAAGCTTGGCTGAATGAGGTCTGAGGTGTAATATGGAAAAGAATGTTGAGATTTCCCTGTTGTTTGATTTTTACAGAAATATGCTGACCGACAGACAGGCGGAGAGCATAGACCTATATTATAATGAAGATTTATCCCTGTCGGAGATTGGAGAGCATATGGGCATTACCCGCCAGGGCGTCAGAGATAACATTAAGCGCGGTGAGCACACTCTTATGGAGTCAGAGGCGCGTCTGGGTCTGGCGGCAAGGTTTCTCAGCATAAAGTCTGACCTTAATCGGATTGACGATATAATCAGGGAGATTGAAAACTCCCCCGATATAAGATTGTTGTCCGACAGCACCAAGCATAAGATAAATGACATATTAATGATTATACAAGAGATAAACGGTATAGACGGATAAGAGAACCTACAGAAATTGAGGTGTGGATATGGCATTTGAAAGTTTGTCCGAAAAGCTTCAAAACACCTTTAAGAAGCTGCGGGGCAAGGGAAAGGTTTCCGAAAAGGATTTAAAAGCTGCAATGCGCGAGGTTAAGCTTGCGCTCCTCGAGGCGGACGTAAACTTTAAGGTTGTTAAGAATTTTGTAAAGGACGTTACCGAGCGTGCAAACGGAGCGGAGGTTATGGAGTCTCTGACCCCGGCGCAGCAGGTAATAAAAATCGTAAACGAGGAGCTTGTTAAGCTCATGGGCGGCGAGGCGGAAAAGCTGACGATTTCCCCCAAGCCTCCCACAATAATAATGATGGCAGGCCTCCAGGGCGCAGGTAAGACCACCACGGCGGCAAAGCTGGGCGGACTGCTGAAAAAGCAGGGCAAGCGTCCACTGCTGTGCGCCTGTGATGTGTACAGACCTGCCGCTGTGAAACAGCTTCAGGTGGTTGGCGGTCAGCTTGACATTCCGGTGTACGCCGAGGAGGGCGTAACCGATGCTGTCGGCATTGCCGTCCGCGGTCTTGAACACGCTAAGAACCATTCAAACGATGTGTTTATTATAGATACGGCAGGCCGTCTCCATATTGACGAGCAGCTTATGGATGAGCTTAAAGAGATTGTGGCGGCGGTGGAGCCCACGGAAATTCTTCTGGTGGTTGACGCTATGACAGGTCAGGACGCGGTTACCGTTGCCGACAAGTTTAACAGCGAGCTTGAAATATCGGGCGTTGTTTTAACAAAGCTTGACGGCGACACCAGAGGCGGTGCGGCGCTGTCCGTCCGCGCGGTGACAAACAAGCCTATTAAGTTCTGCGGTATGGGCGAGAAGCTCACGGATTTGGAGCAGTTCCACCCCGACCGTATGGCGTCCAGAATACTGGGCATGGGCGATATGCTCAGCCTTATAGAAAAGGCGGAGCAGGCTCTTGACATGAAGAAGGCGGAGGAGCTTGAAAAGAAGCTGAGAACCCAAAGGTTCACCTTTACCGACTTTTTGGATCAAATGGAACAGATGAAGAACATGGGTCCTATCCAGAATGTTCTGGGTATGATTCCCGGGGTTAACGCAAAGGCTTTGCAAAACGCCAATGTTGATGAAAAGAAGATGGCGCATATTGAGGCGATTATCACATCGATGACCCCCGGGGAGAGAGACCTTAAGGATAAGCTGACCCCGTCGAGAAAAGAGAGAATTGCCAAGGGCAGCGGAACATCAATCGTTGAGGTAAATTCGCTGCTGAAGCAGTTTGACCAGATGCAGAAGATGATGAAGCAGCTCTCCGGCGGGAATATAAACAAGAAGATGAAGCGGGGCGCATTCGGCGGAATGTTCGGCAAGGGCGGCTTCCCTATGTAACATAACAGGAAAAATAATTAACTTTTAATATACTATAATTAAATTGGAGGATTTTTAAAATGGCAGTAAAGATTAGATTAAAGAGAATGGGCGCAAAGAAGGCTCCTTTCTATCGTGTTGTTGTAGCGGATTCAAGATTTCCCAGAGACGGCAGATTTATCGAGCAGGTAGGAACATACAATCCTATGGTTGAGCCGGCAGCAGTTGAGTTTGACGCAGAAAAGGTTCAGAAGTGGATTAAGAACGGCGCTCAGCCCACCGATACAGTTAAGAGACTTTTAAAGAATAAGGGCATTATCGGTTAAGCATGATAAGGCTCCGTTTTGGAGGTTTAAAGTAAATGAAAGAATTATTGGAATTTATAGCCAAGTCAATGGTCAGCGACCCCGATTCCGTTAAGGTGGACGTTGTAGAAAAGGAAAACCTGACGGTGCTCAAGCTCCATGTGGCAGAGGGCGACATGGGCAAGGTCATCGGAAAGCAGGGCAGAATTGCAAAGGCTATCAGAACAGTTGTAAAGAGTGCGGGCAACCGCATAAATCAGAAAGTTGTTGTGGATATTATTTAATCAAAAAGAACCGTGTTTTGAATACGGTTCTTTTTGTGTTTTCGGAAAACTTTAAATTTTCAAGAGTCCTGCGTTTAGATTGCTTTTGTATATGGTTTTGGATATACGTATGCTATCGCATTGTAGGGGGCGGCTTCCCAGACGCCCCGCTGCTAAATTGTATACATAATTAAATGGGTTTGGGCACCCAAATTATACGCTAATCCCAATTACCTTAACAAAAACAAAAGGTTTGTTTGCGGGGCGTCTGGGAAGCCGCCCCCTACAATTTAATGATTTGCTGTTGTACTCATTCCGTTTACATACTTAACCC
>CATWQA010000059.1 GCA_958352815.1 uncultured Eubacteriales bacterium
GTTCCGCCTGACACAAGACCTGCCAGCACGCCTACCGCCGATAAACCCTCAACATTACCCACAGCGGCACAGCGTCTGATTGTGCCCTTTGCGGTTCCGGCAATAATTCCCAGATTTCCCTCTCCTGTAACGGTTGATTTTGACATAACATACAGGTCTTGCACAACCGCTCCGCTTTCGATAACGCCAAACAGCGGCGCGCTGCTTGTCTTTATCTGATAGCCGTTTCCGTTAAAGGTTCCCGAAAATGAGGGTATACTCATACCAAAGCCCGACATATCAATGTCGTTTATCAGGTTGTATGTAGCTCCCGGGTTATCGGCAATACTCAAAACATCGCCGATGTTTGAGACGGACACCACAGAAGGCGATGCCGCCGAGACCGCAACTCCGCCCATAGCTCCGAAAACCATCATTACCGATAGGATTAATGCAACTGTCTTTTTCATAACTATACACCTTTCTTTTTTGATTTATTTGTGTAATTTAAACACTTCATGTTGAATTAGACGAATAAAATTCCCAAAAAGTTCCGCTTTTTTTCAATTTTTACAAAAAATTGTAAAACTTTCGCCCACCCAATTGCGCTCGCCGCCTCCGCCCCGAGCGCCTTCGGTTTTCCCCTTCGGGGAAACCGATTGGGGCTACGCCCCTCGTCGCACTACGCCTTTTCCACTCGCCATGCCTGCTCGGCAAGGCTTCGCTTTTACAGGCATGTGCTCCTCTTTCCCAAAAAGTCTTTTGACTTTTTGGGAGCCCTATGCCTGCTAAGCAGGTGATGTATTTTGATAAAGGCTTTGGCGACATTGCCGCCGCGGCTTGGCATGGCGGAATATGGGCTCGGCAATAGTTCTAAAGGCAAAGCCTTTATCAAAATCATACTTAATTAAAATTTGGAAATACGTAACATTTTTTGCAAAAACATTCGCCCGTCCTGCGATTATACAGGGCGGGCGAATATTTTTAATTACATGCCAAAGCCTCATTCCACAAGGTCAGGCGATTATTTTTTCTCGTTTCGTTTAGGTCGATTATCCGCTGGTTTGACGAGCCCCGAAACCTTAGAGTTATATCCTTTAAGGCTTCCACATACCGTCCGTCAACCAAAACGTCAATCATAGACAAAAGCTCCTCCGTAACCTCGCAGTTGGGATATGCTCCCGGCTTTAAAATCTCATCGTCATATCTAAACCCGGAAAACGCCCAAACCGTCTTGCGGGGGTACTCCTGCTTTACGCGCCTTAGGAACTTCACAAGCTCTCTTTGGTTTTCGGGCTCAAAGGGCTCTCCGCCGAGGAGAGTCAGCCCCTGTATGTAATCCGGGCGGAGCAGCTCCAAAATTCTGTCCTCCGTCTCTCGGGTGAAGGGCTGCCCGTAATCAAAGTCCCATGTTTCGGGCTGGAAGCAATTTTCGCAATGGTTGGTGCAGCCGGACACAAACAGAGTCACCCGAACGCCTATGCCGTTGGCTATATCACAATTCTTAATTTCGCAGTAGTTCATAGCCTCTCCTTATCCTACAGGTGCAGAACCCTCTCTTTTATCTCCTGAGTTCTGCCCTGGTTCCAGAACTGGGTGCCGATATATCCGCAGGTGCGCCTTGCAACATTCATCTTGTTCTGGTCGGTGTTGCCGCAGTTGGGACATACCCAAACCAGCTTGTCATCCCGCTCCTCAACGGAAATTTCCCCGTCATAGCCGCATTCCTGACAGTAGTCCGACTTTGTATTAAGCTCCGCATACATAATATTATCGTATATAAACTTCATAACCTGGATTACTGCCTCGATATTATTCTGCATATCGGGAACCTCCACATAGCTTATGGCTCCGCCGGGAGACAGCTTTTGGAACTTGGACTCAAGAGCAAGCTTTTCAAAAGCGTCTATAGGCTCGGTAACATGCACGTGGTAGCTGTTGGTTATATAGTTCTTGTCGGTAACTCCCTCGATTATGCCGAAACGCTTTTGCAGGCATCTTGAGAACTTATATGTTGTGGACTCAAGAGGCGTGCCGTAAATCGAGTAATCTATATTCTCGGCTGCCTTCCACTTTGCGCAGGCGTCATTGAGAGCCTGCATAACCCTGAGACCGAACTCCTCGCCCTCGGGTTCGGTGAGTTTCTTGCCCGTCACCTCATATACGCACTCCCAAAGCCCCGCATAGCCCAAAGATATGGTGGAATATCCCCCGTGGAGCAGCTTGGTTATGGGCTCGCCCTTTTTAAGTCTTGCAAGAGCGCCGTACTGCCACAAAATCGGGGCAGCGTCGGACAGGGTTCCCTCCAGCCGCTCGTGTCTGCACTGAAGGGCTCTGTGGCACAGCTCCAGTCTTTCGTCAAGGATTTTCCAGAACTTCTCCTCATCCTTTCCCTCACGGCAAGCGGAGCAAGCCACATCAACAAGGTTGATGGTAACCACGCCTTGGTTAAATCTTCCGTAATACTTAGGGTTGCCGTCCTCGTCAACATAGGGGGTGAGGAAGCTGCGGCAGCCCATACAGGTATAGCAGTTGCCGTTGCCGTTTTTATCAACCTTTAAATCAAGCATAACCTTTTCCGAAATATAATCGGGAACCATACGCTTTGCCGTGCACTTTGCGGCAAGACGGGTCAGGTAGAAATAAGGCGAGTCCTCGGTTATATTGTCCTCCTCAAGGACGTATATGAGCTTGGGGAACGCCGGGGTTACATAAACCCCCGACTCATTTTTAACGCCCACGTAACGCTGCCTCAAAACCTCCTCTATAATAAGGGCAAGGTCGTGCTTAAGCTGAGGGTCCTTTGCCTCGTTCAGGTACATAAACACCGTCACAAAGGGAGCCTGACCGTTGGTTGTCATAAGTGTTACAACCTGATACTGTATAATCTGCACGCCGCGGTTGATTTCCTCTTTCAGACGCTCCTCAACGATTTCCGCAATCTTGTCCTCCGAGGCGGAAACCCCCATGTCCTCCAGCTCCTTATGGACAGTCTTGGTTATCTTATCTCGTGAAACCTGAACAAATGGAGCCAGGTGGGTCAGGGAAATCGACTGACCGCCGTACTGGTTTGAAGCAACCTGAGCAATAATCTGGGTGGCAATATTGCAGGCGGTTGAAAAGCTGTGGGGCTTCTCAATCATGGTGCCCGAGATAACCGTTCCGTTCTGGAGCATGTCCTCCAAGTTTACAAGGTCGCAGTTGTGCATATGCTGAGCATAGTAATCCGAGTCATGAAAGTGAATAATTCCCTGGTTATGCGCCTCCACAATCTCTTGGGGCAGCAAAATACGCTCTGTTATATCACGGCTGACCTCACCTGCCATATAGTCTCTCTGAACACTGTTCACGTTAGGGTCCTTATTGGAATTCTCCTGCTTAACCTCCTCGTTGTTGCATTCAAGAAGGGTGAGGATTTTATCATCTGTGGTGTTGGACTTTCTCACAAGACTCCTGGTATATCTGTATGTAATATACCTCTTTGCAACCTCATAGGCTCCGTGAGCCATTATCTGCTTTTCCACAAGATCCTGTATCTCCTCAACAGAGAGGGCTCTGCCCATTTTTTCGCAGCTCTTTTGAACAGAGTCCGCAATCCGCAAGATCTGCTTGGGCGTCATTTTCTCATCGTCTTCAACAACATTGTTTGCCTTGGACACCGCCGCAATAATCTTACCTATGGCAAAATCAACCTCGGTCTTGTTTCTCTTTATGATCTTCAATTTTATTCCCCTTTCCCTAATCTGCCTTTAAGTCAAAACAACGCTCCGCCTTGCTTGCAATAAACGGAGCCCGCTATAGATTACAGCCCGCCGCCGTACAGGCGAAGGGCGTCTGTATTTAAGTTTTCGCTTCGCCCCGTCTGCCGAGGCGGCGTTCCCTCTCAATCGGAACAGTACCTATTATAATCTATATATTGGTAGTTGTCAATAGCCAAAACCACAATATCTTGTCTTTTTATATTAAATTTTCGTTTCAGCTTGACTGCGTAAATATTAAGATTTTTACGAAAAACGCAAGAGCTGCCCCGCCCTGCGGCGAAGCAGCCCTCTTAAATTCACTTAATATCAGCCGAGCGTTTTTTCTTTTCTCAAAAGCTTTTCGCACTCCCGCCTTGCCTCCGGCGGTGCGTCGTCGCTTATTCCGTCAACAAATCCGTTGCCGCCGATTAGGAAAAATTTTGCAAAATCATCTCTGCTGTCTGCCATCAAATCATCTCCTGTGCATAAACTCCCTCATACACAGTGTGTCCGATTTTTGATTATTTATTTGCGTCAGCAATAATTTTGTCGATTATGTTTTGAGGAGCTTCCTGGTATCTTTCAAACTCAAACTCAAAATCGCCTCTTGCCTGAGTCATGGAACGCAGGTCGGAAGCATACGAGTGCATTTCCGCCATGGGAACCTCACCCTCAATCATGGTAACTCCGTCGCCCACAGGCTCCATGCCCAGCATCTGACCGCGACGCTTGTTAATATCGCCGATAATGTCTCCGGTATAGCTGTCGGGAGCAAACACCTTAAGGTGACCGATAGGCTCTAAGATAACAGGAGACGCCTGGGGCATTCCCGCCTTGTACGCCAAAGACGCCGCCATCTTAAACGCCATTTCCGATGAGTCTACATCGTGATATGAGCCGTCAACCAGAGTTGCCTTTAGCCCCACCATGGGATAGCCCGCCAGCACGCCGTGCTCCATCGCCTCCTGCAGACCCTTTTCAACAGCGGGGAAGTAGCCCTTGGGCACGCTGCCGCCGAAAATCTTTTCTTCGAATACCAAGCCCTCCTCGGTTGTGGGCTCAAACTCAATCCAAACGTGACCGTACTGACCGTGTCCGCCTGACTGCTTCTTGTGCTTTCCCTCTACCTTAACCTTTTTACGGATGGTCTCACGGTAGGGAACCTTAGGCGTCTCAAAGGAAATATCAACGCCGAACTTGTTCTTCAGCTTTGACACAATAACGTCAATATGCTGGTCGCCCAGACCCTTGAGGAGCTGCTGTCTGGTCTCCTTATTGGTCTCAAAGGCGAAGGTCTTATCCTCGTCCATCAGCTTAATAAGACCTTGGGCAATCTTCTCGTCGTCACCCTTCTTGTTGGAAACAACCGCCAGCTCCATGTTGGGCTTTGCGAACTTAATTCCCTCAAGAGTGCAGGGGTTATTGAGCACGCTCAGAGTGTCGCCGGTAGCGGTTTTAGTCAGCTTTGTAACCGTGCCTATATCTCCCGCGTTAAGCTGAGACACCTCGATCTGTTTCTTGCCCTGCATGGTGTATATCTTGCCTATCTTCTCGTTTGTCTCCTTATTGAGATTATAAACGGTGGTATCGGGAGTCATAACTCCGGAGAACACCTTGAAATATGACAGTTTACCAACGTACGGGTCTGCAACGGTCTTGAACACAAGGGCGCTCATGGGGTCGTTTACGTCAATCTTTCTGTCAACCTCGGAGCCGTCCTTCTTCACTGCCTTAACAAACTCGTTCTTTCCGTTGGGAGCCGGGAAGTACGCATTTATAGCGTTAAGCAGAGAGGGAATACCTAAGTTATGGTACGCGCTTCCGCACAGCACCGGCACAATATCGCCCTCTGCCACACCGGCACGGAGAGCGGCGTACATTTCGGGCAGGGTGAAGGCTTCCCCGCTGAAATATTTCTCCATAAGCTCCTCAGACTGCTCCGCAACAGCCTCGTTTATCATTTCACGGAGAGGCTCCAGCTCATCTTCAATGCCCTCGGGCATTTCGCCTGTTATTGTACGGTTGCCGTCAAAAATCCTTGCCTCCTGCTCAACAACATTGATAAAGCCGATAATTTTGTCCCCCTCTTTAAGAGGAAGCTGGAAAGGCGCAATCTTCTTTCCGTATTTATCCTTGAGCTGCTGGAGAACCTTTTGGTAATCCACACGCTCATCGTCAACCTTATTTATGAAAAACATTTTGGGAATGCCGTTTTCCTCACAGTATTTCCACGCTTTCTCCGCTCCCACGGTGAGACCCGACTTACCGGAAAGCACAATCAAAGCGGCGTCTGCCACGCGCAAAGCCTGCTGCACCTCGCCCACAAAGTCAAAATATCCCGGAGTGTCCAGAATATTAAACTTTGTTCCGTTCCATTCGCAGGACGCCAGAGCCGTGGAAATCGAGAACTTGCGCTTTGTCTCCTCTGCGTCAAAGTCCATAACGGTTGTTCCGTCCTGGGTTCTGCCGAGCCTGTCAATATTGCCCGCAGTGTACAGCATAGCCTCTGCCAAGCTGGTCTTACCTGAGTTTCCGTGACCCAGCATACAGAAATTCTTGATTTTAGATGTTTCGTAAACTTTCAAAACTCAAACCTCCAAGTATGTATATTTTAATAAAAATCAATTCAATTAATGCGATACCCGCTCCTCTAATTTTAACTCATATTTTCAAAATAATCAACCGAATAATAACCAATATTAAAAAATATTTTTGTGCAGCTTGCACAAATGAAACTTATAGCGGGCTTTATACCCTTAAATACAAAATTTTTGTTGACAAACAGAGCGTATTATATTATATAATATACATATATGTTTAGGCTATCGAAATAAACGATTTTTAAGTATGTGAAACCTCTCTATTCGTAGGGGGCGGCTTCCCAGACGCCCCGCAGAGCACCCAAACGGTTTTAACCGTGTAATCGGAACAACCACCATTGTAAATCACACATTCGTAGGGGCGCCGCTTGCTGCGCCCGCCGTTCATATAACTGTTGACAATTGATTATATGGGTTTGGGAGTTTATTTAAATCATAATCCCTATTACCATATATAATCACATTGGTTTGTATGCGGGGCGTCTGGGAAGCCGTCCCCTACAGATTAAACCGTTACAATTTATATTAATCCGTTTACGTTATCAAAACTGTTGGTATGTCAGTGGGCGCAGCTGTGGCCCAACTTCCTTGAAGTTGGACGGCTATCAGTGTTCCGATTTATTTAAAGTATGCAATGTCAATAATAAACATAAGTTGTTGCCTGTGGGGCGGAATTGAGCTAGGCGACATCCATGCCAATGTGAGGATATAAATTTACAGGGATTTAGATTATATAAAGTTCCAAATTAAGATTAAAATATAAAATTTTGTTGACAAACAGAGCGTATTATATTATATATATAATTATTGAAAGGAGTGTTTTTATGAAAAATCCAAAAAGACTGACGGCTTTTATTATTGCCGCGCTTATGTTATGTTCCTTCGCGGAAGCATGGGCATATGAGTTCCCCAACAGCTTCTGGCCTATGAATGACGGCTTTGAAGCCGCCGCAGCTGCCGATGATGTATACGGCATAATCAATTACGGGGTTCAGTCCATCAACCTTATGGAAACCCAGCCTCAAAATCAGGATACCATGAGCGTTCTCGGCTCCCGTACATACGAGGTTGCCAACGCCTACGAACGTATAGGCGATTACGAGGCGGCGGCTTTCTACTATGAGAAATACCTGCCCTACGGCAGCTACTTCGGCTGGACGGACGGTGTTAAGATTGCCCAATCAAAAATATCCGCTCTGCCATCAACTCTGGATTTGTACACCCTGACCGACCGGCCTGTTATATATTACGGCGCAAAGAATGAGCCTGCAAGCGGAACTCTGTTCGGGCAGATAAGCGAGACAAGCAAGGCGAATGAGTCCATGGTTCTCGCCTATCAGGAATACGGGGACACCTCAACTCTCAACTGGCTGGAGAGGGTTATGCTCAAGGACGCTTCAGCAAGCGGAAAGGCAGTGGAGCTTGCCCTTAATTTCCCCGGGGAAGGCAGCCAGCTTGACAGCATTATAAGCGACACGAGCTTTATAAATCGGTTTTGCCGTATTCTTGCCGAATACAAAGACCTGCCGATTTACCTGCGTATCGGTGCGGAAATGAACGTTTGGAACGACAGGGCGGACGCAGGAAAGTATATTGCCGCATTCCGCAAAATTGCGCAAGCGGCAAGAGACGCAAGTCCCAATGTTGCCACCGTGTGGAGCGTGGCTCACACCTCACCTATCGATATAGATATGAACGTCTTCTATCCCGGAGACGAATATGTTGACTGGGTGGGAATTTCCGCATATGCCGTCCGCTATTTCCAAGGCAGACAGTGGAGCGAAACAGAGAGCTACAATGAGATATACTTTAAGTCGGGAGACGGGGCTGACCCGGTGCGACTGGTAAAGGATGTGGTGGAAAGATACGGCGACCGCAAGCCTATTATGCTTGCAGAATGCGGCTCGGCACGGTATACAAGGGGCGAGGTTTATGCCGAAAGCGAAGAATGGGCACGGCTCAATATGCTCAGAATGTACTCAACAGTGCTTATGGCATATCCGCAGGTTAAGCTGATTGCATACTTTAACAAGTCCACCCCCGATGAAGCTCAAGACTATGATATGGCAGGCTCCCCCTCAATGGAAGCCGCCTTTAACAGTATCACTTCGCGTCCCTGGTTTATCCAAAAGGGGGACAGCTCAGCCAAAAGCTTTAAGCCTATAGGAGACACGATTTACGCAAGCGGCGGAAGCCTTGATCTGTACGCTCTGCCCTACACCTTTAAAGACCAGCAGCCTCGGGTTGACTACTACATAGACGGCGCATGGGCAGGGGCGGCGGCAGAGCTGCCCTACGGTGCTTATCTTGACGTTTCCGCTCTGACTGACGGAACCCACACTCTTGAAGCGGTGGTTACTTCAAACGGGACGGAACGGATAAGAAAGTCCTACTCCCTTGTGAAAACCTCGAGCGGCTCCGA
>CATWQA010000060.1 GCA_958352815.1 uncultured Eubacteriales bacterium
TCGGGTGCTCTCGTAGTCGTTCGCTCCCTCAACCGTCTTAATATTAAACTTGCGGTAGGCGGACTTTTTGGGCTGCGCCTTGTCGTACACCACGCATACTCCCACGCTCTGAACTCCCGAAATATTTGATATGTCATAGCTCTCTATTCTGAACGGGGTCTCCTCTAAGTCCAGCAGGTCTTTCAGCTCCTTTAAGACCGCATTTTGGTCGGTCTGCTCCTTGTCACGCTTAAACCTGTGCGCCCGCAGAGACTCCTCGGCGTTCTTGTTGACCATGGCGATTGTGTGCGCCTTGTCGCCCCGCTTGGGGGTGCGAACGGTAATCTTATGCCCGCTTCTTTCGCTCAGCCATGCGGAAATCTCCGCCGAGTCCTCAATTTCAACAGGGATTAGTATCTCCTTAGGTATACTCGTTGAGGAAAAGTAAAACTGCTTCAAAAAGCCCGAAATCAGACTGTCCACCGAGTCCTCAAAATTCTCGAACACATAGTTTTCCGAGCCCAGCATCTTTCCGCCTCTCATGTAGAACACCTGAACACAGCAGTCTCTCTCGTCGCTGAACACGCCGATTATGTCCCGATTATCATCGTTGGTCGAGATTATCTTCTGCTTCTCGTCCAGAGCTTTAAGGTGGGCAATGCTGTCTCTGTACCCCGCCGCCTTTTCAAACTCCAAATTGTCCGACGCCTTGTACATCTTTTCGGTTAAAATATTTTCTATAAGCGAATAATCACCGCCAAGCACCGCAGAGATTTTGTTGAACAGCTCGCTGTACTCCTCCTGAGAGATTTTTCCGTCACAGGGAGCGCTGCACTGACCTATATGATAATACAGGCAGGGCCTGTCCTTACCGATGTCCCGGGGCAAAACCTTGTTGCAAGTTCTTATCTTAAAAATCTTTTTTATAAGCTCCAATGTCTCCTTGGTGTTTCCCGCGCTCATGTAGGGGCCGAAGTATTTTGACCCGTCCCGCTCCAGCCGCCTGGTAAGGAAAATCCGCGGAAACGGCTCCTTTACCGTGATTTTTATATATGGGTACTGCTTGTCGTCCTTTAGGAGAATGTTATACTTGGGCATGTGCTTCTTAATCAGGTTGCATTCCAGAATAAGAGCCTCTACCTCACTGTCGGTGAGCATATAGTCAAAGTCATACACGTTGTCCACCATTTTGCGGGTCTTGACCGTATGGCTCTTGGAATTAATAAAGTACGAGCTGACCCTGCTTTTTAGCACCTTGCTCTTTCCCACATAAATAATATCCCCATTTTGGTTCTTCATCAGGTATACCCCGGGAGACATAGGGAGATTTTTTAGCTTTTCTTTAATTCTCAGCAATGTTTCTTCTGTCATAAAATCACCAAACATCAAAAAAAGAGCAAACTGAGACCAGCTCACTCTTATATTTAAATTTACTCAACGGCCTTATGCAAAGTTAGATGAAACCAAATTAACCAAACCGTTGACCGCGTCCTCCTCATCGGGACCGTCCGCAATAATGGTTATGGTAAGACCCTTTGTTATGCCCAGCGAGAGCACGCCCAGCAGGCTTTTTGCATTAACTCTCCTGTCGTCATTCTCAACCCAAATGCTTGACTTAAACTCATTGGCTTTCTGGATAAAGAAAGTTGCAGGCCTCGCATGAAGTCCAACCTGGTTCTGAACAACTACGTCTTTCATATACATAATACCGCTCCTTCAAATGGCAAATAAATTTTTATTTAACGACCTTATAATAATACAAAATATTTTCGAATAAGTCAAGAGTTTTTTCGTAAACAATATGCACAATTTTACAATTGCCGCCGAGATGTATTTTGTAAAGCCTTATTTAAATCATAGCAAAGGAATAAAATTTTTTGTCCTGACATAATATATTTTATGGAGGTATGCACTATGATAATACACGTAGTTACGCCCGGAGAGACCCTGACGGGCATTGCAGAGCGGTATAACGCTCCCTTAAACAACTTTCTGGCGGACAACGGGCTCAGCCTGAGCTCAAAGGCGGTTGTGGGGCAGGCGCTCTTAATTCTTGAGCCCGAAACCGTCCACACGGTTACGGCGGGCAACACTCTTTCGGGAATTGCCGCAAGCTACGGCGTTACGATAAACGAGCTGCTGCGCAACAATTATTTTCTAAAGGGAAGCACCCAAATCCGCCCCGGACAGATTATTGTTATAAAATACAGGAACCAAAATAAACAGAAATCATTTATTACCAACGGTTACGCATACCCGTTTATCAGCCGCGATCTGCTTATTCAGCAGCTGCCCTACATGACCTATCAAACCCCGTTTACATACGGCATACAGGAGAACGGAAGCCTTGTTGACCTGAAAAACGACGGATGGATGATTGAGGCGGCGAGAAACATGGGCGTTAAATCCCTAATGCACCTGTCAACCCTGACGGAGTACGGCAATTTCAGCAGCGACAGGGCGAGCCTGGTGTTTTCCGACTCCGCTGTTCAGGAAAGACTGATAGACGAGACCGTGAGAAACATGCAGACAAAGGGCTACGACGGCCTTGATATAGATTTTGAGTTTATATATCCGGAGGAAAAGTTTGAATACGTAATCTTTCTCCAAAATATGTTTAGGGCAATAAATCCTCTCGGGTATCCTCTGTTCTCCGCCCTGGCTCCCAAGGTCAGCGACACGCAGGCGGGAACCCTGTACGAGGGGCACGACTACAACGCAATCGCCGCCTCGGTTGACAAGGTTCTGCTCATGACCTACGAATGGGGCTATACCTACAGCCAGCCTATGGCGGTCGCGCCCATTAACAAGGTTGAGGAGGTTATAAGGTACGGCCTGACTCGAATACCCGCCTCCAAAATCCTTATGGGTATCCCCACCTATGGTTACGACTGGCCTCTGCCCTACGAGCAGGGTGTGACCAAAGCCACCTCACTGTCCCCTGTGGAGTGCATACGTCTGGCGGAGCGATACAACGCCGAAATCAATTATGACCAAACCGCCCAAACCCCATGGTTCAGGTACACAAATGAGGATGGCAGGCTCCACGAGGTTTGGTTTGAGGACGTACGCAGCATTGAGGCGAAGCTGAGCCTTGCTGCAAGATATAATCTGGCAGGTCTGGGGTACTGGAACCTAATGCGTGAGTTCCCCCAAAACCTGGTGCTGCTAAATAACAAATACAATATAGAAAGATAAGTTTATAATTAAACACGAATTTTACTTTAATCATTATCCCACATAATTTATATTATTACTTTGTTTCGTCTGTCGCCAAGCCCGGTTCTGCCCGCCAGACCCGGGCGGAGTCGGTTTTCCCCTTCGGGGAAACCGATTGGGGTGTTGCCCCAAACCCCAACAAAATTTTGATAAAGGCTTTGTCGACATTGCCGCCGCGGCTTGGTATGGCGGAATATGGGCTCGGCAATGGTTTCAAAGGCAAAGCCTTTATCAAAATGAACGGGTTCAAATATATAAAGTTTTAGTTGTACATAGTACCACAAATTATATATTTACACATTCTCAAACCCGTTTATTTTAATAGATCAAAAATCGCAGAGGAAAAAAGCCCTCTGCGATTATTTCTACATTCTACACTCTACATTCTACATTATTAACGCATTCTACATTAGCTTAAATGTTATCCAGCGCCTGCTGTATATCCTCAATAATATCCTCTGCGTCCTCAATGCCCACGGAAAATCTGATAAGGTCGGGAGTTACCCCTGCGGCTTTCAGCTCCTCATCATTCATCTGCCTGTGGGTATGGCTTGCAGGGTGAAGAACCGAGGTTCTGGCGTCTGCCACGTGGGTTACTATTGCCGCAAGCTTCAGGCTGTCCATAAACTTAACTGCGCTCTCTCTGCCGCCCTTTACTCCAAAGGAGATAACTCCGCAGGAACCGTTGGGCAGATACTTCTTCGCCAGCTCATGATACTTGTCTCCCTCAAGCCCCGAGAAGCTGACCCATGAAATCTTGTCGTTCTCGCTCAGGTACTCCGCAACGCGAGCCGCGTTGTCGCAGTGCTTCCTCACGCGGAGGGCAAGGGTTTCAAGACCTATGTTCAGCAGGAATGAATTGTGTGGTGAGGGAATTGAGCCCAGGTCTCTCATAAGGGTAGCCGTTGCCTTGGTAATGTAAGCCGCCTTGCCGAACCGCTCTGTGTACACCACGCCATGGTATGATTCGTCGGGAGTGGTGAGCCCGGGGAACTTGTCCTTGTGGGCTTCCCAGTCAAAATTACCGCTGTCAACAATTGCTCCCCCGACAGAGGTGGCATGGCCGTCCATGTACTTGGTTGTGGAATGAACCACAATGTCCGCTCCCCACTCAATTGGTCGGCAGTTGATAGGTGTGGCAAAGGTGTTGTCCACAATCAGGGGCACGCCGTGTGCATGAGCCACTCTTGCGAACTTTTCAATATCCAAAACTACTAAGGCAGGGTTTGCAATGGTCTCTCCGAACATCGCCTTTGTGTTGGGGCGGAAAGCCTTTGCCAGTTCCTCCTCGCTTGCGTCCGGGTCAACAAAGGTAACGTCTATGCCCAGTTTCTTCATGGTCACTCCGAACAGATTGTAGGTTCCTCCGTAAATGCTTGTTGAGCAAACAAAGTGGTCTCCCGCCTCGCAGATATTAAATATCGAGTAAAAGCACGCCGACTGCCCCGAGGATGTAAGCATTCCCGCAACGCCGCCCTCTAAGTCCGCAATCTTTGCGGCAACGGCGTCGTTGGTGGGGTTTGCCAGTCTGGTGTAAAAATAACCGTTCTCCTCTAAGTCAAACAGCTTGCCCATATGCTCGGTTGAGCTGTATTTAAACGTGGTACTCTGGTAGATGGGCAGAACTCTCGCCTCGCCGTTTTCGGGCTGATAGCCCGCCTGAACACATTTCGTATCTAATCTCATTTTATGTCCTCCTGTAAACTATTATCTGATTTGTCCGTTTCCCTCTATTTTGTACTTGGTCGAGGTGAGCTCCGTAAGCCCCATGGGGCCTCTTGCGTGGGTTTTCTGGGTGCTTATTCCGATTTCCGCGCCGAAACCGAACTCAAAGCCGTCTGTAAACCTGGTAGAAGCATTGACATACACGGCCGCCGCGTCAATCTCGTCAAGGAACTTTTGGGAATTTGCATAGCTGTTTGTGACTATTGCCTCCGAGTGCCCGCTGTTGTACTTGTTTATGTGGCCGATTGCTTCTCCTATGGTGTCAACCACCTTAACCCCGATTTTCAGGTCAAGATATTCCGTTCCCCAGTCCTCCTCTGTTGCAGGGGTAGCCTTGGGGAAAATGCGGCAGACCTCCTCGTCTCCCACAATCTCAACTCCCCTGTCTGCAAGCTCGGTCAGAATAACAGGCAAAAACTTCTCTGCCACAGCCCTGTGAACAATCAGCTTTTCCTCTGCGTTGCACACCGAGGGTCTTTGAGTTTTGGCGTTGATAACAATATTCTTCGCCATTTCAAGGTCGGCGGAAGCGTCCACATACACATGGCAGTTTCCCGTTCCCGTCTCGATTGCGGGGACGGTTGCGTTCTCCACCACCGCTTTAATAAGCCCAGCTCCTCCTCTGGGGATAATAACGTCTAAGTATTCATTAAGCCGCATAAGTGCAGTTGCGCTCTCTCTCGTGGTGTTCTCCACCAGATTAATTGAGCCCTCGGGCAGGCCTGCGCCGTACCCCGCCTCCTGCATGACCTTGACGATTGCCATGTTGGAGTTAAAGGCCTCCTTGCCTCCTCTTAAAATAACGGCGTTGCCCGACTTTATGCAGAGCCCTGCCGCGTCCGCCGTCACGTTGGGACGGGCTTCATATATAACGCCTATAACCCCCAGGGAAACACGCACCTTGGTTACAGCAAGACCGTTAGGACGCTTCGCTCCCCAAACCGTCTCCCCGATAGGGTCGGGCAGAGCTGCAATCTGACGCAAGCCTTCGGCAATTCCGCTGATTCTGCCCTCGTCCAGAGCCAGCCTGTCGATTAAGCCCTCGTTTAAACCGTTTGCACGCCCCGCCTCAATGTCCTTCATATTTTCGCCTATAATATAATCGGCATTATCCACAAGAGCGTCGGCAATAGCCAGCAGCGCATCGTTCTTCGCCGATGTGGAAAGGGTTGCCAAAACCCTTGAAGCAGACTTGGCAAGGCTGCCCTTTTTAATCAATTCCTCCATGGAAACTCACCTCTGTCAGCAAAATATTTTCAAATTTATTTGATTATATCATAAGAATGTGATATAATCAAGGGTAAATTGAGGAGGAACAGCTATGGAGCTTAAATTATTCGACACCCACGCCCACCTGGACGACAGTCAATTTGACACGGACCGTGAGGAGGTTATAGCCAAAATCAAGGCCGCAGGCATTTATAATGTTATGGAAATTGGGTCAAGCGTTGAAAATTCCGAGACCGCCATGGAGATTGCGGAGGCGCACGACTTTATATACTGCTCGGTGGGTATTCACCCGGAGTATGCCGAGACCGCCAAAGACGCTGATTTTGACAGAATAAAAGCCCTCGCCTTATCCTGCCCAAAGGTTAAGGCAATCGGGGAGATAGGCATAGATTATCACTATGAGGACTGCGCTTCCCGCGAAAAGCAGATAGCTTGCTTTGAAAGGCAGATTGATATAGCAAAAGAGCTAAGCCTGCCCATAATCGTCCACGACAGAGAGTCAAAAGGTGACGTTTTAAATATTTTAAAAGAAAAGCAGGTCAGCCGAGGGGTTGTCCATTGCTTTTCAGGCAGCGCGGAGACTGCGAAAATCTTGGTGAATATGGGGCTTATGATTTCCTTTACCGGGGTCATCACCTTTAAGAACGCCCGCAGAGCCATTGAGGCTTTAAAAGTCATTCCGACGGACAGGCTTATGATTGAGACCGACAGCCCATACATGGCTCCCGAGCCCCACAGAGGCAAGCGGAACGACAGCAGATATGTGCTTCACGTGGCGGAGAAAATGGCGGAGGTCAAGGGACTGAGCCTTGAGGAGCTGTGCCGCATAACCTACGAAAACGGAAAGAGATTTTTTAATATAGATTAGGAGGACTTATGGAAAAGATTACTTTGATTTCATGGAACGTAAACGGGCTTCGCGCCTGTGTTCAAAAGGGATTTACGGATTATTTTGAAAAAAGCGGCGCAGACGTGTTCTGCATACAGGAGACCAAGCTCCAAGAGGGGCAGATCGACTTTGCCCCAGAAGGATATTACGGTTACTGGAACTATGCCGAGAAAAAGGGCTATTCGGGAGTTGCCATGTTCACCAAAACGGAGCCCGTCAGCGTGACCTACGGCATGAATATGGCGGAGCACGACACGGAGGGCAGAATTATCACCGCCGAGTTTGAAAAGTATTACCTGGTGACCTGCTACACCCCAAACTCCCAAAACGAGCTTAAACGGCTGGATTACCGTATGGAATGGGAGGCTGCCTTCCGCAGCTATATCAGTGAGCTTGAGGGCAAAAAGCCTGTTATAATCTGCGGGGACTTAAACGTTGCCCATAAGGAGATTGACCTGAAAAATCCAAAGACCAACCGCAAAAACGCAGGCTTCACCGATGAGGAGCGCAGGGAAATGACCGCCCTTTTAGACAGCGGGTATATAGACTCGTTCAGATATTTTTATCCCGACGCCGAGGGAGAATACTCCTGGTGGTCATACAGGTTTAAGGCGCGGGAAAAGAACGCAGGCTGGCGTATTGACTATTTCCTGGCTTCGGAAAAGCTGAAAGACAGCCTGAAATCCGCCTCAATTCATCAAGAGGTCTTTGGCTCCGACCATTGCCCCGTAGAGCTTGTAATAGAGCTGTAGGATTAGCCTATCGCCGAGCACAGTTCCGCCCTGTCGGCGCCCCTACTACATTGTCACTCATAAAACTTTATATATAATCCGTCTATTTGTTCGCCCGCACCGCGCATTTGGGGAGGAGGGCGGCTGTGACCCCACTTCTTTGAAGTGGGACGGCTCATATT
>CATWQA010000061.1 GCA_958352815.1 uncultured Eubacteriales bacterium
CCTCCCCAAGCGCCGGGGCGGGCAGGGCTCCCGAAAAATCGAAGATTTTTTGGGATAGAGGAGCACATGCCCGTAAAGGCGTAGGCTTGGCGAACAGGCAAGCCGAGCTATGAGGGCATATTGCGACGATGCGGCGGCAATGTCGCCAAAGCCTTTATCAAAATTATAACCTGATGAAATTACATATCTCAGGGTTTGGGGCGTAGCCCCAATCGGTTTCCCTGAAGGGGAAAGCCGACAGCGCTCGGGGCGGAGGCGGCGAGCGCAACAGGGTGGGCGACAGGTACACCAATGTCAATAACAGCCCTTAATTGTTGCCGCTGGGAAGCCGCCCCCTACAACCTGAACGGTTACGTATAACTAACGATGTGGTATAGGACTGCAAAAAAATCGGAGCAAGCGAGGCTTACTCCGATACGGTCTGATAATAATAATTATTGCTTTTTCTTCATCAATTCAATCAATACCTTATACAGGGCGGGAAAGTCAATAGGCTTTGAAACGTGGGCGTTCATTCCCGCCTCTGTGGTTGCGGAAATATCCTCGGCAAAGGCATTGGCAGTCACCGCCACAATGGGAATTAACTGCGCATCATCACGTTCAAGGGCTCGTATTGCTCTTGCCGCATCGCAGCCGTTCATCTCCGGCATCTGCATATCCATGAGAACAGCGTCATAATACCACGGCTCCGACTCGGTGAACTTTTCCACCGCTTCCAAACCGTTCCACGCCTGGGTCACCTTAACGCCCTGCATATCAAAGAGCTCAGTTGCAATCTCCATATTCACGGCGTTATCCTCAGCAAGCAGAATGTGCCTTCCCTTGAGAGCGGAAAAGTCTTCTCCGATGTTCTGTTCTTCAGTTTCATTCATGTATCGGTCATTATCGGAAATTTCAAGAGGTAAGGTAACGGTAAATGTGCTGCCCTCGCCCAAAACGCTCTCTACTGCGATCTGGCCGTCCATCTGAGATACAATACTCTTAACTATGGGCATTCCCAGACCTGTTCCCGACACGCTTCCCGTGTCAAACCTAATCTCACGTTCATAGGGTTCAAAAAGTTTCTTTAAATATTCTTCAGACATTCCCCTGCCGTTATCCGAAATAACAAATTGATACTTGGCGTACTTTTGGAAGTCCACCTGCCGTACGTTTATATCAATTCTACCGCCTTTTCCGGTGAACTTCACCGCATTGGAGAGAATATTATTCATTATCTGGGTAATACGCAAAGGATCGCCCATAACCTTGGTGTTTCGAACGTTAAAGAAAAGGTTGATTTCTTTCTCCTCTCTTGCCGCCTGAGGGCGGAATATATCCACACACTCGTTTATAGTGTTTTTCAAATCAAAGGTTTCTTTGTTTAAATCAATCTTTCCTTGTTTGAGCCGTGACAGCTCCAAAATATCATTAATCAAAGTCAACATTTGGCGGCTGGACAGGTTAATTTTGTTTATATAATCCTTTGTCTTTTCCGCATCGTTTACGCTCACGGCTGCCAGCTCCGACAATCCAACAATAGCGTTAAGAGGGGTTCGCATATCATGAGACATAGACGAGAAAAACTGCTCCCGGGACTCCTCATTTTTTTGAGCCTTATCCAGGGCGTTTTGAAGCAGACGCATATTCTGGAACTGAGCCTGCTTCTCCTCCTCAACCTCTCGAAAGCACAGCACAACATCTCTTTGGTCTATCATCTCGTCGTAGACAATTCTGATATTAACCCAGCGGTATTCATCTCCGAAACGCCTCAGAAAATCGCCGCCGAAGTCATGAACCCGGTTTTCCACCAGCTTACATATGTTTTCAAGAGAGAAGCTGCTCATAAACTCCTTGCACGCCTCTTCCTCTATGATTCCTGACGCCACCTTTAAGAACTCACCGTACTCGCCTCTCACCGAAATATTCCTGCGCATATATTCGGAACCCTTTATCATTTCATAAGTGCCGTCCTTAATGTTAACCTGATATATGGCATAATATGAATTTCCCAGAACCCGAACAGTCTTGTTTGTTCGTTCCATACGGCGGTTGAGCTTGTAGTTCCGTACCCCCACAATTCCCGTGAAAAGCAGAAATACCAAAAACACCAACCCAAATCCAATGGTAAGTAACCGCAAATTGTGAAGAATTGTGTCAAAGGGAACGGTGACAATCGAATACCAGCCGTTGCTGGCAACACTGTAATAGACGCCTCGCTTGCGTCCGTCAAAATCGTACACATGGGAGTCCGCCGACTCCAGCTCTCCGTTCCTTATCTTTTCCATAATCCCGTAAATATACTGTTGCTTCTCCTCGTCATTGGCATTGCTAAAGGATGGAGCGTACAGTATATTTCCCTCTCGGTCGCACAGGAAGTACGAACCGTCCTTGGGCAGCTCAACAGAATTGTCCTCCACCCTGAAATTTTCCGGGAAAATATCAAAGGCAACAACATTGGAACCGCTTCCGCTTTTGGCGGCTATGGTAATAACACCCCGATGATGTACAACGTCACTGTATACATCGGTATATATTACCTTTCCGTCTGCATTGAGCGCCTCGTTATACCAATCGGTGGATCCATAGTCATAGCTGTCCGCCTCCTCCCAATTGCTGAGTGTCACAAACTTACCGTTCACCACCGCATATATATCCAAAACTCCATCGCCGACAATAACCCTCAAGTCATCGCTGAATTGGTTCAGCCACTCCTCAACCCTTGCCTCGCCCCCGCTGTTCAGCAAAAGTTCGAGCCTTGCCGCTTGCACTTTTACAATCGACTCATAGCCGGTGGCTCTGCGCTCCTCTTCGGTGCAGTAGCTGTTTGCTAAGGCGTTCCCGTTCAAGTGGGCGTTTTTCAACAATTCCTCCTGCAAGAGATACAAGCTGGAAACCGCGCAAATCACAAACACAAGTAAAATAACTATGTAAAACCTCATGTCCGAAATAAATATTTTCCACTCTTTTTTATACTTCTTCACCGGGTCTCCTCCTTACCGATCATGTTAGAGATATGATTAACAATCAGCTTATATGCTTTTGCAGTATTTTTATCAGTTCACCGATGTCAATGGGCTTTGCAATATGAGCGTTCATGCCGCAGTCTATGCAGCGTTTTACATCCTCGGCAAATGCGTCCGCCGTCATAGCGATAATGGGAATGTCCGCGTCCTCTCTGCCGGATTCACGAATTGCCTTTGTTGCCTCGTATCCGTTCATTACCGGCATACGCAAATCCATAAGAATAGCGTCATACCCTCCCGCTTCGGACTCCGTGAATTTTTCAACGCATATGCTGCCGTTCTTTGCCCATGTAGGCTCAAATCCATAGGATGAGAGAAGCTCACGGGCAATCTCCCAGTTAAGCTCGTTATCCTCTGCCACCAAAAGTCTTTTACCCTCCGGGTTTATCTTTTCTTCCTGGATCGGTTCCGCGTATGAAGACAAGCCGTCCTTAAAACAGCTTAAACCGTAATACAGAGTCGATTTAAACAGAGGCTTTGAGATAAATCCGCTGACGCCGGCCGCCCGCGCCTCCTCCTCTATGCTTGACCAGTCGTAAGCGGAGATAATCAAAATCGGAACATCATCGCCTATAGTCTCCCTCATCTTTCTTGCGGTCTCAATTCCGTTCATGCCCGGCATCTGCCAATCAAGTAGCACGATGTGGTAATCCCTTGCCTCAGCATGGCGCCTTTCGGCCATTTTTACGGCAGAGGCGCCGCTTAATGCCCACTCGGCGTTTATGCCTATTTCTCCGAGAGCCTCCGCCGTCCCGGTACAAAGCTGCTCATCGTCATCCACAACAAGTATATCCCAGGCGGGCAGAATCATATCCTCCTCCCGCTCCTCAAAACGCTCCAGATCCAGCGTAACACAAAACTCGCTTCCCTTATCCACTTCGCTCTCAACCGTGATGGTTCCGTCCATAGCGTCTACAATATATTTGGTAATCGCCATGCCCAAACCGCTGCCTTCTGTTTTGTGAACACGCTTGTCATCCTCGCGGGTAAACGAGTCAAACACCCGCTCCAAAAACTCCGGTTCCATTCCGATACCGTTATCCTTGACGCGGAAATAGGTGCGAATATATCCATCTCCCTTTGGAGACGGTTCCTGAGACAATATAACATCAATTCGCCCGCCCTCGGGAGTGAATTTCAGAGCATTTGACAACAAATTTATCAATACTTGGTTAAGTCTCGTTCCGTCACAGTATACATATTCATCCGAAATATCATTAATAAATACGTCAAACTTCTGCCTCTTGGCATAAATCTGAGGCTGCACAATGCTGACAATGCCCTCCATTATCTCCCTCAGAGAAATCAATTCCATGCTCAGAGTCAGCTTGCCGCTCTCGATTTTTGACATGTCCAAAACATCGTTTATCAATCCCAGCAGATGCTTGCTGGACAATGTAATCTTCCGCAGGCAGTCTTTTACCTGCCTGGGCTTTTCAATATTGGCGGTGGCTATGGCGGTCATTCCCACAATGGCGTTCATCGGCGTTCGTATATCATGAGACATGTTTGCCAGAAACTCACTCTTAGCCCTGTTGGCATATTCCGCCTCTTTTTTCGCTTCATTGAGCTCCTCCAGCTGTTTTCCCGAAAGCTTAATATACACGCCGAAAACAACCATAAAAGCTGCCAGCAATACTAAACATCCTAATATTGCGCCCATGGTCATATGCAGCCCCAGCCCGGAAACAGACTCATCCAGCACGCCGTGAGGCATTATGGTTAGTATTGACCACCTGCTGTTTTCAAGAGGAGAACAGTAAATATGGTTTGAAACACCGTCCATCTCCACTACCAGACTGAAGTTCTCCCGCCGCTGCACCGCATGTCGCAGCGCGTCAACATCTTTCTGCTCCTCGTCCTCTTCGAACTTACCGTACTCTGAAAGCCATGAAAAACAATTGTAATCCGCCACATCGGAATTCTTTAAAACAAACTCTCCGTCCGGCTGTATAATATTGCTGTAAATCAGAGTACTGTCCTCTCCCAAGGAGAGCGCTTCGTTGAGCTTTATAATAGGTATTCCCACAACTATGGCGGTGCACTGCTTTCCGTTTGCCATGGGATACCCTGCGCTGTAAGGATATCCCACGGACATCCCGTACAGAATAAGCTGCTGCCCCGACTCGGTTGTTCCGGTTCCCACCATTTCGCCGCCGCTGTTCATACGTTCAAGAAAGTACTGCTTGCTTGCAAACACAACATCCTCGCCGTATATAATCTCCGAATTTCCTTCAACGTCATAAAAAGCCATGGTCACATATTCGCGAATTTTTCCGCTCTCCGCCAAACGTTCTATATGCTCATCCTCAAAGGACTCACCATCTTTGGGAAACGTCTCTTCCACAATGCTGGCTATCTGTTCCAGACGCATGTCAACCAAAGTCTCAAAATGCCGCTGGAGCTGGGTGTTCATCCCTTTCATGTATGTGTCCGCCACAGAACTTGTATTCTTGTCTACCTCCACAAGCATATACTTTGTAATAACGGTAAAAATACATATGCAAAGCAACAAAATGCCAACCATGCTTATCGCCAGAAAACGTATAATCCTTTTACTCATTAAAACTCTCCTCCGCAATAACTTTTATTAAGAGATAACTCGCAGCCGCAAATAAAAAAATGTGTTTTATTACCAAAACAAAGGCACAAAACACATTCTCAACATTCAATCAGGTCATAATCAATCAACAGCCGCATATGGGAGAAAATATATTCCATGCCTGAATTTTGAACTCATTTCAGTTAAAACATCAAAAAATAAAAAAATCTTCTCGCAAATACATCGAAATGATACCATACTTCCTTCAATATGTCAAGCCGAAAAAAATCCCAAAACTCAAGCATATATTTTGTTCTTTTAATGCAAAAAATCACAGCACTTTTTATCGGCAAAAAAAAATTTTGATTGTCCCAAAATTACTCTTGTATTAAAAAATCGATTGTGTTATAATCTTTTTTAATCGCTTTTAAACGCACCCTAAAATATTGGCACGGATAGACATTGATTTTTTGAGGGAAACGTGGTATTATACCATATATGGTGTTTTAAGTTCTGAATAACATACCACATTTTGATAAAAGCTTTGCCGTCGTCGCAATATGCCCTTTTCGTGCGCCTTGCCTGCTCAGCAAGGC
>CATWQA010000062.1 GCA_958352815.1 uncultured Eubacteriales bacterium
ACGGAAAGGGTAAGAAATAAAATTTATTAAAAGTGGGCGCAGTTCGCTGCGCCCGTCGCCGTAAACGATGTGTATAATCTGACTCTTGGAAATTCTTATGGTATGACGGTGGACAATCTAACAGACATGTTCAGTTTTTACTCTGAGCTTGAGGGAACAGGTATTACAACATCAACCGATATAACAACCGGCAATGAAATACTTGCGGGAGTAAGGACAGAGTATAATACAGGAGGAATACCGAAAATATACGGCTCTACAAAATATTATTCTGTAAAACAATATAATGATGAGGGCGGAGCAAACGAATGGTACTATCCCTATTTATTTAAGGCGACAAATTTGGGAATAATAGGCGGAGATGAAAATCTGAATTTTAATGCAGAGGATGAAGTCACAATATCAGAGTTTTTAAAAATGCTGATAGAATCGGCAGGTATAAGCGAAAGCGAACTTAATGAAGCCGTGACAAATCAAAGCTCAACAATATCCCAATACAGCATAATAGCCGAGCATTGGGCTAAGAAATATATATGCTACGCCCTTGATAAAAATATTATACATATAACAGATGTGACAGGCGATCGCACACCTGATACGCCAAGTCTGAGATGTGATGTGGCATATATAATAAACAGACTGTATGTGGATAATATAAATCAGCCGAATTTAATGGTGCCGTCAAATCTGTATAAATATGACGATAGTGTTTCAAGCAACAAAAATGCGCTGTGGAAAACAGGAAAGGCGTTTGTAGATCAGGAAGATATTCAATATTGTAAAGACGACATAAGGCAGCTGTATCTTAACGGAATAATGGAGGGAGATACAAACGGATATGTAAACTGGAGTGCGACATTAAAGAGGTCGGAAGCCGCTAAAATGACAGTAAAGTGTAGATTTTCTTTGGACGAGGGAATAGCAACGGTGAAGCTGATAAACGAAGGCGAAGCGAATTATATTGACCTCTCGTTAAACGGCACAAAAACAATAACTAAAGCAAATGATAAAAACAACTCCGGCGAGTTCTACTTTGTTGCGCCCAAGACAGGATATTATTATATAACAAATGATCTTGATAACTGTACGGTGACAGTCAGCGATATGAAAAAGCGTGATATACAGGGTCTTGAAGCCTCGTCGGGAGGATCAAGATATAACTTGCTAAAGGGCGAGACTGCATACATAAAAGTAGAGACGGAAAATTCAAGTTCAAGCTATAGCTTTACTATATCGTCTCCCGGAGATAATGAATTAGTCTTTGCCCCCGATAGATCCGGCACGTTTATTTATTCAAGTAATCCTGAAATGATAGAGGAAAATCATTTGGCAGAGAGCGGTAATATGCTTGATAATTATGAAAATTTGACACCCGGAACATATACGTATATGGCATGGTATCATAACGGAACGTCGTCACCAATATATGCAGATGTATTATTTAATTCTAATAATGCACAAATTAAAATTAATAAATTGGGACTGCAAGTATTCCCGTATGATAATCCGCCTCACTGGACAGGAATACAAGCATATGCAGACTATTTAGGGAAAACAATATTAAACGAGTTAGATGCTGACATATGTAATCCTTCTGTTTACTATGCAACAGATTTAAATTTGCCACAATATTACACTTTGTCAAATGAAGAAAGTTCAAAATGGCTAAGTGACATATATTATAATTCTTATGGAAAGCTGTATCCAGTAATGGAGAATTACAACACGCCAATTTATGCAATAATGGAGTTTGAGGTTTTGAGCGGTTCTATAAATTTGTGTACAGTTGCCCATAAGACATCATCTAACAAGAATCAATTTTTATTGACTAATGCCCCGTATGTTCAAGATGTTGTAGTATCAACACAAAGTTCAAATTCTCCCACGTGGAAGGGAATAACGAACGCAATGCCATATGTTGAAACAGATGTATCATATACCATAGGAAAAGGAATATCTGAAGATGCATATTCTATGCCTATGACTATTGAAAACACGTTTGGAACATTTAATTTGAATAAATGGATAACTAACTTGAATCCACAAAATGAAAGCAGTGATTATCATAGGAATGTTGTTGAATCCAGCATGCTTGCATTTGATTATTACGATGGATATAATTGGCATTTCAATACTAAACGAACATCTATGATTAATCCGCCGGTTGACTATTCGAGTGAGGGATTTACTCCCAATGAGATATTGCCATTTATGACAATGCATCCGGGAACAGCAATAAGTGAAGGATATTATACTGGGCTCACAAAACAACAAATTTCAATAAGTCAAGGTAATTATAGCGTAGAAAATGTTTATAATATATTGTTGACTAATGACACGGATTCGGCTTGGAAATTTAATTATAGAACAGATTCTACATCAGGAGTTGTAGTTGGAATAAGTGTAAATGGTGATGAAATGCAGTATAGTTGCTCGGGTTCCTTTTCATCAAATTATTCAAGATTTGTAGGGCGTACAGTAAGTATACCGAAAAATACGACCGTAAATATAAAGGTGAGTGTTGTATTAACCACTGGCGACCCCGGATGGATAAATAATGAGTTTTATTTGAGCAAGGAATATTAAAAATTTAGTTGAATTTAAGGAGGAAATCATGAAAAAACTAATAATTATAATGACAATAATCGGAATAATTCTCAGTAACAATATTACATATGCACTTACGGTTAATGATCCGGACATAATACATGAATTAAACGAGGGAGAGGTGTATGTTAACGGCGAGATAAGGACAGATCTAAGGGATATTCAATATGTGGGAAATGGCTATTTGGTACGTTTAAATGATGGAGAACAAAGATACTTTACCGAAAATTTTGAGCAGTTTAAAGAGGTTGAGATCTTTGAAGATCACGATAGCTATGACCCTTATAGCAGAGCGGGATATATGGACGAAATAAAGTGGGCTAATGGAGTATATATGGCACGCTCAAATGTATATGATAATCAAATTAATACCGGACGAGTTTATGAAAAGAACGGCTATTTATATATTTTAGATACTGATTTCAAATTGTTAAAGAAAATAGAATTTGATTATTATGTCAGGTCAATGACATATATAAATGGCACATATTTCGTTGAAATTTCTAACAAATCTTTTTTAAGAGCAACTTCTCGAGGAAATGCCGGTGATGAGATTGTGGAAGAAATATACTCATCAGAAGATTTAGAAAATTGGACAATAGAAACAAATTTGCAACGTATAGAAGCAGTAGACGGTAATAATATATTAGCTATGAACTCTTACGATCTGTTTACTTTCAATAGTGGTCAAATTGGAAATCAGATATTGTATGAAGATTTTGATATTGATATGACTAATTATTATACAGCAACAGATATTCCGTCTCAAAAAATAATAAATACAGTCGGTGAATACTTTTATATAGTGGATTATACAGCTAAATACGGAGAGCCAGTGTACTTGTGGATATCCAAAGATGGTATTTATTTTACAAAAATATATTTGGGAAGTGTAAATTTAAATAATAACATAGATAGTCTATATTATACCTACAGCACAGGAAATGAAACATTTAATAAATATATCAAAAAAAGTGATATAGATAAATATTTACAAACATGTGATGTTTACGTCCGCCTTAATGATAAAATCCTCGGCTTTTCCCAGCCGCCGGTAATGGAGGACGACCGCACATTAGTGCCGATGCGTTTCCTGTTTGAGCAAATGGGCGCAGAGGTAACCTGGGACGAAGCAACCCAATCGGCAACGGCAACAATTAACACGTCAGCGCTCGGGGCGGAGGGGGCGAGCGCAACAGGGCGGGCGACTTTATCAAACTCTGATATAAGTTTCCCCAATTTAGCCAAGACAGAAAAATCTGTTACTTTTAGTGTTGATAACACCACCGCTACGGTAAACGGAACCATAGCCACAATGGACGTCCCCGCCCGCCTGATAAACGACCAAACCTTTGTGCCCCTACGCTTCCTCTCGGAAAACTTAGGCTACACCGTAGACTGGGACGAAGCAACCAACACGGCAATAATCACAACAGAATAATCATAATTATCGAATAGGTGAATTTCAAATAAACGGCTCAATTCCTAAAAATAGGTTGAGCCGTCTCTGTTTTCGTGATATAATTATACTATATAAAAAAGAAAGGAGAAAATGCAATGAAAAAGATATTTTTAACAGCACTTATAATGATTTTTATATTAAATACAACAACGGTTTTTGGCTTTGATTACGGTGACAAAAGCGGTCTTACTGGCTTAGAGCAGTTTGCAGGTCAAAATTATGTAATATACAAAAATGCGGACACTAACCGCATAGAACTTGCAGTGGTAACAGCAGATGATATTAATAACAGGAGCCTGATTGCTGAAATTGATGGAAAGGTGGAAGTTTCGGGCGATAAAGAAGTCAAAGTTAGGAACACCATAGACGGTATTAATTATTATAGTCGAGGAAATGGCGAGGATATACCTCCGCTTGAGAATAAAAGACTTTATATAACAGAAACAGAAAACCCATTTTACACAGTAAAATCGTATTATGATAACGGTCAGTGGATAAACCTTGAGGGACTTACCGCAAATCAAGATATATGCGCAAACTATGAAGAACTTATATATTCAAGTTTTCCGGTAATCGAAAAGATTAACAAAGAAAAAGTGTCACGTCCATACTATCGTGCCTATAGCGGAGAGTATTATATTGATTTTGATTGGACTTTCACAGAAAAGGAAGGATATATTTATTATGCTTATTTTTCAAAAGATGGTGTTAATATTGAGAAAAAAGTTGAATTAGAAGAAAGAGGTAACGGAAATATAGGCGGAGCATATAGCGGTAATGGAGTAACAATAGTTATGGGCGTGCCTAATATGGCATTGTCATATTATCAACGTCCTGCGGGATTTAATAGCGGTTGCATATATGTATTTGATGAAAACTGCGATTTAATAGACACTGTTGATGCAAACGGACTTATGAGCTGCTACGGATTTTATAACGGTTATTTCTACTTTGTAACAAAGATATATACAGCGAAAGGAGAGTCTACAGAGAAGTATTTCAAATCCGCCGATGGAATAGACTATGCGGAGATTACAAGAAAAGAATTGCAGGAGGTATTGGATTATCTTGATGCACCAATTTATAAAATAGCTAAAGGTGACAGCGTTAGCTTTGAAAATGAAAGCAAAGATAAGACAAGAGTGTTTTTAACAACCGGACAATATGAGAACGAGAGAGAAGTAATATATGAAAATGATTATAAAATAGAAAGCAGCGATATAGCCATGTATAGTGATTTATCAGGATATGTTGTGCGTTCAAAATATCGAACAAATAAATTGGGTGATAATCAAGAATATGTAACATCTGATTATATATATAAAATATATATGCCTCCTATAGATAAGACCAAATATATATATCCGAACGATAAATGTATATGGGCGACAGATGATTATATATATATAGATCAAGATGTTGAGTATGTTTTTCGCATACCAATGTATCAATTTGATGATTTAACTTATGTTCAATTAAATGATAAAATCTTAGGTTTTGATCAGCCGCCGGTTATGGAGGATGATCGTACCTTAGTGCCGATGCGTTTTCTGTTTGAGCAAATGGGTGCAGAGGTAACCTGGGACGAAGAAACTCAAGCTGCAACGGCAACAATTAACACGTCAGCGCTCGGGGCGGAGGGGGCGAGCGCAACAGGGCGGGCGACTTTATCAAACTCTGATATAAGTTTCCCAAATTTAGCCAAGACAGAAAAATCTGTCACATTCAGCGTTGATAACACCACCGCCACGGTAAACGGAGCCACCGCCACAATGGACGTCCCCGCCCGCCTGATAAACGATCAAACCTTTGTGCCTCTCCGCTTCCTCTCGGAAAACTTAGGCTATACCGTAGACT
>CATWQA010000063.1 GCA_958352815.1 uncultured Eubacteriales bacterium
TTTGCTCCGACGAGGGCTCGGCAATGGTTTCAAAGGCAAAGCCTTTATCAAAATGTCTGTATCGCGGGCATAGGAGTCCGAAAAATTGACAAAATCCAAAACTTGTGTTATAATCATAACTTGTTTCATAAAATGGATAGTGAGACATACCTTTGAAATACAAAAATACATAGGAGGAAACGTAATGAAAAATTTTAGGTTCAGTCTGAAAAGATATGAATTCAGTTTGAGATTAATTGTTCTTGCGGTGTGCGCCGCCATTGCGGTGAACCTTTTTTACATACCGGAGAGCAACACGGTAAACGCAGAGGATACAGAGCTCAGAGGAATTTGGGTTGCCACGGTTGCAAACCTGGACTACCCCTCGGCGGCCACTACCGACGCCTGGACGCTCAGAACAGAGCTTGATCAGGTTCTGGACAACTGCCAAGACATGGGCTTTAACACGGTGTTCTTCCAGGTAAGACCCTCGGGAGACGCTCTTTATAAGTCCTCGGTTTATCCCTGGTCGCGGTACCTGACGGGAACCCAGGGCGTTGCTCCGAGCGACGACTTTGATCCTCTGGAGTATGCAGTCAACGAGGCGCACAAGAGAGGAATGCAGCTTCACGCCTGGATAAACCCCTACAGAGTGACAAACTCTTCGGCGGATAACGACAGACTGGCGGCAAACAATCCGGCAGTTTTAAGACCCGATTTGGTACTTACCGACAGCACGGGTAAAATGTACCTAAACCCCGGTGAGGCGGACTCAATTGAGATAATCCTTGAGGGAATAAGGGAAATCGTGAGAAATTACGATGTTGACGGAATACACATGGACGACTACTTCTACCCCTCCTCAGGCTTTGACGATTCGGCGGCGTACTATAAGTATCAGGACGCCTATCCGAACAAAGCGGACTGGCGGCGCAGCATGGTTAATACCCTTATTGCCTGCGCCAACGAGGCGGTAAAGGAAATAAAGCCAGGCTGTATGTTCGGCGTCAGTCCCAGCGGTATCTGGGCGAATGCAAGCAACACTCCGGGAGGCAGCAACACAAACGGAAGCAGCTCCTACCACAGTCTTTACGCAGACACAAAATACTGGGTTGAAAGCGAGTTTGTGGACTATATTATGCCTCAGCTTTACTGGTACATAGGTCAGAACAATGCGGACTATAACACCCTTGTAAACTGGTGGGCAGGCGTGTGCGCTCCCACAAATGTAAAGCTGTATATCGGCGAGGCGGCGTACAAGGCTGCGTCCGGTGCAGACTCGGCATGGAGAGGGCAGAATGGCATAAACGAGCTTAGAACCCATGTGGCAATGGGTCGCCAGAGCCAATATGTGGGCGGATACTGTATGTTTAACTACTCCTCGTTTATGGACAGCTCAAGCTTGTACAGCATGATGAAGGATCTTAATTCTCAGTGGGTTTCGGCTCCCACTTTGGGAGTGAACACCGTGCCCACGGCGACGGAGGCTCCGGCGCAGATCCCCGAACCCGACCCCACGGCAGCGCCTGCGGCTGACCCTACTGCGGCTCCTACCCAGGCGCCGACGCAGTCAGGCTCAGCTTCCAAATTTACCGATATGGGCGAGTATGAGTGGGCAATGCCCTATATTGAGGAGCTTGTGAGCCAAGGTATTGTCAACGGTATCAGCGAGACAGAGTTCGGCCCCGATATATACATTTCCAGAGCGGACGCAACCGCCCTGCTTTACAGAATTTTGAAGGAGGCTGACATAAGCTTTACCGAGAATTTTGACGATGTGTACAAGGACCGTTACTATTACGATGAAATAGGACAAGCCAAGGCGGCAGGCGTGGCGTGGGGCATAGGCGGCAACCTGTTTGACCCTGACGGAACAATGCTGCGTCAGGATATGGCGACTTTGGCGTACAGAGTTTTAAGAGGCAGACAAATTCTGACCTCAATCCCCAACACGGCAAAGGCTCTCAATAACTATCTTGATTGGAAAGATATTGACTTTTACGCAAGAGACGCGGTGGCTGCCTGCGTTGAGAACAACCTGATGGGCGGTTACGGAGACGGAACCATCAGACCCAAGGATTTTGCCACCAGAATTGAATTTGCGCTGTTTGTACAGCGGATAAATACGCTGATTAATGCACAGTAGGCCGAAAAATCAGGGGAAAACGGTTGTGCGGTTGCACATATTTTTCGGATTGAAGAACCGTTTAAATGTACAAATATAATGAAATTGATGAAAGTATTCCGATGTTACGTGATTTTAACACATTTTTACTTGATAAACTCGGGAAAATAGAGTACAATTACTACAGATTGATTAAAACAAATGTACAGGGAGGAATTTAACGATGGTCAACAAAACTTCTATGGCAGAGTCGGCCGCGAAGACGACTGAAAAAAATCATAAGATTTTAAAGCCGGGCACGTCTGAATTTGATAAGAAGAAGGAATTTATCAAATCGGAGATTTCCGGTAAGGTTAAGCGTTACTTTGGTAAGACCGTGGAGCGGGCTTCGGATATGGAGGTTTACAGAGCAACCGCGCTTACCATTCGCGACGAGATTATGGAAAAATGGGTCAGCTATAAGGAAAAAACAGAGAAGAAGGCTCAGAAGGAGCTTTACTATCTGTCCTTTGAGTTCCTTATGGGTCGCGCAATGGGCAACAATCTTATGAACATTATGGAAACTGAAGTGTACAGACAGGCGCTTAAAGAGCTTGGTTTCTCCCTTGATAACATTGAAGAGGTAGAGACAGACGCAGGTTTGGGGAACGGAGGTCTGGGTCGTCTGGCGGCGTGCTTCCTGGATTCGCTGACAAATCTTGACCTGCCGGCTTACGGCTGCGGCATCAGATACGAATACGGTCTGTTCAAACAGAAGATTGTGGACGGATATCAGATTGAGATGCCCGACCCCTGGCTCCAGAGCGGTAACGTTTGGGATATTGCAAGGCTGGAGGACACCAAGGAGGTTCACTTTAACGGTCGTATTGTGGAAAAGTGGGAAGACGGACGCATGAAGTTCGAGCACGTGGACTACAATACCGTTATTGCTGAGCCCTACGATATGCCCATTACAGGCTTTGACACAGAAACGGTAAACACCCTCAGACTTTGGAAGGCATGTTCTCCCGAGGTTATTAACATGACCGAGTTTAACAGGGGAGCGTACGTAAAGGCAAACGAGAACAGAGACCTGGCAGAGGTAATTTCAAAGGTTCTCTATCCCGAGGATAACCATTACGAGGGCAAGCTGCTCAGACTAAAGCAGCAGTACTTCTTCGTTTCCGCTACAATGCAGTGGATCTTGTCAAAGCACAAGGCAAAACGTCTCCCTCTTATGGAGATTCCCAACTATGTGCAAATCCATATTAACGATACGCATCCCACAATCGCCATTCCCGAGCTTATGCGCCTGCTGATGGACGAGGAAGGTATGGGCTGGGACGACGCTTGGGATATTGTTGGCAAGACCTTTGCTTATACAAACCACACTATTCTGTGCGAGGCTCTTGAGAAGTGGCCTATGAGTATGGTGGATTTCCTTCTGCCCAGACTGGGTCAGATTATACACGAGATTGACAGACGTCAGAGAATTGCTCTTAACGAGCGGTTCCCCGGAGACCACGGCAAAATCGAATATATGGCTGTTATTCATAACGACGGTCAGGTCAGCATGGCAAACCTGTGCTTAACCGCCTGCCACAGCGTAAACGGCGTTGCCGCTCTCCACACCGAAATCCTTAAAAAGGAGACCTTCAAGGATTACTATAGCATTTATCCCTACAAGTTCAAGAACATGACCAACGGCGTTACCTTCAGAAGATGGCTCTATAAGGCTAACCCCGAGCTCTCGAACTTGATCTGCGAGGCTATAGGCGACGGTTGGATTAAGGACTACAGAGAGCTTGAAAAGCTCACTCCCTTTGCGGATGATAAGGCGTTCAGGGATAAGTTCGCCGAGATTAAGCTGAACAACAAGAAGAATCTTGCCAAGTATATTAAGGAGCACAACGGAATTGTTGTTGACCCCAACTCTCTCTTTGACGTGCAGATTAAGAGACTGCACGAGTATAAGAGACAGCTTCTCAAGGCTTTCCATATTGTGTTCAGGTATAAGTCGATTATTGAGAGCCCCGAAAACTCAAACCTGATGCCCGAAACCTTTATTTTCGGTGCAAAGGCGGCTCCGGGCTACCATATGGCAAAGCTGATTATTAAGTTTATAAACAACGTTGCCGAGGTCGTAAACAACGACCCGAGAACAAAGGATATTCTAAAGGTTGTGTTTATCGAAAACTATAACGTGTCCGTTGCGGAAAAGATTGTTGCGGCGGCAAACCTGAGCGAGCAGATTTCAACCGCCAGCAAGGAGGCTTCCGGTACAGGAAACATGAAGCTCATGCTGAACGGCGCTCTTACAATCGGAACCATGGACGGCGCTAATGTTGAGATAAGAGAACAGGTGGGGGACGATAATATCTTCATCTTCGGTATGCAATCCGACGAGGTTCTCAACCTCTATTCCCAGAACCGTTCGCCGAGCCCTGAGCTCTATGCGACCAATATGGGCATTAAGAGCATTGTGGACACACTGATTGACGGAACTTTCTCGGGAGACGACCACAACCTGTTCTATGATATATACAGGTCTCTGGTTCAGAGCAACAACGGCAGCTTTGCCGACCCGTATCTGCTCCTGCCCGACCTTGAGTCATACTTCCATGTGTGCCAGGACGCAAACCTGCTCTATAAGAACGACCTTGACGCATGGACAAGAAAAGCTGTTATTAACACGGCGAAGGCAGGCTTCTTCAGCAGCGACAGAACAATCGAAAATTATAATAAGCAAATTTGGCATCTTAAATAATTTGTATACGGCGCTCCCACTCGGGGGCGCTTTATTTATTTTGCTTGCCCGTTTGATAAGTTTGAATATATGTAAATCCTTACAGTGTAGGGGGCGGCTTCCCAGACGCCCCGAATACAAACTAACAATTTCGTTAAAGTAATTGGAGCCGGTATACAACTGAAACGCTCAATCCATTTAATTTTGCATATATGTATAATTTTTCAGCGGGGCGTCTGGGAAGCCGCCCCCTACAACGCATGCGGTTACACATATCAAAATTTTGTTGGGGTTTGGGGCGAAGCCCCTCGTCGCACTATGTCTTTTCCGCTCGCCATGCCTGTTCGGCAAGGCTTCACTTTTTCGGGAGCCCTGCCCGCCCCGGCGCTTGGGGAGGTTGGGCAAGCGCAACGGGGCGGGCGATCGCCTCACCGATGTGAGAATATAAAGTTACCGGATTATGATTTAAATAAAATTCCAAATTCGCATAATGTAGCATTAACTGCCAATATAAATAACGGGCGCAGCAAGCGGCGCCCCTACGAAGTTGAGTGTTACACATATCAAAATTTTGTTGGGGTTTGGGGCGAAGCCCCAATCGGTTTCCCCGAAGGGGAAAAACCGATGGCGCTCGGGGCGGAGGCGGCGAGCGCAATTGGGTGGGCGAATAATTTTGTCCAACCTCAAAAATTACATGAAAAATGTACATTTTTTGAAAAAACTATTGCAATTTTGTAACAAATGTGATATTATGATACCAAGCATATTTGTGCTCTGTGCCTTGTGTTTCCGCCTTGTATGCGGGTTTTGCACCGTATGTTGTGACCGTTTACGGAGGTAATACAAGGAATAGTATTTTGTTTGGAAAAAATATTAAAATTTTATATAAGGAGGAGTTTTTCAAAATGAGAAACTTTAGAAAAGCTTTGGCATTAGTTCTGGCTTTAGCTATGGTTTTGACGACTTTTGGCGTTACGGTTGTTTCTGCCGCTCAGTATGGTGACACTTCGGGTCACTGGGCAGAGAGCTATATCGACACATGGTCAAACTACG
>CATWQA010000064.1 GCA_958352815.1 uncultured Eubacteriales bacterium
TTATTATATATATTATATTATTGTGTCAACTAATTTCAGGAGTAAACTGAACTTTTTTCAGTACTGTTCTGCAATTTTTTCAGTATGTACTCAAATATTTACATGTTTACTACCCAAATTCTTACAGGTTTACTACTCAAATTCTTGCATGTATACTACTCAAATTCTTGCAGGTTTACTACTCAAATTCTTGCAGGTTTACTACTCAAATATTTGCAGTGACAATTACTGTCCGTTTGGTCTTAAAAATTCCGAAATGACACTATATGTACCGGTTTAATTTGGTTATTCATAGCAATTTTCCTCTCTGTGTATATTTAGCTTTGCCTATATTATACCACAGAAAATAGTGTATAAAGTGCCAACATTTATTTTAGTTGTATATATCCCCTGTTTTCTCAAAATCCGCCCTATGCTTTGGAATAGGAATAGCATAAAATATATTTTAGTATTTACACGGCAGTACGGGCACCGCTTGCTGCGCCTCTACGAAATTTTGATTTACTATGATGATTATTCCGATTACATAATTAATCGCCCGCCCTGCGCTCGGGGAGGTCGGGCGAGCGCAACGGGGCGGGCGACAGGCATACCAATGTGAGAATATAAATTTACAGGGGTTTAGATTTAATTTAAATTAAAATTATAACATAGTACCGCTCTGCGCCGTAGGCGCAAACTACCAAAAAATCCTCTTTTTTAGAGTGCTTTTTATTTTTCTAAAAAAATTCTAAAATGTCTTGACATTTTAAATTAATAATATATAATATAATTAGTTAGGAACTTATCTATATTGGAGGTATGATTATGGAAAAGCCCCTGATGCTTACTATAAAAGACACCTATAAGCTGTGGGCAGGGTATATGAAATCCTTGGCGGCAGAGGCAGGTGTGCCCGACTCCTACAGGGGTGTGCTCACCTATTTAAGCAAAAATCCCGGGGCAAATCAAAAAGAGGTAGCTGCTCACCGCAATATTACCAACGCCTCTATCAGCCGGATTGTTAAAGAAATGCAGATGACGGGCTACCTTGAAAAAGAGACCAGCTCCAAAGATCAGAGATATGTTAAGCTGTACCTCACGGAAAAGGGCGAAGCCTGCGCCAAGGAAATACGCAAGAAGATACACGCAGCAGACGACATAATAACCGCCTCGTTCACAGCAGCGCGGGAAAAAGAACTGATTTCCATGCTGAACGAGCTTTCGGAAATAATAGAAAAGGAGCTTATACAATGCTGAAATATTTGAAAAAATATTGGTTCTGCTGCATCCTCGCCCCGCTGTTTATGCTGGGCGAAATGTCAATGGATCTGCTCCAGCCGGGCATGATGGCAACCATTGTGGACGAGGGCGTTCTCGCCTCAAACTTTGACGTTATCTTCAGCGTCGGAATAAAAATGATGCTGCTTGTCTTGTTCGGCGGAACCTGCGGCGTGCTGTGCGGCGTGTTTGCGGAAACCGCCGCACATAAATTCGGCAACGACGTGCGCAAGGATATGTTCGACAAGATAATGAATTTTTCTTTTGAGCTGACCGACCGCTTCACCACCGGTTCTCTGGTAACCCGAATTACCAACGACGTCAGCCAGGTAGAACAGATGGTTATGATGAGCGTCCGTTCTCTGGTACGATGCACAGCTATGTTCGTGGGCGGAATAGTTATGCTGTACCGCCAGTCTCCGCAATTCGCTTTGGTGGCTGCTTGCGGACTGCCCTTTGTTATCTTTTTCGTTGTGTTCTTTTTGAAAAAGGTATCTCCTCTCTATACCATTATCCAGCAAAAGTTAGACAGACTTAACTGCGTTATGCAGGAGAACATTGCGGGCGCAAGAGTTGTTAAAGCGTATGTTAAGGAAGATTACGAGCTTGAAAACTTCTCGGACGCCAACAATTCCCTTTGCGATACCAACCTTAAAGCCCAGATGACCTTGGCGTTTATGCACCCCTGCGTAAACATAGTTCTGAACATGTGCGTTGTGGGAGTGCTGTATGTTGGCGGCATAGGCGTGCAGACGGGCAGCGGTATAACCCCCGGTCAGGTTATGGCAGCCATTACATACCTGTCTTTGATATTAATGCGTGTTATCTTTATGGCGAACATATTTCAGACCTTTACCCGCGCCGCCGCTTCATGGAAGCGTATTCGCCGGGTGCTTGAAACAGAAAACACTCAGAAATCCTCTGACGTTATGCCCGAAACCCACGCGAGGAGAGAAATTGAATTTAAAAACGTTTCCTTCCACTTTCCCGACACACCTGACTGCCCCGTGCTGAAAAACCTTTCCTTTAAGGTAAACCCCGGAGAAACCGCGGCGATTATAGGCTCCACAGGCAGCGGCAAAACAAGTCTTGTGCACCTTATCCCGAGGTTTTACGACCCCACAGAGGGAGCCGTGCTTGTGGACGGGGTTGACGTGCGTGAGTTCCCCATGAAGGAGCTTCGGGAAAAGATAGGTATTGTTCAGCAAAAGCCCGAGCTTTTCTCACGAACCATCAAGGAAAACATATGCTGGGGCAACGAGGGCGCGGCTGACGAACAAGTCCGTCACGCCGCCCAAACGGCACAGGCAGAGGACTTTATTCTGCAAACCTCCGACGGGTACGACACCCCTGTTACCGAGGGCGGCCACTCCTTATCCGGCGGGCAGAAGCAGAGAATTTCCATTGCCAGAGCGGTTCTTAAAAAGCCTGAAATTATGATTTTTGACGATTCGGGCAGCGCTCTTGATCTCAAGACGGAAGCGGCGCTTCACAGCGCGCTGAACGATGAATTTGCGGGCACAACTCGGATTATTGTTGCCCAGCGAATTGCCTCGGTTAAAGAGGCGGACAAAATATTCGTGCTGGAAAACGGACAGATAAGCGCGGAGGGTACTCACGAGGAGCTTCTTGAAACCTCATCGGTTTACCGGGAAATCTGCCGTTCGCAGCTTAAAAAGGAGGCGAAGCTCTGTGGCTGACACACCTAAAGTTGAACTGCGGCGGCACCCTAAAATGACCGGGCAGGCGGTGGAAAAACCAAAAAATCCAAAAGAGACCCTGGGCAAGCTGCTGCGGTATTTCGTCAAATCGAAAAACCTGCTTTTTGCCCTGCTGGTCGTCGTGCTGGCGGTGACAATTACGTCTTTGGCAACCCCTGCCCTCCAAGGCGAGGTTATCGACACCATAAAAGACCCTGAACTCGGCAACTTCCGCACTCTGCTAATCTTGCTCATGATTGCGTTTTTGCTCAACGTTGGGTTCAGCCTTGCTCAATCTCTCCTGTCCGCAAAGCTCAGCCGGAGCATTGTGCAGCACATGAGATACGACCTGTTTAAGAAGATTGACAACCTGCCCATTTCCTATCTTGATATGCACTCAAACGGCGACGTTATGAGCCGCATGACAAACGATGTGGAAAATGTTTCAAACACCGTTTCTCAGAGCCTGGGCTCTCTAATTTCAGGAGTGCTGACGGTAGTCGGAACCATTGCGATTATGTTCCGGTATTGCTGGCAGCTCACTCTGATTACCATGGTGTCGGTTCTGCTCACGGTTTACGTGACCAAAATAATGTCCAAGAAGATGCGCAGCGTGTATAGACGGCGTTCAAGGGCGCTGGGAATGCTGAACGGACACGCCGAGGAGATGATTACGGGCTACCGTACAATCCTTGCCTACAACAGGCAGGAGACCACAAAGGCGGAGTTCGGTGAAATCTCCGACAAGCTGACAAAGGAGGGCATTCACGCCGAAATCTTAGGCGGCTCCATGGGTCCCATTATGAACTGCATATCTAATTTGAGCTTTGTTATTGTGGCGGCCTTCGGCGGGTACTTTGCCCTGAAGGGCATGATTACCATAGGCGTTATATCAGCCTTTATCATCTACGCCAAGCAGTTCTCAAGACCCATTAACGAAATAGCCCAGCTGTACGGCTCTGTGCAGACCGCCGTTGCGGGAGCTGAGCGTGTTTTTGCCCTGATGGATCAGCCCGACGAGGACAACAGCGGCAGCGAGGAAATAGAAAACATGCAGGGAAACATCTCCTTCCGCCATGTTGACTTTTCCTATCTCCCCGAAAAGCAGGTGCTGTACGACTTTAACTTAGATGTAAAGTCAGGGCAGAAAATCGCCCTTGTGGGAGCTACGGGCAGCGGCAAGACCACGGTTGTAAATCTGCTTATGCGCTTTTACAATGTGGACTCCGGAGAAATCCTGATTGACGGGAAGAATATTATGGATCTCCGCCGAGACTGGCTGCGGAAGAATACGGCAATTGTTCTCCAGGACACCGTGCTGTTTTCAGACACCATCGAAAACAATATTAAATACAGCAACCCGGAAGCTGACGATGAGGCTATGATAAGCGCCGCCCGCACAAGCAACTGCGCTTCCTTTATCGGGAGAATGAAAAACAAATATAAAACATTCCTCAAGCAGGCGGGAGCGAGCCTGTCCCACGGACAAAGGCAGCTGATAAACATAGCAAGAGCCATTATGGCAGACCCGAAAATACTGATTTTGGACGAGGCAACCTCCTCTGTTGACACCAGAACCGAGCAGAGCATACAAGACGCTCTCGTAAAGCTGATGAAAAACAGAACCAGCCTGATTATTGCCCATCGTCTTTCTACCATACAGGACGCGGACAAGATTGTGGTTATGGAAAAGGGCAGAGTTGTGGAGATCGGAACCCATGACGAGCTTCTGGAAAAGCAGGGCGCTTACTATTCGCTGTATAATGCCCAGTTCGCCGGCAACAAAACTTAATAGAAAAGCGGCAGCACGTGATTGTGCTGCCATTTCTACATCCGAGACATGCCACATTTTATAAATGTGGCTAAAAGTTTCTGCATAATTATGTAGTACTATGTAAATACTAAAACTTTATATATTTAAACTCATCTATTTTGATAAAGGCTTTGCCTTTGAAACCATTGCCGAGCCCATA
>CATWQA010000065.1 GCA_958352815.1 uncultured Eubacteriales bacterium
CCAAGCAGGACAGACCTTACATAGCGGAGGCAGTAAAGCGGGGATATATTACGGGAACTCAGGAGGGAACATTCCTGGGCACAGACCCCATAACCAGATGTGAGGTCTCGGCTGTGCTGTTCAGGGCTTTCCCTGACGGAGCAACCGCCTATGTCGAAAATAGTGAACAGAATACATTGCCAAGCGACATTGCGCTTGGCTTTTCTGATTTAGGAGAGGTTCGGGTTCACTATCTGAACGTGGGTCAGGGGGACAGTGAGTTTATCGAGCTCCCAAACGGGGAGACAATGCTGATTGACGCCTCGACCTCGGAGTACGGCGGGGCAATATGCGAATATATCGGCAGCTTAGGCTACGGCAGAATTGACTATCTCATTGCCACTCACCCTCACGCCGACCATATTGGGGGTATGACCGAGGTTATAAACACCTTTGAAATAGGCGCCATGTATATGCCAAATGCCGAGACAAATACCAAGACCTTTGAGAGACTTTTAGAGACGATTATAGATAAACAAATCCCCGTTGTGCAGGCGGTAGCAGGCTTGACCGTTGTGGATAAGGACGGAGTGTCGGTTGTGCTGCTGGGTCCCAATTCAAGCAGCTACAGCGACCTTAACAATTATTCGGCAGTGGCAAAGCTAAGCTACGGCAGCACAGGATTTTTGTTTATGGGAGACGCAGAGGAGGAAGCGGAGAATGAAATAATGTCGGCATATGGAAGTGAGCTTCCCGCCGATGTGCTAAAGGTGGGGCACCACGGTTCATCAAGCTCAAGCAGCCAAGGTTTTGTGGCGGCGGTCAGCCCTAAATTTGCGATTATTTCCTGCGGAGCGGGGAACAGCTACGGTCACCCCACAGCTCAAACACTAAGCGCCCTCAGCGGTTTTGGAATTGAAATACTGCGGACGGATATTGACGGAACGGTGGTCTTTGAGAGCAACGGTTCACAGGTCTACAGAATAAAATAGGAGAGTATTATGAAAGTTATTATTGACAGATTTGAGGGGGATTTTGCGGTGGTAGAGCTTGAGAACGGCTCTGTTTTTGCGAATATGCCAAAGGCACTCGTTCCGAAAGAGGCAAAAGAGGGGGACGTTATAAGCATAACAGTTGACCGTGAGGAAACAGAAAGGCGCAGACAACATATCCGCGCCATGATGAATAAAATTTTTAACGGTTAAAAAGACTGTGCGGTCAGACGGTTGATAATCCTGAGAAGCTCTGCAGCGGCAGGGGTTAAGTCATTCAAATCATTGGCAAATAAGCCGATATCGAATTTGATTTCGGGAAGCACAGGGTATTTTGGGCAGGAGGGCGCAAGGGTTTCCAATGTATATTCGGAGATAATGCCAACGCCCACGCCGTCCTCAACCATACGCAGAGCCGTTTCCGCATTTTGGACTAAGATTATCTTTTCAAGTCTCACAGTGTCCTTGGAGGTGATGTGGTCAAGGATTGTCTCATAGGCGGGGCGGTTGATGATAAGGGTATCCGGGGGATTGTTGAGCGAGACGGTATTGTTTTCCTTGCTGCCCGGCGGATAAACAGCCATGATACGGTCATGAATTAGTGTTGCCGTATGAAACTTACCGAACGGGGAACAGGAGATGGCAAAATCCGCCGAATAATCTTCAATCATTGCAAAAATTTCGTTGGGCGTTCCCTCTTTAATTTCTATATCAATATGGGGATAAAGAGCCCGGTATTCCCTCAGCGCCTTTGAAAGGATAGTCGATACAAGGGAGGTCAGCACGGCAATGCGCACGCGGCCGCCCATCAAATTATTCTCTTTATAGGCAGCCTGATACATCAGGTTGTCTATATTTTCTATTTGCTTTGCATAGGTTAATATCTGCTTCCCGATATCGGTCAGTATTAATCCATTTCTTTTATCGCGGAAAAACAGCTTAACCCCCAATTCGTTTTCCAATTTCGCCAGAGCGTTGCTGACAGCAGGTTGGGTAATATAGTAGGTCTTTGCTACCTTTGTAATGCTGCCGCACTCTGCGACCTTTATAAATAATTCCAGATTTCTGTTTAACATCACTTTTTGATTATCTCCTCATTACTATAAAACGATTTTACTTATGACCTATTATATCATATAATAAGTATATAAACAAGATGAAGGAGTGAACAGTTTATGAAAACAATTTTTATCACAGGGGCTTCTTCCGGAATCGGACGGGAGACGGCGAAGTATTTCTCCGACCACGGCTGGCGTGTTATTGCTACGATGAGGAACCTTAAAAAGGCAGGAGATTTAGACGTGCTTCCCGAGGTGGTTATTATGCCGCTGGATTTAACAAATCCTCGGCAAATTGAAGAAACCTGCCAAAGAGCGTTGGGGGAATATGATGTAGACGTTCTGTTTAACAATGCCGGATATGGGATAATGGGACCCTTCGAGCAGCTGCCGGAGGGAGAAATCCGTAAATTATTCGATACGGACGTTATCGGAACAATGTTGGTTACCCAACAGTTTATTCCACATTTCAAAAGGCGCAGGGCGGGCGCAATTTTAACAACCACCTCTTTAGCGGGTATTATCGCTTTGCCCCGTGACGGCGCATACGGAGCGGCAAAACGCGCCCAGCAGGGAATGGTCGAATCTCTTTATTATGAGTTAAAGCCCTTTGGAGTGAAAATGGCTGCCATGATTCCCGGGGGAACCAATACGAACTTCCAAACGCCGATTAATATTTTGGACGGCTATGAAAGAGCCGCCGCAAGACAGCGGGAGTATCTTCTGGACGGAAATTCGGAGTTCCCCGATCCGCAGGAAGCGGCGGAAGCCGTATGGGAGGCGGTTCATGACGGAAAGGATCATATTAATTATCCGACAGACAGCGTCTGCCGAAAGCTCTATAATCAGTATATGGGCACAACTGTGGAAGATTTTAAGGAGTATTTGTTTAACAGGCTTTTTGAGTAAGGCGCTGTGCCTGCTCTGCAGGCATTTATACGTCTTTTGTTGAAAGCGGAAAAACATGTCTGTTTATACAGATATATAACCATATTTTGATAAAGGCTCTGCCTTTGAAACTATTCGCCACCCCGTTGCGCTCGGGGCGGAAGCGGGCTGTGACCCAACTTCTTTGAAGTTGGAAGGCACTCATTTTTTCGATTTAAAAATAGTATCTAATGTCAATAACAAACCTAAGTTTTTGCTGATGGAACGCGATGGGGCGGGCGAACGATTTTAAATATTTGCTATTGATTACTTTGCGGCGTTATGTTAAAATATAACTAATTTAAAGCGACAGAATAAAGAGGAGCGCAACGATGAAATTAAGAACAATATTTATATTAATCATTGCAATATTTGTATTTTCGACAAACATAACTGTTTTTGCGGCAGGTGAAACGGAAGTAACCTCCGGTACATATTATCAGTTTGGGAAATACAACGGAAACCCTATTCTTTGGAGGGCGGTAGTATCAGATGATGAAAACGGGGTTTTAATTGTAAGCGATAAAATATTGTGCTATAAAATTTTTGATATATCGATTGATAAAGATGGGAGACAGTTGTTGTGGGACTATAGCGCTATGCGTATATGGCTCAATTCAACGGCTGATTCAGGTGAGATAGAATGGGTCGATGAACATGTTCCGTCGTCCGATAAAATTTCAAAAAAATACATAACTCCATATTCTGATGAAAAGGGATTTTTAAACAGTGATAATTTTAGCGATAGTGAAAAAAGTGTAATGAAAACTGTTAGTCATTGGCAGGCTTTATCTACCAAAAATGCAATTTATTCAGAAAACGGTTTAACAAAACCTTTTTTACCTAAAATAGTTCTTGGAGAAAATTCGCATCTTGAACAAACAGTATACAGATATAAAATAGAAGATATGTATAGGGCATATTACGGGGCTATGTATAGAGTGAACGATACCGTAATGACGCTTGATGAAAAGCAACTTTGGAATGTATTAAATCAATTGGGAACTGTTGCTGCCGAAAATGCAGATGGTGTTATTCCGGTTCATCCATGGTATGACGACAATGATGGGATTTATTGGCTTAGAACTCAATATACAGGAACCAAAGCGGTATGTTATGGCAGTGGCTCAATCACTACGGCTACCAAAGACGGCGGATATGGATTGGCATGGATAGATGAGATTGAACTCGGAGTACGTCCTGCATTTTATTTAAACGAAGAAAATATGATAATCAAA
>CATWQA010000066.1 GCA_958352815.1 uncultured Eubacteriales bacterium
CTTGGGGAGGAGGGCGGCAAGCGCAACGGGGCGGGCGAATAGTTTTAAAGGCAAAGCCTTTATCAAAATATGGTATAAAATAGATTTATCGATAGGCTGTCAAAAAGTCGCAAGACTTTTTGAGAACGGAGAAGCACATTATGAAAAAATATATATCAAATTCCCCGGAGGAGACCCGAAGCATAGGTCGGGAGATAGGCATGAGCCTGCGCCCCGGAGATGTTGTTGCCCTTGTGGGAGACCTGGGGGCGGGGAAAACCGCCTTTGTCAAGGGCGTTGCCAAGGCCTTAAACTCAAAGGCAGACGTTGTCAGCCCTACCTACACCCTGGTGAACCAATATGACGGGGATATAACACTGTATCACTTTGACGTGTACCGTTTGGACAACCCCTCTGTGGACGAGTGCGACTGGATTGACGAGTATCTTTTCGGCTCGGGAATATGTATTATCGAGTGGGCGGAGAACATTTCGGAGGTTCTGCCCGAGGGCACAATCAGAATTGAAATAACCAAAAATCCCCAAAAGGGGACGGACTATAGGGAGATAACAGTATGTTAGTTTTAGGAATAGACACCTGTTGTATGCCTGCCTCGGCGGCAATATTTGACGGGGAAAAGCTTTTGGGCGAGGTGACAATCAACAACGGCAACACCCATTCCCAAAAGATAATGCCCATGGTGGGGGAGCTTATGAGCTCGCTTCAAATCCGCCCGAGGGACATAGACTGCTTTGCGGCGGCGACAGGCCCCGGTTCATATACAGGGGTCAGGATAGGCGCCGCCTCTGTTAAGGCGATGGCCCACGGCACAGGCAAGCCCTGTGTGGGAGTCTCCACCCTAAAGGCTCTTGCTAATAATATTTTGTTTTTTGACGGCATAATCTGCCCGATTTTAGACGCAAGGCGGGACAGGGTATATGCCGCAGAGTTCACGGGAGACGGCAGCCTGAGTCGACTTTGCGAGGACAGGGCTGTGCCTGTGGCTCAGCTTCTTACTGAGATAGAGGAGACGGGAAAAAGAGCCTTGTTTTTAGGGGACGGAGCCTTGACCTACAGAGAAGCGATAAAGGAGCGGCTAAGGGACAAAGCGGCCTTTGCAAAGGGTAATAACTGCCTTAATTTGGCGGGTTCGGTGGCTGTTTTGGGCTATGAGGAGTATATGGCAGGGAATACCGTAGGTTATTCGGAGCTTGTTCCCAACTACATCGGTCTGTCTCAGGCAGAGCGGGAGCGGAGAGAGCGTCTGAAAGCCGAAAATCAATCAAAGTAAGATAGAACAAAGGAGAGTATTAAAGTGAATTTTAAGAGAGTATGGGCGGCAGTTCTGGCATTGGTGTTGAGCATGGCGATATGCCTGCCGTCGGTTTTGGCGTTCGGCGAGCCTTCAGCGACCCCGTCCAAAACGGAATCGCCGGAGAGCGGAATGGTTAGAGGTTCGTCAAGAGACGATGAGGAGGCAACAGGGTCTCCCAAGCCCTCTGCTACGCCCAAAGCCAAAGAGACAGACGAGGAAGAAGAGGAGGCGGAGGAGACAGAGGCTCCCGCGCCGACTGCCACAGCCGACCCCAGAGTTAATGAGGACGGCACGCCCAACATGGCCGAGCAGGAGGCCGCTATTTTGGTCAACACCTTAAACGGAGAGGTTATGTTTGAGCAGAACTCAACTGAGCAGATATATCCCGCCAGCACCACCAAGATAATGACGGCGCTGCTCACCTTAGAGGCGGTAGACAGGGGAGAGATTAACCTGAACTCCTCCTTTCTTATAATGCCCGAAATGCTGGAGGATTTAGAGCCTGACGGTTCAAGCATGCTGCTCAAGGAGGGCGAGGCAATGAGCGTCCGCTACCTCTTAGAGGGGCTGTTGGTGGAGTCGGGCAACGACGCAGCCCAGGCTCTGGCAATAATTGTCTGCGGAGACGTTCCCACATTTGTTGAGAGAATGAACAACAAGGCGGCGGAGCTGGGCATGGACGGCACCCACTTTGTGAACCCCCACGGTCTCCATGACGACGACCACTATACCACGGCGAAAGACCTGGCAACCCTGACCGTTGAGGCGATGAAGAACAAGACCTTTAGGGAGATTGTGGCCATGACCCAGGCGATTATTCCCCCCACGGAAAAGGTGGGAACCAGGACGTTTATTAATACAAACGGACTTCTGTCCACCCTGAAATATACAGGGTATTATTACAGCTATGCCATCGGCGTTAAGACGGGACACACCTCCCAGGCGGGGTACTGTCTGGTTTCCGCTGCCAAAAAGGGCGACCTGGAGGTTGTGGGTGTTGTGATGAACTGTAAGTCCGAGGACGATCGCCACTACGATTCAAGGAATATGCTGGCGTACGCCATAGATAACTATAAGGCGGTTACTGCTGTCAGCAGCGGAGACATGGTGGGAGAGATTAAGGTCAAGTTCGGCTCCGGCGCCAACCACACCACCTTGTCCACTGTGGAGGACATAGTTGTGACAATCCCCGAGGACGCAAAGAGCGAGGACTTGGTTTTGGAGCCTCAGCTTGCCGATTATGTTGCCGCTCCGGTGGCTCAGGGCGAGGTTATAGGCACTGTGAACGTGGTTCTTGACGGCAAGGTTGTGGGCAGCGGCGACTTGGTTGCGGACTCCACGGTAAAACGTCACCCGCTGGGATTTTTAATGCAGTTCTTCTCGTTCATCTGGGGCTTTGCGGCGGTTAAGGTTATTATAATTGCCCTTCTTGCGGCTATTGTAATCCTTGCGATATATATGTATGTGAATATCCGCAGGAACATAAAGGAGTCTCAAAGACAGAGAAGAAAGACCGGCAGACGCAGAACCAAATAGACGGTAATTAAATTGTGAACAAAAGTAATTAAATGTTTACATAAAATAGCTTGCTATAAACGGATTTTTGTGGTACAATCTTTATTAATGTAGAATGTAGAGTGTAGAGTGTAGAAATGCGCCCTGTTTTGATGAAGGCAAAGATTTTATCAAAATAGACGGGGTCATATATGTGTAACCGTATAATTTGTAGGGGGCGGCTTCCCAGACGCCCCGAAGAATAGTACGTGCATGTGCATGGATATATGGAATAGTCATATTTGTAAATCGTATGTATATTTGCAGAATTTTTGGTATTTTGACCCATTTACATTGATGAAAACTGTTGGTTGGTATTCGGGGCGTCTGGGAAGCCGCCCCCTACGTCGTAATGATATACGTATGTGCAACATTTATTAAATGCAAAGGAAATTCTGTAAATGGGGGTTTGGGGCGTGAGCCCCTCGTCGCAATATGCCCTTGTCGCTCAACTTGCCTGTTCGGCAAGTCTGCGCTTTTACGGGCAATTGCTCCTCTTCCCAAGAAGTCTAACGACTTTTCGGGAGCCCTGCGCCTGCGGCGCATTTTGATAAAGGCTTTGGCGACATTGCCGCCGCATCGTCGCACTATGCCCTCAT
>CATWQA010000067.1 GCA_958352815.1 uncultured Eubacteriales bacterium
TTTATTACCTTAACATCAAAGCCCTTTACCGAAAAGCCCGCCTTGACTGCGCCGTCCCAGGACAGGGTTACTCCTCCCGTAAGGGAATACTCGATTTCAAGGGAGATTGTGCCTATTCCCGCTATGGGAACGGCTCCGAGGGGCAGGCTGGAGGGTATGCCGGCATAATTCCCGAAATCAAAGCTTATAGAGGTGGTTACGCTGGTGTCCGCCGTAACATACACCTGCGTAAGACCCCCTTTTGATTTGAAAACCAGCTTCGGATTTTTAACCTTTATGCTTACCGTTCCGGCAGCTGCGTCGCCGACGCTGATTTTCTGAGACACGGTCACGGTTTTGGATTTCTCATCGTAGCTAACCCCGCTAAGCTCAACGGTCATCTCCTCGCTCTCGGCGTTTGCCTTGGAGGTGTCTGTTATTGAATAGGTTGCGTATTCCTCAAACTGAAAGTCCTCAACATCAACCTCAATGGCTCCCTCGCAGTCCACATAGTCAATGGCTTCCTCTGCGCCATTGCGGGTGGCTTGGATTACCGTCATGGTATCGGACACCTCAACCTCAAGAGCCGTAAACGCAACGGGAAAACCGCTTGTATAAACCGCAAAAACGTCTCCCTTATTAATCCCGATCGAGTTATCATAAATCACGACCGTATTATCGCTCTCAATCTCGGTCTCAACAGCTTCAGACACAACGATTACGCCCTCAGCAAACTCATATGTGCTATTGTAGTTTTCATCAACTACTTCTTCGCTGAGAACGTTTTTCGCATCGGCAAGCATTGCCGCAGCCTCGGCGGCGGTTATCTCCCGCTCAGGCAGAAAATTGCCGCCCGACAAATCAAACCAACCCCGATTAACGGCTATCTGAATATCATCGGGGTATGCCACGTCAGAGCTTTCATTATAGGTATACCCCTGCGTCTCGTCCAATCTAAACCCCAGTGCAAAATTCAGAGTTTGCGCCGCAAACTCACGGGTCACGGCCTTGTTCGGCTCAAAGGCTTCTCCTGCCTCAATATCAATAACTCCGAACTCCACCGCAAGAAGCAAGTCATAATAACAGGAGTCGTCCGATGTAACATCGGAAAAATAGTTGTCTGGCATAGCTGCATCGCTCTCAACCGTCATTTGGAAGGTCTCCACAATGCTTGAAATCCACTCCGCCCTTGTAACGCCGCTTGCCGCCGTATAAGCTCCGTCATAAGAGCCACCCGAGTTTTCCGCAAAAACCGTCGGCATCAGCGTAACCAGCATTGCAACCGACACCAATAAACTTACAATTCGTCTCTTCATTTTCTTCCTCCGCTTTTTAATTAAATTTTAATTATATTATCGCAAAAATCCCGTAATTACGTAAGTTTTACGGATTGTGACAAAACCTATACTTTTTGTCACAAACAAGAAAAACCATATATTCTTTAATTTTTTGTTGACTTTTCATTAATTTAATGATAGAATTATGGTAATGATTTATGAATAATTATTATTAAAAAAGCTGTGACAAAAAGTATAGGTTTTGTCACAGCTTTTTTAGGCGGTGTATCGCTGTTTTTTAACGAAAAATATTTTGCTGAAAATGTCGCCGCAAAGGCGACACTTTTACTTTTTATATATGCTATTATCTTTGTATAAAAGCAATGGGGGTAAATATTATGAAAGATTATGAAAAGGATTTAGAAGAATATCGCGAAGTTATGGAAACAATTAAAGAAAAAGAGAAAAATCTTGATAAAATAAAGGGTTCGCTTTTTGGCGGCGCAATGGGCGACGCGCTGGGCTATCCCGTTGAGTTTATGAGTATTGAGCAAATACGCGAAAAATACGGCAAAGATGGCATACACGAATATACCCTTGACAAAAAGAGCGGACTTGCCCTTATTTCAGACGATACTCAAATGACATTGTTTACTGCAAACGGCATTCTTGTAGCTGATACAAGGCTGAGCATGAGAGGTGTCGGCGGGCGACCAATCGGATATGTTATATGTTCTTATCTGGACTGGTTACTCACGCAACAAACAGATTTTGAAACAAGCCGAAAGATGGAATTTTACCAAAGAAGATCCTGGCTTTTGGACGTACCCGAACTGTATTCAAGACGTTCGCCGGGAAACACTTGCATATCTTCTTTAATAAAAACTAAAAACTCCGACCGACATTATTGGGATTTTATGAAAAAACCTATAAACAAAAGCAAGGGCTGCGGAGCGGTTATGCGCATTGCTCCGCTTGGGCTGTTTGAATACTACGTAGGTATAGAAACTTTGGATGAGGAAGCAGCTTTGATTTCAGCAATCACCCACGGACATTCGCTGGGATATATGACCTCTTCGGTTTTGGTACATATAATCAATCGTATTGTTTACCCTCAAAAGGAAACAAGCACCTTAAAAGAAATCGTAGAAGAGGCGCGCGATTGTGTATATAAGATCTTCAAAAAAGATAAGCACATTAATGAATTGAGAAACATTATTAATTTAGCAATCAGACTGTCCGAAAATGATAAAAGCGATATTGAAAACATATCCAAAATAGGAGAAGGTTGGGTTGCGGAAGAAACACTGGCTATTGCGATTTATTGCAGTCTGCGTTATCAAAACGATTTTTCAAAAGCGATTATTGCTGCGGTAAACCACAGCGGAGACAGCGACTCAACAGGGGCTGTTACCGGCAATATTGCGGGCGCTGTTGTCGGATATGAAAAAATCGAAGATAAATGGAAGCACAAATTGGAACTATCAGATGTTATCTCTGAAATAGCAACCGATTTGTGTCACGGTTGCCGGATGTGTGACCTCGGCTATTATCACGATATGGATTGGGAAAGAAAGTATATTTATATGTGTTGGAAAGAAAATATATAATCTCTGAGATCTTGTTCCAAAAAAATTGGGGACAAACGGCTTGAGGACAACACTTATCACCCTGAGGACAGCGTTAAAAAGGCGAATACATAAGCTGCTTATGGGCGTTACATTAAGCGGC
>CATWQA010000068.1 GCA_958352815.1 uncultured Eubacteriales bacterium
GCGATAATCATATGGCGGTGGGCTTGCAAACCTCGGGCAGGGGCAACATATCCTATGAGGGCAAGGACTACTATTATATCGAGACCACCGAACCGGGCTGGAGGGTCGGCGAGGTTCCGGGGGACTTGATGGGCGAGTATTTCTCCCTGCTGTTTCTTTAATTTAAAGCATAAAAAGGCATACCGCAATTTATCCTGCGGTATGCCTTATTTTTACGCACGAGTTCGGCAGAACAATCCCTTAATATCCCATATCGTCAATCAGCCATTTGCCGTCCTTGCCGTCACGAATTAAAATCATCTTCCAATTCCTGTATTCAGACTGCCACGCTCCCCTCTCCTCATCGGTCGTTCCCTCGGGAAAGCTCACGTCATAATCAGTTCTGAAAACAATTACATTTTCAAGGGTTGTATTCGTTACCGAGCCCCTGCCGTAGGTAACATATTCCTCTCTGCCTATGTCATTGGGGTCATATCTTATTCCCCTGACTGTTACGATTGATTTATCATCGCTTGCAAGTCTGACGTTTGGGGCGTTGTAATGCTCCTTCAAAGTTGCAAGCTGTGCCTGTCTGTCCTTTGCGTTGCCTGCCCGATAATATTCCTCTACCACCGCCCGAGCCTCGGCAGCCTCCTCATCCGAAAAATGATTATCGGCAACTACTTCCTCTCTTCTGTCTTTGGTGATATAGATTGCCGTCGGTCCGTCCACGCCCGGATCCGTTGCATTTGACAGTGCGCCGCCCGCAAATACAGTCGTAGTCAACGCTGCCACAGCTACTGCCGCCGACACTGCCGACACAAATTTTGTGGTTTGCTTTGCGTTCTTAATCATAATAAACCTCCGTTTCAAAGCTCTCTTGCCGTTTGCCATTTGAGTTGTCATCGGCACACTTTTAACTCTGTCCTCTGAAACCAACGAGAGAATAGTGTCCACGTAGCTCATTTGCTCCTCCCTATTCATACGTCTTGTAACCGATAAGTCACAGGAAATTTCACACTCTCTGTTTATCTGCCGCACCACGAAATAGACCATGGGATTAAACCAGTGAATACATCTGACAATCACAGCAAACCATTTATACAAAATATCCTTGCGCCTGAAATGGGTCATTTCGTGGGAGAGAATATTGCGGAGCTGCTCTGCCGTGAGCTCTCTTTCAGGCAAAATCAAGGTGGGACGGAACACACCCAGCATAAAAGGCGAGGATAATTCACCGCCCTTGCGCACGATGATTTTTCTGTCGGTATAATTACGTATCTGCGGGCAATCCGCAACAACGGAATTTTTATGCACGCGCCTTACAAATCTTGCGTAACCGATAATGTTTATTGCGAAAAACATTTCCATTCCCAAAAGCCATATTATGCTTAGATAATCCAGGCGGCTGTTAACCAACAGAATGATTAAATCCGTTGTTGTCGGTGCTTCCGGCGGGGCAGGCTCCGCTTCGGTTTGAAAAATATCCGCTGCTTCCGCTCCCTGTTCCGATATTCCTTGATGGCGCACAACGGGAATATCCCCATCATTTTGTCCAACATTAACTCTAACGGGCAGCACCATAACAATAAGCACTGCAAGCCATATGTAATAGTGCCATGAATATCCGAAAACACGCCTTGTAACAGGTCTTAAAAACGTAATGATTACAGCAAGCGCCGAACCTGCAATCGAGGTTATTAAAAATGCCCTGAATAAATCGCCTAACATTTTAATCCTCCTTGAAAATCGACTTTAACTCCTCAACGTCATCATCAGACAACGCCTTCTCCTCAAATAAGGAAGCCACCAAATCACGTGCGGAACCGTTAAACACATTTTTAACAAGCTTTTTAACCTGCGTCCTTCGATACTCCTTTTCGGTCAAAATCGGCGTGTAGTACCACGCCTTTCCGCGCCTTTCGGCGCCTATGGCTCCCTTTTCCGCCAGATGAGCGAGAAATGTGGCAATAGTTGTCCGCTTCCAGCCCTTGTCCTTAACGGCTTCGCCTATAGCCGCCGAACCGATAGGCTCCTCAGCCCTCCATATCGCCTTCATTATTTCAAGCTCCGCTTCACCGATATTAATACCTTTTGTACACATAAAATACCCCCGTTTTAAATCGTTCCGCCCTATGCTGCTTGTAACATCACCGATTGGTGCGTTGCCCCAAACCCCTATATATGCAATTTCGCCACCCAATTATTTTGATAAAGGCTTTGCCTTTAGAACTATTCGCCCGCCCCGTTGCGCTTGCCGCTCTCCTCCCCAAGCGCCGGGGCGGGCAGGGCTCCCGAAAAGTCGAAAGACTTTTTGGGAAGGAGAAGCAACAAGGATATAATGTGACGATGCGGCAGCAATGTCACCAAAGCCTTTATCAAATTATGACTATTCTTATAGACATATATAGTCTAACACGTTAGACATAGAATGTCAAGGGATTTTTTAGGAACTCGATATTTTAATTAAGGGATTTTGGCACGAATCAGCCTATATAGAATTAAATTCTAAAGGAAAAAAGTTTTTCAACAGGGATTTCCAAAACGTCGCATATATCAAAAATAACATCTAAAGAGACGGCGCAATCCGCCGTTTCAATTCTGCTCATATGTGTTCTGCTTATGTTTATAAGCTCTGCCAATTTTAATTGAGAGAGATTTTTTGCTTTTCTGTAATAAGCAATATTTAATCCCAGGTACTTATATTTTTCAAAATGTTTCTTCTGCATTACAATAACCTCCCTAAGCATTATTTTAGACATATACAATAGCATTAACAACAACACAGCAAATAATAAATATAACTTGACACGTTACAAAAATTATGATAAAATAGTCAAAAATAACACTATAATTAAACCGAGGGGATATCGTATGAAAAATCTTAAAAGGCTTACGGCGGCAGTATTATTT
>CATWQA010000069.1 GCA_958352815.1 uncultured Eubacteriales bacterium
CGAAAGGGGATTATTGTTAAAAAGCATTTCCCCCGCTTCCTCCATCTCGCCGTTCAGGAACATCTGAATCATAGTGGGGATATTCGTGTGTATAGGGCAGCCCTCTCTGCACATGGGCTTTTTACAGTTTAAACAACGCCTCGCCTCACTAACAACATTTAATGCCAACTAAAACACCTCCAATTTCATATGTTTAATTATATCACATATTCTAACAAATCGTCAATATCAATTTTATTTAATAACAATAATTTGTTAATAAAACAGGAATGTTTAAATTATCAGGAATAAAAATCCTAAAGCAGAGGCGCAACCAAACGGATAAGTCTGCCCGCCGTCCTTGTTATAATGCTTCTCTTTTTGAAATCCTCAACCGTCACCCTTTGGCACTGCCTGAGCGTTTTGCCAAAATCCTCTTCCATTTCTCTAATTTCAGGTACATCAACCAAATACACTGCGTTTTCGTAGTGAAGATAAAGACTTCTGTAATCATGATTGATTGTGCCGATAACAGCTCTCTTACCGTCTGACACCGACATTTTTGCATGGACAAAGCCCGGTGTATATTCATATATCTGAACGCCGCTTTCGATAAGCTCGCAGTAATATGTTCCCGCCAGCCAGAAGGCATATGGCTTATCGGGTTTGTGCGGCAGCATAAGCTTAACGTCCACACCGCGCTTCGCTGCAGTTTTAAGGGCATGAAGCATACTTGCCCCCAGCACCAAATAGGGAGTCATAATATGAACATACTCCTGCGCCATGTTGAGATTGTTTATATAGAGATTTTCTCCAAACCTGTCGTTTTCGAGCGGGCTGTCCGCAAAGGGGGCAACAAACCCCTCACAGTCATATTCCGAATTTTCCGAAAGGGTAATGTACTTCCCGTAGTCGTTCCGCTCATTATTTTCAAAATCCGCTACATTCCACATCTGTAAGAACATAGCCGTCATACTTGAAACAGCAGCTCCTCTTATTCTGATGGCATTGTCTTTCCAGTGCCCAAATCTCTTTCTTTCATTAATATATTCATCAGCAAAGTTGACGCCTCCCGTATAGGAGGTCTTTCCGTCAATCACTATAACCTTTCTGTGATCCCTGTTGTTCTGATGGGTTGAGTAAATCGGAACAATCGGCGCAAAAACACGGCAATTAATCCCAAACTCCGTCATAGTATCGCAGTAATCCGCAGGAAGCAGAGTTATGCAGCCCATGTTATCGTAAAGCAGGCGAACCTCAACGCCCTTTGCCGCCTTATCCTTTAAAATCTCAAGAATTTCAGGCCACATTTTTCCTTTAGGATTGATTATAAATATTTCGATAAAAATGAATTTTTCCGCCGCCTTGAGATCCCTTTTCAACTCCTCAAACATGTCCTCTCCCAAAGGAAAATAGTCGATTTTCGTCCTGTCATAAACCGGCAGACCTGAATAGTCATATATATACTTTGTGATACCTATGTCCTCTTTAGACTTTTCGGAAAGCTTATCAATAACATCTTTCGATTGCTTTGTGAATTTAACAGAATCCTCCCTTATCTCCTCACTCCGCTCGGCGATTTTTTTGGAAATAAAATTGTAGTGCAGAAAAAGATAGAGCAGTGCCCCGAAAATCGGTATAACCGCCAAAAGCAACACCCAAGTCAGCTTAAATCCCGGCTCCTCGTCCCGATTTATCTCGTATATAATCAAGAGGGTTCCGATTATGGTCATAACCACATACAAAGTTCTTGAATAATCAGTAAGGAAAAAACTAACTCCAATCAAAATTCCCAGCTGAATTAACATGATGAACAAGCAGAACAGCTTATTTGAATAAACTATTTTTCTGAATTTTGACATTTTTACCCCCTGTTTAAAATTTGCGTTGAGTCTCTGTGTATAATACGGTAAAGATAAAAACATAAAATATATCCCCAAAAAAACGGAGATACCTACACCCGAATTGTAACACAATAAAGAAATAATGTCAAATTTTAACTGTAAATAAAAATCTTAAAAAATATGTAAAGCATACTTGACATATATTATTTTATGATGTATAATAAAGTAAAGTTAACTTTACACTTTAAATTAGGAGGCGATTAAAATCCAAAACTTAATTTCTGAGCTCAGGCATGAAAAAGGGTTAACCCAAAAAGCGGTGGCTGACATTTTAGGGGTGTCTCGCCAAACTATTATTTCACTGGAGAACGGGAGATATAATCCCTCAATTGAGCTGGCTCACAGAATTGCGGTTCTGTTTGACAAAACCATCGAACAAGTATTTATTTTTGAGGAGGATAAAAATGAGCTATAAAAACAAAGTGATTTTTGGAAGAGTTATAACGTTTATTCTTGCCGCTGTTCTGATTGGGGCGGGAATTATAAAAAGCAACACCGGTCTGCTGTACATGGGAGTGTCCCTTTTAGCTGTGAATACGGTTATGACGGTGAAAAACATCTTAATATTATCAAACCCGGAAAAGCTTAAGGAAGTCGAAGCGGTTTATAATGATGAGAGGGAGAAATTTATTGCAGGAAAGAGCTATTCTTTTGCCTTTTGGACATCGGTGTACATTGAGTTTTTTGCCGTTATATACTTTTCCTATAAGGATAATACTGATTACTCAACTCTCGTTGCCGCGTTGCTGTGCTTAAAGGTAATTTTGTATGCGGTGTCCAACATATTTTACAGTAAAAAGTATTAATCTGTTTAAGGGCTGCGATTTTCCGCAGCCCTTAGATCTATTTCTTCGATAGAGGCTTTGCCTTAAAATATTCGCCCGCCCGTGCGCTTGGGGCTACGCCCCAAACCCCTGTACATGCAATTACACCACCTTACAATTTTGATAAAGGCTTTGGCAACATTGCCGCCGCGGCTTGGCATGGCGGAATAT
>CATWQA010000070.1 GCA_958352815.1 uncultured Eubacteriales bacterium
ACGGTGACAAAAGCGGTCTTACTGGCTTAGAGCAGTTTGCAGGTCAAAATTATGTGATATATAAAAATGCGGACACAAACCGCATAGAGCTTACTGTAGTAACGGCAGACGATATTAGTAATAGGAGCCTGATCGCTGAAATTGATGGACAGGTTGAAGTTTCGGGAGACAGAGAAATATCAATACACTATACAACAAATCCCAGCTTAGGACCCGGAGATGGAGAAATTATACCTCCATTTGAAAATAAAAGAATTTATATAACAGAAACAGAAAACCCATTTTACACAGTAAAATCGTATTATGATAACGGACAGTGGATAGGCTTCGAGGGACTTACCGTAAACCAAGATATATGCACAAATTATGAGGAGCTTATATATTCAAGTTTTCCGGTTATTGAAAAAATAAACAAAAATAAAACGTCGCTTCCGTACTACCATGCTTATAGTGGAGAGTATTATATTGACATGGATAAAATTGACATACAAGATCAGAAACGCCGATATTATATTCGTTTTTCAAATGACGGTATCAACTTTGATAAAATAGTGGAAGTCTCTTTAAAAAACAATGGAAATATAGGCGGAGCATATAGTGGTAATGGAGTAACAATAGTTATGGGCGTACCTAATATGGCTTTGTCATATTATCAACGTCCTGCAGGGTTTAGCAATGGTTGTATATACGTGTTTGATGAAAATTGCGACTTAGTAGATACAGTGGATGCAAACGGACTTATGAGCTGCTACGGATTTTATAACGGATATTTCTACTTTGCAACAAAAATATATACTGCGAAAGGAGAGTCGACTCAGAAATACTTAAAGTCAGCCAACGGAATAGATTATACGGAGATTACGAAAGAAGAAGTTCAAGAGGTATTAGATTATCTTGATGCACCAATTTATAAAATAGCTAAAGGTGACAGCGTTAGCTTTGAAAATGAAAGCAAAGATAAGACAAGAGTGTTTTTAACAACCGGACAATATGAGAACGAGAGAGAAGTAATATATGAAAATGATTATAAAATAGAAAGCAGCGATATAGCCATGTATAGCGATTTATCTGGATATGTTGTGCGTTCGAAATATCGAACAACTGTATTGGATAAAGAGAAAAGTTTTATAACAATGGATTATGTATATAAGATAAGTGTACCGGATAAGAACGGCGCAAAATTAGAAAATTGGTTTGATAGATGTATATGGGCGACAGATGATTATATATATATAGATCAAGATGTTGAGTACATTTTTCGCATACCAATGTATCAATTTGATGATTTAACTTACGTCCAATTAAATGATAAAATCTTAGGTTTTGATCAGCCGCCGGTTATGGAGGATGATCGTACCTTAGTGCCGATGCGTTTTCTGTTTGAGCAAATGGGTGCAGAGGTAACCTGGGACGAAGAAACTCAAGCTGCAACGGCAACAATTAACACGTCAGCGCTCGGGGCGGAGGGGGCGAGCGCAACAGGGCGGGCGACTTTATCAAACTCTGATATAAGTTTCCCAAATTTAGCCAAGACAGAAAAATCTGTCACATTCAGCGTTGATAACACCACCGCCACGGTTAACGGAACCATAGCCACAATGGACGTCCCCGCCCGCCTGATAAACGACCAAACCTTTGTGCCCCTACGCTTCCTCTCGGAAAACTTAGGCTACACCGTAGACTGGGACGAAGCAACCAACACGGCAATAATCACAACAGAATAATCATAATTATCGAATAGGTGAATTTCAAATAAACGGCTCAATTCCTAAAAATAGGTTGAGCCGTTTTGAAATTCATGGTATAATATGTATAACCCTAAAGCCTATTATTTGAACCGGAATTAATGTAAGGAGGATTAGAGTATGAAGACAAAATTAGTAAAAACAATAATTATTGTAATGTGTTTATCGTTATTATGTGTTACAGTATTTGCAGACACAGAGACAAGTATAACATCAAGTGCATATTATCAGCTTGGGGAATACAACGGAAACCCTATTCTTTGGAGGGCGGTAGTATCAGATGATGAAAACGGAATTTTAATGGTAAGCGATAAAATTTTATCCTACAGAATTTTTAACGTTGAAACAGATAATAAAGTTGATAACCATTGGGAAAACACCGCCATGAGAGTGTGGCTAAATTCTGCCGCTGATTCCGGTGAAGTAGAATGGTTTGATAAATATGTGCCGTCATCTGATAATATTCATAAAAATTATAGTAGTAAAAATTTTACTCCATATGCAGATGAAAAGGGATTTTTAAACAACGATAATTTTACCGATAGTGAAAAAAGCGTAATGAAAACAGTTAGTCATTGGCAGGCTTTGTCGGAGGACACCGCATATATGTCTGAAAACGGACTGCGAAAACCATTTTATCCCAAAATTGTTAAAGGCAGAGATTCTCAGTTCGAACAAACAGTATACAGATACAAAATAGAAGATATGTATAGGGCATACTATGGAGCTATGTATAGAGTGAATGACACTGTTTTTACCCTCGATGAAAAACAGTTATGTAATGTATTAAGTCAATTGGGAACTGTTGCCGCTGAAAATGCGGAGGGAGCAGAACCTCTAAATGAGGACGACAATGGAATATATTGGTTGAGAACACCTATGTATAATCTTTCTATTACAACAGCCACTAATGATGGAGGGTATGGATTGGGAAGTGTGTTTAGGTATGAACTTGGCGTACGTCCTGCATTTTATCTAAACGAAGAAAATATGATAATCAAATCCGGAAGCGGAACAGCTGACGACCCATA